>JAXMHN010000032.1:0-71730 GCA_046346765.1 Verrucomicrobiota bacterium | reverse complement strand
GTTTGCCGATGCGTTCCAGAGCGTCCGGAGGCGGAGGCGGCCGATTGGTCGCGACCGGAATCCCCGCCACCGTGACCTGTTTCACGGGACGTCCAAAACGGGGCGGTTGAATCGCAAACCGAACCTGGGAGGCGATCCCGATCGGCGCGGGGCGGAACCATTCGGTAAAAAAAACGGCATAGAGGACCAGCAGTGTGGCAAAGGCGCCGAGCAGCATCCAGCGACGACTGTTCATGGCTAAGGAACGCCTTCGTGTTGATGCATGGGACTAAGGCACCGCCAGGGCAATACTGCGCTCGCCCGGGGAGACAGCCCAGAGGTTGATCGGATTGAAACTCCGGCCGTAACGGAGGAATTCGACATGCCCATCGACCATGGCGTAGTTGGAACCGCCACCTTTGCCGGTGCGGCTGGAATTGCCGTGCATGGATTGCTGCAGTCCGGTCTGATCATCGAGGGCGTCGTAATCCATGTGATATTGCGGTCGCGATTGCGGACTGCTGTCGCGCTCGCCGAAAGCGATGGTGGCGGACGGTTCGGGGATGTTGCGCTCGTTGATGACGATCTCGCCGTTGCCCAGGCGTCGAAAGTTGGGCATCGCTTCCATCCCGACCATGAGCCGGTAATAGTCATTGAAGCCATTGATGACATAGGTGCGCGGCGCCGATTCGGCCGGACGTAGCCCGCTCCCCGCGGCCGCGTTGGTCACGGCCCGGGCAAATCGATCCGCCGGGCACTTCAAAATGCGCAGGTCCTGGTAGTGCGGCAGCAATGTCGTGCACCACCGGTTCGTCTGAATGCGCGGTGGAAAGAAGCCGTTATTGTCGGTGGCATAGAGGTGCAGCGCCAATGCGAGCTGTTTTTCATTGTTCAAGCAGGCGATGCGCTGGGCAGACCCTTTTGCCTTGCTCAGGGCGGGCATCAACATCGATGTGAGAATCCCGATAATCCCAATGACCACCAGAAGTTCAATGAGGGTGAAGCCTGCCGCCCGAACCGTGCGAACAATGCGCTGACTCATGGCATTCAGATACCCATTGGACGCGGAAAGGGGGCTAAATGTTACGAAAAATTTGGATCGACGAGGTCCCTCATTGGTCCCGCAGACCGCCGCGCGCGTCGGTGAAATGACGGGGAAGTGGGAAGGACGGCAAGCGGCGACGCTTGACCTCCCCCACAGGCCTTTCGTAAAGTTGACTCGTTCTGAAATGAAATTCTTGCTCGCGCTCTTCGTTGCTTTGTCGCCGCTTTGCCTGCAGGCGCAGAGCGGCTCGGCTGTGCCCCTAAACGGAATCGTCGCCCGGGTCAACGATACGGTCATTACCTTCAAGGAGGTCCTGACGGCAATCGCCTCCGAACTTGAGTTCCTCGAGCGTCGCTACGGCGATCGTCCCGACTTGTTTGAACAGAAGGCGCGGGAACTCCGCGGCAACGCGATCCGCGACCTGGTCGAGCGGCAGTTGATTCTGCATGAATTCAAGACCGGCGGCTACAATTTGCCCGACAGCTATATCGAAGATCAGATCGCCAAGGATACGCGCAACTATGGCAATCGTTTGACGCTCACCAAAACCCTGCAGGCCCAGGGATTAACCTTCGAGAACTACCGGCAAAAAGTCCGGGAACGCGTCATTCTCTCGGCGATGGTGGATCATTTCATCCCCCGCGACCCCGTCATCTCGCCTTTTAAGATCGAAACGTACTACAAGGAGAATCAGGAAAAGTTCAAATTGGAAGACCAGGTAAAGCTCCGCATGATCGTCATTACGAATCGCGGCAGCGACAATGCAATCTCCAAGAGCATGGCCCAGGAGATCCTCGCCAAACTGGACGAAGGCGCCTCGTTTGCTGAGATGGCCAAAGTTTACTCTCAAGGCTCGCAAAGCGCGGATGGCGGCGATTGGGGCTGGGTTGAAAAATCGGTATTGCGGCAAGATCTGGCTGATGTGGCGTTCGCTTTAAAGCCTGGCCAGCGCAGCGGAGTGGTGGAACGGGCTGACGGCTGCTATCTGATGCTGGTGGAAGACGCGAAAACAGCGCATATCAAGCCGCTCTCAGAGGTCAGGGCTGACATCGAGACCATCCTGAAGAACACCGAAACCAAGCGGCTTCACGATAAGTGGATCGAAAAGCTAAAAGCGAAGTCCTTCGTCCAGTATTTCCCCGATTGAGCCCGGGCACTCCTGTGGCCCGCGCCGCTCGCCTGAGGCGAAGCGCCTGACCTGAACGAGTCGCCTGCCAGCAGCAATAAATCTTCCTTCTCCACATGAACATTGGGATCGCCCTCGGCGACGTTACCGGCGTCGGGCCGGAAGTGACCTTAAAAGCCGTCGCCAGTGAGCTCGCCCGGGACCAGGCCCGCTATTTAATCATTGGCGATCAGGCTCGCGTGCGGGAGCTGAATGATCGTTTGGGATTGAAGCTGACTTTGGCATCGAGCGATGCCGATGCCGTCGCCCGCCTCTGCGTCTACGATCCCGTCCAAACGCCGTTGCCGAAGGATTTGGCGTGCGGCTCGCCCGCGTCGGCTCAAGCGGCCTTGGCGTACCTGCGGGAAGGGGCTCGACGTTGCCTGCGAGGTCAGCTTGACGCCTTGGTGACCGCGCCAGTGAACAAAGAAGCCATCATTCGCAGCGGAGAAGACGGCTTCACTGGTCAGACCGAGTTCCTGTCCGATCTGGCCGACGCGAAGCGCACCGCCATGATGTTGTTAGGAGAAGACGATCGCGGGCGCTGGTTGCGTGTGGCGCTCGTGACCACCCATCTGCCGATCAAATCCGTCGCGCCGGCCATCACTCGAGAGAAGGTGGAATTGGCTATCGAACTGGCGGTGCGAGCTTGCGGCGATCTGCAGCTAACCCGTGCTCGGATCGCGGTCTGCGGGCTCAACCCGCACGCGGGGGAGGGAGGCAAAATAGGGACGGAAGAACTGGAGACGATTGGTCCAGCCGTCCGAGCGGCCCGGGCCCGGGGCATCGATGCCATCGGCCCATTGGCAGCGGACACGTTGTTCTATTATGCCTATCGCGGCGATTACGATGCCGTGGTCGCGATGTATCACGATCAGGGGCTGGTTCCTTTGAAGATGATCGGGTTCGAACGGGGCATCAACTGGACCCTGGGCCTGCCCTTCATTCGCACCTCCCCAGATCATGGAACAGCCTACGACATTGCTGGGCAGGGCAAGGCCGATCCGTCCAGCATGCGTGCCGCCATCGGCCTGGCGAAGCAACTTTCGGGTCGCCGTCGAGCCCCGTTCGGCCTGCGGGAGTGACGGAGGGGAGTGGATTTGGTCTAAGCCCTAGACGGGGCGGGGGCCGATGGCCGCGCGAATGTGCAGACAGACGCACACTTTCCAAAGACCGGGGTTCCAGGTAATTTCGCGCCACCCCGGTTTGGAAGCTTGCGCAGTTACCGTTTGCAATCAAACCGTTGGGCCGTAACCTAACAACCTTATAGCTAGATGCGACAGTTCATCACCATCGCCAGAAATGCATTCATGGAGCTTGTGCGCCAGCCTGTATTTCTCTTGCTGATGACCTTTTCGTCCGGCTTCTCCGTCTTCCTGGCTTGCGTCCCGTACTTCGGCTTTGGCGATGATCCAAAGTTGGTCAAGGACAGCGTTTTGGCGATCATGTTTCTGTCCGGGTTGTTCGGGGCGGTTTTGAGCGCCTCGGCCTCCGTGGCGCACGAAATTCGGTCTGGGACAGCGCTGGCCGTCCTGGCCAAACCGGTCGGACGCGCCCAGTTTCTCTTGGCCAAGTACGCCGGTCTGAGCGGCGCCTTGGTGGTGTTGAGCTACGTGAACTTGCTCAGTTCGCTGCTGGCCAGCCGCATGGCTTATGACGCATACGGGAACACGGACACGCTTGCCTTTTGGATCTTCGCTGGGTGTGTGGTGTTTGGGTATGCTTTGGGTGGATTCACGAACTATTTTCTGCGCCGGCCGTATGTGGCGGATGCGGTCTTTTTCGTGGTGACAATGATCACGGCGGCTTTCGTCCTCATCAATTTCATCGATAAAGAAGGCCAGTGGCAGGCGTTTGCCACCGGAGTTGACTGGCGGTTGATCCCGGCTGCCATCCTTATTTTGTTCGCTTTGTGGATTCTGGCGGCGCTGGCTTTGGCCTGCTCGACCCGTTATGAGATGGTGCCGACGCTGGCCATTTGCTCCGGGCTTTTTCTATTGGGGCTAATGTCTGATTACCTCTTTGGCCGCCGGGCGGCGGAGGGGTCCTGGTGGGCCTCTCTGCTTTACACGGTGGTGCCCAACTGGCAGCTTTTCTGGCTTTCAGATGCGCTCGAGAACCAAAAGACTATTCCCTGGAGCTACGTCGGCCAGGCGATGGGCTATTTGGTCGGCTACCTCGGTGCTTCCCTGGCCGTCGCGCTGCTCCTCTTCGAGGACCGCGAGCTAACTTGAAGTCTTTGTCATGGAACGGAACATCAAGAAGATCGGCTTAGTCAACCTGGTGGTGCTGCTCGGAATCGGCACGGCCAGCGTGGCCGTCGCGCGCTACGCCAATACCTTCGCCGGCCAAACCGGCGTTGTCTTCCTGGGCCTCGCCTTTCTTGTCCTTGCCATCGGTTACTTCCAGATGCGCCTGGAAGAGACCGAGCGCTTGGAGAAACTCGAGTTCGACGAATTAAACAAGACCGCCGCCAGCGGCAGTCTGTTCAACACTGCCGAGGCGGAGGTCTTTCCCGCTCGGCGTTCCCGGGAGCAATTCGAACGCTATTTCGTGCCGGCGTTTACGGTGGTGCTCTTGATCCTGCAGGGCGGAGCGGCCTATTGGCTCTGGACCTGGTTGGCCAAAGCGCCTCCTCTCCCGCTGAACAAGCCGACCGTGGCCATGTCCCTTTTCGGCCTGTTCGCGCTGACTCTTTTCCTGTTGGGCAAGTACTCCGTCGGGCTGACGCGCTTGGAAGGGGCGCGGCTGCTCCGGCCTGGGGCCAGTTACCTGCTGCTTTGCGCCTATGTCTGTTTCGCGGTGACGGCTTGTATCGCAGCGGTGGAACTGGGCTTTCCGCGAGTTGATTTCTACGCTGCGCAGGTTCTGGTGGGGGTCTTGGCACTCATTGCCGCCGAGACGCTGGTTAATTTGATCCTGGAGATTTACCGGCCGCGGGTGGCCGGCCGGGTGAGCCGATTGGTTTACGACAGCCGGTTGGTCGGGTTGCTGGCGGAACCGGAAGGACTTTTCACGACCGCGGCCCATGCGCTCGATTATCAGTTTGGTTTCAAAGTCTCCGAAACCTGGTTCTATCGCTTTCTGGAGAAAGCCCTCGTCTGGTTGATTCTCTTGCAGCTCGGCATTCTCCTGTTTTCGACGAGTTTCGTCTTCATCGCTCCGGGAGATCAGGGTTTGCTCGAGCGGTTCGGGCGGCCGATGGGCAATCAGGCCGTCTTGGAGCCTGGCCTGCACTTGAAATTGCCCTGGCCAGTCGACCGCGTCATCCGGTTTCGGACTCGGGAGATCCAAATGGTCAACGTTGGGTTTGTGGCCGAAGAAGGCGAGGCCCAGCATCACGAAAAAGCGGTCCTTTGGTCCGGCAAACATTCCAAGGAAGAGGCCAATTGGCTGATCGCCAGCCCGCAGGCCCGTCGGCCGGCTTCAACCAATGCGGCGGCCGAGGGAGGCATTCCGGCCGATTTGATCAACGTCAGCGTGCCGGTCCAATTCCAAATCCAGGACCTGCGAGCGTGGGCTTACAACCACGGCGACGCCGCCAAGCTTCTCGAGAAGGTCGCCACCCGCGAGGTGGTGCGATATTTGGCCTCAAGCGATCTTTTCCAAATGATGGGCACGGGTCGTTCGCAAGCGGCGGAGGAACTGCGCCAATCGATTCAGGCGCAAGCGGACCAATTGGGCATGGGGATTCACGTGGTGCTGGTAGGGCTGCAGGATTTGCATCCTCCCGGAAAAGTGGCGCCAAAATTCCAGGAAGTGGTTGCGACGATGCAGGAAAACGAAGCCAAGCGGCATGAGGCCAACGGTTATGCGACCAAGACGGTTACTTTGGCGAAAGCGGATGCGGAACGGAAGATCAATGAATCCCAGGCCTACAGCAACCGGACGGTGGTGACGGCGATCGCCCTGGCAGCGCAGTTTACCAATCAAGTGGCCGCCTATCAGGCTTCCCCGCGCGTTTATTTGGAGCGGTCCTATTTGCAGGCGCTGGAGCGCGGCTGGACCAACTCGCGCAAGTATGTTCTCGCGACCACCAACCGGCAGGACATTTTGCAGTACAATCTGGAGGACCGCATCCGGGGTGATCTGATCAACGATCTGACCATCCCTGCAAAGAAGTAGTTTGAGTTCCCGTCTATGAAACGCAATTCACTCACGATCCTCGTTGGCGCTCTGCTGATCCTGATCTTTGTGCTGCTTCTCTTCACCTTCCAAGTGAGGCAGACAGAGATCGCGCTCGTGACCACCTTCGAGAAGCCGTCACGCTATATCGAGTCGCCTGGCTTCAACTGGAAGTGGCCTTTCCCCATCCAGAAGGTCTACAAGTTCGATAAGCGGATCCAAAGCTTCGAGCAGGACAAGATCGAGGAGACCCTGACAGCGGACAGTTATAACCTGGTCGTGCAGGTTTATGTCGGCTGGTCGATCAGCAAGCCGGACCTGTTCTTCAGCAGCTTCCGCGAAGGCAAGATCGAAGCGGCTCAACCAGCCTTGGAGGCGCTGGTGCGCGGAGCCAAGAACGCCATTGTCGGCAAGCATCCCTTCACTGACTTCGTCTCCAAGGATAAGAGCCAGCTCAAGTTCACCCAAATCGAACAAGAGATCCTCAAATCGATTCAGCCACCGGCGCTCAATACCTACGGCATCGAGGTGAAGTTTCTCGGCATCAAAAAACTGGGGTTGCCGGAAAGCGTCACCCAAAAGGTCTTCGACCGAATGATTGCCGAGCGCCAGCAGCAAGTGGAAAAGCTCAAGAGCGAAGGAGAGCGCGAAGCGGCCATCATTCGCAGCAACGCCGACGCCGAACGGGACGAAATTCGCGCCAAAGCCGATGCCGAGGCCATCACCATCAAAGGAGAAGCCGATGCGCAAGCGGCCAAGTCCTATGCCATCTTCGAACAAGCCCCCGAACTGGCCATTTTGTTGCGTCAGTTGCGGGCTTTGGAGGACGTCACCAAGGATCGGACCACATTGATTCTGGACGAGCGCACGCGCCCGTTCAACTTGCTCACCAGCCCCGCGACCAACGTTCTGCCCGCAGCCCCGAGCAGCCAGCTGAATAACGGGGCTTTCCAGAGCCGCTCGAAGGGCGGCGAGACCCGGAGCACGGCTTCCACCAACACGCCATGAACGGACCGCTCGATTCATTAAAGCCGCCGGGGCAGGGCCCAGCGCCCCAGTCGGGTCCCTCCTCTCCTCCAACCCCCGAGCCGATGATGCCGGAGGATGCGGGCTCTCAGGCATTGGCGGACGCACTGCGGAGCAGCTTCGCCATTGTCCGGGTAATCATGATCATCCTGGTGGTCGTCTTTTTTGCATCGGGTGTCTTCACCGTGCCCTCCCAGGAGAAAGCAATTGTGCTGCGCTTCGGACGCCCCGTGGGCAGCGGGGAAGAACAATTGCTCGGCCCGGGTTTGCATTGGTCGTTTCCCTACCCGATCGATGAAGTCGTTCGGATTCCGATCAGCCAGATTCAAATCGTCACTTCGACCGCCGGTTGGTACGCGACCACGCCCGAGGCGGAGCAGACCAACAGCGAGCCAGATGCTGGGCCTTCACTCAATCCGGCGGAGGATGGCTACGCCATGACGGGCGACGGCAACATCATCCATCTCCGGGTCACGCTCCGGTATCGGATCAACAACCCAATCAACTACACGCTCAACTTCGTCAACGCTTCGAACGTGGTGCAAAATGCGCTCGACAGCGCCTTGATCCATTCCGCGGCGCAGTTCACCGTCGACGACGCTCTGCGCCTGGCGGTCGTCGAACTGCGCGAGAAGATCATTGCCCGCGTCCGCCAATCGGTGGAGGAGCAGGGGGTGGGCATCTCGATCGAAGAAGCCTTTCTTCAGACCATCCCGCCGCGCCAGGTCAAACAAGCCTTTGCCGACGTGATCGCGGCTGATCAAGACCGGGGCAAGGCGATCAACGAAGCGCAAGCCTATGCCAGCCGGGTCCGGAACGGAGCGGTCGGCGAGGCCAAGACGCTGGTGAATGCAGGCCGGACGGAAGGGGAACGCTTGCTCCAGAGCGCAGCCGCGGATGCGAAATATTTCGGCGATCAGTTGCCCCATTACCAACGCGATCCGCAGTTGTTTGTCGCCCGGTTGCAGACTGAAACATTGCAGCGCATCTTGACTAACGCTCAGGAAAAAATCCTGCGCCTGGATGCAGGCGAGCGTCCGATGTGGATTCACCTCAATCGCGAACCGGTGAAGCCCACAAGCCAGTCCCAAACACCTCCGCGGTGAACGGGTCACGCCAGCGAGATTGAATTGGATCTGATAACGTATGCAAGTCACCTCTCTCCTGAGTCGGAATGACGTTGGGCACGACCACGAGCACCTTGACGACGCGGATTGTTCGAGTTGCGGACACGATCATGAGCACACTCCCGTGCGCTTGCCCCAGACGCTGATCGGGCTCATCTTCGTGGTGAACGCTTTCTTCGTCGATTGGCTCTTTGACAAGGCGACGATGGTTGCCAGTTTTAGCGCCATGATCGGGGCGATCATCCTTGGCGCTCCCATCGTCTGGACCTCTTTCAAAGACATCCGACGCGGCATTCTCAGCATCAACGAACTCGTCGGTATCGCCGTTTTGGCCGCCTTTGCTTCGGGCGATTACAAAACCGCCGGTCTGGTCGCTTTCTTTATGCTGATCGGCGAGATCATCGAAACGCGAACCGCCGCGGGGGCCCGGGCCTCGATCGAATCCTTGATCAAACTCACTCCCACCAAGGCCCGCCGTCTCGTCGGCGGCAAAGAAGAGGAAGTGGCAGCCAAAGATCTGGCCATCGGCGACGTCATTCGGGTTCGCCCGGGTGACAACGTCGCGGCCGACGGTGTGATCGTGAATGGCCAGGGGTCTTTCAACCAGGCGAACATCACCGGTGAATCCTTGCCCGTCGACAAAAAGCCCGGCGACGAAGTTTTCGCTGGCACGCAGAATCTTACCGGCGTTCTCGAGATCCGCGTCAACCGGGCGGGCCAGGACACAACTCTCGGCCGCGTCCGCGAATTGATTCTGGCGGCGGAGAAAACGAAGCTGCCGATCATGCGGATTGTCGATCAGTACATGGTCTATTATACCCCGCTGGTCCTGGTGATCGGGGCCTTGGTCTGGGCCTTTACGCATAATCTCAATAATGTCATCTCGGTGCTCGTGGTTGCTTGCCCCTGCGCCTTCATCCTCGCTACCCCAACCGCGATGGTAGCTGCCCTCTCGGCCGCCGCGCGCCTCGGCATCTTGATCAAGAACGTCGGCGATATTGAGGCGGCTGCCCGGATCAATGCCTTTATCTTCGACAAGACCGGCACCCTGACGACCGGAAAACTCAGCGTCAGCCGCCTGGCCCCGCTCGACGGCATTGCCCCGGCTGAGTTGCTGCGGGTGGCGGCTTCCGCCGAAAAATATAGCAACCATCCGACCGCCAAAGCGCTGGCTGCTTTGTCAGAGGAAGCTGGCGTCCCCTTGCCCGAACCCCAGGACTTTGCGGAGACCGCCGGGCGCGGCGTGAAAGCTCGCGTCGGGGCGGATCTGGTGCTCGTCGGCCGGGCCCAATGGCTGAAGGACAACGGCATCAAAGAGGACTTCATGCAGTCTGTCGATCTGAACGAAACCGAGGGTTTCAGCTTGATCTTCGTGGCTCGGAATGGACGGTGTCTCGGTTGGATCGGTCTGCAGGACCAGATTCGGTCGGAGGCCCGGGAGTCGCTCGTAGACCTTGCCCAAAGCGGCGTCCGCCGGATCGCCATGGTCACCGGCGACCGTCAGCCGGTGGCGACTCGGGTGGCTCGCGAAATCGGCTGCGAAGAGGTGGTCGCAGAGTGCTTGCCCCAAAACAAAGTCGACTTCGTGCGTCAGATCAAGGCGCGGGGTTACCGGGTAGCAGTCGTCGGGGACGGCGTCAATGACGCCCCTATGCTGGCCGCGGGAGAACTCGGCATCGCTATGGGGGCGGCGGGCAGCGAAGTGGCCATTCACAGCGCGACCGTGGCGTTAATGAACAACGACCTGCGCCGACTTCCATTTCTCATTCGGCTCTCGCGGAGCACGCGGAACGTTATCAACCAGAACTTCCTCTTTGGCGTCTTTTTCATCATCGGTGGGCTGACTCTGGCGTCCTTGAGCCTGCTCAATCCGATCGTGGCCGCGATTATGCATAATCTCGGCTCTTTGATTGTGGTCTTCAACAGCGCCCGGTTGGTGCGCTACGGAGAGGAGTTGGAACCCTTCCACGCAGCCGCTCCCGCTGGCTCCGCCCCACGCGGACCAGGCGGCCAGACCGCCGCCGTGCCGCAATTTACCCCGAAACTGGCTTAGCTCTCTTATGGCTGTCGCTGACGTCGTTCATCCCGAATCGCTGGCCCGCGTTTCCCGGCCCGCGCCTGGCTCCGGCCCGGCGTCCGACGTAGTCGTGGCGGTCCGGGGATTGACCAAAGTGTTTAAAGACTTCTGGGGCAGGCCGAAGGCAAAGGCAGTCGATCAAGTCGATTTCGAAGTGCGCCGGGGCGAAGTGTTCGGTCTGCTCGGGCCGAATGGTTCCGGCAAGTCCACCACGGTCAAAATGCTGCTCGGCCTCTTGTATCCAACCAAGGGCCACATCGAGGTCTTTGGCCACTCTCCGCGGCACGTTGCCACCAAGTCACGCATTGGCTATCTGCCCGAAGAGTCCTATCTCTATCGCTACCTCGACTCGGACGAAACGCTCGACTTCTTTGGCAACCTCTTCGCTTTACCTTCGGGCGACCGCCGGCAGCGACGCGAGCAGTTGCTTGAAATGGTCGGACTCACCAAGGCCCGGCGCCGCCAGGTCGGCGAGTTCTCCAAAGGGATGCAGCGGCGCATCGGACTTGCCCAGGCCTTGATCAACGACCCGGACCTGGTCATTTTGGACGAGCCGACTTCCGGTCTGGATCCGATTGGCTGCCGGGAAGTGAAAGACTTGATCCTGGCTCTGGCGAAACGGGGCAAAACCGTCATCCTGAGCAGCCATTTGCTGGCCGACGTGGAGGATGTCTGCGACCGTGTCGTCATTTATTACGGGGGCCGCGTTCAAGCGATCGGCACACTGGGGGAATTACTGGCCACACCAGATCAGCTGCGAATCACCGTTCCTTTGCTGCCGCGGCCGACGCTCGAACGTGTCCTTGACCTCATCCGGCAGGACGTCAATGCGGACAAGGTCCGGATCGACAGCCCAACGCAGAACCTTGAAAACTACTCCCTCGGCGTGGTCCAGAAAGCCAAGCAAACCGAGGCGGAAACGTCCGGCGCAACCTCGGGCAACAAAGTAGCCGCCTATCTTCGAGGCGATGCCGATACCGCGACTTCCCAGACTGACAAAGTCCTGGGCCGCCTCACGGCGCCGACCGCTCCGAGCGCCCCTCAGTCTGAACCAGCACCGAGCGACGCCGTCGACCATGGGAAGCTGGCGGGGCTGACAAGGTCAGCCGCTGAATCAGCGCCCGCTTCGACGCGCGTCAGCACGCCTGAGCCCGCCGTCGATTTGGATAAGGCGAACGAGAAGCTGTCGGGTTTGTTGGGCAAACCGAAATGAGCTGGATGGGGCCGACTCCGAACTGATGCAACCCCTCCTTGCCATCGCCCGGTTGACAATCAAGGCGGCCTTTCGCTACCGGCTCGTCTTATTGCTCTCGACTATTCTCCTCGCCGGCGTGGTTGTCCTCCCGTTAATCATCAAGGACGACGGGACCGCCCGTGGATTCACCCAAATCCTCCTCACTTACACGCTCTCTTTAATCACCGCTTTGCTGGGCTTTGCAACACTCTGGCTCGCGTGCGGCACTCTCGCGCGGGACGTGGAGGAATGCCAGATCCAGATGGTCGCGGTCAAGCCGGTCGGCCGTTGGCAGATTTGGCTGGGCAAATGGCTCGGCATTTTGGCGGTCGATGCCATCCTGTTGGCGCTTTCCGCCGGCGCGGTTTTCCTGCTCCTGCAATGGCGCGCGCGCCAGTTGCCTCCGGCAGAACAACGAATCCTTCATAACGAAATCCTGGTCGCACGCGGCTCCGCTCGGCCGCCGGTGCCCAACTACGATCAGGAGGTCAATCGCATCCTTCAACAAAAACTCAAGGAGAGCCCCGTTCCCCTTTCGGACATTGAGTAAATCCGCAAACAGATTCATGAGCAACTCGGGGCCCAAGATCAGATCGCTCCGCGGATTATCGCAAACCGTGGGTTGTGGAGGGCCTGCCTAAACATCGACTCAGCGAAGAGCCTCTCTATTTGCGCGTCAAATTCAATGCGCCGTATCTGGGCGAAGGCAAGACGTTTCGCGGCTTTTGGGTGGTGGGAGATTTCGAATCGTCGCGGGCTTATCGGTCCGCGGAAATGAGCCTGGCGGCCGACACCTTCCATGAATTCAGTCCCCTCGAATGTCGTGGACGACAGCGGGAAACTCACGGTCAATTTCATCAATCGCAGTGAATCGGTTTTGTTGTTTCCGGTGGAAGACGGGTTGGAGGTGCTCTACCGGGAGGGCGGCTTTGCCCTGAACTTTGCGCGCGGCATAGTCATCATCTTCTTCTGGCTGTCCTTTCTGGCCGCTGTGGGGCTAATGGCTTCGAGCTTTTTGTCATTTCCGGTGGCGGCTTTCTTCTCGATCGGCGTCCTCATGGTCGGGATGTCGACCAAGACAATCTCCCTGATTCTGGAACAAGGCACGATCTTCGAAGTGAATCACGAGACAGGTATGGCGGACGCCCCGAGCCTGGTTGATCATCTCGCCTTGCCGCTCTTCCGCGGGTTGCTCAACCTGATCAATCTCGTCAAAGGCTTTTCGCCGATTGACTCCCTCAGCAGCAGCCGCAGCGTCAGTTGGATGGAGCTGGGCGTGGCCTTTGGCCAAATCTGCATTCTTCTCTGCGGCATTTTAGCCGCCATCGGCATTGCCGTCTTCACCCGCCGGGGTTAGCCACAGCTCAAGGCAACCACTAGGATGACGACTTCTCCTCCAGGAAAGTCAGGTGGGCAGCCGGTTGGGACGCGCGTCGGGCAGCGAGTTCTCGAAGTCGATCGTTCGACCCGGTTGAAGGCCAAGTTTTACCGGATAGGTCTCGGCCTGTTGGCGATTCTCCTCTTGTTTGAAGTCTCCTGGGTCCAGACGTTTGAACACCATCCGGGATCGTCTGGGGCTGACGCGAGTTGCACCGCTCGAGAATGCTCCGCCGGTGCTGGCCTTCACGACCGTAGCGCTGGGGGATTTCGTGGTTTGATTGCGAACATGCTGTGGGTCCGCGCCGGCGCATCTGCAGGACAAATACTTCGAGATGGTGCAGTTGTCCGATTGGATCACCAAGCTGCAGCCACTTCGTGACCGTCTGGATCCGACAGGCCTGGAACATGGCGTACAACATTTCGATCAAGTTCAAGGATCCGGCCGATCGGTGGCCCTGGGTTCGGCGCGGCATCGAACTGCTCCGCGATGAGGGCCTGAAGTACAACCCGAATCAAGCCTTGCTCTATCGCGAATTGGCTTGGTTCTTCCAACATAAGATGGGAGCGGATCTGGACGACGCCCATTTGTTCTACAAAGCCACGTGGGTGCACGAGATGAACGCCGTCTTTGGCCGAGGCAGGCCGGACTTCGGCGAGCTCATGCATCCGCAGACGCCAGAGGCGATTGAGCGGGCCAAATTGCTTCGCGAGAAATACAAGATGCGTCCTGAGTGGATGAAGGAAGTGGACGACCGGTATGGGCCGCTCGAATGGCATTTGCCCGAAAGCCATGCGATTTACTGGGCCTACGTCGCCCTCGAAAAGACGGAGCAACGCAAGTTGAAGCGCGAGGACTTGATCATGTGCCGTCGGGTCATCTTCCAGTCGCTGCAGTTGGCCTTCCGTCGTGGGCGTCTGGTCTACCCGGTCAAGAACAGCGGCGCTCGTTCCTGTATGCGCCCAACGTGGACATTGTCGGCCAGGCGGACAAGGCCTATCAGGAGATGATGGCCCTGGAACCCCAAGCCCGGGACAATATCTCAACTGCCCATCGCAACTTCCTGCGCTGGGCTGTCTATTATCTTTACGTTTACGGTCAGGCCAACCAGGCCAATCGCTGGTGGAACGAGTTGCGCGAAAAATACCCGGCGGTTGTGCCTCCTAACCAAACCCTGGAGGATTACGCTTTGGATCGAGCGCAGGAAACGGTTTCTGAAACCAGTCACGACGATGCCAAGGCCGTCATTATTGGGTGCCTGCGAGAGGCGTTTTGGAATATGGCCATCGGCGAGGAATCGCGCGCCGTCAATTATCTTCGTTTTGCCGAAAAGCTCCGCGCTCGCTTTCAGGATGCGGTCGGCCCGGTTTCCGTCAACCGGGTTGGGCTGCCGGATATGGCCGAGATGAAACGGGTGGTCTTGGAGCAAATGCTGGATCCGGAGAATGGCCTCGACCCGGTCTTGGCGGCGCAACTCCGGACCAGTCTGGGCTTGCCGGCAGGCGCGACCGGCGTTGACCTCAAGAAGGCGGCCGTCCCAGGGGCGACAACCACTAATGCCCCGTCTGCGGCACCGCAACAGCCATGATCTACGACGCCTCTCTCGATGATCTGATCCAACGGGTGTGGCGTGGTGAGCGGATTGACCGCAACGACGCGCTGCGGCTCTATCAGTTGCCGTTAGAGGATCTGGGCGCGCTGGCCGATCGGCGCCGTCGCCTGGCCAAGGCGGAGGCCTATGGCGGTCAGGGAAATCAGATTGTCACCTACATCGTTGACCGCAACGTCAATTACACCAACGTCTGCAACGTTTACTGCAAGTTCTGCGCTTTTTACCGGGTGGAAGCAGACGACGACGCTTACGTCATTACCCACGCGGAGATGGATCAGAAAATCGAAGAGACCCTTGCCCAAGGGGGCACGCAGATTCTCATGCAAGGGGGGCATCACCCCAAGTTGAGCTTGTCCTGGTACCTTGACTTGTTGTCTCACATCAAAGGCAAGTTTCCCACCATCAATATCCATGGCTTCAGCCCGAGCGAATTCATTCACTTCCGCGATGTCTTCGGATTGCCCTTGGAAGATATTATCCGCCAGTTCGTGCGGGCTGGCCTTGGCTCGATCCCGGGCGGCGGCGGCGAGATCCTGGTCGATCGAGTCCGCCAGCGGATATCCCCTTTAAAGGCGACGAGCGACGAATGGCTCAGCGTGATGGACACCGCGCATCGGCTCGGCTTGAACTCATCCGCCACTATGATGTTCGGACATGTGGAAGCCGTCGAAGACCGCGTCGAGCATTTGGAGCGCGTCCGGGCGCAACAAGACAAAACCGGCGGCTTTACTGCCTTTATCGCTTGGACCTTCCAGGCCGAGAATACGCGGTTGCGGGCGCCAATGGTGGGCGGACATGAATACTTGCGCACCCAAGCGCTGAGCCGGATTTATCTCGATAACATCGCCAATATCCAGAGTTCGTGGGTCACGCAGGGCCCTGAAATCGGCCAGGTCGCTTTGAAATATGGCGCCAATGACCTTGGCAGCATCATGATCGAAGAAAACGTCGTCTCCCAGGCGGGGGCGACCTATCGGATGGGAGTGGCCGACATGCACCGGCTCATCTCCGAGCTGGGCTATGGGCCGCGCCAGCGCGACAATTGGTATCGGCTGGTCGAAAAGGACCCTAAGACTGCCGGCTAATCAGGAAAATCGCCAAGTCCGCGTTCCGGTTTGGGTCGTTGAACACCTCTCTCCCGCCTTCGGTATCCAAGGCGATACGCCGCTCGATCCGAATTTTCTCCAGCCCACAGAAGGCTTCAAAATCGGCAATCGAAAGAAACCGAATGTCCGATGTGTTATACCAGCTGTCCCGCAGCCATCCGTAGCCTCGCGGGGCACGTCCTTCCTCGCTCAGAATCCGGCGCAAGCGCCAGTAGGCCAGGTTGGGAAAGCTGACAATGCAACAATGGCCAACGCGAAGCATATCGGCAATGATGCCTTTGACGTCCAGGACCGCTTGAAGCGTTTGGGACAGCACCACACAATCGAACTGTTGGTCGGCAAATGACTGCAGCCCCTTGTTCAGGTCGGCCTGGATCACGTCCAGCCCACGCTGAATGCAGGTGACGATCTTCTTCTCCTCCAATTCCACACCGACGACCCGCGGCGCCGCCCGTTTCGGAGGCGGGCGAGCAGTTGGCCAGATCCGCAGCCCAGATCAGGACAGCCGCGTCGGAGGAATGAGTTCCGCGATTCGATCCTTAATCGAGCCGGCGCTGAGTGGAAAATGCTGGTTGGATTGTGCCCGTGGGGATCTTCGTCGAAGGCACCAGGGAGCTTCCGGCCGTCGTTTGCCGGGACAGGAAAGCGCGAATCATCTCGCCGTATCAGTCGAAATCATCCGGAAGGAGGAAAGCGTCATGGCCGCATGAACTCTGGATGTTGGAATAGCTGACGGACGCGTTGTTCGCGATGAGCGCATTGACGATGTCGCGTGATTGGTCGGGAGGAAAGAGCCAATCGGTGCTGAAGCTGAGCACCAGCCAGCGACATTTCGCCGGCCGGAGGGCGATCGCCAGGTCTTCGGGACGCCGCCCCAGATCGAACAGATCCATGGCCATGGACAGAGTCAGATAGCTGTTCGCATCGAAGCGTTCGACAAACTTGGCGCCCTGATACCCGAGATAGGTGCCGACCGAAAATGTTTTCTCAAATTCGATGCTGACATCGCGAGGCTGCAGGCGGTCGGCTTCGAACTTTTCCTTCATCGCTTCGCGGGAAAGGTAAGTGATGTGGCCAATCATGCGGGCAATCGCCAGGCCTACTTCAGGCCCGCGATCCTGATGATGATATGCTGGCCGTCGTTATAGTAGGGGTCTCGCCGGATGGCATTGCGTCCGACCACGTCAAAGGCCAACGCCTGGCTGGTCAAACGCGGCGAGGTGGCTAACGCCACGATTGACTGGACCCAAGCTGGAAAGCGCGTGGCCCAAGTCAGGAGCTTGGTGACCTCAACCAGACCGCCCACAACCGCGACCAGTTGGGTGATGCCGAGAATCTCCAGCATCTGCCGCTGTGCCTCGACCATGTCGCCGATGGTGATCGTGGGAAAATCGGCATAAGGGGCGCCTGTTGCTGGATTTGGGCTGCCTGGACCTGTGCCGCGGCAACCCCAAAAACGAGTTCCGGGCAGAGGACAAAAAACCGAGCGGTATCGATTGGACGTCCAGGGCCAACCATGACGTCCGCAACCGGATCGTCGGTCTGATGGTGTTGCGCCACGTGCGAGTCGCCGCTAATTGCATGGCAGATGAGCACCACATTGTCGCGAGCCGGAGCAAGCTGACCGTAACTTTCGTACGCTATTGTCACGTCCGCCAATTGCCCCCGAGTTCGAGCAGGAAAGGTCAGCGAGCGTGACGCTCTGCAGATGCAGCAACGGATGGTTATGCCGCACGCTGTCGCTGCTTTCGAAAGAGTTTGCTGTCACGTGGGCGTCGAGGCTGCCTGGCCGGTCCAGCCAAGCGCTTCTCAGAGGTCGACCCTTACTTTTGCGAGGCTTGTAAGGCTTGCTCGATGTCTGCCTGAATATCCTCGAGATCCTCGATGCCGATCGACAGGCGAACGTAGTCCTCGGTCACCCCGGTCGTTTGCTGCTCAGCCTTCGAAAGCTGCTGGTGGGTGGTGGATGCGGGATGAATGACCAGGCTTTTGGCGTCGCCAATGTTCGCCAGGTGCGACAGCAGCTTGACCGAGTTAATGAACTTCTTGCCCGCTTCCAATCCTCCTTTGATGCCGAAACCAACGATGCCGCCGAAGCCTCTTTTCAGGAATTTGGAGGCGTTGGCGAAATTGGGGTCATCCGGCAGTCCCGGGTATGTGACCCAAGTGACCAGCGGATGCCGCTTCAAGTAGCTGGCAATCCCAGCGCGTTGGTGGAGTGCTGCCGCTGCCGCAACGGCAGCGTTTCCAGCACCCTTGCAAGAAAGGGAAAGCATTGAATGGACTTAAGGCCGGTCCGAGGTCGCGGAGCAGTTGCACCCTGACTTTGATGATAAAGGCAATGTTCCCCATGCCGGAGACGTTCCCAAACGCATCCCAGAAAACCAGCCCATGATAGCTCGGGTCCGGTTGGGTGAACTCCGCATACTTGCCGTTGTTCCACCGGAACTTGCCCGAATCAACGATCACCCCGCCAATCGACGTGCCATGCCCGCCATTAGCTGGTGGCCGACGCCACCACGATATCCGCGCCGTAATCAATCGGTCGCACCAGGCCGGCTCCGATGGTGTTATCCACCACCAGCGGGACGCCCGCTTCCTGCGCTACCTTGGCCAAAGCCGGAAAGTCCGGCACGTCCAGCTTCGGATTGCCAATCGTTTCGGCATAGATAGCCCTGGTCTTGGGTGTGATCGCCCGGGCAAAGGCATTCGGGTCCCGCGAGTCTACAAACTTCACCGCACGCCCCAACTTCGGAAAGGTGTAATGGAAGAGTTGGTAAGTGCCGCCGTAAAGGTTGTTGGCAGAAACGACTTCATCGCCCACCTGCGTGATGGCGAGCAAGGCTAGGCTTTCGGCTGCTTGTCCGGAAGCGACCGCGAGGGCGGCGACGCCGCCTTCCAAAGCGGCGACTCTTTGCTCGAACACATCGGTTGTCGGATTCATCAACCGCGTGTAGATGTTGCCAAATTCCTTCAAGGCAAAGAGGTTGGCAGCATGTTCGGTGCTCTTGAAGACGTAGGACGTCGTCTGATAAAGCGGCACAGCCCTCGCCCCGGTCACCGGATCAGCCACTTGGCCGGCGTGGACTGCCAACGTGCTCAGATTGTGACGGGGGAGGCTCATGGGATTCGGCCCGATCGAGATTGCGTTTTCACAGCAGAGCGAAAAACGCATGATCGAAGAATCCCAGCGCCTTGTCACGCTTCAAGTCGGTACGACCAAAGCAGCACAGCAGCCAACAGGCTCAGCAAACAGTGCCCATCTGAATGGACGCTTCCACCCTGCCGAAGCGGAGGACCAACTCCATTCCGATCAGATTCCGACGATGACACAGCTCCAACGCTGCCTTGACGCTGGGCAGGTCGTAGGCCTCGTCAATGACGCGGGTGAACGTGCCGTCCTGTTTGATGAAGTATTCGGTTCCAACCGCGCGCAGCACCCACTTCATACCGCGTTACCCCCTTTGGACTGGCGAGTCCGCCGCCGCCTGTCTGCCCAGTCTGCTAACTGCGGGCTTTCTTCTTTGGCAGCCCTTTGCGTTTCGTTTTGGCGATGTCGCGCAGCTGCTTCTGATTCATCGAAGAATACATGCTCTTCGATGCCCCGCGCAGCGAGCCCTTCGACTTTTTGCCTCGTTTTGCGGCTAATGCTGCCCCAGCCGCCATCTGTTGTTTCTTGGACCGTGCCGGCATCCACTAATAACGTCCATTCAGTGCCTTCCCGCAACGTCCCCAGGCCAGTTTTTTACGGGCCGGCTCCCAGCCCAACCGTTCAAAAAAAAGCCAGCGACTCCTGGTGCGGGTCGCTGGCGGTGGACGCTCAAGCGTCGAGCCTAGTCTGTTCGCTTGGTTCGTTTCGGTTTTGCCGCCGAGGCTTTGGCAGACTTCTTCGGCGACGGCGTTTTGGGCGTCGCCTGCCCGTTGGCTGCCTTCGCCGTGCTCGCGGCGGCGGGTTCGGGCGCCGGAGCCGGAGTAGGCGGCGGTGTGGAGCTGGCCGGTGGCGGCTTCGGCGCTGTCTTCTCGTGGATTGTCTGGCGGACCTCTTTGAAGGTCTTTTCGACGCCGGACTTGGCTCGCTCCATTGCCTGTTGGCTGAGATTGATCGTATCGGCGAGCACCTGGCACCCTTTCTGGATAGTGCGGACGTACGACCCCTCCTGCAGCTCGATGCCCTTCGCTTTCAGAAACTGACTGACTTGGGCGAACAGTTCGTCTCTGTTGATGGATTTCATAAGTCGATTGATGCCTGAATTCCAGGCCGCTGGCAATTACACCACGGTCGGTTCTTTGTATGCCAGAAGAACTACCTCACCCACCCAAAGGGCTTGGCGGCGGGGGCAGGGGAGACTGCTCGGGTCGGGGACTATTGGGCCGGGGCCTGCGGCGGTGGTGCGTCGGATATTTTGAGAAGTTCCTCCGCGGTCCATTGTGCCGAGCCATCGCGCGGACGGCTGCCGATCTGTGTCCGGACCGAGTTGACTTCTTTGGGCGTTACTGGCGGGGCGACATTGCCCCAGCTATTACGAACATAGCTGAGGATGGCGGCGAGATCTTCGTCCGAGAGCAAGGCTGCGATCGCGGCCATGTTCAGATCCCAGTTTGTATCCTTGACCTTGATGGGCCCTTTTAAGCCGTTGTTGGGAATCCGAATCAATCGGGCCGGCGTTCCGAGGACCCATTCGGAACCGGCCAAGGGCGGGTAAGCGCCGGGAGCGCCTAAACCTGCTGGGCCGTGGCACGCCACGCAGTTGGCCGCGTAAAGAGCTTCGCCTTTGGCAATCAACATTTCCGGCCCGGATCTGGGTTGGAGATCGGCCAGCTGCTTTACGGAAGAGTAGGGCCCGAAGACGCGCTCGTGAAAACCACCGGCGAATCGATCGAGGTGGAGCATCGCCCAGTACACCATCAGGATGGGCAGAATCAACATCCAAACCGGCACGCCCGCTGCGTCCGCAACCGGCTCGAATTCGTCGAACGCTTGCTTGCTTGCCGAAGCGCTGACGCTCCCACTGCCCGGCAGAGGCTGCTCCGATCTCCCAGCTCCACCGGATGGCGTCGTCTTCTTCGATTTCGGCTTCTGACTCATCGTGGTGCCGCCTGGTTGGTTGCTGCGCTGTTCGTCCCGGATGCGGCTGCGTTATTCGTCGCTCCCGCGAGGGCGGGCTGGTTGGTCGCCCCGCTTGGAGCAGCGGTCGGAGGCCTTGGTCCGGGCGCTTCGAATAAAGGCATGTCAGCGCGCAGACTCAAGAGATATGCAGCCAGGGCTTGGCCTTCCCGGGTGGGAATGATCTCTTCGTCGCCGGGAATGGGCAGGGCGGCAGGGATGGGCGGTTACGCTTCCGTTTCTCGAAGAGAAACACGCGGCATGATCGATTGGTCGACGCGCAGCTTGGGATCGGGAGATGGACGAGATGCCAGACGGGATCGGGCTGTCGCATGCCCACATTGCTCAAATCAGGACCGAGGCGGGTGCTGCCGAGCATTAGCGGCATTTGATAGAGATAATCCTGAGCGACTGTCATGCGTGTCCCCCAAGCCCGTTGAATATCGGGCCCCGCCGGGACCACACGGAAGTTGACTTCGGCTCCGGCGGTCGTCAGCACCTTTTGAAAGGCATCCGCGGCGGCTTTGCTCTCGAAAATCTTGATGCTGGCAGAACTGGACTGAACCCGCTGGCGCACGTCGCTTTCGGCAAGATCCGGACGCTCAGCCCGGACGGCTTGGATGACGGCGGATTCATTTGTGCCCGCACTGGTGATGAGGACATCAAAGCGCACGCCGTCCTGTCGCACGATCTGAGTATGGCAGTAGGCGCAGCCATTGGCCCGATAGACGTCGCGGCCGGCTGCGGCCAATCCGGATGGGGCAGCTGGATAAATCACATTCGCTGGCGGGACATTGGTCGGTTGTGCCCTGCCCAACTGGAGTTGCGGAGTCGCGATCATCCCCAGCCAGGAAAAGCTCAACGCCGCCAGCAATCCGAGGAAAACGAATGGCCCATATCTCATAGGCGCGCTCCCTCCTTCGTTCCCGCGGCCAAACGAACGGAATCCGCGTGGCCAACCCGGCAGCAACAGGCGCAAGCCAGTGATACCAGGCGCCAGAGCTGAAGGCAGAAGACCGTGTAGCTGACCAGCAGGAGCGTCGCACCGAGTGTGCTCAGGCCCAGGAAAGGCAAGCACGATCGGACGACCTTGATAAACTCGGTTTCAGGATGATTGATGCCGACTCCCTGCACGACCCCGCCGATGACCAAACCCGTTGCCGTCAGCGCCATGCCGGCCACCGCCGTCCAGAAGTGAAGGGGAATGAATCTGGGCCACGCCCAATCCCGGCCCGCAATGCGCGGCCCGATGAAGTAGATGGCCCCGGCTAAAGAAATCGCCAGGAAGCCATGTATCTTGAGCTGGGCTAGCCCCTGATAAAACAAGGTAAACACCACCGTCCGATTGATGGGCGGCTGAATTGCGATGGTTTCGAGAGCGGCAGCAAGCAGATAGCTTCCTGCTGCCACCAGAATGAATCGAAGGACGACGTCGCCCTTCGATTCGCCCCGGCCGCTCGCCCAAGTGCGATACCAGTCATCGCGAACGCCAAAAGGGGCAAAATCAGGAAGACGCGGGCGACTGCCGCCACGCTGCTCAGCCAATTTGGCACCGGTTCGCCGGCCTGAGCGCCTCCCAGCCGGCAAAGAACACTCCAAAACCAGAAGGAGCAGCGCTAGGCTGCCGCTATGGAGCGGGCGCCGGAGGAGCTTCGGCAGGAAGTAAAAGATGATGGCCAAGCCGAAGCCGGAGAGACAAAGCTCGAAGAGATTGTGCGCATACCAACCGCTGACAACGGCCTGTGTCACGCCACGGCCCGGAAAATGAACCAGAAGGACTTGAGCTGTCGAGTAGACCCAGGGAAACCAAAATAGGCTGGTCAACAGGAACCATTGGGAAACATACAAAAGCCGCCGCTCCCGCTGGTGCAGATTGCTGATCGCCCACGCTGCGATCAGCACGTAAGCAGAGAATAGAATGGGCGTCACCGCTCCCGGCAATTCAAGCCATTCGTAGGAAGTGCTGCCGCCGGCCAGGATCCAAACGATGCCGATGGTCAGCCCAAGGTTGAAGAATCCTGCCGCCGCCAGGATCATCCAGCCGCCCTGGAGCAAGGTGCGGCCGAGGCGGCACACCATCCAGAGGGTCACCCCAAGTCCGGCTTGTAAAATGAACCCGTAAACAATGGCGTTGCTGGACGCCGGCCGCACCCGTCCGTAAGTGAGCCAGCCAGGCGCGGCCATGAATCCAGGGGCGTGCGCTTTGATCGACGCGATCAAGCCCAGCAGCCCGCCGAGCGCGAGCCAGAGGGTGGCGACCGAGAACAGAATCAGCACCGGCCAGCGACAGGACGCGTCGACGGCAGCCGAAGAAAGCCCGGGGGGCGGGTTGCTTCCAGAGTCCGGGACAGTCTGCGGATGAGTTGGCAAAGGATCGGTCATGGACAGTTACCCGACAACACAGGACCTATTCGAAAGCTTGGGGTGGCGGCGGTGGTGGGTAGGCCTTTTCGATCCGCGCCAGCAAGTTCGACCGGCCTGCCGCCGGGTTCTTCCATTCCCGCACGACCAAATCCATCGCATTACTGATTGGGAGTCGGACAAGGCCCTTGGTCCGGTCCTGCCAGCCAAAATTGTTGAGAGCTTCGGTGCTCGAGCCGGTGATGTCCTTCAGATTCTTGATGCGTTCGGCAATCCGGGCTTGATTCAGAGTGTCCGGCCGGGTCCGCACGAACAGGAGCCAGGAAAGGCCGCCCACGATCAAGGTGGCTCCGAGCGCGGCGATAAAATAGATGCCCAACGAAGTTCGGGTTGCTGGCTGAGAGTTCATGTTCGAGGAAAGAATCGCAGCTGTTACTTGCCACCTCCGCGGGCTGCCAGCGGCTCAACCGGCGCGGATACCGGAGGCACATAGACCTTCAAGGTCTCCGCAAAGCGCGGGTCCTTCTGCGGGAAGGGAGGGTGAGCAGCGAAAGACTTGATAAATACCGTGGCGAGCACCCCACCGATAAAGGCCAGGCAGGCGATGTCGAGCCAGTGCAGGACAAAGCCGTCCGGATGCAGGACCGGCATGATGTTGAACGAAAGATCCACAAAGTGCATCAGCCAGGCCCACGCCCAGATGAACGCCATCATGGGCAATTTCAGCTTCCAATCGATCCGTAGCAGCAGAAGAAAGGGCAGGAAGAAGTGCCCAAAGATGATCACCATCCCGATATACCACCAAGAGCCTTTTTCGCGCAGAACATACCAGAAGGTTTCCTCGGGCATATTTGCGTTCCAAATGATGAAGTATTGGGAAAAGTGGATGTAGGCGTAGAAGACCGTGAAGGCCAGTTGGAGAGAGCCTAGGAAATAGTAGGTTTCCTCGTGGACGACCGTGCGCAGGGGGCCGGAGCGCTGCAACAGCACCGCAATCATATAAACGGTGGCGATCGTCGTCCAGACGCTGCCGGCAAAGTAATAAACGCCATACATGGTCGAAAACCAGTGATGCTGGAGCGCCTTCATCCACATGATCGCCGCCAGCGTCAGGGTGACGGCAAAGAAGAAAATGCCGATGGCCGACCACTTGCGCAGTTTGAAGGTGCACAAGGCCGCGCCCGTTTCATCCTGCTTCAATGACCAGGAGCGCAGTTGGCGCGAGAAGAACCACCAGGCCAGGAAACAGAACGCCGCGATCACGTAGAACATCGGGATAGTGAACAGCGGCTGCTTGGCGTGCAGGGCATGGTCCGCGTGTGGGTCCAGCTTCATCCAGGGATAAATGCTCGGCGCGAAGATCGCAATCGGGATGAACAACGCCGCCATCACCGGCAACAGGCAGGCGATATGTTCCTCGAACCGGCGGATAGCCACCGACCAGCTCGCATCGAAGAGATGATGGATCAGAACCAAAAACATCCCGCCCAGGCACAAGCTCAGGAAGAACATGAACGCCAGCAGCCAGGAGTAAGCAAACTGCTGCCGCAAAGAAGGAACGGCCCAGCCAATCGCCGCGCCAAGGCCGCCGATCAGCATCAGCCACATCGGGACGCCCCGCCAGCGCGATAGGTCCAGCGGCGGTGGGGTGGGTAATTCGCGGTGGGCGCTCATAGACTACTTTCGGAAGAAGGTCTTTTCGGCATCTGGCACGTCGTCGATCCAGGCGAGTTGGCTCAATTGGAGGGCGCGCAGATAAGCCACGATAGCCCAGCGATCCTCCACCGGGATCTGCCCGCCGTAGGGATACATCGTGTTCCGGCCGTTGGTGATGACAAAGAATAGTTCCCCGTCCGGCAATTTCACGATCCGCGGATCGTGCAGGTTCGCCACCGTTGCCATTCCGAGCTTCTTGGTCACTCCGTTGCCGTCGCCGACCGGGCTGTGACAGGGCGCACAGTAGATCTGATACCGTTGTTGTCCTCGCGCGATAAACTTTTTGGTGACCTCGAAGGGGATGGTTTCGACGAAGTTTGTCGCCCCGGTCACCCGTCCCGTGTTCACCGGCGAGTCTTCGAAGGCGTAAACGACATTGGTGTCGCCGCTGGCTAGCTGATACCCCGCGCTTCGTTCAATCGTGCCGGCGACTGGTTGGCGCGAACTGCGTCCATCCGGAAAAAAGCCGTCGGTCGTTTGGGGACGCAACTTTAATTGGCGGTCCATGTCTGGGAAGATTTCCCACGGTGGCTTGCGCGAGGTGCCGCCGCGGAACCCGGCGATGCTGACCACCAGGATGCTGATGAGAACAAATCCAAGTAGAAAGTATCGCATTTACTCCTCCACGACCTCGATATGCTTGCTGCCCAGGCCTTCCAGCAGCTGGCGGGTCTCCGTTTCCGCATACTTTGGGTCTGACGTTTCGATCACGATGAAAAAGCGGTCGTGAGTGGCCAGGGCGAAGCGCCGATTTTTGAGCAAGGGATGATACAACCGCGGCAGCCGGTTGAGAAAAAGCATTCCGAAAAGCGCTCCGAACGAGCCGAGCAAAATGGTCAGTTCATACGAAGGCGGGAAAGCGCTGAACGGGCTGAACATCGGCTTGCCGCCGATCAGGATGGGATAGTCAAACGCGTTCATCCACCAAATCATCACCATCCCGGTGGTGTAACCGGTCACGCCGCCAATGAAGGAAAACCAGCCCACTTTCGAGTTCTTCATTCCCATCGCCTTGTCCATCCCGTGGACCGGAAAAGGGGTGTAAACGTCCCAGCGCCGGAAGCCGGCATCCCGCACCTTTTCGGCCGCGTGCAGGATATCGGCTGAGGTCTCAAATTCGGCAACGATGCCGTAGGGTCTTAGTAAGGTCTCAGGCATCAGTGATGTCCTCCGACTTTGGCTCCGCCCAAAGGATGGTGTGGATCGGCCTGCGGGGTCACACCTTGACTTCGGCGATGGCGATCAGCGGCAGAAAACGCAGGAAAAGCAGGAAGAAGGTGAAGAACAGGCCGAAGGTGCCGATATAGGTCAGCACGTCAATGACGGTCGGCGCATAGTAGCCCCAATGGCCGGCAGAAAATCACGGTGCAACGACGTGATCACAATCTCGAAGCGTTCAAACCACATGCCGATGTTGACGAAGATCGAGAGGATCCAGACGATGATCATGCTCCGCCGGATCTTCTTGAACCAGAAAAACTGCGGCACGACCACATTGCAGGTGATCATCGTCCAGTAACCCCACCAATAAGGCCCAAACGCGCGATTCAAAAAGGCGTAGCGTTCAAAAGGATTGCCGCGTACTGCAGGCAATAAAGACCTCCATGCCGTAGGCGTAGCCGACAATCGATCCGGTCGCGAGCGTCACTTTGCACATCAGATCCACGTGCCGTTCCGTGATCACATCTTCCAGGTGGTAAATCTTGCGCAGCGGAATCAGTAACGTCAGCACCATCCCGAATCCGGAGAAAATGGCGCCGGCGACGAAGTAAGGCGGGAAGATGGTTGTGTGCCAGCCTGGCAGTTGCGATACCGAGAAGTCCAGGGACACGATACTGTGCACCGAGAGGACCAGAGGAGTGGATAGACCCGCCAGGATCAAATAGGCCTTTTCGTAGTTGCTCCAGTGACGGTTTGATCCGGTCCATCCGAGAGCGAAGAGCCCGTAGCCGAATTTGCCGAGGGTAGACTTGGCCCGGTCCCGCATTGTGGCCAGATCCGGAATCAGGCCTACATACCAAAACAAGAGGGACACTGTGAAGTAGGTGGAGACGGCGAACACGTCCCACATCAGCGGGGACCGGAACTGTGGCCAGATACTCTGGATGTTGGGAAAGGGCAACAGCCACCAACCCAACCAGACGCGTCCAATATGGATGACCGGGAAAATGCCGGCGCACATGACGGCAAAGATCGTCATGGCTTCGGCGGCGCGGTTGACCGCCGTGCGCCAACGCTGCCGCAACAGGAACAAGATGGCTGAAATGAGGGTGCCGGCATGACCGATGCCGATCCACCAGACGAAGTTGATGATCGCCCAGCCCCACATGGTCGGATGGCGCACGCCCCAGACACCGACGCCGGTCGAGATGAGGTAGGTGATCATGGAGAAACACATCAGCATGGTGACAAAGCTGATGCTGATGGCGATCCACCACCATCCCGGGGTAGGGCCTTCGATCACACCGGCAATCCGGTCGGAAATCCAACCGATGCTGCGTCGGTTGGCCACCAACGGTTCGCGCTCGAGCTCGCGCGGTGGGGCCTGCAATTTGAGAGATGTGGCCACCTGAGCCATTAGTGCGCTCCTTTCTCGGCGTGCGTCGCTTCCCGGGAATGAGCTGCGCCCGACGGGGTCGGGGGACACATGCTCACTGGCGTGACCTTCGAGCGGATTCCCGCCCATCTTCGCCGAGCACTCCTGGAATGTGAGCGGCGTGGGATAGTAGTCAGGCATTTTCGGATTGGGATTGCGCACCTTGGCCAAGTAGGTCACGCGCGGCCTCGTTGCCAGGAATTCCAGCACCGAGTAATCGCGCTGCTGCTGCTTGAGTCTTGAAACCCGGCTGTTCGGATCGGCGATGTTGCCGAAGACGATGGCTTCAGCCGGGCAGGCCTGCGCACATGCGGTCGTAAAGGTTCCTTCGGGCACCCGGACTTCACCCGACGCGCCGGCTTTGACTTTCTGACTGATCTTGGCCGATTCAATGCGTTGGATGCAGAACGTGCATTTCTCCATGACGCCGCGCATGCGGACGGTCACGTCCGGGTTTTTGGCCAGCTTGACCAGGTCGAGGTCGGCCTGCGGCCGTTTGGCCAGCGGGCCGGCCAGCAGCCGGTCCAGAGGCCGCTTATTGTAATCGAAATAGTTGAAGCGTCGGATCTTATAGGGACAATTGTTGGAACAGTAACGCGTCCCGACGCAACGGTTGTAGACCATCAGGTTCAACCCTTCCTGGTCATGCACCGTCGCGTTCACCGGGCACACATTTTCACACGGCGCCGCTTCGCAGTGCTGGCAGAACATCGGTTGATGCACCACCTGCGGTTCGTCGATCCATTCCTCAAATTGTTGCGCGCTGTCCGGCGCGGTCGTGCGTCGGTCCTTCTCTCGCTCCGGGTTGCCCGCAAAGTAACGGTCGATTCTCAGCCAGTGCATTTCCCGCCCCATCGTCACCATCTTTTTCCCAACGATGGGGACGTTGTTCTCGCTTTGGCACGCCACGGTGCAGGCGTTGCACCCCACGCAGGCGTTCAGGTCCACTGACATACCCCACTGGTGCAGCGCCGATGGCTCCACCTTCTTGAGCGGGTTCGGATAGAGCGGAGCGGCTCCTTCCGGCTCGGGCATGTTCATCCGGCGGGCAAAGTCCGGGTGTTGGGCGAACTGTTGCAGGTTCGCTTCCCGAATAATGGGTCGCCCTTCCATGGACCAATGGTCCTGCGTGCAGCTCAGCCGATACTTTTCGCCCGTCTTGGTCAACGTCGCTCCGCTCGCGATATAAGGCTGCCGGTTTTGCCGGCAAACGTAGGCATTAAATCCGACCCGGGCCCCGACTCGCCCGGCCTTTTCTCGTCCGTAACCTAAAGCGAGCGCAAGGGTGTTGTCGGCCAGGCCAGGTTGAATCCAAACCGGTCCGCGAACCTTGGCGCCACCCACTTCGATCTCGACGACATCGCCGCTTTGCAGCCCCCGCGCCATGGCGGTCTTGCGGCTGATCTGGATGGCGTTGTCCCAACTGATCTTCGTACTCGGATCAGGCAATTCCTGAAGCCAGCCATTGTTGCCGAAGCGACCATCATCGACACTGTAGTCCCGATGCCAAACCACTTCCGGCCGCTCGGCGGTGGCGGCGGCTGCCGCGGGCAGGGCGCCGACCGCTTGCCCAATGGCTCCCCAGTTCACCTGCACTTCAACCGCCGACCTTGCGGTGCCCGGCAGGAAACCGGCATGCAAATAGTGCTTCCACTTCTCTTCGTCCTCGCCGGCCAGGCTCCGGAACGTTGTCCTCACGATGTCGTAAGGAGCGGTCTGGTCGAGGCCACCGATCCGGGAAAGCAGCTCGAGTTCGGTCACGCCACCGAACAACGGTTCGATCAAGGGCTGGATGGAAACGAGGGTCCCGTCGCTGGTGCGCGCGTCGCCCCACGATTCGAGAAAGTGAGCGAGGGGCAGGTGCCAATCCGTTCCGGCGGAAGTTTCGTCTTCGTAATAGCCGAGGCGGATGACGGTTTTGGCCTTGCGTTGGGTGGCGGCCCAGTTCAGATCTGCGGGCGCGTTGTAGACCGGGTTGCCTCCCATGATGACCAAATTCTGCACCTGGCCGGCGTTCAGGACTTCGGCCAATTGGGCGATGGTCCCTTCATTCTCGGCCTCAACCTCGCTATACGTAACGGTCTTGCCGACTCCGCCCAGGGCCGCATTCATCGCTTGCGCCAACAGATGCACGGCCAGCGGCTGCCGGTAGCCGGCCAGCACCACCGCCTGTCCCGGATTGGCAAGCAAATCCTGAGCGCATTCCACGATCCAGCGCTCGTGTTCCCGCACGCTCTCCGCCAATGGGCGCAGGGCGTTGGCGGCCTCGTTCTGGCCGTTCTTCGCCAGGACTTCGGCTGCCAACCGGGCGGCGATCCCCGCCACCGCGCTGGTCGGAATCCGCAACCGATGGTCCGCATTGCTGCCGGTGAGCGTCAACAGCCCCTCGATCGCATAGAGGCGATTCATTGGGTCGTTGGCCGACTCGATCTTGCGGCCGCGCGCGAACCGGCGGCAATGAATGTAGGTATCCTCCTCGCCGCCAATGAAGTCGCAGTCCAGCGACACGATCACTCGGGCTTGATCCAGCTTGTAATATGGGGCGAGTGGTTTGCCGAAGAGCTGCGAGGCAGCCTGCTGTTGGATGTGAAAGTCGATCGGTTCGTAAACAAAGGTGCGGGCTTGGGGGAATTTCTGGCTGAGCGAGCCCTGGACGCGGCGCCGCGAAGGCGAACTGTTGCGCTCGACCAGAATGCACAAACCTTGTCCGCCGTTGGCTTGCGACTCGCGCGCCACCTGGTTCAACGCATTCAAGGCTTCCTCTCGCTGCACCACAACCCCGTTCCGCAGGAACTGCATCGCGCGGTCCGGATCGTAGAGATTGAGAATGGAGGCCTGGGCAAAGCCGTCCGTCCCGCCATTGCTGTCCGGGTGCTGAGGGTTGCCTTCGAGCTTGGTTGGGCGCCCGTCGCTCGCCTTGGCCAAAAGCGGAATGGCCGTTCCCCTGGTGGGCATGGCGGTGGCATAATATTTGGCCACCCCGTGCACATAACCTTCCGGCTGCTTCGGAAACGGGTAGATAAAGGCTTCCGGTTTGCGGCAGCCGGTCAAGCCGACTCCCGCCAGCAGGAAGGATGCGGACATGATCTTGACGAAATCGCGGCGCGTAACCGGATCGGTCAATTCGCTGGCGCCAGCTGGAAACTCGCGTTCGGCCCATTCGCGAAACTCAGGGGTGTCAGCCAGTTGATCGAGGCTGCGCCAATACTTCATGCCGGTGTCCGGCTCCGGACAACGTGGGGGAATGGTTTTCATCGATGACAGGCAGAGCAGTTCTGGAGAGACTCAACCTTCCAGTCTTTCATCATCTGTTCGCCGTGGGTCCGTTGCATTTGGGCGGCGAGCTTCGGATCGCTGCTCCACTTCCAGTTCAAATCGGTAATCTTTTCCGGCGGCCGCAAACGTGCCGCCGGGTCGCGATGACATTCCAGGCAGTAGGTCATGCTCAACGGCTTCGCTTGCTGCACTTCGTCCATCTGATTGATCTGCCCGTGACACTCCACGCAACTCACCCCCCGATTCACGTGCACGGAGTGATTGAAGTAAACGAAGTCCGGCATTTTGTGGATCTGGACCCAGGAATTGGTTTGCCGGTGGTGTAACTCTCCCGGACTAAAGCCAGGCGCGCGTCATTGGCCAGGACCTGACTGTGGCAATTCATACAGGTGCCTGCCGTCGGGATGTTGGAATACCACGATTGCTCTACCGCGCTGTGGCAGTAGCGGCAGTCAACCCCGAGTTGCTCCACGTGTATCGCGTGGGAAAAAGCGACCGGTTGAACCGGCTTGTAGCCTACATCGGTGTATTTCGGGGTGAAGTAATACCAGACGCCGGCAACGGTCGCGGTCGCCAGAATCAATCCGCCGCCAATAATTCGCGACGGAAGCTGGTTCGTCCATTTAGGAAAAATGTCTGACATTTCAGATCAACTCGGCCTACGTGACTGGTTGACTAAGCCTTCTGCGCGCCCAACGCCGCCCACCACTGCGTTGGCTCCCCGTGCAGCTAATCCAAATCCGTCCTGGTGATTAGATTTGGTTTTTAAACCGGCCAAGATGCTTAACCCACCGGCTGACCGGCGGCAAGCAATCTTGTCATCATTCCCACAGATTTTGATTCGCTTAATACTGCGAATAAGTCCGTTCTTGCTTCCCACTTGTCTTCTCCCCTCAGCGGCGCGACCGCCCTTTACGCCGGTTTCCGTTGCCTCTTTTTTCCGGAAATGCGGTCGGAAGTGACCCTACTCGAACGAAAAAACCTTGGCTGTTGTAATGATTCGCTCCCGGGAGTCAACACTGGAATTGCGCGAGACCGACGCCGCCGGCCCGTCCGACGACCCGACCGGCGACGGCTGGTTAGGACAACTGCGCTTCCAAGCGGCGGCATCTGAGGCGGTTTCGGTCCCTGGTCCGTTTGCCGCCGTGAACGCTGGCAGCAGCACTCGCAGTGTGTTTTGCCTCGCCTTGGGCCTGGTGAGAGACTCTCGGGGGGGTGCTCAAACCCAGTCTCAAGCCCAGGCCGCTTTTCGCTTCGCCTCAGACCGGCGCAACCGATGTTCCTTTGGACTTCGGATCGGTTCTATTTCAACATGCCGGTCCAGGGGCCGATCGATCCGGGTTGTCTGTTCTTGAGTTCGATCATCGCGCCGGCAAAAAAGGAGCACTTTTCGACAATAACGGATAAGCATTCGCCCGCTGCAACCGTCAAACTCCACAGGGTCAGCGTAACCGAAGCTAAGCTCCATGCTTGGCAGGTTCGTCGTAATCACTGATCTCGCCGTGTGTGTCGTATTCGCATGGCGTTGGGGCGCTTGACGGCTGTATGGCGTTAAGCGCCCTTCTTCTTTGTCCCGGACCGGCGCTGGAGCTGTGGCGGGCCGTTGCTGCGCGGGCAGAAAGCCCGCAGCGATTTGCTTCGACATCCCGCATGGGCCACCACGGCCTGTTTCGATATCCTGCGGCAGTACAATGCGGCCCTGGCTCTGACGGATTGGCCCGGCCTCCGCATCACTGATCCGCTTACAGCCGATTTCGTCTTCGTTCGGCGCCACGGGCCAGCGGGCCTCTATTCCTCCAACTACTCGGAGGCGCAATTGCGCGAGGACGCCAAACGCATCCGAGCCTGGCAGAGGGGCGGGCGGGATGTTTATCTCTACTTCAACAACGACGTCCATGGGTTCGCGGTCAAGAATGCCGCCACCCTGCGAACGATTCTGGCATCGCGCCGGAGGCGCCCCAGGGATGGTGAAGGGGCCAGTGGCCAGGCGCAGCCGCGGTCGGAGCTGTAGCCGGCGGCGGGTCAACTGGTCGACGGCCGATCGCGTTACGGCTTCGGTGGGTGGCACCAGTCTTCGAGTTGTTGGGCAAATCCCGCCAGGGGCGCTTCCCGCTTTGGTTTGGCGATGCAGTGGCGCGCGCCTAATCCCTCTGCGCGGGTCATCATCGCCGGACGCTCGCGGCCCGTCAGCGCCACCGATTTGATATCGTGGCCCACTTTTGACTGTTTCAACCATTCGAGGACAACAAACCCATCTTCGTTGGGCATTTCCAGGTCCAACACCAGGACTTGGGGCATCGGATAACGATCGCGATTGGCGTAAACGCCCGCCCCTTGCAGGTAGCTGATCGCTTCCTTGGCGTTTTTGGCGTGGTGGACCAGGTTCAATCGAGGAGCATGGGCAATCGAACGGCGGATCAGCAGCGCATCTTCGTCCCTGTCTTCGACCAGAAAAATGCCGCATTTCGAGCGCATGGACTCATCATAAAAAAGTGGACCGTGCGTTGTGCAGCGGGAGTGGCCCTGAAAAAAACCTCGGGTTTGCGGCGGACGCCGGGCTCCGAATCAGCCGGAGGTTGGTTTCGGTGGAAGGCATGGGCCGCGCCGTCGCTGGGGAAGTCAAACGGGGAGGCGGTAGAACGTATTTCCTGGCTGGATCGATTCGGCCTGGGCCGGGCTTTATTCGAAGCCGCCCCGATAAAAACCGGATGCACACCCGATGAAAACCCGATCGGGATCGGGTCTGGATCGATTGCCACCGGGTCGGGACCAGGTTTGGTTGGGCAAAGCGCTGACGCGCCACCGCCGTGCGCGCGTATCCGTGGTTGACGGCGCGAGTCGCTTCTGTATCTTGTGCTTCCCGATCGCGTCCGGGACTTCGCGCTGGGCTGAGAGCCGGCTGGTTCTCGCTGGCGGATCCTTTCGCTGTGGTAGGATACCCAAGCGGCCAACGGGGGCAGACTGTAAATCTGCTGGCTTACGCCTTCGCTGGTTCGAATCCAGCTCCTACCACCATCTCTCCCCCAAGCAATAACAGCGAGGCCAGCCTTTTTCCACAGGGGCAGAAAGCAGTTGATAGAATTCCATTATCTGATATAAAACGAACACTATATCAGATTTATGAATGATATGCGTCTTCGGTTTTTCTCTCCCCAGATTGTAGTCGCCGTATTACTCTCAACCTCCCCTGTTCTGGGGAATCCCATCACCGACGGCCTCGTGGGCTATTGGCCGCTGAACGAAACAAGCGGCAACACGGCGCATGATGCCAGCGGGCATGGAAATGACGGCACACTTGTCAACTATGCGGGCAACAGCGGTTCCTGGGTTCCGGGGCAAGTTGGAGGCGCCCTCCATTTTGACGCGAAGAAAGGCCAGTACATCACTGTGCCGAGCTTCATCCAGCCAACGACTAGTTTCAGCTTGTCAGCCTGGGTGAATGCGGACTCGCTCCCCATGTGGGCCTCCATTGCCGCCAATTGGAACGCTGTGGTCGGTCGCTTTCACTTTGAAAACTTCAGCAACTCTGGCTTGATCTGCGACTACTATGCGCAACCCGGCGGACAGGTCCTGGAGGTGAATCACGTTACCGAACAGGGCGCTCCGTTAAGCCTCAATACCTGGCACTTGATGACACTTGTCTCGGATGGGAGTTCCGTGAAAATCTACCGTGATGGGCAGCAAACCGGAAGCACCACTTTCGTCGGTGACCTGATTCCCGCTCCGGTTCCGCAACTCACGATTGGAGGGCACGACTACCCTAACGATCCCTACGCCCCTTCCACGCTCGGATTCTGGGATGGCGAGATTCAGGATGTGGCTCTCTGGACCCGAGCGCTGTCAGTGTCGGAAGTTGCTTCGCTGTACCAGACTGGGTTGACGGGGAATCCGCTTCTGCGGACGCCCGATGCGGGCGGATCAGCCTTTTTACTTGCGGCGGCACTAGTCGGTTTGTTCGCATTCTCGGGCTCATTGAGGAAGTTTTCCGGCGCGAGCTGGTGAAGAGGGTAGGCCGCTGGGAAGCTTCCTGACGTTTGCCTGGTGTGGCGAGAGCGTTGGCGCTCACGGGAATTGACCCAGATGTGCTCACCAGAAGTGACCGCACCTGGCAATTTCATTCCAACCGCGAGGCGACTGCGAGACGTGGCGCTCAGCCGAATCACAGTCAACAGCCACGCCGCCGCTTGCCGACCGTTGATTGGAGTGGTCCCGTGGTTCTCTGCTGGCAGCACGAAAATGTAAACGTCGGACAGGCGCGCAAGGAAGATCCCGTCGGCGAAGAGGCGTAAGTAAGGGGCGTGGTTGCTCTACGAATGGGCGAAATCTTCCTGTCTGGCAATGGGCAGACTTTGCGCCAGGAGTCTAATCGAAGCATCCGTTCACTTGCCAAGGCGAGGCAGACGCTGGATTGGCTTGGAGATGGAACTGGACGACAGGTGTGCAAGGGCTGGCATCAGGCGGCATTCATGCGGTGGTTTCAAAACGTTTCAAAACGGCAACGGCGAGACCGCCAAACGCGCGTCTGCGACTGGTTTCGCGGCCGTAGCGCAGATGTTGGAGCAAAGATAAACCGTAGGCATCCATCAGTGCGGCCGCTGCAACTTCCCCGGCAACGCCTTTAGCGCCTCGTCCAGTCGCCTGAAAATCTCCTTGTCCGACAGCTCGTGGGACGGATTTCTGGACGCGGGCGCTTCCGGCAGTTCCTCCATCAGCACGAGACGCTTTTTCCTCAAGGTGTTGATGGTCAGGTTCCGCGCGATGGTGAACAACCACGTGGAGAACTGGCTGCGCGCCGGATCGAAGGTGGATAATTTCTGAAAGGCCGTGACAAAAACGTCCTGGCCGATGTCCTCACAGCCGTGGCGGTCGCAGATGAGTCGTCGAATCATGCTGAGAACGGGTCGCTGATATCGCTCCAGGAGGATTCGGAAGGAGTTTACGTCTCCATTCAGGACCTGTTTAACAATGTCGGAATCTTCCACAGGGTGCGATGTCTCTGACCATTCTGTGAGGGTTATACAAATGGCGAATGAAAAAGTTCCATTGCAGCCCGGGCTCTTCGAGCGGGACAGCGCCTTTGGCCGCTTCGCGGAAGAATGCCCTCGCCGAACGTGCCCTCTGACGACGCCATGGCCAGGCTCAAGCAGCCGCTTGGCGATGGAGCGGCCCCGAGTATCCGAAGGCTCCCGTAAAGATGACGCGCATTTCAACGGCGATGGAACCAGGGGTTGGTTTGTTTTGAGGATGTTCAGGCATTGCTGCGGGTGGCACGTCGCCATCAATTGGCCCCGTCCAGCACGTGCGAAACATCCTCGCGCAGTGAAATCACGTGATCCATCCTGCCGTGGGTTCTCGGCAGTTTTACGCCAGCGTCATCCAATCCGTCCCACGCGAAGACAGCGCGGCACATGGACGAGGTGAAGGTCGGATCGGTCTGTTCGACGGGGGAGTAACCCGTGGATCGCGGGTCGAATCTGGTCGGAGCCCAATAGGACCATCAGAACGCGCCGCAAACGTCTGAGCCCGATGCTTCGTAAAAACTCGCGGGGAAATGGAAAGAGCCCTCACCTCTTCACCCGCAACCACAACAAAGGTTTGAAATGACAGATTGAAAAACTCGTTGCTGATGCGAGGATGAAGGTACGGGTCGCGGCTTTTTGACGCGATCCCCAAGGAGAACTTCAATCAAAGGAAGAACATGAAGAATGATTCCCATGAACACGGATCAAAGGGCACAGCCACCGCCGAGCGGCCGACTTCTGAGAAGCGCGCTGGTTCACCGAGTGGTGCCAACCCGGAGGAAATGATGAAAAAGGCTCAAGCCGCGGCGGCGCCGGGTCAGGAGCACAAGTGGCTCCAGCATTTCGTTGGTTCCTGGAAATGCGAGGTGAAATGCTGGATGGACCCCGATGGCCCGGCTAACGAAAGTAAAGGCACCGCCAAGGGAAGCTCGATTATGGGTGGCCGGTTCCTCCAGGAAGATTTTCAGGGTGAAATGATGGGCCAGCCTTTTCAGGGGCGGACCGTGATGGGCTACAGCAAACAGAAAGCTGCGTTCCAGAGCGTTTGGATTGACGAAATGAACACGGCCATGTTTGTGAGCGAGGGTAAAGGTGATGAGAAAACAATCACACTCGAGGGCAAAAGCTCCTGTCCCGCGACCGGTCGGACCGATATTCCCATGAGAGTAGTGCTGCGGGTTCTCAGCCCCACGAAGCACACCCTTGAAATGTTCGATGGCAGTAAGGGCGGGGCCAAGACCATGGAGATCAGTTACTCCCGTCAGGACTGAGTCACGACTAAGTTAGGAACTAACCGGCTGAGAATTGCCGATTCCGCGAAATCACGGAGTCGGCCTTTCATTTTTGCTTTCGCGGGCTTTGCAGAACAGTTTGGTTTTTGAAGGGGACGACTAGCCAGGTCGTCAAACCGCTTCCCTACCGCCGCTGAGCCGCCCCTGGTGACACGGGGCTATTTCCCAAAAACTTTCTTAATCTCTCCGGCCTTCTTTTGAATTTTTTCCAGGCTATTTGGATGCGGTCCGCACGTTTACCCTTCGACACTTGGCGCCTCCTGAACCGTCGAGGGGGGACGCCAGCGGCGAGGGCTGGGGCGTGGGGAGAAATCTCCAAAAAGTAAAGGCGGCTCTCTTGAGCCTTTCGGCTCGGTTGAGTCGCCTTTTTGTACCCAGGAGTTTACCTCGCTGACTACACTTGAAAGATAGCGCATAGCCCGCGCCGCTCCAATCAGGGCGTGGCCCGAAACTGAATTAAAGGAACGCCTGGCCGGACTAACTGGACGACACGTCGAAATCTCTTCTCAGAAGCACGTTCCGGCTTCAGGTGGATGAAGTGCGTCGAGGCCGAGGTGATCCGCTCGTCATGGCGGTTGGCTCCTCGGAGACGAAATTCAAATCGCGCGGCCGTTGGCACACAGGACCAGCGCGAACCTGGGCGGGCCGGCTCAATCCGCAGGCAGAGTGACAATGCGGTAATAACGCGCGGGGCGGGTGCCAGCCAGATCGGTGAATTGGAATTTATCGGGCAGATCGTCGCCGACAGCGACGGCGGGCCCGAGGGATTCCCAATCCCTCAGATCTTCGGAAGCCTCGACGTTGTAGGTGTAAGCAGCATCTGCGGAGAATTGAAGTTGCACGGCGCCGGAAAGGCGGACCAGCCGGACCGATTGAACCGGCGCGAGGATGTGGCCGTAGAGATCGGCGATCCGCACGCAGCGGTAGATGGTGCAGTCATGATAGGTGGCCTCGGGCTTGTCCGCCATCGAGATGGTCAGGTCGAAGACCACTTCCGGGGTGGATTCGTGGGTGACTTCCTTAATGCGCGCGAAGGTGGCCGTCGGATAAGCCGGGCTGGCGGGCGCTCCATTGACGTAGCGGACAGCGGGAAATCCGATCAAGACGTTGCCGTTGGCGAGGGGCCTGGCGCTGCCTTCATAAGGAGTAAAAAGTCGTTCCGAAACGTTGGTCCCTCCATACTCCCAAACCTGGGACACTTCCATTGACTGCTCATCAATTTGATACTCAACCGCCCGGCTGAAATTGTTGGTATCGGCGAGGCGTGGATCAAAAGGCATCGCCCGGAAATTGCCATTGTCGTAGAGCAGCAATGTGCCTTGTCTGGTGAGAGCGGGTGCGTGCTGTCCGTAGGACCACAGGAAGGGGGTGCCGACCGGTTTAAGGAGGTACGGTTGCCATTCGGGTCCCCAATTCTCGGGTGGGCCGAGGATCCAGCGGAGTTGGCCGTCTTCGCGCGCGATTTTGATGACGGCGTTTTGGTGGCGCATGGAGATGATCAATGAATCGTCGGCCGGATCTTCCAGGATGGCATTGGCGTGCTCCCAATCCCAGCCAGGAGCAATTCGACCGACGAGGTAAGAAATCCGGCGCGGGTCGATGATCTCCGTCGGGTCCCAGGTGGCCAGGACCTCCCCGTTGGTCGCGGACAGTTCCACCCCCTTTTGAAAATACACCGCGGCCGTCGCGGTGGAGGCGTCGGGATTGGTGACGCTGGTGGGAAATTCCGTGACTGTGTTGGTGGCATCGGCCAGATAAAGGATCGTCCCGTGGGAAGTCGGAACTCCATCATGCGAGTCGATGGGCAAGCCGGCAGGGGCCGCCCAGGATCGCACGGTTTCGCCAAGGAGGTTCATCTCGACGAAGTTGGTCTTAGCCGGCATGAACAGGGTGCCGTTGTCGAGCTGCCGCACGTCGGCGGTGGAGGGGGTTTTGGCATACCAGACGACTTCCCCATCCGAGTCCACGATGACCACGTATGCATAAGTGTTGCTATGGATCTCCACTCGAAAAAGGGTGTATCCCGGCTCCATTTTCTCCGGCTGCGACTGGAGCAGGTGAATGTTAGGGAAGTCACCCGGCAACGGATCGGAGAGGAAGGTCAACGGTTCCGGGGCCGTTGCGGTGGTGCCGTCCTGGGCCTGTGCCGTGATGGTGATGAGGTGGTTCCTGCCTGGTTTGAGGCCAAAGAGCGGGATGGCATGGTCCATGGCCAGATCATAAAAACGGCGCTGCCACGCGCTGTGGCCGTCATTGACCTCAACCCGGAGGGTGGAGGGAGCATCGGTCTGCACCCGCAGCGTTCCGGCGAGCGGCGCAATCTCGGAGCGGGTGAAGGAGGCAGACGAGATAGTGAGGCCCAGGCAAGCCCGGCAGCCAAGCACTGTGGCCGCGCAGCCCGCCAGATGGGGCAACAGCCATCGGGGCCAGCGCTTCGCAGCCCATTTGACAGGCAACGCGCGCGGGCCTCCAGCCGCCCGCTCCGAACGGTTGAATCCCGATTTCTGGGGTAATCGTGCGACGGCAGATGTGGCCTCCGGCACCTTCCGAATTGCTTCCTTGGCTTGAGACATTCTGCCTAAGCGACTTGCCAAGTAGCGCCCGGGTTACAATTGTTGTTCTCCGCTGAGCCTTGGCTCGTTGGGTTGGAGAGGTTTTTGAGCACGGTTGGGGGGCATCGCGCCAGCCGACCTGTCGCGGTAGCCCAGTTCAAGCGGGGCACGAGGAGAGGCGAATTGACCTAGTGAAGGGCTCAAGGAAAGGCATGAAGAAGTTCCGGAATTAATGCGAACAATTCGGAACTTTTCTTTCGATTTGGCACTACTTTTACAAGCCCCTACGCTGACGGGCCTTCCAAACGGAAATGTCACGGGCGCTTTTCGGAGCGCATCGATCTCGGGGAAGGCAGGTTCGATGCCATTCATCATCCGATCGCTGATGGCATTTTACCTTCGATTTCGCACTTAACAATGTATGCCGCTTTCCATGAATGATGGATTCAGCCGGGAACTGGAACCCTTTCCGAGGCGTTGAAGCTCCCGGAAGCGGAGCGAGAAGCTCATCTGCGCGCAGCGGCCGCAGTGAATCTTCCCTTGCTCGAAAAGATCCGCGCGTTGCTTCGGGCCCATGCTGAGACGGGCGCTTTCCTGGAAGAACCTGCCGGAGCCCTGCCCACGGCGGCGTTAGCTTCGGAGCGGAAGCGGGAATCGGTCCCTGCCAGGTAGGGACACATTGCATCCACGTTCCATCCGTGTCCCACGAAACCGTGAAGGGAACAGGAACCCCGGACGTTCCAAGCGGCGATGCTGAAACGCTGTGTTCTGCGGGCTGTGCTCGAGGAATCAGCGCCGGGACATGCACCGACTTGACCAGGGTTTGCATCCCACTGAACAGCACGGAACCGTTCTGGCCGCGGTGGAAGCCGGTGGGATCTTTAAATATTATTTCAATGGCTGACCTCGCGGAGACCCCGGGATGACAAGCCTTATGAAGCCAACCCCGGCGGCCCCCCTTTTTTGGGGGCTGGGCGGTCTCGAGGACGCTCGCTAAAACGGGGGCAAATGATCACCAGGCTTTTCCGGGGTAAGACCAAACACGCAAACAGCGGCGCGACGTCTCAACACGGCCCGACTGCGGCAAACGTGGGGGATTTTCCCCTTCCGCTGGAGTCTCAGCCGGGCTTGATCATCGCAATTTGCCACGCCCTTGTTCTCTCTTTTGCACTCTTGGGAGTGAATTCCAGGATCGCCAGGGCAGACACCTTAACTGCTGATTTTGACACAGAAGGAATTCCGTACACGGTGGAGAAACTCGGTGAAGGCCCAGGTGCGGTTGTTCTACCCGATGGACCGACAGGGCGCTTCGTGCGGCTTACCCAAGGGACGCAGCAATGGAACACCATCGGATTTGACCGGACGATTGCCGGGCCTTTTCAAGTTCCGTTGCGCATCGACTTTGATTTCAGGGTCACACCAATCGATCCAGGTGTCGCAGCTGATGGTTTCTCAATGAGTTTGCTGGAAACAGCAAGGTACGGAACCAATGGGGCCGCGCCAAGGATCGACGAGAAATTCTATCTTCCCTCTTTGTCCGTAAGCTTTGTCTTCCTCTCCTATCCAGGGTACCACGACAACAGCGTCAGTATCTGGTGGCGCAATGCGGTTCTGACCAACCTCTTGATAACGGATTTCCCCCTCACCAACGGCGTTTTCAACCACGCCCGCGTGACCGTATTACCAACCGGAACGGGGACGAAACTCAAAATGACGGTCACGCCGAGTGGAGGAAGCGAGATCACGTTATTCGACCGAGTGAATATTCCTGGCATGATTCCTTTTGAATCACGGTTAGGGTTTGGGGCTCGCTGCGGCGGCATCGCCGCATACCAAGATCTGGACAACATCCGCATGGAGCTCCTCTTGCCTCCCTCGGTCTCTCGCCAGCCCGTCAGTCAGTCTGTGGTCGCTGGGAAGAGTGCCACTTTGGAGGTGGGGGCAAGCGGCACAGGTCCCTTGAGCTACCAGTGGAATCACGACGGTCAATCCGTCCCCGGGGAAACCAACGCGTTGCTTTTGATCAAGGAAATCCGACCGACGGACGCGGGATCGTACACCGTGACAATCTCCAATTCAGAGGGGATTCTCACCAGCCAACCGGCAGTGCTGGGTGTGATAATCCCTCCGACCATCACAGTCCAGCCTCAGAGCCTAAGTCTAGCTGAGGGAGCAAGAGCCACGATATCGGTGGCAGCCACCGGCAGCGAGCCGATCAGCTATCAATGGTCGTTGAATGGACAACCCGTGGCCGGTGCGATTGAGCCGTCTCTGGTTGTGAGCGACGCGCAGCCAAGCGACGCGGGCGACTACACTGTCTCCGTCAGTAATGCCGCTGGGAGCGTCACAAGTCGGGTCGCCGTCTTGACCGTGAATAGTCCGCCGATCGTAACCATCCAACCGGAGAGTCAATCCGTGCCGATAGGCTCCAACGTCATCCTTTCTGTGGGCGTCTCCGGCACACCTCCATTGGCCTTTCAGTGGTTTGTCGACGGGATTCCGATTGCCAAAGCAACGAGCGCAGCTCTGCCCCTGCAAAGTGTCCAGCTCTCAGACTTTGGAACCTATTCGGTGGTGATCAGCAATAGCGCTGGAACGGCAGCGAGCCACGGAGCCGTGTTGAACGTCGGAGCGCCCCCGGTGATTGGAACTCAGCCGCAAAGCCAGTCCGTCATTCCAGGCTCTTCCGCTACCATGGTCGTCATCGCTGCTGGAACTGCACCGCTCGCGTACCAATGGTTCATGAATGGCACACCGATCGCGGGTGCGACGAACGCAACTTTCTCGATCACCAATGCCCAATCCGGAAATGCTGGCGCCTACACCGTCGCGGTCAGGAATGGGTTTGGCGCTCTTCTCAGCCAAGCAGCCCGATTGGATGTGGCTTCGGCTTTGGCGCCTCCTGTGATCTCTGTCCCCCCCTTTAGCCAGACAGCCTTTCCCGGGGATTCGGTCACCCTTTCCGTATCTGCCACTGGAACAGAACCTCTGACCTATCAATGGCTCTTCAACGAAACGCCGCTAGCGGGGAAAACGTCTTCCTCTCTGCTCCTCTCGAACATCGACCTGAGCCAGGCTGGCTCCTATTCCGTAGTGATCGCCAACGGCGGTGGAACGACTGTAAGTTCACCGGCCAAACTCGACGTCGTTTCGCCCACGGCACCTTCGCTGGCATTGGCGATGTATGCCGGTCTTCTCCTGGAAGGAATCGCGGGAAAGTCTTACGAGATTCAATATAAGACGGATGCCGCCGCCGCGGTTTGGACTTCTCTAGCGACATTGTCGCTCACGAATTCGCCCCTGCTCTGGATTGACGTGCAATCGACAAATCAAACACGCCGAATCTACCAGGCGATTCTAAAGCCGTAGGCCATCGGTTGATCCGGTGATGGACCGACCTCGGACTTTGCAACTAACCAACTCCCATTCCTGTATGGTAGAAGAACTGAACCTTGCTGCGCGAAGACACGCCACCGCCGCGAAACGAATATGTCTGTTTCTGCTGGGAATACTGCCGCCGGCTTTGGCCTTACAGGCACGAGCCCAAATCACCGGATTCGGCGGCGACGGGTCAGGCTGGACGCTGAACGGGCATGACTTCTTCAACGCTCCAACTCCCGCGAAGGTGAATGGAAACGTTCTCACGATCACAGAATCCACCGGCTTTTTCGAGGCACGAAGTGCATTCTATGACTCCCGTCAAAACATCACTCAATTCAACACATCCTTCACTTACCAGGAATTGACTCCGAGCAACGCCGGAGATGGATTCGTCTTCGTCCTCCAAAACATGGGAACCAGCGCCGTGGGGCCGTGTTGTGCGCAGCTTGGATTCGATGGCTTGAGCAGCGCAACAGGAGTGGCTTTCCATATCTATGCGTCGCCGACCGAAACGGGTTACGCGCCGACAACGGTTCCGAACAGCGGGACGGGAAATTACCTGAGCACTGCGCCGCTCAACCTTGCCTCCGGCAATCCCATTGCCGTCACCATCACCTACGACGGATCAACTCTATCGGAAAGTTTACTCGACACCGTCACGCATCAACAGTTTTCAAAGAGCTTTCCAGTGGACCTCGTGGACGCCGTGGGTGGCGAACTTGCTTACGTAGGATTCACAGGGAGCACTGGAGCGGCGGCTTCCGACCAGCGGATCAGTGATTTCTCATTTACGTCCGTCCCGGAGCCAGCGACCAGTGGATTGATCGTGGCAGTTGGATTGTGCCTTGTTGCGGTCGCACGGCAAAACTACCGCAAAGGGCACCCGCAAGGAGGGCCTACCTGGAGAGGGCGGCCGGAATCGCGAGCTTGAGACTTCCCGATTATGCGAGCGGCTCGCTCCGCAGGAATTTGGCGACTGCTTCGGTGCGCGAGCGAACATGGAGCTTGTCGTAAATATTGCGGATATGCCATTGGACCGTGTCGAACGCGAGGCCGAGCTTGTCTGCGATTTCCTTGTAAAGCGCCCCTTGTGCGAGTTGGGCGAGAATCTCCCTTTCCCGAGGAGACAAATGGACACGGGGTTCTATGCTAGCGCCTTTTTGATTGAAATACGCCACCACACGCACGGCGACGTCGGGCGACATCGGCGCTCCGCCTCGATGCACCTCCTCTACTGCCTTCAAAAGTTCAGCTGGAGGAGTCCTTTTTGACAGGTACCCATTCGCTCCGGACATAAGGGCTTGGAAGATATGTTCGCCGTCCGCAAAGACGGTCAGCATGAGGATCTTGGTTTGAGGCAACTTTTCCCGAAGCGATCGAACGCAATCGATGCCCGATATCTTCGGGAGATGAATGTCCATGAGCACGACGTCAGGACTCAACTCGGGGACTCTGGCCAAAGCCGCCTCAGCTGACGCAATGCTGCCGGCGCAGACAAATCCTGGGGTGCCGTTTAAGAGCACGGCCAGGCTTTCACGCAGCCCCGCGTTGTCTTCCACCAAAGCGACCCGAATGCGTTTGCAGTCATGCCCACTGGCTCGAGCAGGTGGCGGTGCATCAACCATGCGAAGTAATCGTCAGGCTCGCATCCAGCCGGCCCGGGTGCAACCCGCGTGAATTCGTGGGGTGGCACGCTCCCTCATTCCGGCTTCGCACCCCTTGACAAAGGCAGATGAATTTCGATTTCTGTGCCCTGCCCACGGGCGCTTCGGAAATAAATCTGTCCGTCAATCTTCGCGATCCGATGCCGCATATTCGCCAAACCATTTCCAGGAGCGGAACTCGCCAGCGTCGCATCGGTGAATTGTGCCCTCCTCGAGCGGCCCTCCGAGCCACTGTTGTTCGTTTCATAACCGCAACCATTGTCTTTGACCGTGAGAGTCAGATCATTTCCGTCAGCCCGGAGCTCGATTGCGACTTCCGTCGCGCGCGCATGTTTGACCACATTCTGCAAGGCCTCTTTCACCACCAAAAACAACTGATGACGAGTTTGGGCGGTGAGCGGACAAAGCGGGAGAGCATCGGGGAACTGTAATCGACACTGAATACCTGCAGGGTTCAAGAACTCGGGAACGTACTCGCGCAAGTAGGAAACCAGGCCTTCGAGAGAGTCCTGCCTGGGGTTGGCAGCCCAAACGATTTCGTCGAGCGCCTGGAAGGCGGCGCTCGTCGCGCTCCGCAACTTCGCCAAGTGGGATCGGGCCTCGTCCGGGCGCTCAAGGTGCCGGTCGGCCAGTTCTTCAAGAATGGCCAGCTGCGAAAACCGCGAGCCGAGATCATCGTGAATATCACGGGCAATGCGCGCACGCTCGTCAGCAAGGGCATGTTGGTGTTCAAGCGACAACACTCGACGTTGCCATCGCATGCGATACGCCTGGACAGCGGCGGCCAATCCGAGGACGACGGCAGCAACCAGCCCGTAAAGCCACCACGTTTCCCAGAAAAACGGAGCCACCGTAATCAGACAAGAAACGCCACTCTTGTTCCACACTCCATGATTATTGCAGGCAGTGACTCGGAACGTGTAACGCCCGTGCCGGAGATTCGGGTAGAAAGCCACGCGTCGGTTGTCATCATCCGATTGCCATCCTCTATCCCAGCCTTCGAGCATGTATTGGAACCGAACTCGCTTCGGTGCGGCAAAACTGTTGGCCGCGTAGCGGATTTCGACAATCCCACGTTGACTGGCGCCCAGTGCCACAGCCTTTTGGAAATTGGGAATGACGACATTTCGGTTCGTGGCTCCGTCCCCGAAAACAGGCTGATTGTTCGCCAGGATACTTTCGATGACTACCGGCGGCTCCAGTTCGTTTACCCGAATGGCTTCCGGATCAATTTCCACAAGTCCTTTTGAAGTCGGGAACCAGATGTGACCATCGCGAGCAACGCACCCTGACGGCTGGTTGTCGCCTCCGTTGCACTCGGAGGAGAGCATGCCGTCATCTTGTCCGAGGGCCAAAAGGTCGACTTTGTCGCGGCCTCCGTCAACGACCGCGTTTAATTGCTGACGTGAGATGCGATAGATTCCCTTCAGCCCGCTCAGCCAGAGATAGCCGAAACGATCCTCCTGAATATTATTAACAGTATTCTCTCCCAGGCCATGCTGAGTTGTGAAAGTGAAGAAGGGCTGGCTTCCGATCGTGACCTTGCGACTTAGGGAGCTATCGTCGAAGAGGTTGATTCTTGACGAGGGACGCTCGGGCTGAGGAGGCACAAAGCGGTTCAGGCCATCTTCTGAAGCGACCCAAAAGACACCGTCCGAGTCCTCATGAATCCACCAGGCCCGATTGTTCTGATCACCCCGGTTGGTCTTAAAGACAGTCATCTCGTTATCACGCAGACGGACTAAGCCTCCGCCGAAAGTTCCGAGCCAAATGTCGCCTCGCTGATCCTGATGAATCGTTCGGACGCTCGTTTCATCTCCGCGCCCGGGCAATTCGAAGGCCTTCCAATGGTTCTGATCGAGACAAACTACTTCCCGGCCCACTCCCATCCAGAGTCGTCCGGAACTTTCTGCGAAAAGCGCCGAGGAAGGCCCTTTTTTCACCTTCAGTTCATCAGCCCAAATATCCGAAACGCCCCGAGAATTGAATCGCAAGACGGACGACCTGGACCTCGCCAGAAGGTTACCGGAAGGCAAAGGCAGCAGGTTGTGCCCAGTCACCTCCATATCCTCCGAGAGCAATCGAAAAAGCTGCCGATCGCGCATCAGCCATACTCCCCTGGGTGTCCCGGTCCAGATCGTGCCGTCCGGACCTTCCGCGACGGCCCGGTGTCCTCGTCCCGCAAACCATTCTTCCTTGTCCACGTTCTCAAGCTCGGTGGCCTCAGACGAAACAGCCCCTCTGCCGTGCCAACCCAAATACTTCCTTCGCGGTCCTGGAGCATTCGCGTGACATGCAAGTCTGATGGAAAACCCACTGCGGTAAACGGGACCAATCCGTCCTCGACCCACCAGTAGAGATTCCGGAGCCCATCCTTGGACCGGATCGTTACCCAGATCTGGCCGTCAGAAGATTCAAACAAGAAATCCGGCCAGGTGCGCTCGTTGTAGGAAAGAATCTGCGCCCAACCGGTGGAGCTTCGCCTCCACAGCCCGTGCACGCCCGCAACCCAAAGCGCGTGATTTCGATCCGAAAGGAAACTAAAGGATGTTCCATTTTGCCGGATCGGATCAATCCGGCTGAGGTTTCGAGTCTTCAAATCGAGCTGATAAAGGCGAGAGGCGAGCTGAATCTGCAAAGTCGAAGTGTTCCTTTCCGCAGAAGCGCTGATTCTTTCGGGATCCACCGACTCGCCAAGTTCCCACCAATCGATTACTCCCTTTTGAATCCGCCCGATGCGCTCGCCAGCACCGAACCAGACGCCCCCATTCGCCGCCGGTTCGAGCACTCCGACTTCACCAATGCCACAATCCAAGCCAAACCGCTCGAACCGACGCTCCTGACAGTGGACTATTCCTTCCTTGGTCGCGATCCACAAGCTTCCATTGACGCTATCCACCGCAAGATCGTTGATAGCGTCTTTCTTGAATTGGATTTCCGTCTCATGATTGAAGATGCGGCAACGAATCCCATCGAATCGAGCCAAGCCATTGAGCGTTCCGATCCACAAGTAACCGTCAGGAGTTTGCGCCAAAGCCTTTATTCCATTCTGGGGCAGCCCTTCTTCGGTTGTCCAATGCGCTACCACGAAGGGAGGAATGCTCGAAGCACGCTCGGCGGCATGGCTCAGAGCTGTTGACCCCAAGCAGAATAGAAGAAAACAGCCGACCCCACGGAGGGAGCGAACTGGGGAGACAAAGCGGCGCAGAGGAGATACCAAGCAGGAGTCTGCCAACTGCAGGACTAGTCGCGTGGCCAGCCCAAAGCTCCTGTTCTTCTGACCTCCAGCGAACATGCTGGTAAAGGAGTTCTGGGGAGTGGGCATTCCAATTCGGATAACCGGCTCTGCCGCTTCGTCATTTTAATCCGAGGAAGCATGCGGCGATTCGGATGGTACTCGCACCTCCGAATCGGTGCCAGTTCATTCTTTCGCCAAGACGGATGAATTGCTCGCGGTTCACGAGGCCTTGGACAAACTTGCGGCTGAGAATAAAGTGATGGCGGACCGGGTTAAGCTGCGGTTTTTCGCCGGATTGACCAACAAGGCATGCGCCAGCATCCTTGGCGTCTCCGAGCCGACGGTGGAACGCTGGTGGGCGTTTGCCCGCGCCTGGTTGCGTCGCGAGATCAAGCCCTCGCGACCGGGGTGACGCCCTCGGCGGGATCGAGCGCGGAAGTGGCAGCCGCCGTTCAAGGTTGGCCCGATTGTTTGATCCATCGAACCAGGAAATCGCACAAATCTTCGCGGAAAAGAGCGTGTCCATTCGGGTTGAACAGCAACACGGAGTAGTTGTTGTCCTTGGCCAACTCCGACTGCAATCGACGAAGGCTCTTGTCGACCCGAACTTGGGTGTCGCGGCCACCAAAGACAAACAGTTTCGGCACTGTGACCTGCTTCCAGAAGAGCATGGGATCATAGCTGACCAGGTGTCGAACGCTGGTCAAAGCCGGATGATCGCGCCGATCGGGAAATCGCTCCAAGACGGTCGACCCGCGGAGGGCTCCGCGCTTGGCGGAGATGAGGTCATTTTCATAGTCGACCCAATCCAATTCCAAGCCGCTGCGGACAAATTGAAGTCCTTTTTCGTTTAATCGCAGCAACAGATCGATTTCCGGTTGGGCGCAACCGGCCCGTCGGGCGCTGAGCTCGACTTCATCGGCGAGTTGTTCGGCCATGGGGACGACCGAGCCCGAGATGTCGATCGTGAACGACACCTGCGCTTCGCGGGAAGCGGCCAGTGGCAAGATATCTCCTCCTTGGCTAAAGCCGATCAGACCCAACCGATCTGGATCGAGGCCTGGTTCTTTGCGGAGGCAACGCAGCGCCGCAAGCGCGTCATTGGCCAAGTCGCTCAAAGTGGCCGAGCGCCAGTCGCCGCCCGATTGGCCCGAGCCGCGTTTGTCCGGGTGCAAGACGGCAATGCCCCGGCAGGCGAGGGCTTGGGCGTAGGCGCGGGTCCATGGGTTGGCGCGGTCGCTGTCTCCCGAACCGTGGATAATGGCCACGCCCGGCACACGGCCCTCTCGGACATTGGGCAGAAGGAGGGTGGCTTCGAGCTGGAGGTCGGCGCTGGTGAAGGCAAGGTCGCGCGTTTGAAAAGGACTCGTGACGGATTCTTGCGCGGGCCGGGCGGTGGGCGTGAGCGCGAGAGCAGCAGCGGCCAATCCGATCAGATGGATGGGATGTTTCACGATTGGCCATCATACCCGAGACAGCTTTTGGGGGTCTTGAATGAATGAAGCGGGTTTTGGATGCCGTTAGCGTCCTGATCCATACACCCGCCGGCGGTACGAGGCTGGCGATTCACCCATCAGGCGCTTGAAGATGCGGCAAAAGTGGCTTTGGTCAGCGAAGCCGGCGTCCAGGGCAATGGCGCTGAGCGGCCGATCCAATTGGCCCAGTTCGGCGCAAGCCAATTGAATCCGGCGCTGGCGGACGTATTCGCCGACGGTGCATCCATGCACGGCCCGAAACACGCGGGCAAAGTGAGCGGGGTGGACTTTGACCGCGCCGGCAATCTGAGAGAGGGTGAGACCTGGGGCAGCGGGGTCCTGCAATATCTCGATCGCCTGCCGCAACCAAACCGGGCAGCCGTTGCTTCGGACGGCGGAACGGCTGAATCCGGCCAGCAGCTCCAGAACGAATCCTTCCGCAGCCAAGGCCGAAAACTGGTCCCAACGGGTGAGTTCAGCCGCCAGGCGGCAGGCGACGTCAAAGGCTGGGCCGCCCTTTGTCTCCTGGCGCTGATTGACGAGCGCCGGCTCATCCAGCCGCTCCAATAGACTGGCCTTGAGTTCTACAGCCAGGCAGCGCGCTCCCGCCAGGGCGAATCGATCGGAATGGACCTCCTCCGCGGGACGCAGAAAGACCGTGGAGCGGACGCACGAGCGGTGGTGCGCGCCAGCCACGTCCTCGAACGCGCCGGAGAGAACGGCGCAGAAATAGGGAAAGGGATGGGCGTGCCGGGGGATGGTGAGTTCAGGAGAGTAAGTGGTTTCCGCAATGTCGGCGGCCGCCATGCTGCGGTTCCGAATGACCTTGCCGACGAGGGGGACGGTGGCGGTTGCGTTGGTCATAACCGAGTCGGCTGGCGTTGGCAGGTTTCGGGAGGCATCGGTTCCATACGATAGTCTCCATCGAGTTCCTGGAGTCAACAGGGGAATCGCTCAAAGCAGACCCGTGAAGAGGGAAAGCTGGCTCGGCTGACTCCATTCTTGGGTTTAGTTTGGTCACTTCTGGAACTGGTCCCTACACCAAGGGCAAGTGACACACCCTTGCTTGACGATGCCAATGCCCGCTGCCTATCGTTGGGCAATGGGACAAAGCGAATCCTGGCGAAGCTGGGCCCGTCTGGCGTTAGGAACATCGCGACAACGGTCGGTTTTCGTTGGGTGGTTCTTCCTGGTTGGACTGGCTTCCGGTGCATCCGGAGAGGCCGCTCCCCGCATTCTTTCGTCGACGCTGCGACTGGAACCCGGCCCGGTGGTCATCTTCCAATTTGAGGCCCGCTCCGCTTCGATCGATTCTCTGGCCTTGGAGCAAGCGCCTGATATCGCTCCTGGCTCCGCCTGGACGCAGCCCGGCGGCGCGCGCATCGAAGCAGTCGCCGATGGGGTCTTCCTTGCCCGTGTGCCCGCGGAAGCACAAAGGCTCTTCTGCCGCATTCGAACGCTCGCTGCTCCGCAGAGCGGGAGCCGCGTCCGGCTCAATGAGGTGATGAGCGACAACGTGTCTGTGCTTAAGGATGATGAGGGCCGATATTGGGATTGGATCGAGCTGTTCAACCCGGACGACGAAGCGGTGGATCTGGACGGCTATGCGGTGAGCGACGAGGCAGCGTTGCCTGGGAAATGGCGGTTCCCGTCTGTTCTGATTCAGCCGCACGGTCACCTCTTGGTTTATGCCTCCGACCTGAACCGAGCCCAAGCAGACGCGCCGCTGCATACCAACTTTAAATTGAAAGGCTCAGGCGAGACGTTGACACTGAGAAACGCGGCGCTCCAGGTCGTCGACCAACTCGCCATACCAGCGCTGGCGCCCGACCAATCCCTGGGTCGAGTGCCGGACGGGGCCGAGTCGCTCGCTCGTTACAGCAAAGGTGAAAGCAGCCCCGGGAGGGAGAATTCGATCCAGGTCAGCGAAGCGGCCGTGCGCGCCCCGCTGTTTTCACCGGACGGCGGTTTTTTCGACCAGAGCGTCACGGTGCAGATCGTGGGAGAGGACGGCGAAGAAGTCCATTACACGGTCGACGGTTCGGCCCACGCGGAAATCGCCGGTCGTTTCGGGTGGTTTGACGCTGGCTCGACGGCGATCGTGCGGGCGGTGGCGATCCGGACGGACGGGGCGAGGCGCGCCGGAGGCGAGAAGTTATTTCATTGGGGTGCACCATGCGTTACCGATCGTTTCCATCGGCACTCCGAAGGGCGCACTGGCGTTCCGGGATGGATACCTTTACGGGATGGGCCCCCGGGTCCTTTCCTCTCAGAACGAGGTGCTGCAGGACTATCCGTATAGCGGATCGTACGCCTGGCAGGACCGCGAAGTGGAAGTGGCGGTGGAGTTCTTCGAGACGAATCGAACGGTCGGTTTTCGGCAGCGCGCCGGGATGAAGATCTTCGGCGGCTGGGGCTCTCGCGGCTATCCGCAGAAATCCCTCGCGTTGTTCGCGCGGCGCGCCTATGGGGCAGGCAAGTTCAACCATCGCGTCTTTCCCGATCAGGATCTGGACGAGTTTGAAGCATTGGTCCTGCGCAATTCCGGCAACGACAACCAGGGGACGCAGCAAACGCCTCCGCGCCCTCCGATCAGCGCATTCGGCCGAACGGAAGAGTACGGCAGCTACTTTGTGAACAGTCAGTTCACGCTGATGCGGGACGCTCTCATGCAGCGGCTCATCCGCAGCACGGGCCTCGACACGCAAGCGTATCGGCCAGCGGTGGTCTACTTCAACGGAGAGTATTGGGGTATTTACAATCTGCGCGAGAAGATGAATGAGGATTACGTCGCTGCTCACCACGGGCTCCAGCGCGGGGGGATCGACCTGATCGAGGGCTATGGCGCGGTCAACGCGGGCAGCGGCACCGTTTACAACCAGATGCGCCAGTTTTTCTCGTCCAAAGACCTTTCCACACCCGCCAATTACGCGGCTGTGGCGGAACAGTATCTCGATCTCGATAACTTCATCGATTACCACGTGGCGGTTATCTACTTTCAGAACTTCGATATCGGCAACATCAAGTGCTGGCGGCCGCGCGCGGCCCGTGGACTGTTCCGCTGGCTGGTCTTCGACCAGGACTACGGCTTCAACTTATGGCCTCCGGGAGTCTATCTCCCAGCCATGGCACGCGATTACGCCGACTATGCCAACATGTTCGACTTCTACACCAGCGGTTCCGGGTCGAGCACCGCGTGGCCCAACGGCGGCGGGCGGACGCTGATGCTCCGGAGCCTGCTCAAAAACTCCCAGTTCCGGGCCCGCTTCATTCGCCGGGCCGCTGATATGCTCAACACCGTGTTTCGCGAAGAGACCGTCGAGCAAAACATCCAAGCCATGGCCGCCGTGATCCGCCCAGAAATCCCCGCTCACCTCCAACGCTGGAGTTGGCGCGAATTGTCGCGGCGCGGGTTTGGCCGCCCCCACCAGGCTGAATATCAGCCTTTCCTCCCGGAAACCTGGGAAACCAACCTGAACGTTTTGACCGCTTTTGGTCGGACGCGTCCAGCCCAATTGCGCGAGGATTGCCAGGTGCATTTCAAACTCAACGGGGGCTTAGGCCCGGTGCAGGTTCAAGTCGAACCTGCCGGGAGCGGCCGGATCATTTTGAACTCGCTGACGCTGGATTCTTTTCCATGGCGAGGGGTGTATTTTGTCGACATCACCAATCAGGTGCAGGCTCTGCCTTATCCTGGCTACCGCTTCCGACAATGGAACATCGCCGGGACCCGGCCTGACGAACTGGTCGCTACCTTCAACGTCGGGCCGAATCGCACCAACTCTGTCACGGCCCTCTTTGAACCGGCGCCAGACATCCCGAATCGCATCTCCGAGTTGGCCCTCACGGAGATTCAATATCACCCAGGGGCAGGGGCAGATTCCGGCGATTGGGTCGAGCTGGGCGTGACCGGCTCGGCACCGGTGCATCTGTCCGGATGGATCTTCCGCGATGGCGGGGATGACCACGCCTTCGCCTTGCCTGACATCGAACTGGCGCCCGGCGACCGGCTGGTGCTATGCCAGGACGAGGCCCGGTTTCGCCTCTTTCATCCGGCGACTGTGCCGGTATCAGGCAGCTTCCAATTTGGACTGGATAATAGCGGGGGGCGTCTGCGGCTGTTCCGTCCCGATGGGACGTTGGCGTTGTCGATGAGCTACAACGATACAGCTGACTGGCCAACGGGGGCCGACGGCGGCGGGGCCACCCTGCAGTTGGTCAACCTCCAAGGTGATCCGAACTTGCCGGCATCCTGGCGGGCTTCGGCTCAAACCGGCGGAAGCCCCGGAACGCCGTGACGGGAGCCGGTCAGTTTGCGAACGGCTCCGCCGCGTGAATCTCGTGCACGGCGCGCTCGCTTAATATGAACTGGATCTGGTGCTCCAGGTAACGCCGGTTGAACTCTTGGCAGCGAGAGCACTCCCAATCTGGACCAGATCGATGCGAAGCAGGTTTGCCGCAGTCGCAGATTTTGCGAGTTGCGACGGTTGATGGACGTTTGGAGCTGAGACGGAAATTCTTGAGAATCGGCACGAACGTTGGATAGCAGCCGGCGGGCCAAGGCGATCTAGTGTGCTGTCCCTTAAGTCCGTAAGCTTTTGTTGCGCTCAAATGATTTGCAGGCGCGGCGTGACGAAGGAGCATAGCTGTAGCGCTCTGTGACTGAGGAACAACAAAGCCTGCAAGTCATTTCAGCGCAACCCTTAGGGCGGCGGTTCTTTGGCACGCTCGCGGCGTTGCTCGCTCGTTACAGACCGCTGCGGGTATGCGCCTCACTCGCGCCTTGCGAGCGTGCCAAATTCCTCGCCGCAAAAGCCTACGGACTTAAGGGATAGCACACTAGCCGCGCTTGACGGGTTGGGCCGGTCGCGCACCCAAACGCCGCCGACGCGCGCTCTTTCCGTCACGCTCCCACGGCGGAGGTGCAGTGGGCTGGGGACGTGGCCTCGGGCGGTCAGGGACGGCTCAGAAATCAAATGCCTCGGACGACGCGTTGGTTGCCTTAGATCATGACAGGTCAGACAGACGCGGGCGCGGCCGTCGGCCGGCGGTGGCCAAACGATTCGTCGAGGGCGCGCAGGACGGAGAAACGCCGGGCACGCCGGAAGCGGGGTTGGCCAGTTTCCTCCTAAAGTCTACAGCGAAAACGACCGATGGGGTATCGGCGGCGGATTTGTCGCCTTCTGTAGGAAGAAATCCGCTGCAGTTGTCATCTATGAACCTACAGACCAAATGTTTCGCCTCCATTTCGGCGGCTGTCTTGGCAGTCCTGATCAGCGCCGAAGTCTTCCGCCAGCAGAATGAGTCCCATACTTTGGCCGACCTTTCCCGCCGCAACTTGGCTCGGCTGGAGAGCACCACTCGCGGCAATGTGCGCAATCTCGATCGGGCGATCAAAATCTCTCTTTACGACGCCATGGCGCAGGGTGAAATGGACCGACTCACTCAGATTATGGAGCGGCAGCGACAGGTGGAGGGGCTCCTGGAGTGCTCCTTGCTGGATGGCTCTGGCAAAGTCGCTTACTCCTCGAGTCCAGAGGCTCGCAAGCGCCCATTGGAAGCGGCTCTGCGTGACCAGATCCTCATGACCGGTTCCGCGGTGGAACGGCAAACGGCCGACGCTTTTGAATTGTATCAACCACTGAAAGCGGAGAAGTCGTGCCTGGAATGTCATTCCGAATGGAAGGAAGGTCAGATGGGCGGGATCCAGTTCCTGCGCCTATCGAATCAGGGCTATCGACAAGCTCAAATCGAGTGGGCTGATTCGGTGGCTCGGCTTCGTCGGAACCGCCTTTTGGCCGGATGTGCCGTCAGCTTGACCGTGCTGATCGCTTTGGTGACGTCCCTTGTCCTGGTGCTGCGGCGCGTCGTTCTGGTCCCTCTCGGCAAAGCCGGCGCCGTCTTGGCGCGACTGAGTCGCGGCGACCTGACCGCGGATGTGGAGGTCGTGCTCCAGACGCGGCGTGACGAGATTGGCGATTTTGCCCGAGCTTTGCAGGCCGTGACCGCGAGCTGGCGTGCGCTCCTCAGAGAGCTCATGTCCGGGGTTCACACTTTGGCGGCTTCGTCGGCGGAACTCTCCTCGGTTTCGCGGCAATCGGCCAGCGGTGTGCAGTCGACCTCCGCGAAGGCGACGACGGTGGCGGCGGCAGCGGATGAGATGAGCGGGAACTGCGCCTCGGTCGCATCCGGCATCGATGAAACATCCCAGCGGCTCACGACGGTGGCTCAGGCGACCGAAGAGATGACGCAGGGGCTGGCTGAGATCGCCAACGAATCCGAACGCGCTCAGTCCATCACCGCCGACGCCACCCGCCAGGCGGAGCATGCCGAACAACGGATGCAACAATTGAGCGCGGCGGCTAAGGACATCGGCAAGGTTAGCGATACGATCACGACCATCTCGGAGCAAACCAAGCTCCTCGCCCTCAATGCCACGATTGAAGCTGCTCGTGCCGGAGCCGCGGGCAAAGGCTTCACCGTCGTGGCGCAGTCGATCGGAGAACTGGCACGCCAGACGGCGGATGCCACCAGCGGTATCAGGGCAAAGGTCGCCGGTATTCAAACCTCCACCGCCGCGACCCTGACGGACTTGGGCCAGATCTCGCGAGTGGTGGAACAGGTCAGTCAGTTGGTGGATCGAACCGCCTCGGCCATTCGGGATCAGTCGACCGCCACCAAGGAAATCGCCCGGAACGTCACGGAAGCGGCGGGCGCCGTTGAAACCGCCAACAGCAGGGTGGCGAAGATCACGGCCGTGTCCCGCGGAGTGGCCACGGAGATGGCCACATTGGAACAGGCCGCGGGAGAGATCGCGGCGGGCAGCGATCGAGCGCGGCAGCACTCCGTCGAGTTGGCTCATTTAGCGGAGGGCATCCAACGGAGCCTGGCTCGCTTCCAAATCGAAGAGGGGACAGGGTCCGAGCGCGATCATTCGCCCGCGGGGGTGGAGTTGGTCCCAGGGACGAGGAAGATGCCGATGGGGCCGCTTCCTTCCCGGGCATCCCGCCCTGAGCGCGCGGCGCAGATGGCTTTGACCGAACGATGATTGTTGGGGCCGTGCTTTTTCGCAGATGAGAGTAAAAAGCGACGAGTATTGCCGGGAGCGAATACGATCCGAGATCCGAAGAAGGCATTTTCTCGACCGCCCTGGGCGACGCGCCGGCCAAGCAAGCCACGAACGCGGGTTCGTTCGTCGGCGGCAAGGCCGCTCATCGGGATGCCCGCTTGCGGCTCAGTCCGAAGTATGACCCGGTCGCCAGAATGGCCAAGCCAAGTTCGCTCATGCCGGAACCGACGTCGGGCACAGGGCTGACCACGAAGTTGAACCCGTAGGGCAGCGGACCCGGATTGCCATCTTGCACCCAGAGAGCATAGGTGCCAGCTCCCAGCGGTGGGCTAAAGCCGCTAGCGCCATTCCCGGCCGTGCCAATATCATCCAGTATATCAGTGCCGATCTGGCCGTCAGTGTAATGAACCCATCCGAGGAGTCCTGCCGCGCTGCTTGCATTGGAAGGCAACGTCACTTGCCCGCCGGCTTGAAGGCCAGCAAAGCCGGTCGAACCGGGCGCAGCTTTCAGAAGACGCATCTCCGAAAGCTGATAGCCCGCGGGAATGGAAAACGAAAAGTAATCGATGTCGCGGGTGCCGGCAAAGTCCCGGCCGGTGGTGCCATAGACTTCGTTGTTACCGAGCCCGAGCGCGCCCAGGGCTTTGGGCGATGTGCCGCTGCCTGAGAAGTCGCCATTGACCGCTTCATCATGAATGACCACGGCAAAGGCGGCTTGAGAACCCAACGCAAGCGCCAGCACGGTGCACAGTTGGCGAAGGGACGAAACAGGGGGTGGACCGAATCGAAGAGCAGAAACGAGATTCATAAGATCATTCCGGGGCGACTGGTTTCCTTTGTCAGATTCCTTTTAGCCCTTCTCGCCTTCCTGTAAAGTGCTTTCGCTTGCTTCCCCCAACTCCCTGACTCGGCCCACGCGGACTGTCTGACTCAAAGCCTCTTCGTCTGGGCGGCGCGACGCACATTTGCCTTCGGGCGAGGCGAGGCGGCGTTTTCGCTGAAATCGCCTTGGCATCGGTCATCCGTTGCTTTCACTCGCAGCGCTGGTTGTTTTCACCACCAACTCTTGGGCGCAAGACGTTCTTTGGTCATCTACTAACCGCGTGGCGGATGGGCAGCCTTCGCGCGACAGTTGAGAGCTCTGGAGGTTTCCGTGCCGATGACCGGCGCGGCCGCCCTCCTTCGAGTGGTGGCGGCCGGCCGACGGATTGGGGATTGAAGATCAGAAGCGGGCGGTCAACGCGAAGCGAGCTTGAATCGGCTCGACTGGATGGAAATGAATTTGAGTGATGGCATCCGCTCCAGGTTGGACGCGTGACTCGTAGGCGTAGTCAATGTCATGGTCGCGTCGGTCGAGGAGGTTCAAAACCTCCGCGGAAAGGGTCCAGGTCTGGTTGAATTGATAGCCGACAGCCGCATTGAGAAGGATGGTCTCGCCCGATCGGTCACTGTTGTCTTCGATCAGCGGGCGGGGACCGAAGTAACGCAGTCGCAGGCTGGCGAAAAAGCCAGCTTCGGCGCGATAGGTGATGCCGGCCGAGACGACGCTCTCAATGGAGCCGGGAATGTGATTGCCTTCGGGAGCGTGGTTCCTGAACTCGGCGTGCGAAAAGGAGAGGTCAGCGTCCAAGGTCAAGTGCCTGGTAAGATTATAGAAGTTGGCGAATTCCACGCCGTAACGCCGACTGGGTCGACTCGCTTCGGTCGTGCCGGCATCGCCGGCGAAGACCAGTTCTGAGTCGACGTCGAGCCACCAAAGAGAAAGGGTGCTTTGCAGTCGTGGCACCGCCAGGGTGCGCACGCCGATTTCAGCTCCATACGTCTGCACGAGGGGTCAGCCCGGACCACCGTGTCGCCATCTAGATTGGTGCTGACGCCGGTCACCGGATCGACTCTGGTTAGTGCGCCCCCGGCCGCTCATTGCTGTGGAAGCCGAGACCGCCCTGGAGGTATACTTCCGTCTTCGCCCAGGGGCCGGCCACGAGGGTCAATTTCGGGCTGCCGATGGCAGAGGCTTCCGCGCCGGAGTTGAGGGAACGGTCGCTGCGGACGTCGAAATTGTAGACGTCGCCCCGGACACCGGCGATGCTCCGGAACTTTTCGGACCATTGAATTCTGTTCTGGAGATAGAATCCCACGCTGGTCTCGGTGAGGTCGTCTCGGCGCGTCGTGGCGGCGAGCGGGTAGGCGTCATGGGTAGCGTCGAGTTTACTGACGCGCTTTTGGTTTTGGGTCTGGAACAAGCCATTCTCGATCCAATCATTGCGCGCCTGGAGTCCAAACGTGTTTTCCACTTCTTTGCCCCACCATTGGTTGAAGAGGGTGTGACGGGCGTCCAGCCCCACGACGCCGCGTTGGTCTGTCTGTTCGAACTGATCGCCCCGGACGGGATCGGTCAGGTAATAGGTGAAGTTGGAGAACAGATCGAGGTCATAATAAAAGCCGTAGGCCATCACTTTGGTGGCAGACCGATCGTTCGCTCGGTGCCATTCACCCTGCAAGCTGTACCGTTGTGAATCGCCACCGGTGGTGTTGTCGAGCGAGCCGAAGAACGGAACGAGCCCGTCGTTCACGGCGCTTGCCGCGACCTGGTCGCTGGAGTTCCATTGGCCGTGGTAGGCCCGACCAGTGACGCTAAAGCCATTGGCGTCGTCCCCCTGGCTATAGGTAACGATGCCGTTGAACTTCTGATAATCGTCCGGCCGTCTCCACGGCCCGTCCGAGTGAGAGAACTCGCCGCCCAAGAGAAGATGGCCGGGGCCGACCTTGGGGGATTCGGCCAAGACACCACGGAAATAGCCATACATGCCGCCTTCGGCGACAGCGAGGCTGTGCGGCAGGACCTGGAAGAAATCCAGCCGCGCTGATCCAGCTGAAGAAAAGTCGCCGTTCTCGGGGTAGTAGACGCCTTTTTCGTAGTTCACGCGCTGCACCAGTTCGGGAATGACGCTATTCATATCCGAGTAGCCCTGACCGTGGCCGTGGCTCGGCAAATTGAGCGGCATGCCATCGAGAAACGTCGCGAAATCCGTTCCGTGATCGAGGTTAAAGCCGCGAAGGAAGTATTGGTTGGCCTTTCCGCCCCCAGCGTGCTGGGTGATGATGACGCCGGGAACCGTTTCGAGGATCTCACCGGAGCGAAGCAGCGGCCGAGACTCGATTTCCTCCGCGCCGACCGTTCCTTGCGTGGCGGAGTCCGAAATGTTGAGCAGGCTATCTTGGCGCCCCTGGACGATGATCTCGGGGAGTCGAGTGGGGGCCACTGTGAGTGGCGGGGGTGATTCTGGGGAACCAGCCGGCGCATTGGCTGGGAGTATGGCCTCCTGGGCCATGGCGGCGCTGTGACATCCAAGGATGGCAAGGATCCGAGTCGCATGCCACCATCCCGTGACCAGTGCTCTTGCCCCAGTTGTTTTCGGTTCTTTGGGAGAGACTTTCAATCTACGCGAATGCATACATCCTTTCAAAAATGCTTCCTGACTCTGCGTTCGGTCCAACGGACCGTTCTCACTTTGTTTCCTGTGATCTTGGAGCAAGCCAATGAACCAAGGCAGACGGAGGGACCAAGACGGTCTTGCCATGAAGACCTGTCCTGGGGCGCCGGCAATCAACCGACGCTGCCCCGGCTGTCAAAGCCTCGGCAGAGAATTGCTCTTCGACTGCGTGCGAGTGGCTTTAGTTGGCAGGAGGACCGCGGCCAGCGGTCTGAGGATCAAACCAGGGCTTGACTAGGACCGGCTGCCCAAAGGGGGGGCAGACGATTTCGCGTCTGGTCAAAGGAAGAAAGGCCTCGGTGGGAGCGGCGGAAAGCAGCAAACCGTGAGCGACTAACTGTGGCAGGCCTTGGTGGCTATGGTGCGGGCCGCGCGGGGCGGGGTCGGCGTGTTTGTCATGATCCGGTTGCCCCTCCGCCGCCTCAGTGTCGGGCTCGGCATCGGCTGTCTCGTGATGGTGATCCTCGGACCGCCCGTCGTCCTCGTCGTGGTCGTGGTCGTGGTGAAGATGCTGGTGAGCATGCTCGTGCTTGTGAACAAGGAAAGCGTCGCTGTCATCATCTTCCTCATCCGGCGTGATCGTCCCACGATGAGTATGGAGATGCCCAATGCCGCCGTGCTCGATGAGAAGGTGGAGCAACGGGCTGAGGCTGACTGCTCCTGCGCAGGCAAGGCAGCCAATGAGATAGCCGCAGATGAGTTTCTGGCGCAATTGTCCCACAACGCGTCGTCGAACCGTTTACTGCAGATCAATACGTCTCAAACCCCGCTGTGGATGCCTCTTATTCGGGTCAGGACAGAACTCGGGCGCGCACTTTCCGCAACCACCAGAAGCGAGCAGCAGTCTCCCGTTTGTTGTGGGGCGATGCAATCCCCAAATGGCTGGGTGACGCGGGAAGCGGCGGCAAGGTGGTGCAACGTTCGCTTGATCCGAATGGCTAAATCGGATAGATAAGCGGCCGCAAAGGGCAAAAGGGCATGCATCAGAAACGTCGAGCAGAGAACGGGCGCAGTCGCAAGTCCCACTTCCCGGGCCATTATCTCTCCAAATGATAAGCCCTTACTCGTGCTAAGGATTCGTCCAAGTCAGGTCCACGCGTTCCAGCGCCACTTCGACAGTCAGTTGGCGGTTAAGATCGCGCGAATCTTGAGTCGGACGTATCCGGCGGAGACCAAGGCGATTGGTTCGGAGATGACCCTCCATTTGGTTGCTGAGGCGCTGACGCGGGGGCGGTCGGTAGGCTTCCGGTCGGAGCGAGAACTCTGCGCCCTGGCCGAGTTTTGGTTGGTGGATGCGCCCAACGCGGCCGTGCGTGGGGGTGAGGCGCAACGGATTCTGAAGGACCTTTCCGTAGCGCCCTTGGATCGGGTGGACCAGCTTTGGGCGGTGCTCCGCCCGATTCAATGATCAGCTATGCCAGTGCTGCTGTTCAGATTGTTGCGAGTTGAGTGCGTCGATCAATGGGAGGAAATTATCCCCGGCGAGCGTTGGGTGGCCGATGATTTGGAATTCATCGCCCAGACGCGCCATGGCGACCACGGCTTTTATCATGGCCAAACTTTGAACGGCCAAATCCTCGGCCCGTCACGCCTTGCAGCCGCCAACGATCCGCTGGTGGATGTCGAGGTGGATCGGGGTGACCGCGTGCTCGTTCAGGTCTCGACCGGAGTGATGGGCGGGGCGGCCGAGTTGGGGACGATTCATATTACAGGCGAGGTGCCGGTCACTCGCCAGGTTATGGCGGGCGAGTCCCGCAATCAGACAGGGCTACTCGATCGTTCCGGCTCCTACACCTATCGGATTCACTATGATGTCGTCCGGCTCAATCGCGCCGGCGCTCCCGCCAGCCAGGCCTCCGTTGCCAGGGCCAGTGCTGATCCTGCCTTGAGCGACGAGGGAGACGACGAGTTGGTGGTCGCCTGTGGCAACGGCCGGTTGGCCATTAGTCATCGCTACTCGCAGGGCGCCCCGGTCGGTGGCGGGCGGTATTGGGTGACCAACGCGGCGGGAACGGCCATCTACGCCGAAGGAACGCTGGATGCCAACGGCAGTGTCGTCGTTTCAGATTTGCCGGTGCCCTGTGCCGACGTGCGCGTGTTGTTGGAGGATAGCCCCAATCTTTATGCAGTCCGGCGGGAGCTGCAGCCTCCCGATGTCAACTACCAGTTCGAACCAAATCGATTGCTCGTTCGAAGCACCCCCGCCCTCGACTGGCTTGTCGGGTGCCTCATCGGCGACTTTAATGACGATCAGGATCTAGGCCAGATAGGGGTGAATCTGGTCGTCGGCCTCATTCCAGTGGCGGATCAGGTCCTGGATGTCCGCGATCTTCTGGCCGCGATCTACAACCTGCTTCAGGATCACCCCCAGGAGGGTGGGGGGCCGCCTCAGCCTGGGTATCTTAGTGGCTGGCAGTGGGCTAATCTCTTTCTTTGTGCGGTCGGCGCCATTCCAGAGTTCGGCACCGCCGTCAAAGGCGTTGTGAAAATCATCTTGAGGACCGGTCGGGAAGGCGCTGCCGCAGTCCTTCGCAAGGTGATCGAACTTCTCCATGAGTTTGGTTACGGCGACGTTCTGGTCTTGCTCCGCCATCTCCGAGAGGTGGGGGTGGAAGCCGGCCGTCTCGGCCGTCTTACCCTTAGGGGCATGCTTGATTGGGCAAAGGGGTTCATTCGCAACTTGCTCCGGAACGCCCGGCAGATGGCCGCGGATCTGGGCTCGATGGCGGGCGCGGCGATGCGGCGGATGCAACACCGACTTGGCGAGGCCCTGAGCCATTTGGACAGTATGTTCGCGCACTTCCAGCAGGAGGCGATCGATGCATTCAACCGCATGATGGATGAATTGGTGCCGCCCCAGTATGCCATGATGCCGGCCGGCGCCCCAGGTCACATGGGCTCGGTTCATATGCGTGTGCCGGAAACTCCTGCTCCCAGAGCGACGAGAGGGTCCGGCCGCCCGCTCACCTCCAGGGTCGAGGCGGAGGTTGAAGTGCGCCAGACTGGCAACACCCATCAAGTGCGGCCGCCCCGCGGCCGGGGCTTACGGCGAACGCAACGTGAGATGCGCGCCCTGCGCCGAATGCCGGCTCACCTCTCGCGGCAATTGGGCCAGTGGGCCACCTCGGCCGGCATCAGCGCGGCCAACCGGCGTTTCTATGAGGGGCTCTTTCGCGAGTTCCGTAGTGCCGAAGGGGAAGCCGTCCAGTGGATTGAGGAAGGCGTGGTGTTCATCAATCGGGAGGGCTTCATCTTTGGACCTTACGAGGTGCTGAAAAAGCTGGCGGAAAATGCCCGTGTTACGGCTGAGACTCGCACCTGGCTCGAGGCGATCGGCTCTCGCTTTGGCTTTCGTGAAAGCGATCGGTTCATCCCTGCTGGGGAAAGGCAGTTTACAAGAAGGGCCGAAGTGCCCGATCGGGCAGGACCTAGCGCGGCTGAGCTCGAGCGGCGCGTTGAGCAGCGCGCGCCGGGCTCGTCCCCAACGTCGCGACGAACGGAGCTGAATCCGGCAGACGAAGACTATTTCCAAGATCGCAGTCTGGAAGCGCATCATCTTCTCGAAGACAACGTGATGAAGGCCTTCGGCATGGATACGGGGAACTTCGCCCACGGCGTCGCCCCTTGCGTGCTGCTTAATTACGAAACCCACCAGAAGTATTTGACCCGGCTCTTCGCGGTCGGTTCGGCCGAGTTGGACGTGGCCGCTCGGCGCATCATCCAGGCCGGGCGAGATTGGCCGACCGCCCACCGGCTCTTGACCGCTGCTTTGGAGCACTGGAATAACAGATCCGACGGTTTTATTCGCGTTACGAGGATGTTGCTCCGGCGAGTGGCCCCTGCTGGTTCGGGAGGCGGCGCTCCACCAGTGCCTTAATCCAGGGCTGGCGCGGGCCTCGGACGCCGCCAAGCTCTTCCAGGCAGGCCCGCTTCCCGAGAACGCTTCGGCGGGGGCCTACGTTCTTGCTCAGCCGCGATCAGATCAATCATGGCCTGCCGATGCTGTGGGGGGGGGCGGAGCGGGGGCCTTATTCGCCGTCCCGGCTCGCGACCGGCCATGAGCCCGCCTTGGTCCAGGAGCGTTTATTTTGTTTACATTAAGCGGCCATTGTGTTTTCTAGTCCGATCACTGGTGTTTGTAGGCAGTTGCTTGGCCTGAGCCGAGCCCTGGTGTGGTGATGCGATTCACGGTCATCTGGGCAATCTGGGTAGTCTTGCCTTTGTCTTCCTTGGCACAAGGCACCTTCCGCGTTCACTTCGATCAATCCAGTTACAGGGTTAGCCCGGACGGTTCGGTTGCGATCGGTGTTCTGATCGATCCGGTGCCCCTTTCCGGCCTTTTCAGTTACGGCATGAAAGTAGTCTTCGACGACGCGTTCGCTCGGGTGGAGAGCGCTTCCGCGATCAGCTTGCCGCCGCCATTGGACTACAATGGAGTCCAGGGGCCCGGAGCGGATCGGTTGGTGGGAAGCGGGTTTGCCGCAGTCAAGGGCACGGTCAATTTCGAACTCAGCCCGGGCCAGGCTTATAGCGGTGCCCTGTTGGCAACGTTCAATGTCAAGAACCTGGTCGGCGCCGCCGGTCAATCTTACCCTTTGTCGCTTGAGCTTTATCGGACGCTGGGTCCGACCGAGAGTGTTTTCGTGACCGGTGCCGGTGAGACGCTGGATGGCCAGCTCGCCTTTGGCACCACCACGATTGATGTGGTCCCGGAACCGCGTGCCTGGTTCCTCGTTCTATTGGTCATAGCGGGTTCGTGCGGGAAGGTGGCGACGGTGGTCGGTGCGGACCGATCAGCGGCGGCTAAACGAACCCTTTCATACTCGACTGAAACCTGACCGACCCATACCGGGCGCCGCCGCGAGATTCGAGTTGGAACAACTCGAACAGCGAGTTCTGCTTTCGGCCGGCGGGGTCGAGAGTGCGGCCCTGGCGCAGGCGAATCTAGCCGGCTCTATTCTGGATCAGGTGCTGACTACTCCGACCGCCTCCACCCCGGCCGAGGCGGCTGAGCTTCAATATACGGCTTTTGAAGCGACCGACTGGTTTTCTGGAGTCTCGTCTGAGACTCTGGCTTCAACGGATGAGGGGAGTCGCGATGCCGGGCCTGCGACCGAGAATCAGCCGCCCGATCCCGGGCAGGCTGGCCATCCTCAACTGGGGCAGGATGCTGCCAATCCGGTGCGACCGGAGGACGACGCTCCCGCAGGCTCGAGTCAAACGACAATCGATTCCACTGAGACGAGGTCTGGTTCGGATGCGACCGAAACCTCAACCGTGCTGCCGGCCGGCGTCATGGCGGATGCTCAAGCCGCTGAGAAACCAGGCGGAAGCCCGACGGTTGCCGGTTCTGCCGCCCAGGTCCCGCCGGATTCGAAGAGTCCAGCTCCGACGATTTCCGAGCAGTTGGTGAAGACATTGCGTTCGGCGAACGGGCCGCCTGAGGACGTCTCAAATCAAACGGAAAGTTTTCGGGACGAACGAAGTAGCCATGTTGGCCTGCTGACAGTTCCAGGTGGCCGGCAGACGGTTGCGGGAACCTTATCGTCTGACGCCAACTGGTCCGGAATCATCGAGGTCACCGGCAATTTCGCCGTCGCCGGTGGCGTCAAGCTGACGGTAGCGCCGGGGACGGTCATCAAGATGGCTTCCGGCGCGTATTTCCAGGTTAACGGAGTTCTGGAAGCGAAGGGGACGGCGGCGGCCCCGATTATTTTTACTTCCGCGGCGGATGATAGCGCCGGCGGCGACACGAACGGGGATGGGAACCAGACTCAGCCAGGCCGAGGCAACTGGTCGAGCATGCTGCTGTGGAATGTTGGCCAGGGAACAGTCCTCGAGAACGTCGAAGTCCGGTATGGCGGCGGGGGATTTGAGGGCGCCTTGGACCTGCGCGGCGGTGGGTCCAGTCCGAGCCTGACGAACCTGGTGGTTCGCGAATCGAAAGGCCGGGGGATTTATATCGAGAGCGGCGCGCCGAAGCTCAACGAAGTGACCGTCGACGGGGCGGGTGATTCGGCTTATTACCAGCGGTTCAGCGGCCGCGGGGCGACTTATCGGAATTTGCACGCGGGTAACACGCCCGGCGGCGCGTATGTGCTTTTGGAAGGGGGGAGCATGGGCAACGGTGAACAGTGGACGTGGGACTTTGGAGGGCTGCCGGTTGCCTTCACCAGCAATATTTCCGTTACCGGGGGCGCGACCCTGACGCTGCCGGCCGGCACGATCGTAAAGTCGATCGGCGGATACTTTTATGTGGACGGCGGCATTCTCAAGGCGCAAGGGACGAAGGACGCCCCGGTGATCTTGACTTCGATCGCCGACGACACAGCTGGCGGGGACAATAACGGCGATGGCGACCAGACTGCTCCGGGCCGTGGACAGTGGCAAGCCCTGCTGCTCTGGAATGTGGCAGCCGGGACGGTCTTGGAGAATGTGGAAGTGCGTTACGGAGGAGGCGGGTATGAAGGGGCCATCGACATGCGCGGGATTGGTTCGGCCCCAGTCCTGAACAATGTGTTGGTGAAAGATACGGGTAAGAGAGGTGTTTATATTGAGAGCGGGGCTCCCACGCTCACCAACGTGGTGGTGGATGGCGGAAATGACGCGGCTTTTTACCAGCGCTTTAATGGAAGGAGGGCGTCCTATCAAAACCTGAGTGCCCGGAATACGCCGGGGGGCGGCTACGTTTTGATGGAAGGAGGGAATATTGGCAATGGGGAGGAATGGACGTGGAATTTCGGCGGGCTGGCGGTGGTTTATACCAGCAACATCAGTATCACGGGCGGAGCGACCGTCGTCCTGCCGGCCGGAACGATCATTAAGTCGCTCGGCGGGTTCTTTTATGTCGATGGAGGCATTTTAAAGGCACAAGGCACCAAAGGCGCCCCGGTTATCTTCACATCCAAAGCCGACGATTCGGCTGGCGGGGACACCAATGGTGACGGGACCAATTCGAAGCCGGCGGGCGGGGATTGGCAGGCGTTGCTTTTATGGAATACCGGCGAAGGCACCCAACTCGACAACGTCGAGGTGCGATACTCGGGAGCCGGTTACGAGGGGGCCATTGAGCTGCGTGGCGGTAGTTCCAACCCGACCCTGAACAATGTGCTTGTGCGGGAAGCGGGCCGGCGGGGCGTCTATATCGAGAGCGGGGCGCCGAAGTTGAACAGCGTCACAGTCGACGGGTCTACCGATGCCGCTTTTTACCAGCGGTTCAACGGTCGTCGGGCCAGTTATCAGAACCTGAACGCCCGGAATACGCCAGGCGGCGCTTATGTTTTGATGGAAGGGGGAAATGTGGGTGGAGGGGAAGAATGGACCTGGAACTTCGGCGGTTTGCCGGTCGTTTATACCAGCAACATCAGTATTACTGGCGGAGCGACCGTCATCTTGCCGGCCGGAACGATTATTAAATCGCTCGGCGGCTTTTTCTACGTAGATGGCGGGATTCTCAAGGCCGAAGGCACTTCAACCGCTCCGGTCATCTTGACCTCGGTGGCGGACGACACTGTCGGCGGCGACAACAATGGGGACGGCGCTCGCAGCTTGCCGGCGCGGGGAACTGGCAATCGCTCCTGCTCTGGAACACGGGCGAAGGAACCCAGCTCGATAACGTGGAAGTGCGATATGGTGGGGCTGGCTACGAAGGAGCGATCGACATGAGGGTGGGGGTTCGAAGCCCGTTCTGAACAATGTGCTGGTGAAAGAGTCGGGGCGGAGGGGTGTGTATATCGAGAGCGGGGCACCCAAATTGAACGGCGTGACGGTGGATGGAGAAGACGACGCCCCGTTTTATGAACGTTTCAATGGTCGGGGCGCCACCTACCAGAACCTCAATGCCCGGAACGTGCCGGAGGTGCTTACGTGCCCCTTGAAGGTGGCACGATCGGCAATGCGGAGAACTGGACCTGGATTTCGGCGGACTGCCCGTAGCATTTTCTTCGAATATCTCTGTGACCGGAGGGGCGACGCTGACGATTGCTCCTGGCACGATCGTCAAGTCGCTCGGCGGGTTTTTCTATGTCGATGGCGGCATTCTCAAAACCCTCGGCACGCCGGCGGCGCCGGTGATTTTACCTCGGTGGCCGATGACAGCGTTGGCGGCGACACCAATGGCGACGGGGCACGCAGCCAGCCGGCTGGTGGCGACTGGGCAGCGTTGCTGTTGTGGAATGTGGCCGAAGGCACGCGTCTGAGCCAGACGGAGATCCGCTATGCCGGCGGCGGGTTTGACGGCGCGGTCGACGTGCGCGCGGGCAACCCGATCAGGTTCGAAGGCGTCACGATCCAGCAGTGGGGCAACCGAGGTGTGTCGATGGCCAATGGCGCGACGGTGAACTGGCGCGGAGGGCGGATCACCGGCTCGCCGAACGAGGCTGTCTGGTTGCGGAACTCCGCGGCCCAGATTGAAGCAGTGGCCATCGACGGCGCCGGGACAGGCATTCGGGTCGATGGCAGCAGCACCTTGCATCTGACCGGTTCCGCCTTTGCCAGGGTTGGTTCGGCCGTAAGCAGCTCGATCAACGATCCGACCTTCACGAAGGTCGTGGCCCAAGGCAACTGGTGGGGTGACGCTGGCGGTCCAAACGACGCTTCCGCGGGTGACGGGCGCGTCAACGCCAACGCGGCTGGCTTGCCGGTGAGTGACTTTGTTGACTATTCCAGCTACCTGACGGCGCCGCCGATCATCGTGGCTGGTCCGGCGGTGGTGAGCGTGTCGCCGTCCGCCGCCAATCAAGCCGTGACCAAAATCCTTGTCCGATTTTCCGAGCCGGTTGATCTGCTCACGTTTGGTCCGGAAGATGTCGCCATCACGGGGGCGCAAGGGGTGACGGTGCAGAGCATCGCGCTGGTAGGCGGGACTCTATACCAGGTAAACCTCGCGGCGCCGATTACAGTGGTGGGCACCTACCAGGTCAAGATTGGGCCGAATATCGCCGGAGCCACAGGGTATTTGATGGATCAGAATCATGATGGCCGCGGCGGCGATGCGACCAACGATGTCTTTACGGCGACCGTTGCCTTGGACACGACTGGGCCTCGGGTGATCAGCCACACGCCCACGGGAGTCGTTTCGACGGTGGTGAATGAAGCCACGGTCCAATTCAATGAGCCGATCAATGTCGCAACCTTCACGCCGGGGGATGTGCGGCTCGCTCTGGCCAACGAGCCTCCGCTTCCCGCCACCGTGGCGGCCTTTTTCGTGCAGGTGTTCCGGTCACGCTATGGGGTTGGCGACCTGAATACGGCCTTGAGCGTGCTGGCCGGAAACTGGACTGATGTGACCGTGGCCAACGTGGGGGCGATCAACTTCGTCGGTCCGAAGTTTCCGAACGCGGTCGGATTCCCCGGCGGGGGAGGGGATAACTTCGTCACCCTGGTCACGGGGAAGGTGACGATTCCAACGGCTGGGCAATGGACCTTTGGCGTGAGCAGCGATGACGGGTTCCGCTTGCGCATTAATGGGCAAGAGAAGTCATTTGCCGGCACGCGAGGCGCCGGAGAACCGGACTTATTGACGGTGACGTTTGCGGCCGCTGGCGATTACGATCTTGAGCTGCTGCACTTCGAAAATGGTGGGGGAGAGGCATTGGAATTGATGGCGGCGCCCGGGGCGCCGACGGCGTTCAACGACACTTTCCGTTTGGTCGGCGACACGGCCAACAACGGACTTGCGGTTAAGTCGGTGCCAGTTCCGGGAGGTGGATTGGTCCAGGTGTTGTCGGTTGAGCCGATCGATCCTGTCCAGACGAGCGTTTTTCCGCCTTCGGTGGCCTTTGATGGGAATGGTTTTGCCAGCCGCCTTTACCTGAGTAAGGAAAATCTCGGTGACTTGGCCACCGCGTTGGCGATCGTCACTGATTCAACCCGCTACTCCGCGGTGATCAATGACAATCCGTCGATCATCAACTATACGGAAAGCGGCGGCGAAGGGCTTTACTCGGTGGGCAACCGAGCTTTTCCAGGCGGGGCCAGCGATCGGTTTGTGGTGGTGAGCACGGGCAAGGTCACCATTCCCCGGGCTGGCAAATGGACCTTCGGGGTCAATAGCGACGACGGCTTCCGGCTGCGGATCAACGGCCAGGAGAAGGCGTTTACCGGCCTGCGCGGACCGGCCACGGATCTGCTGACGGTCGACTTTGCGACCGCGGGCGATTACGACCTCGAGTTGGTCTTCTTTGAAAACACCGGGTCATCCGAGGTGGAACTGTTTGCAGCTCCGGGCGAGGCGGCCCAATGGACGCCGGACTTCCGTTTGGTGGGGGACACCTCGAATGGCGGGCTGCGAGTACGATCCGAAACCCTGCCGTCGACGGGAGTTGATCAAGCTCAGGCTGGGCTGGTGGCGACGGAATTCCGGATCCGGTTTGCGGTCATTGCGCCGAACGGGAGCTATCACATCGAGATTGGGCCTGGGGTTGCGGATGCCGCTGGCAACCTGATGAATCAAAACCAAAACGGGACCAATGGCGAACCGGCCGACGTCTACACCGGCAGTTTTGAGATTGCGCGGAAACCGCTTCGGGTCATCGCGCAAGATCCCGCGAACCGGCTTCTCGGAGTGCTGGATCATCTTGACCTGACCTTCTCGGCTCCAATCGCGGCCCCGACCGTGACGGTCGATGACTTTCGGCTGCGGGGGCCGAACGGTTTGGTGGTTCCCACCGGCGTCAGTCAACTGGGGCCGGACAAATTCCGTGTTGCGTTTGAGCGAACGACGAGTGAGGGCGATTACGAAGTGCAGGTGGGACCGGATATCACCGATTTGGCCGGCAACCTGATGGATCAAAATGGGAACAGCATTACGGGCGAATTTGACGACCGCTACGTCGGGACTGTCCGCATCGACAATGTCGGGCCATTGGTGCTGGACCAGTCGCTGAAAGGAACCGTGGCTGGTCCGATCAGCGCCTTGGATCTGGATTTCAGCGAACCGCTCCGTCTGACCACGTTCACGGCCGACGACGTCGTCCTGACCGGACCGGGCGGTCGGGTGACAGTCCTCGGCGTCAGCCTTGTTTCGGAAGCAAGGTATCGTGTTGCCTTGGGGGCGATCACGGTGAGCGGCGATTACACCCTGGTCGTGGGCCCCAACATCGCCGATGCCGGCGGGACGTTGATGGACCAGAATCAGAATGGGCAAGCCGGCGAGGCGACGGATGACCAATACCGTGGCACGTTTCGGGTCGATGCGACCGGGTTGAAGGTCGCCTCGGCCACGCCGACTGGGGTTGGGTTCGATCCGATCCGAGAAGTCACCGTTGTCTTCAGCGAGGCTTTCGACCCCAAGTCGTTGTCGGTCGATGACGTGAAGCTGACCGGCCCGGGAGGCAACGTGCCTGTGGCCGCCGTGGCCGCGGTCAATGCGACGACCGTGCGTATCACGGTCGCGCAGCAAGTCACGGCCGGTTCGTATCAATTGACGCTTGGACCCGATATCACGGATTTGGTCGGAAACAAGATGGACCAGGACGGGAACGGCAAGCTGGGTGAGGCTGGTGATGTCTTCACGGCCGGCATCACGCTGAGCTTGGCCAACCTGGCGATCGCAGGCACAACCGTGCCCGCTTCCGTCCAGAACGGAGAGGCGATTTCCATCTCCTGGACAGGGCGG
>JAXMHN010000031.1:0-74717 GCA_046346765.1 Verrucomicrobiota bacterium | reverse complement strand
GCGGCCGCGCGCGCACTCCCGAGCGAGGGTGGGACCGTGTCGATCAGTCCCGGGGTCTATCGCGAAACAGTTGTTCTGGACACATCTGCGACGCTGGTCGCTCCCTCGGGCGGCGTCGTGATTGGCGATCTGACCACCGGCATTGCGACGACGAGCAGCTTCCAGCTGTTGACCTGGAACACGCATTTGTTTGGTGACACCCTCTTGGCGCCGACCTGGAAGGACGCCGAACGCGCCGAGCAGATTGGCGACTATCTCGCCCGCCACTTTTCGGAGCTTGACCTGGTTTCATTATGCGAAGTGTGGGACGAAGACTTTTTTGTCGGGGATTGGTCCGGCGCCATCCAACCTCGTTCGGGGTATTCCAACTGGATGATGTATACAGAAATCCAAACGGGAACGGTCCCATGCATCTCGAGCGTGCCGATCATTGGAGGCGTCTTTGATGAAGCCGCGGGCATCGTCTCGCTGCCGCGCTTCATTCACTCGGGATTGGCCCTATTGGCAAAGCACCCCTTGGATGATCAGCACCGGGTGCACTACGAAGCGTGCGAGGGGAAATGTCCGGGCAAGTCTGAATCTCCGGATTGTCTGGCGAGCAAGGGATTCATGGCGGCGACCGTGGTGAAGGATGGGTTTAGGATTCGGATTTACGACACGCACACGCAGGCGGGATACGCGTCCGACTACATTGAGGCGCGGCAAAAGCAGGTGGCGCAACTGGCGGGAGACATTGCGGCCTTCCGCTCGGGTCATCCGGACCACGTGATATTGGTCATGGGGGACATGAATGTCATTGGCGAAGACCCCGCCGGCCATAATACCAGCGACTATAACTTCCTCCGTGATCAGTTCGGCGCTCTCGGGGGCCGCGACGCAGCCCGCCACGCGGCCAATGTCTCCATCTACAACGATTTCAGTCTGGGCCACACTCTCACCTCCGCCAATGCGTTGGCTCTCCATTTCGATCCGCCCCATGACGAGCGTCTCGATTATATCTGGTATTTCGCTAGTCTCGACGGCAAGTCCACTCTCTATCCGCTCCATGTCGAACGGCTCATGCCGCGCGGACGCTCCCTGGAAGGCGATAACCTTAGAACCGAAGAATTGTCTGATCACTACCCAATTACCGCCAATTTCCGGCTGATAAAGTTGCCTTGAAGCTCTGCCCGATGCAGCTCTCGAACCCCCACTCCCGCCTTATGAATAAGCTACCCTATTGGCTCTTTGCCTGTCTTATCTTGGCCCCGTGCTCCATCACCTTGTCCCAAGGGACCGGCTTCTCCTTCCAGGGCCGGCTCCAGGACAATGGCGCGGTCGCCAACGGCAACTACGATCTCATCTTCGCCGCTTTCGATGCGGAGGGCGGCGGCATTCAACAGGGCAGTCCGGTCACGGCCAACAACGTTCCGGTCGCGAATGGACAGTTCCGCGTGGTGCTGGACTTTGGCGCCAACGTCTTCACGGGCGGACCTCGTTGGCTGCAGATCAGCGTTCGCAAGAGTGGAGGCGCTGCTCCGCCGACAGCGTTAAGCCCGCGCCATCCTTTGCTGCCAACCCCATACGCCATCTATGCCGCCAATGCCGGAACAGTTGCGGATGGAATGATAACGGAGGCGAAGCTGGGGCCCAACGCCGTCGGTGCCGGTGGGTTACAGAATAAAGCTGTCACCGCTGCCAAGATCGCCGAGGGCAGCGTCGTGAAATCACTCAACGGCCTGCGGGACGACGTCACCCTGTCGGCTGTTGGCAATGTGACCCTGACTGCGGATGGCAACAACTTGACGATCGCCTCCGTCGGAGGAGGAGGAAGTGGCGGCGACATTTGGGCACTCAACAACACCAGCGCGTACTACGCCGCGGGCCATGTTGGCATCGGCACTCCCACCCCGAACCACCGGTTGAGGATTAGTGGGGGCCCGGCCTGGACCGGCCACGCCTGGGGCGGCGCACTCGAACTGGACAACGCCGCAGCGATCGCCTGGAACGCCAATGCCTCGGGCAACCACTTTGGCGTCGGCCAGACCACGGACGGCTTTTTTATTTTCAGCACGGCGAGCAACCCTGGCGCAGGGGGCATTCCGCCGAGCTATCGGATGGTGATCGACAATGCCGGCAATATGGGAGTCGGCACACCGTGGGGCTATTCGTTGACGAGCAAACTGACTGTCTACGAACCGTCGGCTGGATACAGTTGGATCATACCGACGGGACGACGAGGGTCGGCACTTATATCAACAGTGACGGCGGTTGGGTCGGCACGCTCAGCAACCACAAGTTGCATCTCTTCGTCAACGGCGGCCGAGAACGTTCCATCATCCAAGGAATCGCGTTGGCCGGCTCGCTGCCACCAATCTTCGTTCCGGAAAGAAAGCCCAGCCCTGACGATCGATATCAATGGCAACGTCGGTATTGGAACCGACGCCGGGGGCCAATAACAAACTGGAGGTCCGATCCGTCGACGGCTACGCGCCGTCTTCGGCGGGAGCGGCTTTGAAGGCGTCCATGGCGAGAGCACTTCGACCACCGCTGCCGGTGTGGCCGGGTTCAATCTGAGTAAAGGCCCCGGCGTTTATGGGGAGAGCCGCGGGGGCGGATATGGAGGCTACTTCGTTGGGCGCGTGCGCGTCGGTGTGTTGGAAATCGCGGGAGGCGCCGATCTGGCTGAGCCGTTCCCGATCAAGTCCGCGGAGCTTCCCGCCGGCTCCGTCGTCGTGATCGACGCGGACCATCCAGGCCAGTTGACGCGGAGCGAACGCGCTTATGACAGCCGTGTTGCCGGTGTCATTAGCGGGGCCGGTGGCATCCAGCCTGGAATCTCCCTTCATCAGGAAGGGACTCTGCCCGCCGGGCCAAACGTTGCTCTCACCGGGCGTGTCTATGCGTTTGCCGATGCTGCTTATGGCGCGATCAATCCCGGCGATTTGCTGACGACGTCCGATACGCCCGGGCATGCGATGAAGGCCAGCGACGGCATCCGGGCGCAAGGGGCCGTGCTCGGAAAGGCGATGAGTCGCCTGACGGAAGGGAAGGGGAAGGTGCTGGTACTGGTCAGTCTGCAGTAGGCGCTCCACCATTCGATCCTATGAGACCGACGCCGTTGATTGCCTTGTCTGGCTTGCTTTTCACCGCCGCCAGCTTCGCCCAGTCCTTCGCTATCTCCGACTTCATCGTCACACCTGCGGATAGCACCAGCCAAGGTGGCCCGTTCATCATGGTGGGGACCGTTGACGTCGGGAACTTCGGCCGCCTGCAGGGCGGCAACTATGTTTTGAGCGGTGACTGGCAGCCAGCGGCCTCTGCTGCGGTTGGTGATGCTCCTGTCCTGACGGTGGCCTATGATGCCGGGATTGGCCTCTTGACTCTGTCGTGGCCCAATTGGGCGGGTGAGTATGTCCTCGAGGAATGTACCGCCCTCGGCAATGCGCCATGGAACAGGGTTGCAACCTTGCCGACCGAGGCGGGAAGCAGCCTGCGGCTCAGCATCCAGCCTCAATTGCTCGCGAGGTTCTACCGGTTGGCGCTCTTGGCCCGCCCATAGCCTAATTCGTCATGAGACTTTATGCCCTCCCCCAGTGGTCGCGCGCCATTTCCCGAGCGAGCGGCGCGGCGCTGGCTTCCCTCCTATTCGGGCTCTGTTCTGTTGCCCTGGCGGGCAGTTCGCATCCGTATTATCGTCGGCCACTGCCGCAACCATCAAATGCCAGCAATTTCACCAGCGTGACCTTCCAGGTGGACCTAAGCCACGCTCACTTGGAACCCTTTCCGGCTGATCCAGGTAATTTAGCCATCTACAATGCTCTGTTCGACGCGCGGGCCGCTGCCACGGTCAGCGCCGTGGCGGGTTTGGAAGAAGGGCCTCGAGTTTATCCCGGGAAGAAGGATGATGCCAGGGCTTTTCTTCAAGGGAATGACTATAATGGCGAAGTGCCGACGCGGTATCATCTTACGACCAAGGGTCTTGGGGCGATGGCCTACCCGGATTATTTTCCCGGGGCCGACGCTGGGTGGCTGCGCGCGATGGTTTCGGAGGCGATCCTGAAGGCGAGTCCTGGCTGGTGCGGGACGTTTGGGCCGGGGGTGGACAACGACGCGGACATCATTCTGAAATCAGTCGAGGGCAATTACGATATGGGCCTGATGCATCTGATCTCGTTGGTCTATCGATACTATGATGAGCTGACCCCGACGGCGCGCGACTATCTCATCGACGAGTTAATTCAAAAAGCCATCGTTCATCGGCCAAATCTGGACGATACCAACCCCAGCGGCGGTGTGCCGAGTGACTGGATGCTCGCTGGCATTCTGGAAGTTCCGGTTCTGGGGACGGACATCAAGTCGATCGGCGAGACCGAAAACCACATCCTGATGATCCAAACCGCCAGGTATCTCTGCAACCAGCTGCTCTATCAGCGAAACGGACATCAACCGGTTCATGATAACCGGCACCAATGGCGATCCCCAGGGCGATCCCGAAACGTCCCCATGCTACCGATCTCCTGCTCTCCTTGCTGCGCAACATGCTCCGCGACGACTTTTCTGAGTATAATGCGAAGAACTACCAGGCCGAAACCCGTTGGGCTTTGCTGAACCTCTGTTCCTACGCCTACGACCACGAAGTCCGCCTCGCCGCACGCCTGGTGTTGGATTACGTCGCCGCGCATTTCGCCGTTTCGAGCAGCGATCTTCGGCGAATGGTCCCCTTCCGGCGGCGCAATGAAGGCAAGAATATTACGCAACTGCCCGGAGGCTTCATGGCCGTCGGTCTCCTGGAAGTTTCGCTTGGCAGCGATCCCTTGACCCGTTTCTTCACTCTCCAAAGCGGACAAACCCGCGCCTATGAAATCTCCAATGCCGAACTGACCCCGCCCGATTACGTCTTCGCGGCGCGGGGCGCGCCGTGGGTGATTGCCGACACCGGTGGCGACATTGCCATCGAAGTCTTGAGCGAGTATCGTCTCCCGCCGTCCATCCTCGACCTTTTCGTCAACGACGCCCATCGTCGGTTCTTCCAGCGCCTCCACCGCACGCCGCGGCCCGAGGAGGAAGGAGGCAACCGTAACTGTGACAACCTTGAAATTTATGCTGGCTCGCCCAGCTATTTGATCACGGCGGGCGGCGAACCGGCCCGGTGGGCGATCAATCCGGTGATTGGCGGCGTGGTCATTCCCAATCAGGAGCAGCAACTGGGTGTGGCTGTCACTACTTCGTTTATGCCCACTAGTCAAAGCGAGGCTCCCACCACCAATAGTGCCCGGAATCTGATCCAATTCGGCACTTTCTCAGACGAGGAACATGCCGTGGCCAATTACGGCGTCGCCCCTGACTTCGCTTGCGGGCATCAAGTTCACCTCCCGGATTGGGTCACGCGCGAGCGTCCAGCAGGGTTCGATCACTTCACTTTCATCGACAGGAGCAGCGGAGACCCAACCCGCCCCGGCTTCTTCCTCGCCGTTTACCGCCAGCCCGAGAACGGCTTCGCTTTGCTTGAGGCGTTCGACACCTGGCTGCATCCCGACCTGCCCTTTGGGCAATTCATCAACAATGTCCAGGCCCGCAATCCGAACTTGAATTTGCAGGACGGCACGCCGGCTCAATACGTCACGCAGAACGGCAATCGCATTTATTTCACGATCTGGAATCGCGACGGGCGCAGCGGGGCGGCTGTCTCTCAGATCGACTATGCGACCAATGCCCCGGCGATCGACACGTTGATCGATGCGGGCAACGACTCGAGCCCGTTTCTGAGCGGCACAATCATGCACAGTCCACGCGAAGCCGTGGTGGAGATCTACAATCCGCTCTTGAAGACCAGCCTCACTCTAGACATGAACGACAAGTGGCATCCGCGGCGGATTGCCGAGAACGGGGACGTGGAACAAGCCGGAGACCATAACGAAGTCTGGGTGGATTTTGACTGGCGCGGGGCGACCGAAGGCGACTGCTACCATCCGTTCAACACCTTGGCTGCGGCGATGGCGGCCGTCGCGGATGGGGGAGTCATCAAAATCGTCCCGGGCACGACATCTGAAATGCCGGTGTTAGCGGGCAAAAGAGTCAAACTTGTGGCCCCCATCGGCGGTGTTTACGTTGGTGTGCCCTAACCTGGAACATTCCGCCGCAATTCCTCCAACCACACAGCCGATTCGGAATCGCTCGGCGCGCGCCAATCACTCCGGGGCGAGAGGGACCCGCCGGAGCCGACCTTGGGCCCGTTCGGAATGGCGGAGCGCTTGAATTGGCTGATCTGAAAGAAACGGTAGAGAAAGACTTCGAGCCACTTCTTGATTTCCGCCAGGTCATACTGCCGACGCTGAGTCGTCGCGAGCAGTTCCGGCCAAAGCCCCGCTTCTTTGTCTTTCCATGCGTTCCAGGCCAGGAAAGCGACTTTGCTCGGGCGGAAGCCATAGCGAGTGATGTAATAGAGGTTAAAGTCCTGCAAGTCGTAGGGGCCCACCGCCTGGGCCGTGCTCTGAGCCGGCCGACTCGAATCGCCGCTGGCAGGCGGCACCAACTCCGGCGAGATCTCCGTTTCCAGGATGGAACGCAAAACCCCATTGGTGCTGTCGTTAAATTGTCCAGCTGCCGACACCCAGCGAATGAGGTGCTGAATCAACGTCTTCGGCACGGAGACGTTCACATTATAGTGCGACATGTGGTCGCCGACACCATAGGTTGTCCAGCCTAAAGCCAGCTCGCTCAGGTCCCCTGTGCCCACCACCAGCCCCTGGTGTAGGTTCGCGAGGCGAAAGAGGATCGAAGTCCGTTGACCGGCCTGCACATTCTCGAACGTGACATCGTATTGAGGTTTGCCCTTGGCATAGGGATGGCCAATGTCCCGAAACATTTGGAGACACGCAGGCTTGATATCGATCTCGCTGCTGTCCACCTCTAATGCCGCCATCAGTCGACGCGCGCTATCGAGCGTCAATTTGCTGGTGGCGAACCCTGGCATCGTACAGGCGTGGATATTCGCTCGCGGCAATTTCAGCCGGTCCATTGTTTTGGCCGCGACGATCAGGGCTTGGGTGGAATCCAAGCCGCCCGAGACCCCGATCACCAGTCGTTTCAAGCCGGTGCTGTTCAGCCGCTTCATCAAGGCATGGACCTGAATGTGGTAGGCCTCAAAGCACCGTTCGTCCCGAGCCTGCGGATCCGTCGGCACGTAAGGAAAACGGTTGATTGACCGGCGCAACGGGATCTCGGCCTGGGGAACTTCCAGAGTCAAATCGGATTCGCCGCACTGCCTGCACGCGCTGACGGCAATCGCCGGCGCTGTCGCTAAAACTAGTCATGCAGGACCGCTCCTGCACCAAGCGCTCCAGGTCGATGTCCGCCGTGATGAGCTGTTCCTGATCAGGAAACCGGGCCGCTTCCGCCAGCAATTCTCCTTCTTCGTAGATCAGTGCATGGCCGTCCCAAGCTAGATCGGTCGTCGATTCACCCGGGCCGGCTGCTGAATACAAGTAGGCGGCAATGCACTTGGCTGACTGGCTGGCGCACAAGCTGCGCCGGTAATCCGCCTTCCCAATCGTGACGTTGCTCGCGGAGAGGTTTGCCAGGATCGTAGCCCCCGCCAGCGCCCCGTAGGTGCTGGGCGGAATCGGCGTCCAGACATCTTCGCAAATCTCCACGTGCAACTTGTATCCCTCAAGGTTGATCGCCTCAAAGATGAGATCATTGCCAAAGGGAACTCTGGCTCCAAACAAGCTCACTTCCTGACTGACAGCTTGCCGGGCGGACGCAAATTGCCGCTTTTCATAGAACTCACGGTAATTGGGCACGTAGCTCTTGGGAACGACCCCGAGCACGCGCCCACGATAGATCACCGCCGCGCAATTGAACAACTGGCTGTCGAACCGCAGCGGCGCCCCCACGATCAGGAGGGGCGTCAAATCGGAGCTCGCCTCGCACAACTTGCCGAGGGCAGCGCGGCTGGCTTCCAGCAGCGCGTCCTGTTGAAAGAGGTCTTCGTTCGAATACGCCGAAAGCCCAAGCTCCGGAAATAAGGCGAGGACTGCGCCGTTATTAGAGGCGCGCTGGGCCAATGCTATGGTCTGCTCCAGATTGAAGGCGGGATCGGCCACCCGCAGTCGCGGAATGCAAACGGCTGCCCGGACCAGGCCGTGCGCATAGATGGAACTAAACCGATTGCCCATACGTGCAGTACCTTGACAATTCGGCCGCCAATCACAATGCAAAACCGGCGGCCGGCGTTGACCCGCGCGTGAGGAAGGGGCGGGCGGTGGGTAAGCCATTCTTTTGACTCGCCACGACCCGAGGGAAAATTAGATTAGGGCCCCATATGTGGACCGTCATTTCCACTAAAGATCGCGGGATCCGTTCGCACCCTTCCTCAAGACTACGGCCAACGGTCGCATGTCTCTTCCTGGGCTGCACCTTGATGCTTCCCCGGCTCGCGGCGGTTCCGGGAACTAACGTGGCTCCCAGCCTCGCCTTTTCCACCTTTTTGGGATCGCCTGCGTTCGATGAAGGGACGGCCGTGGCCGTAGACGGTCAAGGGAACGCATACGTGACGGGTTCGACCGTGGCTGGAGGCACCGAAGATGTCCTGCTTCTGGAGGTAACGGCGGAGGGCAAACGGGGGACTCTCTGGTACACGATTGGCGGTTCCGGCGCCGACCGGGGCCAGGCCGTGGCGGTTGATGCGCTTGGCAATGTCTGGGTGACAGGCACGACCGGATCGGCGGACTTTTACCGAACGAACGCTGCGCAACCCGCGCTCCGCGGCTTCACGGACTTGTTCGTCGTGAAGTTAGGGCCGAGCGGCAACGCGCTTTTCTCGACTTATCTGGGCGGGGGCGGGCTTGAGCCGGACAGCCAATCGGAGTCGGTCTCGATCGCAGTGGACCGGGAGGGCAACGGCTACATCGCCTCGTCGACGACTTCGACCGATTACCCGACCACCGCTGGCTCCTACCAGCCACGGCTGAAGGATGATTACCCGGCCGACCAGCTCACTTTTAGCGATGCGGTGGTTACGAAGCTGGGTCCGGCGGGCCGGGTTCTCTATTCGACGCACATCGGCGGCAACGGCAGTGATGCCGCCTACGGCCTCGCAGTGGACGCATCCGGGCGGGCGTGGGTCGTGGGTCAAACAGCTTCGCCCGACTTCCCCTTGGTCAACCCGCCGCCCTTCGCCCCCAAGCTGGGGGGCAGGGATTCGTTCCTCTGCCGGTTGAGCGCCGACGGTGCGTCGCTCGAATACTCGACGCTGCTTGGATTGGCCGGATGTCGGGCGGTTTGTTTGGACGGCGCTGGAAATGTCTACCTGACCGGCTACGCAACCGGTGGGCTCCCGACGACCCCGGGGGCTTTTCAAATCAATCCGAGCGACAATCGCAGCTGGGACGCCTATTTGCTCAAGTTGAGCCCCGATGGGAAGTCGGTGCTTTTCGCCACTTATCTGGGTGGCAACGGGACCGACCAGGGCATGGCGGTCGCGGCCAACTCGGCCGGATTCGTTGCGGTGACCGGAGTGGTCGGGTTCACACCTTTCAAGAACTTTCCAACCCACTTCAGCCTTTATCCTTACCGGAATAATCTGGAAGGCTTCGCTGCCAAGTTCGCCCCGGACGGCACGATCCTTTATTCGACGTATCTGGGCGGGAACAGCAACGATGAGGGGCATGGGATTGCCCTGGACGCTGCCGGGAACGTCCTGGTCACCGGCTCGACTGAGTCAGCGGATTTTCCGATGGTGTCCGCGCTGCGCACGAATGCGTTCGGCGGGGAGGGCTTTCTAGCGAGAATTGTCGACGTTCCGGCTGAAGATAGCCCAGCCGCCAATCCAAAGCTCTTCTCCAACTTCGGCTTTTCGCTCCAGTCCGGGCGGCCGGTTGGTTTCAGTATGGATATTCTGGTGCCACCGACACTGCACTATTATCTGCAGCGCTCCACCGACTTGGTCAACTGGGAGGTGGAAGCGCCGTTTCAAGCTGACCTCGATGGCACATTCCACTACTCGGATATTTTCGCGGGATCCTATAACCGCAAATTCTATCGGGTCGTCATCAATACGAATTTCTATGGCGGCGGCGGAAAGAAGTAGGCGAAGCGGATACTCTGGTTCCCGCCGCCCTCATACCGGTAGGCGACGGTCAAATTCTCGTCTTCCGAAAGAAGGATTGGAATCGGCAACTGGCCAGGCGAATGGCCGGTCGGGGAAATGAGTAGGGAGCAGTCCGGGTCTCTCCGCTGCCCCGACCGCGGGGTTGGTCTTGAGGGTAAGTTGCGGGGCGGACCTGATTGTCGGTAACGCCACGGCTGCTTAACCTACCGCTAGATTCACGCCGACGCTGAGATAGCCGAACTTTCAACAGCGTCCGTGGTCAACCGACCGACAAAGCCAATATGAAACAACAGACCAAAACCACCAACGCCAACAAACGTTCCGCAGATGCTGCTGACATTCGCATCCCCAAAAAGCCAGCCGGGGCTGTGGCCGGGGCCGTCGTCGGAGCGGTTGTCGCGGGCCCAGTTGGCGCGGCAATTGGCGGTGTGGTGGGAACGTTGGTGGCTGCCCGAGCAGAGAACGGAACCTTAAAACTGCCCAAGCGGGCAACGCTCCAGCGCGTGCCGCGGACGACCAAACGCACAGCCCGGGTCGTCGCGAAAAAGACCAAGGCGGCCGTGAAGCGTGTCGCGAAGCACGGGCCGCGGCGGACTGCAAAGAAAAGTTGATGTCCGGGACCGGAGAGCCCTAGGACAAGCAGAATGTGGGCATCCAGACGAGGCTAGCTGGCGAGCGGGTAGATGCCATAGCCGGCATTTTGGAGGGCTCGAGGGATAGCTCGCACTTGCTGCCGATCCAATTCCTTGGTTTCAGCAGGCAGCTCTTCCCAAAGTTTTAAGCAGTCGTGTTTCCTGTCCGGATCATTCCGAGGGCCCAACTCAAAATGCTGCAACAACATGTCAGCGCGCCAACGGAGGTGTTCCATCCGGGCGAGGAGTTCGACATACCCATCCGGGTCACGTTCCGCTTCGTCATCCAAGGCCAACAAGGAAGGTTGGTCGTTGCGTCGCTGGTCCAGTCGGTAGCTGATGGCGCGGAGCTTGACTGGAATGTGGTCAGCTGCTTGCCGATTTGAGTCTTTTAACCGCTCGCTTAGCTGAGCCCAAGAGACGAGGCCGGGCTTGTGGCCGGGGCGTCCCACAGCTGCTTTTGATTGGTGCTCCAGGTAATCCTGGTGCAGGGCCTTGGCGATTGCATCCTGGGTTTCGTGCAGGAGAGTATCCATGGTGCACACGTGCTCCAGCATGCCAAACGCATGCACTCTCGGACCAAGACGGGATCCCCGGTCCTGCGCCCTATAAATCGCGCCAAAACCGCAAGCCCGCGTCTGCAAGGAGAGAAATCGCACATCGTCCTGGCGAAGGGCATCCGCTAGTTCCAAGGTCAGGGCCAGGTTCGTCCCATCATCGCGCTCCAGCTGTTCGAACATATCGCTCTCGCGCGTAGCGGAATCTGTCTCCCGATCCCAGCAAAGCGCGAACGTCGTGAGTTCCTTCGGTTTGCCAGGGTTCTGGCCGAGAGCGCTCAATGCCGTTATGGCCGCTGGTTCATCAACCGCCAGCGCCATTGTTGTGACGTCGCAGATCTCGTCGATGGCTGGGTAAAGGTTCCGGAACTCAGCTGGTCGGGGACTGGAAGGCCAATCCACCAGTGTTAGCCGCAGCTTTCGGAGATTTGCGAAATGGCCAATGCGCGCCGCTTGCAGGGCCAGTTGTTGCCCCAACGCGCCGCATCCGACGATGACCAAATGGACTGTCGTCGCGTCGTCTGGCCGAATAGGCTGAAAATCGAGCGGGCTGCTGGCGAGCGCTTGTCGGGCGGCCAGTTCGAAGAGGTCGAGGCCTCGGACGTTGATGCGAAAGCGCGGAGTGTTTTGCGGAAAGACGCTGTCCTGGCGAAAAAGGTGCCGCAGCCTGGGATCCGGCAGGAAGAGCCAACACTCCAAAGGCTCACGCGATCCTTTGCGAAAATCGGACGACCGCAAGAGAGCTCCTATTTCCGTCGCCAGAGCCACATTGGTTTGTTCATCGTCGCACACAAGAACGACTTGTTTGGCCTTCGGAAGGCCTACCCGGCGCCACTCGGCCGCGCCGACCGTCTCGGTTGAGACGACCGCGACGCCCGCTGATTCGGCGGCCTGGAAGTGGGTGGGGGAGGGGGCCAGATCCAGCGCAATCACGCCGGTCTTGGCGTGGCGCCGAAATTCGCGGGCGAGCTGCAGACCGAGCCGTCCGAGCCCGCAGATGACCACGTGTTCTCCCCGGAAGCGAGTAGAGATCAGCCGCCACTCGGAGCGGAAAACGCGGGTCAGACCTTTGGTCACGGCAGTCAGGACGACCGCGGCGGCCAACCAGCGGCCAGCGTGGAGAGACCAGGGAATGTCGGCCTCCAGATGCGGTGAGTGAAGGAGGAATAACTGCAAGGTATGATAGCCCACGCTCCAGGGATCAGCGTGCTTGTGCACGGCCATGTCGTATCGCCAATGCCCAAAGCTGCCGAAACCGGCGGCTGAGAACGCCAGGAAGGTAATTAACCACCACTCCCAGCTGCGATGATGGACGGCTTCGTGGGACGAGGCGCTCTGGCTGGAGTGTAAGCTCATGGATGATTAGCAACCGTCGGCTGGCACATGCAGCCGGCAGGCGAAACGAATTCCGGACGGATGGGACAGCCGTTGGTCATTACTCGCCATGAGCGAACGGTCTAAGGTTGGCAGAACGGAATGGAGACGTGAAGGACGAAGTAAGCATGCCCTGCGGACTTGCGCTCGCTGTCGTCGACCCTGACCGGCGTGGCGTCCTCCTTGATCGCGAGACTGATCGTGATCTGTCGCTGGCGGGCTGCAGAAGCAGTTTTTCGCTGGAGTGATTTAGTCAGATCACCATCAAGATTCTCGTGGGGGAACAGCGCGCGCGCGTCAGATCGCTCCTTCACCTTGAGCTCAACTCTCGTTCGCCGATCTGCGGGGCGGCGTTGAGGCGAGGGAACGGTCGCTCGCGCGCGAGGAAGGCCGGTTAGGCAGCGGCTGTAAGTATCCCTTTTCGTCCCCGGAGGCATTCAGCGTTGTGCGACTTCCTCGTATGAATTTTTACCTCGCCGTAACAGCTTTGTTCTGGTCAACTGGACCCTCGCCTTTTTACCGTCCGGGTCGCGCTTGACCTGTATGCGTCGAATATTGCGCCGAATTTGCCTGCTCGCCTTTATTGTTGGTCTGACCATTGTGCTCTTTGGTCCGGCCATGTCGCGTTTCCACCCCCCACCCGCGCATAGCGACAGTGAAGGGAGTCATCGGTCGCATTCACGGCGGATGGTTGGGATCAGTCTAGGCCTGCAGATCTTGGGCGTGGCAGGTTATCTGGCCTTGGCGGCCTTTTGGCCGCGTCGCTCCCAAGGCCGCTCAAAGACGCGTGATCAGTGACGTGACTGAAGCGAGGAAGGCGGCTTCTGTCTCCGCCCTTTTGGGGCTGATCGAAGTCGCCTTCTTCTTTTGTGATCGGAACTTTCGTTCCTATCAACGCGAACAACTTACGGTGTTCGGACCTTTGGGGCAATAGGGGCGAAGGCGGAAAAACGACTCGGGGTTTTCGGAGTGACTCACCACGCTTTTAGATATAATACATCTTCGCCTTGTCTTCGCTGGCCTCCGCCAACTGCTGGAAATTGACCGCGTCCGCGGCATGATCGACTGTCTTTTGGATCTTCTGCCAGGCCTCCCGCAGTTCGGGTGGGCAGCGTGGATCACTCAAAGCGGGAGCGTCGAAGAGTTGCCCATGGATGGAACGAAGGACGTCCCCCAAGGTGATATTGGCCGGCGGGCGCGCCAGAGATACCCGCCTTCCTTGCCACGAACGCTCCGCACGATTTGCGTTGCTTTCAGCTCTATCAGAATCTGGACCAGGTAGTTGACCGGAATGCCTTCTTCGCTGGCTAAATCATCGGCCCGGATCGCCTCGCCGGTCGCATATTGGCGTGCCAAGCCCAGGACGGCGCGGGCCGCATAATCACTCTTGACCGAAAGTTTCACGGGCGAGACCTTACCGCGCTTCGTCCGGCACGCAACGAAAAGCTGGATGAGAGAAGGCCGTCTTTGCCGAGGGGCGCATGGTCAGCAGGTTTGGCGGCCTTGGCTACCGTTAGAAACACCCGCCGCCGAGCGCACTTTGGTTGCGTTAAAGCTCTGATCTAAGCCAAATCCCTTTGACGATTTCGCCGTGGACATCGGTCAACCGGAAATCGCGGCCTTGGAAGCGATAAGTCAGACGAGTGTGTTCCAGGCCGAAAAGATGAAGGATGGTGGCATGCAGGTCGTGCACATGGACCTTGTTTTCGACCGCGTAGAAGCCGAAGTCGTCCGTCTTGCCATAGACAGTTCCCGGCTTGATGCCGCCTCCTGCCATCCACACCGTGTAGCCGTGAGGATGATGATCGCGACCCAATTGGTCAGGTTTGAGGTCGCCTTGCATCATCGGGGTGCGGCCGAACTCGCCGCCCCAAACCACGAGCGTCGAATCGAGGAGGCCGCGTTCCTTTAAGTCTTCAATGAGGGCGACGGCCGGTTGATCGGTTTCCAGGCAGCGTTTCCTGAGGTCGAACACCAGGTTGCCGTCCGCCCCGCCGTGATGATCCCAGCCGCGATGATATAGCTGGACGAAGCGAACGCCTCGTTCGACCAGGCGGCGCGCCAAGAGGCAATTGTTGGCGAATGAGGCCCGGCCTGGGGTTGTCGCATAGCGTTCCTGCATGGCGGGCGGCTCTTTGCTGATATCCATCACTTCTGGCACACTCGTCTGCATGCGATAGGCCATTTCGTAGGCGGCAATGCGCGTCTGAATCTCCGGATCGCGCAGTGCATCGTAGCGGATTTGGTTGAGGTCTCGAATCGCGTCGAGGGATTGGCGCCGCCGCTCGGGATTAACACCAGCAGGATTGCCCACGAACAACACTGGCTCGCCTTGAGACCGGAGTTGGACCCCCTGGTGCAAGGTCGGCAGGAATCCGCTCCCCCACGCATTGACAGTCAACGGCTGCCCAACCCCCGTCATCAAAACCACAAAAGCGGGCAAATCCTTGTTCTCACTGCCCAGGCCGTAACTAAACCATGAACCCATGCTGGGCCGTCCGGCTAGCTGTGCTCCCGTATTCATGAAAAGCGTGGCTGGATCGTGATTGAAAGCTTCGGAATAGAAGCCCTGGACAAAACAAACGTCATCCACGATTCGGGACAACTTGGGCAATAGTTCAGAGAGCCAGACCCCCGACTTGCCGTGCTGGGCGAATTTGTAACGAGTGCCCAGCAACTTGGCGTCCTTGCCAATCTGCGCCAAACGGATGTTTTTGACCAATTCTTCGGGCGTTTTCTCCCCGGAACGCTTCACCAACTCCGGTTTATAATCGAACAAGTCGAGATGGGACGGTCCACCGGACATGAAAAGGTAAATGATGTTCTTGGCTTTCGGCGCGAAATGCGGCCCGAGCAGCCCGGCGACCGGCGCGGCGGTTTCCGGGGCGGCCAACAAGGTTTCGTTTAACAGTGAGGTGAGGGCGAGGGCGCCCATGCCCGTCCCGCATTGTTTCAGGAAGCGGCGGCGCGTGACCATGCGCAGTCGATCTTCGGTCAAAGGGTGCAGAGGTTTTGTCGTCATACGAAATCAGGCGGTCTGGGGGTCGGATCGCTAGCCTTTGGTAAGGGTCTCGTCGAGGTTCAACAGCACGTTCGCCACCATCGTCCACGCCGCCAGTTCGGCGGGGCCCACTCCAACCGGTCGCTCTGCCGAGCCGATTTTGAGCAGGGCTTCGGCTCCTTGGAGGTCCGCCTGAAAGCTCCTCAGTTGCTGTTGGTAGAGATCCGTCAGACGCTGTTTCTCGGTGGGATTCGGGGAACGGGCCAGGCAAACCCGGAAGGCGTAGTCGATTTGCTCCGCGGGATCAGCTCCGCCCTGCAGCATGATCCGCTGGCCGAAAACGCGGGCCGCCTCGAGCAAGGTCGGCTCATTCAAGCCGGCCAAAGCCTGGAGGGGTGTGTTCGTGCGCGGCCGTCGCGAGACGCAGACGTCGCGGCTGGGCGCGTCGAACGTAGCGAAGGTCGGATAGGTGCAGACTCGCCGCCAAAACGTGTAGACTCCCCGTCGATACAGATCGGGCCCTTCACTGACGGGCCATTCATCCATACCGATTTCAGGACGGAGAAAGCCGATTTCCTTCCACAAGTTGGCTGGCTGCACCGGATAAACACTCGGACCGCCCATCTCCGCATTGAGCAGACCGCTGATGGCAAGAGCCTGGTCCCGGATCGTTTCGGCATTGAGCCGGAAACGAGGACCTCGCGCCAGAAGCCGGTTATACGGATCTTTCTCTAGGCCGATCTGATCGCAGGCGGAGGCTTGCCGATAGGTGGCTGACAGCAGGAGCAGGCGTTGCACCGCTTTCATGTCCCAACCCGTCCGCGTGAATTCGGTTGCGAGCCAATCAAGCAACTCCGGATGGGAAGGTAATTCGCCCTGGCGCCCGAAGTCTTCGCTCGTCTTGACAATGCCGGTGCCGAAAAACCGTTCCCAGAACCGGTTCACGGTCACGCGCGCGGTCAATGGATTATCCGGATCCATCAACCAACGGGCCAGAGTCAGGCGGTTGGTCGGCTCGTTTTGCGGGAAGGGGTGAAGAAAGGCGGGCGTGCCGGGAGTGACTTCCTTGCCTTTGACGAGAAAGTCGCCCCGGACATGGACATAGGTGGCGCGAGGCGCTTCCGTTCTTTCCTGCATGACCAAAGTGGAGTAACGGGTGGAAGCCAACTCGAGTTCACGTTGATTCAACCGCCACAGTTCTCGCTCCAGTCGCCGCACGACAGGTGAGACGGTCCGGAAATGAGCCCGCAGCGCCCGTCGCTGGGCCTCTGTCCGGTCGGGCCCGGAAATGTTCAACAAGGAGGCGATCTCAGAAGGCATCGGCCAGAAAACGTCGGGGTCGGTCTCAGTTGTGACCGAGAGGCGAATGCGACCGATGGTGTGGCTGTTGCCGTGATAATGGTCGAAACGGAAGGCAAGCTTGGTGCCGGTGTCGAAGCCGATCGGCCCCTTCGTCTGGGCGATGAGGAAGTGGCGTTGCCCAACCCGGGGGGCAATGGCCCAACCGGTCTTGGGATTGCGATCGATCGCATGCTCCGCCCGATAGTATTGCTGTTCAAAGTCCGCCGTGGCCCGGCCGAAGGCCACCAAATCGGCCTTGCGATCGGCATCCCCTCGGGGGGCAGCTGTCACACTCATTTCATCCAGGATAAAGTTGCCTTCTTTCCAGCGGCCAGGGCCATTCTTCGGTAGGCTCGGATCGGGCAAGGTTTCCAGCAGAACGGCTGTAATCCGGGAGAGAGGCGTCTCGGCTTCGACCGTCACCGTGTCGTAGATGGGATTGAGCGCGGTCGAGAGGAGAGATTGGTCGGGCAGGTTAGTCAGAGTGGCGCCGCGCCGGTCGATGACGGCATTCGTGAGGGCAAGCGCGTTGTGACATCTGTTCGGCCGCACATGCGTTTTTCCCAGTCGGCTTGTTCGGTCGAGGTGCTTCTCCGCTTCCGCCAGGTTCGCTTGGCAGCGGGCGATCTGCGCCCGCACATAAGCAATCTTGGCCTGGGTGGGCGGGGGGAACGGGCATGGACGGCTCGACGCTGTAGTTTCCGCCGTCGCTGGTATTATTGAAGAAGGCGTAAAACCGGTAGTACTCGTCGTGGGTGATCGGGTCGTACTTGTGGGTGTGGCACTCGGCACACATCATCGTCAACCCAAGCCAGGTGGTGGCAGTAGTCGCGACGCGGTCCTTGACGGCTTTCGTGCGGTATTCTTCCGCGTCACCGCCGCCTTCATCGTTGATTTTGGTGTTGCGATTGAAGCCGGTGGCGACTTTCTGGTCCAAGGTAGCGTTCGGCAAGAGATCGCCGGCAAGTTGCTCGATCGTGAATCGGTCAAAGGCCATGTCGTTGTTGAACGCGTTGATGACCCAATCCCGATACGGCCAAATCGATCGGGCCAGATCGACCTGATAACCGTTGAGCCGGCATAGCGGGCGAGGTCAAACCACCAACTGGCCATCTCCTCTCCGTAGTGCGGCGATTGGAGAAGCTGCTCGACCAGTTTCTCGCAGCCGCACTGGGCGGAGTCGCGCACGAATGCATCCACTTCGGCGGACTCGGTGGCAGACCGGTTACGTCCAAGCTGAGACGGCGAAGGAGGGTGGCGCGATCCGCTCCCGGCGAGGGATTAAGGCCTTCTTTTTCCAATCGAGCTAAAACAAAGCGATCGACTTCGTTTCGCACCCAATTGGACCGCTGGACCGGCGGAAGGTCCGGGCGGAGCGGCTTGACGAAAGACCACGCGTCCGCATGTCCTGCAATTCAAGCAGATCGCGCCCTCTTCGATCCAGCGTTTCAGCCAAGTGACCTGTTCGTCCGAGGCGGGCGCCTTTGGCCGGCATGACTTCATCGGGATCGGTCGAGGTGACTCGAGCGATCAACTCGCCCTCGTTGCTCTTTCCTGGCACCCACAAGGGATTGCCCGACCGGCCCCTTTGAGCGCCTCGGCTTTGCTGTCAAGGCGCAGCTTGCCCTTTTGCAGGTCGGGACCGTGGCATTCGGAACAGCGCTTCACGAAGATGGGTTCAATGTCGCGTCGAAAATCGACTTGCGCGCCCGCCGCGAGCTGAGCCGAGAGGAACAACCCAGTGAACGTCAGCGCGCTCGCCCCGCGGCCTCTCCACTTGCGAAACAAATTCATGACCTGATTTTGGGATCCGGTTGAGCTCAACACTACAACAAGCGATCCAGCGCGTCATCTGATTCTTTCGGAGCGTGAGCCTTTAGCCCTGTGCCCTGTCGAATCTGCACGCGTTGCCGGAGTTGCCCGCCTTCGGGGCGGTCCCGACGAGCGGCGGCGGCCTGAGCTGGTCGAGTGTGAACCGCTCGGCCCTGCGGTCTTGTGCGGGAAGGAAATCGCCCAGGAACGAACGGCGGGAGCTTCGCGGTTGCTTTTGGCGCGAAGAGCCTTATACGGAAGAGACAGCACGCCATGACAGCGCTGACACCAGAACCATCGTTCATTTGCGGAGTTCAAGGGCGCGTCCCCAGGCGCGCGGGTGGCGTTCCCTCTTCTTGGCCTTAGCATTCGGCCTGCTCTGCAGCCGCATTCCGTCCGTCCAGGCAGAACTCAATTCGACGTATTTCTGGGCTACGAGAGCAACGTGCGCGAAGCCCGTGGTTTCCGGTCACCTGCGAAGTGAATAATGACGGGCCGACCTTCAATGCCGTCTTCTTCGAGTTGAGTTCGGGCAGCTTTGGCAGCGATCAGGTGCAACGCGTGCCGCTGGAATTGCCGACGAACACGCGGAAGCGTTTTGTCATCCCGGTCTTCGCCGCTGGCAACCGAACTTACCAATGGGACGCTCGCTTGATCGATGAGCGCGGCAGTCCGGCCCTGCGTGAAGGCCTGCAAGAGAACCTTGCCTTGGGAAGGCTTTCTCCTGGCGATTCCCCGGACCTTTGGCGTGCCCGTTTTGTCCGAGTCGGGCGACCCCGCGTTTGGAGCAACTGAAACCACAGGTTGCCCGCATGCAGGCCGAACAATTTCCCGATAACCCCATCGCGCTCGAAGGACTGAGCGCCCTTTATCTCCATTCGGAAAAGGCGCCCGTGCTCAAAGTGAACCAGATTACCGCGTTGCTGACGTGGATCTACGAGGGGGGGCGTCTGGTCGTGAGTGTGGAACAACTGACCGAGCTCAACTCGACCCCGTGGCTCCAGCAGCTCTTGCCGTGTGAGCTGACCGATATCGTCAACGTGGAGGTCAACGATGATCTGCTCAACTGGCTAAAAACCAGTGCTGAACTTTCGCTTCCAAACCTGGCGCCCAACCGTCCAGATCGGCCCGCCCGGCGGGATCGCGCGGGACGCCGGGCGGCCCAGAATCAGGCGGGAGTGGCCGAGGTGCGCCCGCTCGACCCGACTTTATTCGATGCGGAGATCCCGGTGGCAACTGGCCGATTGCGGGATGGGCAGATCGTCCTGTCGGCGAAGAACGTGCCCTTGATTATTCAGGCCAACCGAGGGCGGGGCGAGGTGATCGTGTTGACCTTCAGTCCGGAACGCGAGCCGTTCCGTTCCTGGAAACAACGGCACGTCTTTTGGCAGAAGCTGCTGGATGTCCCGCCGCCCCGGGCCGAGTACGTAGCTTATGGCGGTATGAGCCTGGATGGTGTTTTTGGGGCGTTGATTGACAGCCGGCAGGTGCGCAAATTGCCGGTGGAGTGGTTGCTGCTCTTGCTATTGGTCTACCTGGTCGTCATTGGCCCTTTTGACCAGTATTGGCTGAAGAAGATCAACCGGCAGATGCTGACGTGGATCACCTTTCCGACTTACGTGGTGTTGTTTTCACTCCTCATTTACTTCATCGGCTACAAACTGCGGGCCGGTGAGACGGAGTGGAACGAATTGCAGGTGGTGGATATTCTGCCGCACGGCCAGCGGACTGGGCTTCGGGGGCGGACGTTCGCTTCCATTTATTCTTCCGCCAATGCCAACTACCAACTGGCCTTCGCCCCGTCAGTTCCCGAAGCGGCCGACCAGTCCTACGCCTGCCTGCGAGGCGAGCTCCAAGAGCTTACGGGGGTAGCCCGCGAAACCAGCCGCGCCAACCTGGAACATCGGGGGAACGGCTTCCGTGCCGATATTTTTGTGCCGGTCTGGACGAGTCTTCTCTATGTGAACGATTGGTTTCAACCGGCCGAGGCGCCGCTGGTCGCGGCGCTGACGAATACGCCTGGAGGCCTTCGCTTGAATGTGGAGAACAAGCTGACTCGGCCGCTCACCGACGCCCGCTTCGTCGTCAATGGCTCGATCTACGAACTGGGAACACTGCCTGCCGGCGAGAGAAAATCGTTTCCGCTCGACGCGGCGAACGGCTTGCCGCTGCAGTCATGGGTCTTGCAGCATGGCACGGAATTCGAAGGAGCGGTCTCGTCTCGGCGGCAAGCGCTCGGCGGGGAGGGGAGCGGGCGCTTGGAGAACCCATCATTGACTTCCATGGTCGCGTCCTTCGCCGCCCACCTTTCCCAGAACGAGCGGCGCGGCTTTATTGCTCCCCCTGGGCTGGATCTGAGTCCTTTGGTGGAGCGGGGGGACGCGGTGTTGCTGGCCTGGGATGCAAAAGCGTCCTATACCGCGCCGGTGAACCTCTTTAACCCGCCTCGGTTGCAGCGAAATGCGTTGCTGCGCCTGGCATTGGCCGTGCCACCTCACCCGTAATCATGACCACCGAAGCCGCCCCTAGCGTTCCTGCGGTCCAGACGTTCAGCCTGACGCGCATTTACGGCTCAACCGCTGGCCCTGGAACGCCCTGAATCTCACGGTAAATAAAGGCGATCTGTTTGGTTTCATCGGTTCCAATGGCGCCGGCAAGACCACCACCCTTCGCATCCTCGCCACCTCTCCTTGCCTGTCCGCGGCCGCGCGGCGTGCTCGGCCACGATGTCGTGCGCGACGCGGACGCGGTTCGCCACGTGATTGGGATACATGCCCGACTTCTCTTCGGCGTCTACAAAGACATGGAAGTGACCGAATACCTGGACTTTTTCGGCGCCCGTTACAAAATCCCATCGGCTCAGCGCGGAGAAACCGGTCAATGATGTCCTGGAACTTGTCGGCCTGACGGAGAAGCGCGCGGCGCGATCATCGGAGCCCTCGTCGCGGAACGCAGCAGCGGCTTGGCCTGGCGCGTGTCTTGATCCATGACCTGCAGTTATTGTTGCTGGACGAACCAGCGAGCGGTTTGGATCCGCGCGCTCGCATCGAAATGATGGCCATCCTGCAGGAACTGCAGCGCCTCGGCAAAACCATCATCATTTCCTCTCATATCCTGAGCGAACTGCAGCACGCCTTCCTGCAATCGAGTGGCGATCATTGAGAAAGGCAAGCTGATCTACAGCGGCCCGGTGCAAGGCGTCCGCGATCAAATGGCGACCGGCGCCATCTACTGGGTGACGGTGCGCGGCGATCAAGCGCAGGCCCTCGAACTCCCCAAACTCGCGCCGAGGTATCGGAAGTCGTCGCGACCGACGGTCAAGTCAAGGTTATGCTCAGAGACCAGCGAGACCGACCCTGGCTTTATTGCCGAGGTCCTTGTCCGCGGCGGCCTCAAGTTGGTCGGGCTGTGGGAGTGACGAATCAGCCGGAAGAGGCCTTCTTCGAGTCACTCGAGGCGAAACCCAATAGCCGTCAGACCAGCGCAAGTGCGGCAAGATCTCGCGCGGCTTGCGTCTCGGCCGCAAAAACCGCCAATCTTGCTCCCGCATGATGTTCCTCCTCGTGGCTGAACGCGGAGCTGGCGGCGTGGCCGCCCGCCGTCGCTATACGCATTTCGGACGCGGTTTTTGCGGCCCTCTTCACGCTTGCCCTCTGCGTTTGATCTGGGTCAAGCTTAGCCGAGGCTCAGGCTCCCAATGAACGGGGTCAGTTGCTCTTTCGAGTCATCTCCGGTCTCGCGTTCGGCTTTAGTCTTTTTACAGGGGTGTTGACCTCGGCCGATAGTCTGAGTGAGGAAAAACGGGAAGGCACGCTGGGTTTGTTGTTTCTCACCGATTTGAGGGGCTACGACGTCATTCTGGGGAAGCTGGCCGCCACCTCCCTCAACTCCTTCTATCGGCTCCTCTCGGTCCTGCCGATTCTGGCCGTTCCCCTCCTGCTCGGGGGCGCTTTGACTCTGGGGGATCTGGGGCGAATGGCGCTTGTTTTGGCCAACACCCTGTTTTTCTCGCTGGCCGCCGGAATCGTTGTTTCGGCCATCAGCCGCAGCGAACGCAAGGCCATGCTCGCGACTCTGGCGTTAATCCTCCTAGTGACAGCCGGTCCGCCGCTGATCGGCTTAGCTCTCTTCCTGGAAAACCGAACGGTTCCCTACAACCTCAACTGGCTTTTGGGCAGTGCCGGTTATCCTGCTGTCCTGGCCTTCGATGCCATTTATCAGTTGAAATTTCGTCAGTTCTGGCTGGCCGTCGGAGTGACTCACGTCCTCAGCTGGCTTTTTCTGCTCCTGGCGGCGATTGCGGTCCGACGAGTCTGGCAGGATCGGCCGGCGGTCACCTCGGGCACCTCCTGGCGGGAGCGGTGGCGGGCTTGGCAGTTTTGTCACGGCTCGGGAGGGGCCGCCTTCCGACGGCGCTTGCTGGACTTGAATCCGATCTATTGGCTGAGTGCCCGCGATCGGCTTCGATCCATTTACGTGTTGGTCGCCCTGGCGACTCTGGCCGGGTTGTGGAGCGGCCTTTATTTCCAGTATCGCAGCAGCGTGCTGGACTCGAGCGTCTACCTTTTGATGGCCTATGCGGCGCACACGTTGCTGAAAATCTGGGCTGCTTTTGAATCATGCCGCCCTTTGGCCGAAGAAAGACAGACCGGCGGTCTCGAACTTCTCCTGTCGACTCCTCTGCCGGTGAGCGAAATGCTCGAAGGCCAAATGCTTGCGCTCAAACGCCACTTTGGCTGGCCTGTGACCATTGTCCTGGCGGCGGATATCGTGATGCTCGTGGCCGGCGGCCGGGATGACGTCTTCGATCCATCGCGCGAGTGGCTTTTGCTCTGGCTGGCATTGATGATCATGTTCGTGGCGGATTTGTTCACGATCGCCTGGGTTGGATTGTGGCTGAGCTTGACGGCGAAGCGAGCTGGCCGCGCCGTCACTGGCACAATTGCCCGGGTGCTGGTGCTGCCGTGGATCGTTTTCGTCCTGGGCTTAAGCTTGCTGGCATTCATGCGTTTGGAGAGATTCAACCCGAGCGAACTGACCCTTCTCGGCGGCGCTTTTGGCCTGGCCATGATCGTGGACATCATCTTGATTGCCTGGGCGGGCACGAATCTGCGCGAGCGCTTTCGCGACGCGGCTGCGCAGCGGTTCGAGGCCATTCCGGCTGCGCCTGGTCCCGGTCCGATGACTGCCGGCGGCAATCAGGTGGTCCCTCCCGTCCTGGCTCAATGACATGCCCCCGGGCCTTCGATCACTCTGCCGGCATGGGGCGCACGCTCGCGCCACTCCTCAAAGTCTGGCCAGCTGCCAGACCACCGCCACTTCCAGCTCGGGCCGGCGGCCCGGCCGTCGTTGGAAAAGCCGCAACGGATCCTTTTTTCCAACCGACTGCTAGCCCGAAAAAACGCTCGTGACCTTTTTGCCCATTGTTGCCCGAGAGCTGCGTGGCGCTGCGCGCCAGCCGTCGACCTACCGTGCCCGGACCGCCTACGCCCTTGTGACCAGTTTGATGGCCGCGGGCCTGTTGCTGCTTGGGGATCTCGCATCCGCAAGACGCATCGGCAGCACTGTGTTTCCAACGCTCGCAACGCTGGCATTCCTTTACTGTTGGATCACGGGCCTGCGCCACGCGGCGGATGCTCTAAGCGAGGAGAAGCGCGAAGGAACGCTCGGCTTGCTGTTCCTCACCGATCTGCGCGGTTATGATGTCGTCCTGGGCAAGCTCGTCAGCGTTTCGGCGCGGACGCTGCAAGGTTTGTTCGCTTTTTTTCCAGTCCTCGCCCTCGGGCTGGTGCTGGGAGGCATCACCGCCGGTGAAGTTTGGCGCACCGCCGCTGTGCTGATCAATGCCCTTTTCTTCTCGCTGAGCCTAGGTCTTTGCGTTTCGGCGTTTGCTCGCGCCTCGCACGTGGCAATTGGATTCAGCCTGGCGGCGCTGACCTTCGTGACTGCGGTTCCCTTGGCTTTGGATGCCCTCTTAGCCCGACTCTGGCCTGGGCCTACGCAAGTCCTCCGCTTTATCAGTCCAGTCGGTCCGGCTACGTTGGCGTTTGACGCGGATTACGCCGGGCGCCCCGGTCGATTTCTGGCCGGCTTGGCTCTAAACCATGTGGTCGGATGGTGTTTCCTGCTCTGCGCGAGTTGGGCAGTAGTGCGGACCTGGCAGGAACGCGGTTTGTCGCCATTTGGGTCGCCGTTCGGGCAGACCCGCTCCCGGCCTGAATCCCCTCAGAATCGGTCTCGACGTGACGCGGAACGCCGGCGGCGATTGGAGATCAATCCTATTTTCTGGTTGGCCGGGCGGCACCAACGCCAACACTGGCTCCTCTGGGTGACGGTAGGGGGAACGGCTTTGCTGGGGATAGTGACGATCTCATTGACGTTCTGGATGGGGCCTGGCATCGCCGGGTTGAACTCGGTGCCGGCGGCAGTCCTGGATCTGGCGCTTCGGATGTGGGTCGGCTGGTATGCCTGCGCGACCTTATCGGAGGCGCAGCGAACCGGGGCGGTTGAGCTCATATTAGCCACGCCGCTGAGCGTGAATCAGATCATTGAGGGGCATACTCAAGCCTTGCAACGGATGTTTCTCTGGCCGGTGGTGGTGGCGGTTGTGCTCAATCTTATTGCCGGCAGTTACCGCCCTTTATCATCAACCCGTCCAGAGTATGTTGTTCCTGTTTCCGTTTCCGGGACTGACCCTCTTCAGTATTGCCACCCTGATCCTGGACTTGGTTGCGGTCGGCTGGATAGGGATGTGGATGGGCTTAAGTCAACCGAAGATGGTTCACGCGGTGGCCAAAACCATTTTCCTGGCGGTGATCCTCCCTATGTTGGTCTTCTGTTTGCCAAACATCGTGCTGGACCTTTTCTGGATTGGCTGGGCGAAGCGGAAACTGGAGCAACGGTTCCGGCAGACTGCCGCCGAACGCTACGGCCACATCTCCGGCGCCGGCGCATCTCCCGTTGCAGGCAATCCGGTGCCGTTGCCTCCGATCATCGCCCGTTGACAGCTTTTGTAGCCAAGTCGAGCTTGCCTCCGTCTATTGCCTTGTGAGCACCGGAGCCCGGCATCGTCCACTCGCGCGACACGGTTGTGTCGCGGTCGCAGTTTTGGCTGTTTTCTTCGGCAGCTTTCCACTTAAGGCGAAACCAATGGCAGGCGAACGGAAGCCATATCCGCCCGCCTTCCGCAAGACCGTTCCCGCCTCGGTTGAGGATTTAAAGCTAATGGAAAGCCAGGTGGAGGAGCTGGTCCGGCAAGTCTCCCCGAGTGTGGTGGCCGTGCGGGTCGGAAACAGCGCCGGCAGCGCCGTGGTGATATCGGAAGATGGCCTAGTGCTTTGTGCCGCTCACGTCTGCGGCACGCCCCATGCCCCGGTCGTCTTTAAGTTCCCGGACGGTCGGACTGCCCGCGGTGAAACGCTCGGCGCGGATCATGACATGGATGCGGGGCTCATGCGAATCACCGACCCGGGACCTTGGCCTTTCGCTCCGCTCGGCGCGGTGGAGGGGGTTCATGAAGGCGATTGGGTCGTCGCCTTGGGCCATCCTGGCGGGTTTGATCCCGAACGGTCCGTCGTCGTGCGCCTCGGCCGGGTCATTCGGCAGTCCCGCTTCCTCCAAACCGATTGTTTGCTGATCAGCGGTGACTCGGGCGGCCCGCTCTTCGATGTCTATGGCCGCGTTCTGGGCATCCACAGCCGGATTAGTCAGGCCACCACGGGCAACTTCCACGTGCCCCTGCGGAGCTACCTCGAAAACTGGGATCGCCTGGTTAAAGCGGAGACCTGGGGAGAGGAGAGGTCTCGGCTCCGGCCGACCATTGGAGTTCACGCGGTCGATCATAGCAGCGGATGCCGTTTGGAGCGCGTGAACGAGGGCGGCCCCGGCGATCAAGCGGGCCTCCGTCCGGGGGACATTATCTTGACGGTCGACAACACCTCCATTGCAGATGCCGCTGCCCTGGCGAAATCCATTCGGCAAATTGAGCCTGGAAGCGACACCACTGTCGTGGTCAAACGCGGCGGCGTCGAGCTTTCGTTGATTGTAAAGGTGGAAACACGCCGAGGCCGAGGAGGGGGTGGCGGCCGATCCAATTGATCCACTGCTGACCTATGCTGCGCTTGCTCGTCCTCCTGACCGCTCTCTGCGGGTGCTGCCTGCAATTCCCATTGTCCCATGCAGCGTCAGGACGACGACCGACCTTGTCGGTGGAACGAGCCAAGAATGGCGCAGCAGTCCTGGAGGCCTTCGCGGCAACGACCGCTGCCACGCGGGCTTCGGTGGTCGCTTTCGAGCGCGCCGGCGCGCAAAGAGCCCTCGGGACGGTAGTCGATCAGACCGGTTTGACACTGACAAAAGCGAGCGAGGTCGGGACCGGCCTGCTCCAGTGCCGTCTTCCGGGGGGCGAAGTGGTGGACGCTTTGGTGCTAGCCACGGACGAAGACAGTGATTTGGCGCTGGTGAAAGTCGCCGCGACTCAGCTCAAACCAATCACCTGGTCGACCAACGAAGCCAGCATCGGCCACTGGGCGGTCACGCCAGGGATCGGTCTGTTACCCGAAGCGGTCGGCGTGCTTAGCGCCGCTCCTCGACGAATCCGCGCCAAACGCGCGGTGATTGGTGTTCTGCCAGATTTTGAATCCTCGGCGGCGCTGATCAAGGCGGTTCAGCCGGGGTACGGAGCGGAGAAAGCGGGCTTGGTGAAGGGTGACGTCGTCCTGAGCGTGAATGGTGCGCGGGTGACCAATAGCGACCAGTTGGTCAACACCCTCCGTCAATACCGGGTTGGGCAAACGGTTCATCTGGGCGTTCGCCGCGCGGAAAGGGAGTTCGAGGTGGAGGTGCTCATGGGTGCACCGCGCCCCCCGCGAGGTGATCGTGGCTCCGATCGCCAGGATCGAATTAACCGGCTTGGCACGGAAATCAGCGCGCGGGCTGAAGGCTTCGCCCTCGCCCTGCAACATGATACGGTTCTTCAACCGTGGCAGTGCGGAGGGCCTTTAGTCGATGTCGATGGCCGCACCTTGGGAATCAACATCGCTCGAGCGGGCCGAATCGCATCCTACGCTTTGCCCACTCGACTGATTCAAAAGGTGCTGTCCGAGCTGCGCCGCCGCGCCAACCTCTGACTGACCGACGCCTTGTTCGTCGGGCGAAAGCGGCCGACGCGCCGCTGGCACCAGGTCGATCACTAAGCCGCCACCAGATCGGCGACCCTAAGCTCGCGCACAAACGCTTCCGGCTGTCCGGGCGAAAGAACAACCGTTTTGCCCGATGAGTAGGAGAGGACCACGGCCCGGCTTGGATCGGTAACGTAAGCCCGGTACTGTCCCAGGACCTTGTTCCAGTAACTGCCAGTAAACGAAAACAACCCACCATTGCCGCAGGTTCGGACGCTCCGCTGCATCGCCTGGGGATCAAAGCGCGCGTCCTTCAGTCCGGCGCGCGGAATGGCTGTCTTCCAGAAAAGCCGGTGGATCAGGATCAGGTCAGGTGACACCGAATAGTGGCGAATGCTGAATAAAGCGCAGACCAACGGGACTGAAGCCAGGGCTAAACCGAGCCAGCGGAGGGGCAGCGGGGTATAAAGCATGGTGATCATTCCAGCGCCGAAACAAACCAGCGCGCCGGAGGACGAAGTGAGAAGGAGCACTCTGCTCCAGGGAGCGCTATACGTTTTCATGGTGAATCCTCAGTTGAGGCTCAGGACTGGCGCGCCGATCCCATCCTGGGCCGGGAGCGACTCAGTCCAAAGTCACTCTACATGGTCTCGCATCGAAATGCTGCTGAAAAATGGGTGGGCACGGCAGCTTCGGCTGGACTTTCGCGCCGGGCGCATCTTCCATCCCTGGTATGATTCGCCCATTCCATCAGCTCTGGTGCGTTGCCTTGACCGCTGGCCTGGCTGCCCTTCCGTGGGCGGCGGGCGCGGCGCCAGCCATTCACATCGAGAAGGTTGTCGGCCCCGAAACGCCCACCGGCCGCTACAAACACCCATCATCCTTGACGGAATTGGGTAATGGCGACCTTTACCTGGCCTACTACGGAGGTGAAGGGGAATATGCTTTGGCCACGACTGTCTTTGGCTTGCGGTTGGCCAAAGGGGCGGCGCAATGGAGCGCGCCGGAGCCGATCGCGCGAAACCCTTTTTACTCGATGGGCAATCCGGTCATTTGGCAGGCCTCTGACGGCCGGGTCTGGCTCTTCTTCGTCGTCCGTCCAGGCGCAACCTGGTCGACGTCGCGGATCATGGCCAAGATTTCTGATGATCAAGCGCGGACGTGGTCGGAACCGTTCGTCATAACCTGGGAAGCGGGCACGATGGTGCGTGGGCGTCCGATCGAGTTGACGGGTGGCGACTATTTGCTGCCGGTCTACCACGAGACTGGGACCGATATCGAGTTTGTGCCCCCGGACACGATGTCATTCTTCTTGCGCTTCGATCCCAAGTCCAAGCGATGGAGCGAATCGACCCGTATTCGATCGCGTCTGGGCAATCTCCAACCGGCCGTGGTTGAACTCTCCCCCTCGGAGCTGCTCGCCTTCTGCCGCCGGGGCGGTGATTACGAAAGCGGCCAGGATGGCTTTGTCGTTCGGTCGGAGTCCCACGATGGCGGCCAGACCTGGACGGCCGGCGTCGAGACCGCTTTTCCCAACCCCAACGCCGCCGTAGAGTTGATTCGACTCCGCAACGCGCACTTGGTCTTTGTCTTTAATGACAGTATGAGCGAGCGAACACCGTTGCTCGCCGCCGTTTCGACCGACGGTGGACGCTCTTTTCCGCAGCGACGTGCCTTGGCTTCAGGCCCAGGCTCGTTTGCTTATCCCACGGCCATCCAAACTGCGGATGGCAAGATTCACGTCACCTTCACTTCCGACGAACGCACGGTCATTCGGCGGGCTGTTTTCGAGGAGGACGCACTATCGAACGCATCGCCGGATGCGCCGCGATGAGGCCCAGGGCGCGTTGCAGGAGCGTCTTGCCAGGCTCGATCCGAGGCCACGGTGAAGCTCCGGAGGGGTGCGGCAAAGGAATGAGGTCAAACTCGGTCTGGTGGAACCGCACCCGGTAAAGCCGCCCAATGGTTTCATCCAACCGAGGGGCCGGCAGAAACCGTTCGATAGCGAGGCGTCCGACAGGGATGATGAGGCTGGGACGCAGGATGTTGAGTTCGCCTTCGAACCAGACCGTGCAGTTGGCGACTTCCTCCTTGGAGGGAACACGATCACCTCCCGCGGCCTTCTTCCCCGGAAAACACCGGCAGACCGCCGCGATGTAGATGTGCGATCGAAACCCGTCTTCATCCAGTCCGCACGCGCCCTGAAACCAGCGGAAGAGTGTTTGGCCGGCAGTCCAAGCGAAAGGCCTTCCCAAGAGCGGTTCTTTATCGCCCGGGGCTTGCCCGATCAGCATCACTTTGCTCACCACAGGCCCACCGGACACAACCGGCTTGGCCATCTGCGGGCAGCGGCGGCATGTCCGCATCCGCTCGATCTGTTGTTCCAGCAGAGTTCGGCGTAAGTCTGGGGCAACGCGCTCCACGACGGACTATGCCTCAGATCGACCGGGCCTTTCCTTCGGATAAAGAAAGAGGCAAAGCACCGCCGCGATCAGAGTCAGAATCGCCAGGCTTTGAAAGCCGACCGTATACCCGCCGGCATCCACAATGCGCTCGAATTGCTGGCCAGCCAGAATCCCCGCTAGGTAGCCGACGCCATCGACAATCCCCGCGACGGTACGGACATATTTTTGCCCCGAACGCTGACGGACAAGACGCCGGCGAGCAAGCTGTATGGCCCAGGCCGAGAAAGCGATGATGGCGACCGCAATCGTTGGCAGCCATGGCCCTGCCGGACAATGATGGGCAGGTAATACAGAAGAAGGGTCAGCAATCAAGCAGAATCCCACAAAGAAGATAGCTGCAACCCACTGACCGAGGCGACCGGTCGCCCAGCCCAGAGACGATCCCCAAAGCACCGAAGGCGTCAAACGGCGTATACGCGAAAGCGCCATTTGCTCCGAGACGTTATCGCCTGTGCGGAAAAAGTCAACCGTCCACGTGTTGAAAGTCTCACGCATGAGCGTTAGCGTGAAACTCAGTCCGCACACGATCCAGAATTGGCGGATCTTCAGGAGAGAGAGAAACTGTTGCCAGTCGATCCCCGTTTTGCCGCGGCTGTCCAGGCCATTGGCAGCCCGGGATTTCCGCGGCAGAACCAGCCAACTGAATACGACAATGGCGAGCAGCACAGCAGAGGGAGCAGCCATCACGACCCGCCAATTGTTCGAACTCCAGGCCGCGATTTGGCCGGCGAGGAGCGTGGCGCAAACGCCGCCGAAAACGAAGCCGAGGGAAAGGAGAGCGGAGGCGAACGCCAGATCACGCGGCGAAAACCAATCCGGAATCAACTTCATCATGGATCCCCAGGCAGCTGATCCAGCCAGGCGGTTGCAGCTGTACCACCAGACGAGCATGGGCACGCTTCCGGCCAATCCCCCAGCCGCGCCAAAGATGGCCACGAGCACGAGCGAGGCAAAGAAGCAAAAACGACCGCCCAGTCGATCAATGACCGGGCCAAAAGAAATTTGCCGGCGGCGTAGGCGATCGTGCTCCAACTGGCGACGGCGCCGATCTGCGCCCGCGAGTGACCCCAAATGGGTCCTGCAGCATGGGACGGCGACGGCCAGATTCTGCGGCAAAGCAAATCCCGGATATAGCCGAGAACGAGCGTGCTGACCCACAGGTATGGACGGTTTTGGGGACGCGCCGCGCTGGCTTCGATCGGCTCAGCTACGGGCATTTCGGTCCGGCTCTTGCATCGCAGCCATGATCAGCCGTTGTGATTTCAATACCCACGCGTCGGTTTTGACAGCATCCCGCCTACGATCTGCAACCGGCGCCCGCATCTGCCTAACGGGAGGAAACTCTCAAGCTTTTTGCTGTAAAAGTTGCACCATTGTCACCGGAAGTGCGCGCCGGGCCGAATTGGTCGGGTGAGGAATTCTAGGTGATCCGCGTCCCGTTTGGGGTTAAGTTCGCGGTGATGTGGTTCTCAATCGTTCTGATTCGCGCATGACGCCAGCCGGTTCCCGCAGCTCGTGGCCAATGGCTTCCGCCCTGGCCTACGGTTACCAGACCCTTTTGGAAGCGGTTACGCTCTCGGTGGCGGCGGGGGAAAAGGTCGGGCTGGTAGGGCGGAATGGGTCGGGCAAAACGAGCCTGTTAAAGATCCTGGCCGGTCAGCAAGTCCCGGATGGAGGCGAACTCTCCCTCCGCCGGGGATTGCGCATCGGGTATTTGCCGCAGGAGTTCGAGCTGATGGGGGAACGGACGGTGCGCGACAACATTGAAGCGGGCGCTCGTGATTTACTTGCCTGGCTTTTGGAGTACCAGTCTCCCGGAACCACCCACGGCCGAATGGCTGAGCTCCTTAACCATATCGAGGCAGCGGACGGATGGAACCTCCAAGCCCGCATCCAGGCCACCGCATCCGCGCTCGGCGCCCCTCCGCTGGATGCGCCCGTTCACTCCCTCCGGCGGGGAAAACGGCGGGTCGCCCTTTGCCGAGCTCTCGCCTCGCAACCGGACCTCCTCCTCCTCGACGAACCGACGAATCATCTCGACGCTGAGTCCATTCTTTGGCTGGAAAATTTCCTGCGCGAGTTCGCCGGCGCGGTCATTTTGTCACGCACGACCGCTACTTTGACGTCATCGCCTCGCGCATCCTTGAGTTGGCGGAGGGACGCACGTTTTCCATCCGGGCAACTACACAGCCTACCTCGAAAGCAAGGCTGTCCGCCGATCGCTGACCCGGACGGAACGGCGTCGGCAACGCTTCCTCCGAGGAGCCTGCAGCAGCAGCGGGGTGCGCGCGCAACGCCCAAACCGGCGCCATCGCCTGGCCGCTTTTTACCAGGTCGCCGGTCTGGGAAGCTACCGTTTATGAGCGTGAGATGGATTTGCTGATCCCGCCGCCGGTCGAAATAGGAATGTGGCCATTGACGGTCAATGGGGGCCAAAGTCGGCGCTGGCGAGGCGGAGCGCTGGCTCTTCCGCCACCTGCACCTGGAGGTCAAGCCGGTCAATGCACTGGTGTCGTGGGGCGAAACGGCGTGGGCAAGACCACTCTTCTCCACGCCGTCTGGGGGAGAGGCCGCCCGACGAGGGCACGATTAAGGCGGGCGAGAAAGTGGTGCTTAACTACATCGACCAGGCGCGGATGCAGCTCAAAGGCGCCGGCACGGTGTTGCAGGAGATTGCCGAGGCGGGGAGTCGTTTTGTTTGGCGCTCAACGCCTGAGCGCGCGGGCTTACCTGCGTCGTTTCCTTTTTCAGCGATGAACGGGTCAATGAGCCGGTGATCATCTTTCTGGAGGCGAATTCGCCCGGCTGATGCTGGCGAAAGTGCTACGCCGCGGTGGAAACGTGTTGGTCCTGGATGAGCCAACCAACGATCTCGATTTACCGAGCTTGCGGATGCCGGAAGAAGCATTGGCGGACTTTGCACGGCAGCGTGCTGGTGGTCAGCCATGACCGCTACTTCCTGACCGCATCTGCGACCAAATCGTCGCGTTTGAGGACGATGGCCGCGTCTGGGTGCAGCCCGGCAATTACTCCCTATTACCTGGAAAAGAAGGAGGTGGCTTGCGCGGGAGGGGCGAGCCGCGCGCCGCTATGCCGAGCCGCGACTGTCGCGGCGGTGTCGCCCAAAGCATCTCGCCCGCGCAAGCTCAGCTACAAGGAGCAACGCGAGCTGGAGCGATGGAGGCCGCCATTCTCCGAGCCGAAACCGGCGTGGCGGAGCCGGAAGCGACCTTGAACGATCCGGCGTTTCACGCCACGCGGTCACGCGAGCGGCCGCATTGATCGCCCAGCTCGAAGCGGCCAGAGCCGAGGTCGAACGGCTCTACCACCGTTGGCATGAGCTCGATCAGATTCCCCCGCAACAGATCGCTGGTTGCGAAGGACAGCGCCCAGGATGCGTTCCAGCGGCGCGCAGACCGCTCTCGATCGCCCCATGGACCGTCCCTTGCTGGCCGTGATCGGCGAACGCCTCTCCCGCGGCCCAGATGGTGTTCTGGATAGCCCGGGCGAGCTGCGGCGGGGTCCGCTGGCCCCCGGGGTAAATTGCAGGCTCCCGCGCGAGAGGATCTTGGCTCCAGTTGTGCCAGCAGTTTCCTTCCAACAGTGCGGCCAGCTCGCCTCCGGCACGCCGAAAATAAAAACTCGCCGCCCGCACCGCCTGGTCGCGAATGACCAGCTCTTTCTTCGTTTAACTTCTCGCGCCCTCGGCCCGGCCTGCCCAGCCGGTCAGGATCTCGCCGCGCTCGTCCGACCACCATGTTGGCAACCACGGATCCGGAGAGTGGATGAACCCGAAACGCTCGACGGGCCAAACGCGGCTCTTGAAATGGAGCGCGACCTTGGTGACGTGACCCGGCACCAGGTCCATCAGGGCTGCACGGAAGCCGGGAAGCTCCGGCTCGAACTGCAACTCATCCGTCCGCCAGACTGCCACCGGAACGGTCACGATTGCGCGATCGCCGGCGAAGCTGGTTTTGCCGCGGGGCGTGTCGGCTTGGATTCGGACGGAGCCTTGTTCCCAACGGACCCGCTTGGCCCGGCACTCCAGGTGCACTTCAACCGGGAAGGCGCTGAGGTCCGCCAACAGCCAATTCACCAGGGCTCCGTAGCCCTGTTCGACTCGGAACTGGCGAGTGCCTTCCGTCTCTTCGGCGGCTGCTTCGGAAGCAGCCACCGCTTGGGCGCTGATTTGCCCCGGATCCGCGGCATGGAACCCCTCGACATACTCACGCAGTGACCACCGCTCCGCCTCGGTCAGATCCTCCGACGCGCGGAGGAAGTGTTGGATCGTCAGATCCGGCCCAGCCCGATCCACCCGCGCGACCAGCGACGCCAGCAGATCCGCAAATGAGTTGTCTTCGCGCCAGTGGCGTCCCGCCAGGCGCCAGTGGCCGGACGGGACCTCAGCCGTGCTCAAGCCGGCCTGTCGCAGCCAAGGCCATGTGGCGACGTTCTCGCCATGGATAAATTCCGCCCCCAATTCGACGGGAGCGGAAAGGGATGGCGGGCGGATCGATTTGATTCGGCCGCCTGGCTGGACAGCGGCTTCCAGCAAGGTCACGCTCCAACCAGCGTGAGCAAGTCGATGCGCGGCGGTCAATCCTGCAATGCCTGCCCCGACGATTAGGACTGACCGTTCTCCCATGCGTAAGAACGTGCCCCTGATCGCTCCACTCTGCAATCGAATGGCCCGGAAATCCGGCCATGGAGACACGGCTGGGCGCCTTGTGCCGCACGCTTGTCTCTTGACCGATCCGGCCGCTTGCTTTCTGCTGGAAATAGCCGATAGGCTGGTGGATTGTGTTCCCGAAGCTCGAAACCAGATGAACCGCAGTTTCAGGTGCTTGTTGATGCTCGGATTGCTGGCGGCCGCGACCCTCTGGGTGCCGGCGCAATACCGGACCGCTCGGGAAGCGGAAGGTGGCTCGCTCGGAGAGCCGCAATGGACGGTGCCGGAGGCGTTCCGGCGGGATGTGTTCACCTTTGTCCGAATTAAATACCATGTCGATGGCGACTATGGCTTCGGCCATACCCCGCCCGAAGACCGGTGGATGATCGATTTCCCCGAAGCCGACCTGAACTTTTCCTACCGTCTGCAGCAACTCACGTCCCTGAAGGTCAACCCGGATGGGCGCGTCCTTGAAATCACGGACAAGGAACTGTTTGAGTATCCGTTCATCTATATTGTCGAAGCGGGTCGCCTGACTTTCCGGCCGGAAGAGGTCACTATTCTGCGCCAATATCTCCTCAACGGCGGCTTTCTGATGGTGGATGATTTTTGGGGCGAACGCGACTGGGCCAACTTCGACCGCGAGCTGCACAAGGTGTTTCCAGATCGGGAAGCGATTGAATTAGGGCTGGAGCACCCCATTTTTCACTGTGTCTTCGACCTGAAAGAGCGCCCGCAGATACCGGGCGAGCCGCATTTTTCTCAGTACCTTGCGACGGGCCGGACCTGGGAGCGGGAGGACGCCAAAGAGGTGCATTATCGTGGAATTTACGATGACAAGGGCCGCTTGATGGTGATGATTTGTCACAACACTGATTTAGGCGACGGCTGGGAACGGGAAGGCGACAACGAGGGCTATTTTCAGCTTTTCCGAGAAGAGCGCCTACCCCTTGGGGATCAATATTGTCTATTATGCGATGACTCACTGAGTCCGAAACCTCTTTGTGTCCGTGAATCCAGACCCCAGTCCTTTCCATGGCCGGACGCCGGCTCCGGCCGGCAGTATTCCGCCCAAGCTGCCCACCAGGAAAGCCCCGAAGATCGGACGATTCCTGCTCGCCATTTGCCTGGTTCTTGTCGTTCTGGCGGTCGTCGTCCGCTGGCAGGCGCCGCAACCGCCGGAGCCTCCCCGGTTCAATCCCCCTCGGCCTCGGGCGGGTCCGCTGGTCCTCCAGGACCAAAACAATCGCTCCGAGCAACGGCCGGTCCGTCGGGCTGTTCCCAAGCCGGCCGCGCCCGAGAAGGTCACCGGGCCGCGTTCGGCGCCACCCGAGTTTTCGACCCCTGGTGGTCTCTTCTCCGGGCAGGTGACCGTCGAACTCAAGGCCAAGAGCCCAGGTGGCAAAATCCGTTTTACGCTCGATGGCTCCGACCCGGCGGCGGCTTCCCCGGAGTACACCGAGCCTCTGACCATTGACAGCACGACCCTGGTAAAGGCCAAAACGTTTGAGGCGGGAGTCGCCCCGAGCCTGACCGTCGCCCAGGCCTATACCCAGCTCGATTCCAGCTTGGCGACGTTCACGTCGAACCTGCCCTTGGTGATCATTAACACCTATGGGCAGCCCGTCTCGAAGGAACAGTCGGTCACCGCCTCTCTTCGCGTCATCGAGCCCTCGCCCAAGCGGAGCTCGCTCCCGGGCAAAAGCGGCTTTGACGGCCAATGCGAAATCAAGCTGCGCGGCTATAGTTCGCTCCGCCAGCCAAAACGGTCATTCACGATCAAGACCCGCGATGGGGCCGGACAGCCGCTCAGCACGCCGCTCCTCGGCATGCCCAAGGACAGCGACTGGGTCCTTTACGCACCTTACTCCGACAAAACCCTCATGCGCGATGTCCTCGCTTATGAGTTGAGCAACAAACTCGGCCGCTACGCGGCACGCACGCGCTTTGTCGAGGTTTTCCTCGTCCGCAATAATGGCAAGCTGAGCAAGCGCGACTACGTCGGCGTTTACGTGCTGGAGGAGAAAATCAAACGCAGCCCGGACCGGGTCCGGATCCAGAAGTTGACCCCGGAGGACAAAGCCGAGCCTGAGATTACGGGCGGCTACATCTTCCAGCGGGATCACGAAAATCCTCCAGGCGATATGCCTTTTGGATTCTTTGGCCAGAACCAAGGCGGCTCCTCCCCCGAGCTCGGTTTCCGGACCAGTCGCGGGGTCCGGTTGTTCTATGTCGATCCGAAAGAAGCGGACATGACAGCGGCGCAGAAGACGTGGCTGTCCCGTTACCTGAATCAGTTCGAACGGGCACTTTACGGGGCCAATTTCCGCGATCCGAACGAGGGTTATGCCAAGTTTCTGGATGTGGACAGCTTCATCGATCAATTCTGGATTGTGGAATTATCCAAGAATGTGGACGGGTTCCGCTACAGCTGCTACATGACGAAGGATCGGGGCGGCAAGATTAAGCTCGAACCTATTTGGGATTGGAACCTCAGCTTTGGCAATGCCAACTACCACGAGGGCTGGATGACCGATCGCTGGTACTGGCGGCTGCTGCGACCCAACGAGATTTCTTGGTTCCGGCGCCTCAGCCAGGACCCCGAATTCATGCAGCGACTCGCTGCCCGTTGGCTCGAATTGCGCAAGGATGTCCTTTCTCCCCAATCAATCCAGCACCGCATCGATGAAATCGCCGAAGAACTGCGCGAAGCCCAAAAGCGGAACTTCCAGCGCTGGCCCATCCTCGGCCAGTCGGTCAATCCCAACTGGTTTGTGGGCAGCTCGTATCAGGAGGAGGTTGATTGGATGAAGAACTGGATCGAAGAGCGGATTGCCTGGATCGACAGCCAGTTCCAAGGCGACCGGCTCAAGTCACCCCGCGCTCGCTCGGGCGATGACGAGCAGTGACGCTCAAAAATCGGCTTGAACCACCGGCCCCTCTCGGTTTTCAGCCGACGGCTGAGCTGGGACGCTCACGCACGACCTCAGTCGGTTTCTTGTCATCGCGCACTCCCAGAAAGAGCGGATGCCGGAGATGCCCATCACGCGTCCATTCAGTGAAGCGCACCTGGCAGACGATCTTCGGGCGGAGCCATGTGCAGAGCCGCATCTCCCCCCGGCTGATCCCGCCTGGAATCCTTTCCGGTAAATTGACGAAGGGACACCGGTCGATGCGACGCTCTTGAAACCGCCGATAGAGGCTTGCCAACGTCCGGTGGTCAAAGCCGGAGCCCACTTTGGACGCGAAGCGGAACTCGCCCTTTTCATAGTAGCCAACGAGGATGGCGCCAAAGTGAGGCCGGCTGCCTTTGGGCGGCGTATACCCGCCAATCACGAATTCCTGGTCGTGGCTCCATTTGAATTTGACCCAGGCCCCGCTACGCTGGCCTGGTTCATAAATCGATTCGTGCCGCTTGGCGATCAGACCTTCCAGTCCCTGCCGCCGCATCCCCTCGAGCACCTTGGCGGCCTCAGCGTGGACCGCGCCGGAAAAGCGGATGGAAGCCGGTGCGCGGCGGAGCACTGCCTCCAACAGCTCTTTGCGAACCGTCAGCGGGAGATGCAAGAGCGACCTTCCCTCCAGGTTGAGAAGATCAAAAACGTAGTAGCGCAACGGAGGCTGGCGATGCCCCGGGCTTTGATACGATTGCAGGAGTTGAAAGGCGGATCGACCTGCTTCGTCCACCGCGACGATTTCTCCGTCCAGCACTGCTTCTTTGGCAGCCAGCTGTCGAAGGGCCGGGATCAGCGTTGGGTAGCGATCGGCCAGGCTCAGTGCATTGCGCGACATGAGCGAAATCCTGGCCCCTTGCTTGATAGCCAGGGCCCGGAATCCGTCGAACTTGACTTCGTAATCCCATTCGGGGCCACGTGGAAGCTGGTCGACCAGCAGGGTTTTCATCGGCGCCACAAAGGCGGGCGCAGCCCGCGGCAACCGGCGCAGCACCGTTCGGACGTCGAGGGCTTTACCCTCAGAACCGGCCGGCTGCTGCGGAGCAGAAGCAGCCTGGCTCCTCTTCGTTCCGGGCGGCCGTCGGCGTGATTTGGTCAGCCCCATGAACGACCATACACCCGCCGCCCGATAAAAGCCCGGAGTGTATTAGCCGAAAAGCGGCCACTTGAAGGTGGTTTCAATCTGGATGCGTCGGCCGGTGCGCTGCGACTCGTGGCAGGCGTTCATCACTTCGAGCACGTGCAACCCATGTTCCGGTGTGATCAGACTGGGATTGCCGCTGAGGAGCGATTCCGCGACGTAGGACGCTCCTCCCACCCAGTCATACTTGCCTGGCTCGCGCACCTGCGTTTCGAGGACTGCCTCCCCTTGGTAAGCTAAATCCACTCCCGCGGGACCCCAGTCCCAACCTTGAAGGTGCATGGCGCCCTCGGTGGCGGTGAAGTCCATCGTATAGAGTTTGCGTTCGTTGCCCGGCAATCGTTCGTGATCCCAATAGACAAACCCGGTTTGCACGTGAGAGAGGACGCCGTTGCCATGATGCATGATCAGCATGGTGTTCTCATCGGCCGTGACCTTGACTTCGCCCTTGTCGTCGACTTTCCGGGTCGGATTGAGGACGGCGGTCATGCCGACGACCTCTTTGGCCGGCCCGAGCAGGCCGGTCAAGGTGGTCACATTGTAGACCCCCAAATCGTAGAGGCTGCCGCCGCCCTTTTCGTAGAACCAGGCTGACCAGGTCGGGCCGTTGTGTCCGTAGGTGCCATGGGCGGCGGTGACTTTGCCGATCTTTCCGCTGGCCATCGTCTCCGCCATGAACTTGAACTGCGGGCTCGTCACGCAGGTCGGTGCCGGCCAGATATGAACCCCTTTCTTCTTCGCCAGCTCCATCAGTTCCTTCGCGTCCTTCAGATTCAAAGCCATTGGCTTCTCGCTCCAGACATGACGCCCCGCCTCCAGCGCTTTCTTGTTCACCGGATAATGCGAGGGCATGGAAGTCGTGTTCACCAGCAGGTCGAACGGTTCCCCACGCAGCATCTCGTCAATATTCGGGTAAACGTGCGGCACTTTGAATTGCTCCGCCCGCTTCCGGGCGCGTTCCGGAATGATGTCGCAAACGCTGACCACCTCGACATACTTCTTGCTCTTCAAATTCGGCAGATACGAGCCGGAAACGCTCCCGCAGCCAATCTCACCTACGCGGATCTTGCGCCCGTTGAACGGGTCGGGCGCATCGGCCGCCGAGAGCAAACCCGGGGCAAAACTGAGTGCGGCGCCGGTGATGATGGTTTTCTCCAGGAATCCACGACGGGTGATGGTGAGTTGTTCCTTCATAGACGGGTTACGATTGATGATGAGTCGGTAAAGGCGCTCCGGTCAAGAGCGCTGTTGCCAGCGTCACAAAAGAATGGCACAACCAAAGCCATGTCACCACCGCCACCCGCAGTCCGTCTGGGCTTCGTCGGTTGCGGCAACGTCCTCTCTGCTTACCTCTCTTCCCTGGAGCGTCTCCGCCGCCAGGGGTTGGCCGAGGCCACCGTCTTTTGCGGGCGGGAACGACAGCGGGTCCAAACCCAAGCGGCTTGGCCGGGCGCTGATTTCCTCACCGATTACGAGCGGCTGCTGGCGCGAGAAGATGTTGATGTGGTCGTCATTCTCACCCCCATGGCGGAACATGCCGCCATGGCAAGAGCGGCGCTCACCGCGGGTCGCCACGTCCTGGTGGAAAAGCCGCTGGCGACGAATCTGGCGGACGCCCAAGCGTTGATTCAATTGGCCAAGCGGTCCGGCCGCTACCTGGTCTGCGCCCCGTTTACCGTCTTAAGTCCCACTTTTCAGACGATCGGTCATCGCTTGCAACGCGGTGACATCGGTCGGGTCGTCTCCGCGCGCGGCCGCTATGGCTGGGCCGGCCCTGACTGGACGGAGTGGTTTTACCGGCCAGGCGGGGCGCTTTGTTTGACTTGGGGGTTTATCTCATCACTACTCTGACCGGTTGGCTGGGACCGGTGCAGCGAGTGGCCGCATTCAGCGGCATTGCCATGCCCGAACGAACGGTCGCGGGCCGGTCTGTCCAAGTGCAAGCGGACGACAATGTGCAGCTCCTGCTGGACTTCGGCGGCACCTGTTTCGCCAGCATCACGACTGGTTTTGTTATTCAGCAGTACCGCGGCGCGGGCCTGGAGCTGTTTGGCACCGACGGCACGATCAATCTGTTGGGGGACGATTGGGACCCTGACGGCTATGAGTTGTGGCAGAACTCGGCCGGTTGTTGGCAATTGTTTAAGGAATCCCACCCTGATTGGTCCTGGAGTGATGGCTTGCGGCACCTGGTCGAATGCCTTCACGCCAGCCAGCAACCGTTGGTCACACCGGAGCACGCCTATCATGTGCTCGACGTGATGCTGGCCGCCCAAGCCGCTGGCGAGGACGGAAGCGCTCGGTGCCTCGCGAGCACATTCCCGCGGCTCGCTTTCGCATCCGCCCAAGAAACCGTCGCCGCGCATCCCCATCCACGACCGCACCCGCGCGGAATCCAGTTAACCTCATGTGAGACCACCGTGGCCCGAAAGCGTTGTCCCTTCCGTGCAACCTCCTATGCCGCGCTGGGTATTCTATACGATCCTGACGATGCTGCTCTGGGGAGGGTGGGGCGTCCTGTCCAAGCCGGCTTCGAACGCGCTCTCCGGTTGGCAGGTGCAAGCTCTTTCGGCGCTCGGCCTTCTGCCGGTAGTTGGTCTCGCGTTTTTCTCCAAAAACCTATGGTCGGGGCCGGCCAATCGAGCCGGATTCTCTCTGGCGCTGGCCGCAGGGGTGATTGGGAGCCTCGGCAACGTTGCCTATTACGAAGCGTTCGCTTTCGGAGCCAAGGCGGCGGCGGTAACCCCGTTGACCGCTTTGTATCCGCTCGTGACGATTGCGCTCGCCGTGGCTTTTCTCGGCGAGCGGCTCAATCGCGTGCAGCTGATCGGAACAGTGCTTTGTTTTGGGGCCATTTACTGTTTCAATGTCGGCGGTGACGCTCATTTTATGACTCCGTGGCTGTTGCTCGCCATTCTCCCGATCGTGCTTTGGGGATTGAGTGGCTTTCTGCAGAAGATGCCACGACCCGGGCCTCGGTCGAATTGGCGACGGTCGGTTTTCTATCCGGCGAGCTGCCGGTTGCGCTGGTCACTCCCATCTTCGTGCCTGTCAGCCTGGCGTGGCCGTTGTCGACGTGGTCGGTGCTGCTCGGATTGGGCCTGCTCTTCGGACTCGGCAACCTCACCTTGATCGCCGCCTATGCTGGAGGGGGAAAAGCGTCGGTCGTCACCCCGCTCTCCAGCCTTTACTCGGTGGTGACCATTCCCATCGCGGTTTGGACCCTGGGGGAACGAATCTCCCTCCGGGAGGCCAGCGGCATCCTGCTGGCCTTGGCGGCTGTCGTGGCCCTATGTTGGGAGAAACCTCCGTCGGCGGTCACCAAGCCTAACCCCCAATCGCCTCCCTGATCTCACTTATGCGCCCGAATATCCTCGAATTACTCAAGAAGAGCATCGTCCTCGGCGACGGCGGCTATTTGATCGAATTGGAGCGCCGCGGCTACGTCGACAGCGGTTCGCGCCGCGAAAAGGTCGGAACCGGCAAAGGTAGCGGCCAATACACACCGGAGGTCGCGATTGAAAACCCGGAGGCCCTTGGGCAGCTCCATCGCGAATTCCTCCGCGCCGGGTCGCAAGTGCTGCAGGCCCTTACCTTTTATGGGACTCGGGAGAAATTGACGCGGGCGGGATATGGCGAGCAAACCGAGGCGATCAACCATGCCGCCGTCGCGATTGCCCGCGAGGTGGCGGGCGAGAAGGCGCTGGTTGCCGGCAGTGTCTCCCGGACGCAATTGTTCGAACGCGAAGGGCCCTCGGCCGCGGCTCACGTTCGTCAGCTCTTTGCCGAGCAAATCCGGCTGTTGCGCGAGGCTGGGGTGGACTTCTTGATCCTGGAGACCTTTTTCCGCTTGGACGAAATGCTGTTGGCTTTGGAATGTGCCCGCGAGAGCCGTTTGCCCGTCGTCGCAACGCTCAGCTTGAGGCCCAAGACGACCCAAACGGCGGATGGCGTTCTGGTGGCCGACTGTGCCCGGCAGATGGTCGATGCCGGCGCCGCCGCTGTCGGGGCCAACTGCGAGCAAGACCCCGCCCGCATGCTGACAATCATTCGGGCCATGCGCGAGGCGGTTTCGGTTCCCCTGGCAGTCCAGCCGGCGGCGTTTCGCACCTCGGATGAGGCGCCTTGCTTCACGCGCATGCCGCAATTCCCGGACGAATTGGAGACGATCCACCTCTCGCGCCAAGCCTTTTATGAGTTCGGCAAGGCAGCTGCAGGGGAGGGCATTCGCTACCTCGGCGGCTGTTGCGGCTGCAATGCCGCCTACCTCCGCGAACTGGCCTACGGTGTGCAGGATGCCAGCGGGCCGAAATGACATCATCCAATCCTGGCCCGGCTTCCGTCCGCAGCCTCCCACCCATGTCTCCGTCAGACTGCACCATAGGAGTCGATGTCGGCGGAACCAAGATTGCAGCTGGCCTCGTCCGGCCTCAGGGTGAAGTGCTCGAGCGGCGTATTGTGCCGACCCTCCCCGAGCGAGGGGGTGAGGCCGTCCTGCGCGACGCCCTCGCGCTGGCGGAAACCCTCTTGGCGCAGGCACGCGCCCGCGGCTTGAACGTCGGCGGGATTGGCATCGGGGTTTGTGAATTGGTCGATCCCCACGGCCGCGTCATGAGCGAGCAGACGGTCCATTGGCGGGGGCTGCCGGTCCAGGAGCGCTTTGCGGCGTTGGCGCCTGCTGTCGTCGAAGCCGATTCGCGGGCAGCTGCCTTCGGCGAGTTCGCTTGCGGCGCGGCTCGATCTTTTCGTTCGTTTTACTATGTCACAGTTGGGACCGGCATTGGCGGCTGCTGGATGCTCGATGGCGTGCCGTTTGTCGGGGCGACCGGGGCGACCGGCACGATCGCAAGCAGCCCTACCGTTGTGCTCTGCGAAGACTGCGGCACCTCGCGCGCGGCTGTCCTCGAAGAGGTCGCTTCCGGACCGGCGCTAGTCGCCCGCTACAACCGGAAAGCTTCGGCCTCGGCCCGGTCTGCGGAGGAAGTGATTTGCGCCGCAGTCCGAGGAGATCCGGACGCCGATTGGGTGGTAGACACCGCCGTGGAAAGCCTCGGGGCTGCGCTCGGCTTTCTGGTGAACGTCCTCGATCCAGAGGCGCTGGTGGTGGGAGGTGGGCTCGGCTCTTCGCCCGGTGGTTTCCTGGATCGACTCGTGCCGGTGATTCGTCGCCAAGTCTGGTCTGAGATTAACCGAGGATTGCCCATTATCCGGGCCTCTTTGGCCGCCGACAGCGGCTTTGTGGGCGCTGCTTTGCTCGCGCAACGCCGTCTCGAATGCACCGTCGGCCGGGTCGCTCGAGGAACGTTGCCCCTCACTTAAGCGCACAGCTTCGATGAACGACGCGACCTACGCAGGGCGGCTGTTCCGCATCATGCGAAGAGCCGCCTCGCTCCTTTTGACGGCCTTATTGGTCGGTTCCGACGCCGCCACGCAGACTGCACGGACAGCCCCGGCCGACCTCTCGGCCGATTTGGAGATGCTTCAAGCGGTGGCTAGTGGGGTCCTGAACAGTGCCAGGATCGCACCGGGCGCCCGAATTCCAGGAGGAGCGACTAACACTACCGGCCAATGCCTGAGGGTCCCCGGCGGCACCCAGAACTTCTACCCGGCGTTTTGGATCCGAGATGCTGCCATGATGCTGGGCGGCGATTTCATTCCTGCCGATGAGCTCGAAGGTTGGATCCGCGTCATCGCCGCCACTCAACCTGGCCCGGACGGTCTGCACTTTGGCCGCCTCTTCGTTCCGGCGTTCAGCATTCCGGATCACGTGACGCTCGCCGGCGAGGCCTGCTGGTATCCGGGTGCTTATACGGAGCAGGGCACCGGTCAATTCGGTTTTCTGCCCCCGGCGGATGACGCCTTCTTCTTCGTTCAAATGGTGCGGGAACATTGCCGGTTGGCCGGCGGGCCTGGGCTCTTTCAGAAAAAGATGAAGACCTCGTGGGGAGAGCCCCCCGTCAGCGACATTTGCGTCAAGGCGTTCGATTCCGTCGCTGTCAACGCCGACGGCCTGGTGCGATGCGAGGCGCTGGAAGACAGGAGCCGCGTCGATTGGGGCTTTTGTGATACGATTCGGAAGCAAGGCCTGGCTCTAATGCCATCGCTGCTGCGCTGGAGAGCGGCCACTGACTTGGCCGAGCTGTTTCAATTTGGAGGCGACGTTGTCCAGGCCGAGCTCTTTCGACAGCGCGCCGCTCAGGTGCGTGCTGCTATTCCAGCGACGTTTGGGCAGGCAGCGTCCAAGACCGAGGGTGCATCCGACGAGGCCTTGTTGCTTTCCGCGACTGCGGTGGGACGCAAGGACGACGTCTGGGGAGCGGCTTACGCCGTTTGGCTGGGCCTGTTGCCACCCGAGTTGGAGCGGAACGTGGCCCGTCACCTCCTGACGCTCTATCGCGCCGGCGGCACAATCCTGGAGGGTCAGGTGCGGCATGTGCCACCGTCAGGGAAGTTCGGTGGCTATTGGGAGAGCGCGCGCTGTGAGCCGGACACTTATCAAAATGGCGGCTATTGGGCCACCCCCACAGGTTGGTTGATCGTGGCTTTGCGCCAAGTAGATCCGGACGCAGCCAACCAGTTGCTCTCCGAATATGTCGCTCACTTGCGCGCCAATCGTGAGCGCGGCGCCCCTTGGGAATGGATTCAGCCCGCCAAAAACCTGAGGGTCAATGCCCTCTATGGACCGTCCGCCGGCCTGGTCTTGAATGCGATGGCCAGGTCCGGAACCAGCAAATAAACTCGCGACCTCACGGCTGCTTACCTCCGCTCGATCGGATCACCCAGCTGGTCACATCATGCCGGTATTGCTCAACCGCCGGCGGCGTCCAAGCGTCCCGGGCGGATGCAGTGCCCCGCGGTCCATCCCCCGCCCTGTGGTCGGGGGAAGCACCGAGGTGACCTCACGGAAACGCCCTGATGGCGCTTGTCGGCGCACTAGGTAGCCTCGCTACGAACGATTCGCTCCAATTTTGGAGAGTAAAACGCGAGAGTTGAAGTATGGGGTGTCGACACACGAGGGGCCCCCGCGACGGGGCGACCCTGAGATGGAATGAATGGGCCAGCCAGTTCAAACCCTTCTGCGAGGCGCGGACTCGTTGAATTCATGAGCAGCCCCCACGATCCCCCCCTGGAACTCCCCTCTGCGACCCCATCGCCGCTATCGAACCGAAGCCTCCATGAGTCTGGCTTGATCAGGCCGCTGAGCTGGCTCGATGGTTCGAGCGAAATGCCTCGCCGGATTCGCGAGTTTGACTGGACCGGGCATAGGCTCGGGCCGCCGGAATCGTGGCCGCAGAGCTTGAAGACGGTCGTGCGGCTCATGCTCGACTCTCGCTACGCCATGTGGATGGGCTGGGGCCCAGAGTTGACGTTCTTTTACAACGATGCCTACGCCCGTGACACTTTGGGCAAGAAGCATCCGTGGGCGCTGGGGCAGCCCGCGCGGCAGGTCTGGGCGGAAATCTGGCCTGACATTGGTCCGCGCATCGATCACGTGCTCAGATCGGGGGAGGCGACCTGGGACGAAGGACTGCTGCTTTTCCTGGAACGGAGCGGCTATCCCGAGGAGACCTATCACACGTTCTCGTACAGTCCGCTCTATGACGATGACGGCCGGAGGGGCGGCATGCTCTGCGTTGTGACCGAAGAAACCCGGCGAGTCATCTCCGAGCGGCGCATGGCATTGCTGCGCGAGTTGGGGACCAACACGACGGTCGCGCGCAGCGTCGACGATGCCTGTGCGCGCTTCGCGCAGACGCTGACGGTCCATCCCTCGGACGTGCCCTTCGCCTTGGTCTACTTGCTCGATGACAGCCGAGGCGCTGCCTCGCTCAAAGCGGCTGTGGCCGTTCCCCATGACCATCCGGCCAGGTTCAAGGAAATTCGGCTCGGCCACCCTCCCGGGCAGGGCTGGCCGCTGGCTGAAGCCCTCGAGCGCAACGAATGTGTCATTGTCTCCGAGCTGGCAGAACGGTTCGGCGGATTCCCCAGCGGGGCATCGCCGAACGTTTCACATTCAGCGGTAGTGTTGCCGATTACCGGCGTCGATCTCAAGCACCCGGCGGGTGCGCTTGTGCTGGGGGCCAATCCACGACGAGCGATGGATGATGATTACCAAGGGTTCTTTCAACTCGTCGCCGGGCAGTTGGCCACGGCGCTCTCCAACGCTCAATCCTATGAAAAGGAGCGGCGCCGCGCCGAAGCCCTGGCCGAATTGGATCGCGCCAAGACGGCTTTTTTCAGCAATGTCAGTCATGAGTTTCGCACTCCTCTGACACTGATGCTTGGGCCAATCGAGGAATTGCTTCAATTGGACGAGGCGGCGGTCTCGCCAGTGGTTCGCTCCCAGCTCGAAGTCGCCTATCGCAATAGTGTCCGCCTGCTCAAACTCGTCAACACCTTGCTCGATTTCTCCCGCCTTGAAGCCGGTCGGCTTCAAGCTCATTTCGAACGGGTCGACCTCGCGTTGTTCACTCAAGATCTGGCCAGCGCTTTCCGTTCGACGATCGAGCAGGCCGGCCTGCGGTTCGACGTGGATTGCCCGCCCTTGACCGAGCCGGTCGCGGTTGATCGCGACCTGTGGGAGAAAATCGTCTTCAACCTGCTCTCGAACGCCTTCAAGTTCACTCTCGAGGGGGGCATTCGGCTCAGCCTGAGTTACGAAAACGCCGAGGTGGTTCTGCGCGTCGCCGACACCGGCACGGGCATTCCCGCGGCGGAGCTGCCGAATCTCTTCAAACGATTTCACCGTGTCCAGAATGCGCGCGCCCGGACGCACGAAGGGACCGGCATCGGCCTCGCATTGGTCCACGAACTGGTTCGACTCCACGAGGGCTCCATTGCCGTTGACAGCGAGTTCGGCCAAGGCACAACTTTCACCGCCCGCATCCCGCTGGGCAAGTCGCGCCTGCCAGCCGACGGCGTCCCAGCGGGCCTGGCAGAACCTTTCAAAACGCGGCATGAGGAGGTTTTTGTCCCGGCTCACTGGATGCCCGTTGACGCCGTCGAACGGTCGAGCTTGGACGAAAGCCAGCCGGCGCATACTGCCGGCCCAAGAGCGCGGGTCCTGGTGGTGGACGATAACGCCGACATGCGTGATTACGTCGGACGGTTGCTTCGGGACCGATACGATTTGCTCACCGCTCGGGATGGCTGCGAAGCCTTAGAGTTGGCCCGGCGCGGACCTCCCGACCTGGTGTTGAGTGACGTGATGATGCCGGGCATGGACGGTGTCGGGCTCCTCTATGCCATCCGCCACGACGCCCAATTGAAGACCGTTCCCGTGATCCTCCTTTCAGCCCGAGCCGGGGGCGAAGCGCGGGTCGACGGCCTCGAACAAGGAGCGGACGATTACCTTGTGAAACCGTTCAGCGGCCGCGAACTGACGGCGCGGATTGAAACCCATCTGAAGCTGGCCCGTTTGCGGAATGAAGCGGCCGAGAAGGAACGCCGTCTCAATCAAGAATTGGAACAGCGGGTCGAAGAGCGAACCGCATCCTTGCGCGAGGCGATCGCTCAGATGGAAGAATTCTCCTACAGTGTCTCCCACGACTTGCGCGCGCCGGTCCGCGCCATGCACGGCTACGCCCAGGTGATTGACGAGGACTACGGTGATCGGCTCGGCCCCCAGGGAAAGGCTTACCTGGAACGGATCGTGCAGAACGCCGCCCGCATGGACCGATTGATTCGCGACTTGCTCGTTTACAGCCGAATGGCCCGCCGCGAAGTGCAATTGAGCCGGGTGGCCTTGGGCCCTCTTTTGCGCGATATCATCAGTCAGAATGCGGCTTTTGGCCCGGACCAGGCCGGGATCCTGGTGCCGGCGGAGCTGCCGGACGTCGTCGGCCATGAACCGTCGTTGAGCCAGGTCATTTCGAACCTCTTGAGCAACGCGGTCAAGTTCGTGCGACCGGGGGTGGTGCCGGAGGTGCGTCTTCGCAGCGAGTGCCGCGATGGGCAGGTGCGGGTGTTTTTCGAGGACAATGGCATTGGCATCCGGCCGGAACACCAACACCGTCTCTTTGGCATGTTTGAACGAGTCCATCCGGGCGACACTTACGAAGGGACGGGCATTGGGCTGGCCATCGTCCGTAAAGCGATGGAGCGCATGGGCGGCAAGGTCGGGCTCGAATCCGACGGCGTCCACGGCAGCAAATTCTGGATCGAGCTGTCAGCCGCCTAAAGTTCCCCCCCTCTCTCTTTCACTCCTTCAATGCTTGCCCTGCCGCGCCCTGATCTGTTCTCGGTAACGCTCGATCTTCTCCCGGTTGGCTTGGCGGGTGGCGTTTTCATCCGCTTCACTCATGCGCAAGCCGATCTCGACTTGAAATTGGTGATTGCGTTCGTCCAGCGTTTGAATGCCGGTCCCCTTGCTCGTTGGCAGATCTGACGGGATGTAAACGTCCAGCTTGCGATCTGCCTTGTCTCGCCTTTTCTCCCACTGTTCCACTTTCGCCCAGGTGGAGAGATCTTCGCCCGGCAACGCTTCGGTGTGAATCTCGGCGTGGCGCAACTCATGATGGAGGACGTTGGCCAATTCATGGTCGGTAACGTTCTCCCGGGCGGCCTTTTCGACATCGATTTTGATGGCGACGGTCGTGACGCGCCGCCAGCCGGTCCGATCCGAGCCTTGAAACTCGGTGCGCGTTTTGGCCTCCCCAGCCACTCGATCATGCTCTCCTTGGCCCACGCCGGCGGTAATGTTGGCGTTTTCCAAAGCAGCCAACACGCGTTGGCCCTCGCCCGAGCTTTTCAGGATCTGCATCGCCCGTTGGAATCGACGATTCCGCTGCAGGTCCGCGGACCAAACCACTTCCAGGCCATCTGCATCCATATATTTGAGCGGATTACAGGCGGCGAAAGCATAGAGGTTATGCAGTTGTGGCTGCGCGAGGAAGTCGCGCCCGGCTTGGCCGGACAAGCTTTCCGGATCGACATATTTCGGGTCGACGGAGATAAATCGCGAGAGCTGGCTGGCGAGATAACGGGCCTGAAAATGCCAAAGGCCGGTTTCACTGTCGCGTTCCTTTTGCGCGAACTGGTACGGGTCGGAGAGTGATCCGGCGAGATATTGGTGACGGGGCAATCCCGAAGGGTAAAAGGCCGTTTCTTCAACCAGCGCTCCGTCGGCATCGGTGATGACGCTGGAAGAGCCCAAGTGGTCCTGATGGTAATAGAGGATGCTCGCACCAGGCGGAGGCGGCTGCACCAGCGCCTCGGTATCGCTCTGCACAAACAGTGCCTGGCCAGGAGCGAGACAGGCTGGCGGTGGCGAAAAAGCTGCCAGGCCGAGGGGAAAGCGAATCCGCCAAGGGTCGTCGCCTGGCGGAGATGGCCGGAGCCAGACTGTGAGGTTGACGGGCAAGCCATTGGTGATGTTCCACGCCTGCAGCCCGGCCGAAGGCAAGAACGTGCCGCCGGTCGGCACCGGCCGATGGATCGGCTCCGCGTAAGAGCCGATCGCCGTCAGGACAGCATCGCTACCGGAGTCAATCCAGAGCACCGTTCCCTGGGGCACGGTTTCGTCAAACCCAAGCTGAAGCCAGCTCGACGCGGCTGGCGACCAGTAGTACGCGGCGCGAATCAACTCGCGATTTCCCGCAGACCATTGGGCCAGGGCTTGTCTGGCCGTCACCGCCAGCGAACAAAGATTCCAACCCGCATAGACGCGGAAGCGCTGAATTCGTGGGTTGGTGCTCAATGAGCCTGTGACGCGCGCCACCCGGACCGCGGCGTTGAAGACATATTTGGTCGGCGCGTCATAGTCGCGCAGTTCGAAGGTGGGATTGACGTAGACGACGCTCGTGGGCTCAGGCGACAGGGCGGCGCTGGCACCTGTCGTTTTGGGCCAGACGCGCTTGAGAATACGCCGGCCGAGGTAGTCGTAAGTGTACTCAGCGCGCATCGCGGTGCTTTCGCAGGCGGCCAGGCGATCCTTGAAATCCCAGGAATTGGTTAATCCATCTAGCGACGTCATGTTGCCGTTGGCATCATAATGGCACTGGCGGAGGGGGTTAGCCGACTTCGGATCGCGCAGCGCCGTCACCGCGTGAGGCCCAGGCGGATCGGCCGGGGCACGTCCGACACGCCCAGAGCTTCCGGCCGAACCGCCGTAGCTGAGGTTGCCGAGTTGCGTCACGCTCTCCCCGTTTTCGTGTTGCACAATGTCCGAGGTCTGGGTCACGAGGTTGGCAACCCGATCGTAAGCATAGGCCAATTCGCCTCCATTGCTCGCGGGCGGGTTTGGCTGATTGTATTGCGCCTTGGTCAGGCGATAGAGGTCGTCGTAAGCGAACGTTTGAGTATTGCGTCGCGGATCGGCCGCGGGAATGTCCGCGAGCGGACGGAGATCCGTAATCGAGCGGATGTTGGACACCGGGTCGAATTCGTAGGCAAAGGAAATGAACTTGGTCCCGAGGATGGTGTGCCGCCCGTCCAGAATCGTCTGGCGAAGCCGGGCGTCATAGTCGGATGTCAGGCAAACCCCGTTGCCGTAGTCCACTTGGCGGCGTTGGCCGGAGGGCAAGTAGGTGATCGACGAGATGATATTGGTGTTGGGCCCGCCGATGATGCGTTGGACCAGCGTCCGGTCATTGAACTCAAATCGCACCTCGTCATTATCGGGAAACACCAGCCGCGTGATGCGATCGAACGGATCGTACTCAAGGCCGGTTCGATAGTCGACCAACGGGACCTGCAGTCCGGGCTTGCGCCGGGATAGGAAAACCGGGTCGGGGATGCGCTTGACAGAATACACGGTCCGCCCCCGGGCATCGTAGGAAAAGTGCTCCTCGCCCGCCAAATCGCGGACGTAGGCCAGGAGACCGCGAGTATTCCGCGCGGTCGCGGTCGTATGGTCGCCCTGGCTCAAGTCGGCAACCGGCGTGTCGTAAACGTAAGCGACGGCGTTGGTGTCCTGGCCGTCTCGCCAGGGAGGAGCGCCAGAACCGTCGTGATAGCATTCCGTCAGGATCCGGTTGGCGCCATCGTAGGTGAAGGTAGTGCGTTGCCCCTTGGCGTCGGTGGTCTGGACCAGGTTCGAGGCCTCATCATATTCGTCATGCCGCTGCCCGCGGTCGGGATCGTTGCTGAACGTCTTGCGCTTAAGCCCGTCATACGCGGTCGTTTTGACATTCTGGAGGGAATCGGTCATCCGGGTGAGTTGGTCACGGACATTGTATTGGTAACGAGTCGTCCAGGTATTAAGCGCGGCCCCGCGGCTCCCATCGTCATGGAGGTGAGTCATCTCGTCCACGCGAATGAGTCTGCCGAGGCCGTCCGCGAACCGCGCCATGGAATTCTCATAGTAGGCCGAGGCCGGGTCGGTCTGATTCTCGTCGTAGCTGCGGACGACCAAAGGTTCGTAAACTGTCTGGCGAAAAGTCCCGTCCTGGTTGGTTTCCGTGACGGCGCGCAACGTGGCGTCGTAACCCATCGACGCCTTGGGCGCCGAAGAAAAATCGAGCGTGACCAGGTTGCTGCCCACCTGGAAGGCACCTTGCCAGCCGGGAGCGTCGATCCGTTCGAAACTCAACCGATCCGAGAACGTTTCGCCGGTCTGCAGAGAAAAGCAGGGGTTCATGACCGCGGCCGGTTTCTGGCGAGCGTTGTAGCAGGTTGCCTGCGACACAATCACGCGTCCGGCGGTGGAACCCGGCGCGGGCTCGGCCTCTGTCTTGGTGAGCAGCTTGCGACCGAGTCCGTCGACGAATTCTCGGGAGAAGAAGTACATGGCCGATTTCAACGGCAATACCTCCGCTTGATCGCGTCGCCGCGTCTCGATGAAATTGATCAATCCATTGGTGCCGGCGGGCACAGCCAGTCCGTAGGTGTATTCAACCGTCGGATAATCCTGGCTGTCATAAGGCCTGACGAGGTGGACGAGGCGTCCGAGCGAATCGTAAGCGCAGGAGGTGACATTGGTGTTGAAGTCCGTCGACGAGACGACGGTGGCGAACCCAGCGTCATAATCGGCCGACGCCACTAGCGCAGGCTTCCCGTCGCCCATGAATCGTCTCGACCCACCGGGTAGGTGTGCAAGTGGCCGTCGTAGGCGATCTCCCGCGCATGTCCCTTGCCCAAATCAATCGCGCCGCCGGGCGCGGCCCCGAGCGGGTCCAATAACGCGCGGGTGTTCCCGTAGGCATCGAACTTCGACCGGAGGGTTTGGACGTAGGCAGCGGCATTTGCCGGATCAATCCAGTCGCGCCGCAGCGTCCGATCGCCGACCGTAACGCTACCCAGGTTGTTGCCGGAGAATGTCTCGTCATCGTAAAAGAACTCCGAACGCGCGATCACCTGCCCGTTCTCATCTTCCACCATTTGCCGCATGGGCGCGCGCAGGATCCACTTCACCGGGTTCAAGGCGAACTCCGTGACGGTGATTCGCTCGTCATCAAAGGCCGATCGGTCGCCATCCGCCACAACCCCAAAATCGCTTTGCCGAGTCACATTGCCGTAGTCGTCATATTCCGACTCAGTCTCGATCCGGCGGGGCGTTCCGGCCCCGCGTTCCAGGATCTCCCTCCTTGAGGCGACCGGGTGGGCGAAGCGGATCGGCACGCCGTTCGTCCCAGTCTGGACAATCCGCGGTGGGTTGGCCCACGTGGTGGTTTCACGTGTGAAAACGGCGCCGTCTTCGGCTTCGATCGAAGCCCGGAGCAGTCGGCCTTTCATCGCTTCGAAGGACCGCCCGGTATCGAAGTGAGACCGGCTGACGAGGGTAGGGGCCATGGCATCGCCGAGGTCGATTTGCTCGACTTCGCCGAAGCCCCGGAATTGCTTCTCCACCGCATCGTAATAGCCATCATGGTAACGATAGCGGGTGACGTATTCGTGTCCGAGCGTATCGCTCACCGTCACCGACGCGACCACGGTGACAGGGAAAGGGAGCGGATCGGGCCAGGGCCGATTCGCCGCCTGATCTTCCAAGGCGAACTGGGTTGAGGAGGCATACTTGACGGTGGTGACTCGGCCAATGCCGTTGGCGATGCGGGTGAGCAGATTTGGGACGAGGCAGCCGTTGATCAATTGACCCAACTCGACCATGACCAACCGCGGTTCCGCGGTCGCGTCGCCATAAACCAGGTCGGTCGTCCCATTCCCGTTCAGGTCAGCCCAACGCACCGCCGTCCCCGAGGAGAACGCCGGTAGCCCAGTGATGACCCGACGCGTGTCCAGAGTGTAGTTGCCGAGGTTCAGCCAAAACCAGCAAACACCTGGTGCTGCGCGTTCCAGGACGAGGTCAGCGAGGCCATCGCCGTTGATGTCTGTGATCTTGGCGGCGGCTATCTGCTGCTCATCGAGGGTCAAATCCGGCAATGACAATGTTTCCGCAGGCGCGAACCGTCCGTAACCGAGGCCGGCAGCAACCGCCACGCCGCCTGGCATGACCCGAGCCACGTCCGGGACCCGATCGCCGTTGCAGTCGACGATTTGAACGCCAGGCAGAGCGAGATCAAATCCGGCTTCCGATTCGACCGTTTGGGGCGCGGAATAGCGCTGCTCGCCCAAGTTGAACCAGACCCGATAGTTGATGTGGCCTCCGACGTCGATGCTCTGGATGACGTCGATGCGTTTGTCAAAATCCACATCAGCGGTCCCCACGCCCGGAGTGCCAAACGGCGCTGGCGGGACGCTGTTCGACGAGGCCATGTCCTTCCGGTCGCCCCAATCGAGCCGACCCCGGTTGAGGAAGCAAAAGACGGAGTCGTCCGCCGCTTTGTGCACAAGGTCGGCCAGCCCGTCACCGTCCATGTCAGCGAGGTGGGTTTGATCGGAAGCGAGGTCGAAGTTCCAGGCGGTCCCCGCGCCAGGATCGACCGGAGTCGGGTCAGCCCATTGAATGACCCATTCATCCCCTCGCTGGGCCGGCCCGCGATTGACTGCGACGGTGTGGCCGGCGCCGTTCGGATCGGTTCTCAACAAATCGGGCAGACCGTCGGCATTCAGGTCGATCAGTTCGACGTGAGGGTTGTCCATAACCGCAACGGGCGCATGGACGGACGTCCAGACATGGTGGGAAGCGTTCAGCTCGGCGGGCGGATGCGAGACGGCATAGTCAAAGGTGGCCGGCGGCATCGAGTCGCCGTCCGCGCCGCGCAAGGTCACGCTCGCTAGCAACGACCAATGAGGCGGCGCCCGCATCAACGAAGATACTCCAGGTCGTAGCGCCGGTTGAGGTAGTCCATCACCCCGTCCTGGTTCCAATCACCCGCGAGATGGTTCGTCAGGGCAAGACCTTGCGTCGCCACGCAAATCGAACGAAGCCGTTTGCCCGTGCGGACCAAAAAGCCCGCCCGCCCGTCTTCAAACCAATCAGGACGATCCTCGTACTCGAAAGCCACGAAGTGAAACGCCTTCCAGGGCGGGCCGCCCGGTCCGTAGCGAACCAAAGAGAGGTACTTTTGGTTGAGGTCGGGGACGTTCGGGAATGAGCGGTAGACGTACTCAATCACGTTCCCGTGGGTGTCGGTCTCGCGTTCCAGCAACCAAGTGAAGATGCGGGTCCCTTCTGCAATCCGTCCGAGCGGCGTGAGGCCAAACTCCAAATGCGTGCCGTCCGGCGCCGTCGCCTCCCAATGATCATCCACCTGTCGGTAGCGAATGAAAGCGCCTTCGTTCCTGCAAAAGAAGTGGCCGTCCGCGGTCGGCACCAGTTCCTCGCGCGATTCCGTGATGAAGGTGTCGGCTCGGCCCAAGGCGAACGGGGCGCCGTAGGTGGGAATGCCTTCGTCCGTCCGACGTTGAATCGACGGTAGAGGCAGACTCCAGCCGAAGCCCAACGGCCCATTGGCGCCGCCGCCTTCATACACAAGCGCGAGACTCGGCTGATGACCACCCGCTCCCGGCGGCAGTTTAATCCCCAGGCTGTCCTTGGCTGTACCCGTATTGAGAGTCGGTTGGAAGGATTCGCCCAGCCCTTCAATGGAGCCCGGGCCTTTGGGCAGTGAAATGGCGCTGGGCGAAACGCCGCTCTTGTCCGCGCCCCAGCTTACGGTGATCGCCCCGGCAACCCAGCAAACCATGAACAACGCCTGAAAGCCCTGCTTGGGGATGCTTGTCTTCATCACTCAAGTGTGATTCGGAGCGCATTGCCAAACCTTTCACGGTGGGATACGGCCGCCTTGACAATTGATGCTCAATGAGATCGGAGCTGGTTGAGGTCTGCCTGCGTTGAGCATCCCCCGATCAGACCATTCACCCCATCGGCTCAAATGCGTCCCGGCGCCGGCACGCCGACGTGTCGTTCAAGGGCGGATGCTCCGTGAAAGGTCTGGCCCAGCTGCCGGTATCTCTTGGTGGAACGACGGTCTACCGTCGGATGAAAGAAACAAAAGCAAGAACCACAAACCAAAAGGAATTCTATGTCACTAGACAACGCCTATCTAAAAGAGATTCAAAAAGAGCTGGGCTATTTCGCTGCTGGCGTCGTGGACCGCACCTATGCGATCGGCGACTACGGCGACATGGACGGCAAACAATTCGAACGGCTCGGCAATGTCGGCAAATGGATCCAACCGAAAAGCCGCACCGAGTCCGGCCTCGAAACCATCTATTACATCAGCGCCGGCGAAGTCCACGTCGATACCCATATCGGCGCCAAAGACCCCACCGGCAAAGCCCAGGTCGACATCGACATTTCGTTCGTCAAAGAAAACGCCATCTTCTTCCTGGCTCAAAACGTCAAAACCATCGTCACCACCAATCTCGCGCCGGTCGGCAACAAGATCGTCGATGTTTACAAGCAATCCGGGAATGCCTGGAAACTGAGTTACGTCTGGATCGAGGAACTCAAACAGGCCGGCTACCTGAAGCTGCTTGTCTCCCAATCCTCCAATGCCAGCATTTCCCTTTCAGGAAAAGTCCCGGTGCAAGCCAGCGGCGTGCCCGTGGCGAGCATTGACTTCAGCGCGCTCACCACCACCCGAAAGACCTCGGTGATCGAAGTGGGCGGGCCCGACAAAACCCCGCTCTTTCGCCTCTACGAAGTGAAAGACCCTATCACGGCCAAGGCCTACTACACCGAATACAAGTAGAGGGACGGCGTGGCTTTCCGGCCCAACCAATCCCCAACGGCGGACGAGCTCTTCGGAGCCCGTCCGCGGTGACTGTGCGTCGGGGTTCTCTGATCATTGACATTCCATCTTCCGCTCTCCTGGGATACATTCGTGAGCGATCCCCGGCGTGGAGTTGGTTTCCGGCCGCTGGACAGCGAAGTGCGCGCTTGGGCGTAGACGCTTCGCCCGGGGAACGGAGCGTCAACTGCGACAAAGAATCCGAGCAGAAGCCAGGGCAAAGTCCGAGGCGAACCGCAGCCGATCAATGACCAAACAACCCGAAAACGAAAGAACTCATGCATCTGATACAGACACTCACTGCCACCCTTTGTTGGTCACTCCTGCTTTCGCGCGCGTTCGGCGATGACTGGCCGCAGTGGCAGGGCCCTGATCGGAACGCCATCTCCAAAGAAACCGGCCTGATGCAGGAATGGCCCAAGGGCGGTCCGCCGCTCGCCTGGAAGGTGAAAGGGATTGGAGGCGGTTACAGCGCCCCATCCATTGCCGCGGGGAGAATTTTCGGACTCAGCAGCCGGGGCAACGACGAGGTCGTTTGGGCTCTGTCCGAGAAAGATGGCCAAAGCCAGTGGACGACCCCGCTCGGTCCGGCGGCCCATGGGGGCATGCCGCAAGGGAAAGAAGGGACCGGGTGCACGCCTACCGTCGATGGGGACCGCCTCTATGTCGTGGGCTTGAGCGGGACGTTGGCCTGTCTTCAGGTGGCTGACGGCAAGATCCTCTGGCAGCACAGTCTGACCCGCGATTTCGGCGGACGCGCGCCCGCCTGGAGGTACAACGAATCGCCGCTGGTCGATGGCGACAAGCTCATTTGCACGCCCGGCGGCGATGAGGCATTACTGGTCGCCTTGGACAAGCTGACCGGCAATACAATCTGGAAAGCGCAATGGCCCAGCGCGTCGAATGCCGAACCGGAGCGCCCGCCGGGGGGCCGAGGCGGTCGGGGTGGTTCCGGAGCGGCTTATTCCTCGGCCATCGCGATCGAGTTCGGCGGCGAGCGCCAGTACGTGCAATTTACCGGGAAGGCGCTTGTGGGCGTCGCCGCTTCCAACGGCAAGCTCCTTTGGCGCTATACGCGGGCAGCCAATCCCATGGGGATCAACTGTTCCACGCCGGTTTACCATGACGGCATGCTTTTCGCCGCCTCCGCTTACGGCGCCGGCGGCGGACTGGTCAAGCTGGCCAAAGATGCCTCTGGGGGATTCAAAGCTGAAGAGGTTTGGTTCTCCAGGAAAATGCAGAACCATCATGGCGGCATGATCGTGGTGGACGGTTGCCTCTACGGCGCTAACGGCGGCAACGAAGGCGGAGCTCTCGTCTGTCTCGACTTCAAAACTGGCAATGTTCTCTGGGATCAACGGGACGACCCCGAGCGCCGCGCTCCCAAAGGCTCGTTGGCTCTGGCCGACGGCAGGCTTTACTATCGGACAGAGAAGGGCCCCGTGCTCTTGATTGAGCCAAATGGCAAACAATACGTCGAGCGCGGCCGCTTCGATCAGCCGGACCGGAGTGAGCAACCAGCCTGGCCCCATCCCGTGATTGCCAACGGCAAGCTCTTTTTGCGGGACCAGGATGTGCTGCTTTGCTATGATCTGAAAGCTAAGTAACGATCGACGCGGGTGGTCCTCCGGGGCCGAGCCTCGCATCGACAGGATCTGGCGCTCCGGGACATTCAGCCTTGCCTGGTTGTATGAGGCTGTCAGGCCCGAACGCGTGCTCGCGGCGGCTCTGGCTTTTTTACTCCGGCGTTAGGGGGCCCGGTTGCTCCTCTTGACAGCGCCAGCATTTTTGGACTAATGGGCCTATGCACGAGGCCCGTTGCCAGTTCCGCGCGCGATTCCAATCCCTGGGTTTCCTTGGCGCCGCGCTCGAGAGATGAGCCCCGGTCCCAGCTGTTCAAGTTGCGGCGCCCCCATCCGGTCGAACACACCGGTCGGTCAATGCTCCAAATGCCTGTTGAAGTTGGCGGAACATGGTTCACTCCCCGAACCGGCTGGCATCGTCCCAGGGCACGCCCTCGGCCGGCCTTTCGCGGATTACGAACTGCTCGAAGAAATCGCCCGCGGCGGGATGGGGGTCGTTTACCGGGCGCGTCAGCTTAGCCTCGGCCGGGAAGTGGCCGTTAAGATGATCCTGGCGGGGGAGTTGGCCGGAGAGGAATCGCTCCGCATGTTCCGCCGGGAAGCGCACGCGGCCGCTAACCTGCATCATCCGAACATCGTTCCGGTCTATGAGATCGGGGAACACGAGCTGCAGCATTATTTTACCATGCGCCTCGTGCCAGGCGGCCGGACCATCGCCGAATGGGCTGGAACCCAGCGGGGCAGCTGGCGCGCCATTGCCTCGGCCGCGGCCAAAGCGGCCCGCGCGGTGGAACACGCCCATTCGCGCGGAGTGCTCCACCGGGATCTGAAGCCATCCAACATTCTCTGGGACGAGGAAGCTGGTCCGCAGGTGACCGATTTTGGGCTTGCGAAGCTGCTCGATGACGCGGGCACTGTCACCCGAACCCTCCAAGCGATGGGCAGTCCGAGTTACATGGCTCCGGAACAGATGGGTGGGCGAACCAAGGAAATCACAACCGCCACCGATGTCTACGGGCTGGGGGCGGTCCTCTACGAGTTGATTTCCGGCCAACCGCCCTTCCTCGGTTCGACCGCTCTGGAAACGATGAAGCGCGCGGCCGAAGAGCTTCCACCCCCGCTCTCGGGCGCGCCGCGTGATCTGTGCACCATCTGCTTGAAGTGCCTCGCCAAGGCGACCGAGGATCGGTATGCCTCAGCCGCGGCCTTGGCTGATGACCTGGAGCGCTTTTCCCGCGGCGAGCCCGTTGCTGCTGTTCCGCTGACTTGGGGTCAGACCGCCTGGCGTTGGGCGCAACGTCAGCCGCAGATCGCCGCATTGGTTTCTTTGATCGCCATCTCTCTGGTCGCGGGCATCGTGGGCGTTACGTGGCAGTGGCGCAAGGCGGAAGGCGCGCGGCGCGGCGAAAGTGCCGCCCTGGCGCGAGCGACTTCCACCGTGGTGGACCTTTATACTCACTCCGGGTTGGTCTCGGCTCGTGACGGCGACACGACGCGGGCGGCGCTCTGGTTTGCCAAGGCTGCGGAAGCCGCCCTCGATCCGAGCCAGCGCGCCGAACATCTGGGGCGTCAGATAGCCTGGCGCAACGAGAGCGCAACAGCCGTGCGCGTGTTTGAATCGCAGCTCGGCAACATCTTGCGGCTTTACTGGAATGCGTCTCAGACTGCGCTCCTTGGGTTGACCTGGAACCTGCGCGGCGCGATTTGGGATGTGGCCAGCGAAAGCCGGTGGGAACCTGCTCCTGGTTTCGAAATCAATAACGCGGTTTGGGCCAACCAGGCTTTGACTGGCTGATCTCAGCGGCTTTGGGATGTCCACCGCTTGGAGTATCCGTCTGGCCGTGAGCTTGCGGGTCGCGTGCGCCGCTGGCACCCAGTTCCGGCCCTTGCCCTCGTGATGATAGCTGGCTAGCTGTCGGCGGTGAAAAGCCGTTCGTCTGGGACCTCGTGGCCCAAGCGCGCGCCCTTGCCGCGACGAGGCCGGCCCGGACATCCTCAGTTCGTCCCGACGGCCGGTGGATTATGTGCTCTGCGCGAGCAATCGCGTCAGCATCGCCTGCAGCTGATCCGAGCCATTTCTCTTTCCGCCGGTCCTGTGCCTCGAGACCGCGTTTCGGGTTCCTCGGCAACGAGCAGTTTACACCGGCCAGAACGATGGCATTGCGGTGCTCCAAACGCGCACCGGCTCGCGTCGAAGACCATCCTGGCGGGCTGGGCAAAGCCGAAGCCTCCCCTACTTGGGCAGCCCGGACGGACGCTTCATCGTCACGAGCATGGCGCCGGTGGTGGATCGTCCGGAGCGGCTTCACCCAATTCCCCCAGCATGGCAATAAAATTGAACAGGCGGCCTTCAGCGCGGACGGCTCTCTCCTGGCGACCGCGTGCTGGCCTGGCGTCCGTCCGCCTGGTCGATGTGCCCGCAGGGACTCCCGTGCGACAAATCGGATGGCATCAGGCAGGCGCGATGGGAGTCGCGATCTCCCGGACAAGCGATTTGTCGCCTCTTCCCAAGCCGGCGGCGATGTCGTTCGCGTCTGGCGCGTGGCCGGACCGCCCTTGCCGCGAGAGATGCCTGGCCAGCCACAGCAACTTCAAGAAGCTGTCGTCCGATGAACGGTTGCTTCTACCGAGCCGGCACGACCCTGCCATTCTCCACTCTCGATCGCACCAGGGCTTACGCCATTGAAACCACCCAACCGGTCGGCCCGGAATTAGCGCCCGGCGGCGCTATCATTGACGGAGATTTCGCGCCGGACGCTTCCTGGGTGGCGTTGGCCTGCAGCGACGTGCCGGAGCGCGCCCATCACCCTTACGCCATCAATGCCGGTTCGGGGACGGTTCAATTTTGGAACTATCGATCTGGAGAACGGCTGGGAGAGGGGCCTACGCCTACCTGCCGAGCCCCCGCGGCGTCTGTGTGCATCCCTCCGGGCGTTGGGTTGCCATTTACGTAAGCGGGACTGCTCGAATCGGTGGCGTCACGGATGCAAGTGATCCACGCCGGCGCGGGCGGTTACCCGCCGGGGGATGTTTATCCCAACGGCCGTTGCCGATGCAGTCCGGACGGCCGATTCACGCTGCCTGGGCGATGCGTATGCCCGCGCTGCTTTAGGGTTAACCGGGACAGCCAGTTCCGTTCCTTGCCAAACCAACCCGACCAATCATGTCACCGATGTCGATTGCGCCCGCAACTCCTCTCCTGTGTCTCCGTCCAATCCAGCCTCGATTTCGTGGCGCTGCCCTCAACCCACCTCTGCCGCCCAGCTTTGCGGGATAGCGATTGGCTCTTCGTCGGCCGATTCAGCGGACGCGCGGCATTTTCTCACCGGTGGCCGCGGCAAAATTGCCCATATCTGGAACTGGCGGGATGGGACCTATCCGCCCCCGGCGACAAACCGCCGACTCCGAAATCTTCGGGGGCACCTTCATCTGGCACGGAGTGTGTCGCCACGGGTGGACTGGACCAGAAGATCTTCATCTGGAATCGAGGCACGGCTTTGCCCGTTCGGCCGGCTTTAAACCCGGGCGGCGACGTGCTCAATCTCGTGGCCACGCGTGACATGCCGTCTTATTAGCAGCGACCAGCGCATCCTCATCTATGAAGTCGCCGAACTGCTGCCCAAAGCGTCGCTGCCACTTGGCTGACTCCTCCTCCTCGCTGGGAAATAGATGCCCGCCGCCGAATCCGCAACGGTGGCTTGGAACCTGGCACCTCGGATTAGCTGAAAAAGTGGCGGCAGTTCAGACTTTGCACCCGGAGGTGGCGCTGGCCGCAGAACCCTTGATTCCAAAAGCGCGGCCGGCGGCGCTGTCTGTCCCACGCATCCGCTGCCTTGATCGCGGTTTCGGCCATCCCATTTCCGAAGGTTTGTTCGGTTGCGGCCAGGCTCGGCCATTTCTGGTATATGAATATGCGGGATTCACCGCTCAGATGCGGCTTTGCTGCGGGACTATCTCGAGCGCCAGGATGAAGACGCGTTCGCTGAGATCGTGCGTCGCCACTTGCCGATGGTTTATTCAGCCGCACTCCGTCGCCTGGGCGAGCACGTATCCGCGGCGGAAGATATTGCCCAGGCGGTTTTCGTGCAGCTGTCTCAAAGAGCCCAGGATCCACGGCAACCATCCAGTCCTGGCGGGATGGCTGTATGTCACGGCCGTGCGGATGGCAAGCGCTCAGATGCGCCACGTCCAGCGTCGTCAGCAACGGGAATACGTGACCCTCAGTGCCGGCCCGGATGGGACGACCGCATCCGACGCCGCCTGGTCTGATCTTAAACCGTTGCTGGACGATGCTTTGCAGGAGTTGGGCGATGCCGACCGGCACGCGGTCGTCTTGCGCTTCCTGAAAGGCGCTGACTTTGCCTCCGTCGGACATGAGCTTGGCTTGAGCGCCGACGCCGCCCGGATGCGAGTCTCGCGCAGTCTGGAGAAGCTGCGTCTCTTGTTGAAACGACGCGGGCTGAGCGCGAGTGTGTTGGCGCTGGAAGCCCTGCTGAGCCAGGATGCGGTCGAAGCGGTTCCCGCCGGGCTGGATCAGTCCATCAGCCGGGCCGTCCGAACGCTTCCCAGGATGACGACGACATCACTGCCCGTGCTGTCTGGCATCAAGATGCTGGGCACGGCCGCGGTCCCTCCTCTTCCTCGTCGGGTTGGGCACGGCGAGTGGAACGCTGGTTCTCGACGAACCGCCCGACCGGCCCGATTCGCTGAGACAGGAGGCCCGAATTCGCCCTCCGGCTGGATCCAGCGACGCCTTGCGACAGCTGCGGGACGACCTCGCCTGCGGCCGTTATGGGCGCGCGCGCCGATGGCAAGCTTGCGGAGGCCCTGGGCTACCTGCGGTCTGCGCTCTTCGATACATCGCTCGGCCAGACCAGGCGAGGTAAAACTCATGGAGGAAAGCGCTGGCATGTTGGGTTGGACGGGAAGGCGAAGCCATTGCCCTCTTCCGCGAAGCGCTCGCCGCGACTGATCCCCAGATCGTGTCGATGGCTGTCGAGGGTATCGGACGCTTTGGCAGCTTGCCCCGCGAATTCGGCACCGAGCTTTTGACTCTGCTGGAGGATCCACAGTTCCAAGACCAGACTGGGCTCATCGCCAATCGGCTCGTCCCCGCCGTTTTGGGCATGGATTCGCCCGTTCCAATTCTGCTGTCGCTGCTCGAGCGCCGTCCGGACCTGAGCGATGCCCTCAAATATTTGCTGATCCCGGCCATTGCGAACGATAAGGTGCAGTTGGCGGCGAATCGCGAGGCCGTCGCGGCTCTCCTCGACCACTCCAGTCCTGACCTCCAGGCCGCGGCCCAAGCCGTTCTCGCCGAGCTCCCGGAGCCGCCTCCCTTGCCTACCCGGGAGGTAAGCCAGCGCTTGAGCACTTCGCTGGCATCGGCCGACGAAGCGGAGCGCCGTCGCGCTTTGCATGAAATGGCGCGGATGGCTGCGGCCACGCCGGAGCTGCGCCAAGCCTTGTCCCAAGTAATGCAGCAGGATCCATCCGTCCTCTTACGCATCGAAGCCGGCGTCGAATTGACTCGCCTCGCCCCGGGCGACCCTGCGCTTGGTCGCAGCGCGACCCGCGATGGGGACGCCCTGGCTCGCGAGATCGCCGCCCGCTTCGAGCGGGGGGAAATGCCCGTGCTGGAATTGATGACGGCGATCGCCGACCGGTCCGCCCCGTTGAGCCAGTTGATCCAACCCTTGGCCCAAGTCGACGACGCCTATTGGATGTCGCACGCGGAAGAGAAAGGGCTCGTCTCCCAGGCACTGGCCGTCCTGCATCGGGATCCGGACGTGCGCGTTTATGAAGCGGCGGTCGACGCTTATTCCCACCTCATCCACGAATCGCGTCGATTCTACTCCTTGGCGGAACTGGAGCCTTACTTTCTCGCCATGGAGACAAGCTTATCCCCAGGCGAATACGCCATTGCCATGCGCGACCTCAAATTGAGCCTCGATTCCTACTGGCAATCTCACGGATTCCGTCAGAACGAGCCAACGCATTTGCCGGTGGACCTGGTCCAGGTTCTCTTGGTGGGACCGTCATTCCAGAATCGAGCTGCTTATCGCCAGATGGTCCAGGCGATGCAGCAAGTCGATCCGGCATTCCAGCCGCGGCAATGAACTCTGAGCTGCTTTCGTGTCTGGTCGCTGTTCCAGCAAGATCGCGTGCGACGCCTGGTTGGCAATAGACCGATGCGCCCTGCGCGCACAACCTACGGTGGTTTCTGACCAGCCTTGAGGGTGAGCAGTCGGCCATCCAAGGTCACAGGGGGTTGACACTCCGTTTTTGTTGGCTAACGTCGCTCAACCAATCCCAACCTGGAGACATAAGTCATGGCACAACACGACGAGCTGATTGCGATTCTCAACGAGGCGGTCTCTCTGGAATACACCGCTTCCATTCAATACAACCAACACAGCATGCTGGTCAGCGGTCGCGACAAGCTTCTCTTCGAAGATCTTTTCAAGGATAGCGCCCGCGAAGCCCTCGGTCACGCCAAGATGTGGGGCGACCGCATCGTCTATCTCGGCGGCGTGCCCAAGGCCGAAATTGGCCCGATCCGCCAGTCCACCGACATTACTGAACTACTCGAGATCGATCTGGAAATCGAACAACGGGCCGTCGCCGTTTACAGCCGAGCTCGGGCCATCTGTAAACACGAGGCAACCGGTTATATGCTGGAAAACCACATCCTCGACGAAGACAAGGACGTCGAGGAATTGCAGAAGCTGCTGGGACGGACGCAAGCGGGCCAAGCCGGCGCCACCCAGAGGCACGCGGCTGGCGGAGGTCGCTAGCCGACGCCTAACGCTGCGGCGCCACCCGCAGGCCGGGGAAGGGGATCACCTTGCCCTCCGCTCGTTCCTTGCCGGCGTGATCCTGCTCGCGCCATTCAGCCAGAGCTTGCTCCAGCAGCGGGAGTTGATGCAGAGGAATGGTCAGCGATCCCGCTGCGTACCAACCCAGCCCGGCATCGTAACTCTCCAGGGCCAGTTTGAATCGCTTTTCTCCTTCCTGCTGCTCGATTCCCACCTGGAGTCTCTGGATTTGCTGCGACAACTCGGTCTGATACAGTGCCATATCTGGGCCGATCCTAATCCACATCTGACGCTCTTCGCTTGCGGTCCTTTGCATTTCTTTAGCTGAAAATTGCTCTCTTCCCTCTTGAATCGGTTTTGCCTAAACTTGGCCAAGATCCCGGCTGTGGCCTTGTTGCCAGCCTAACGATGTCTCCAATCGTAATCCAATTGTAGGCATCAGGGTGGTCGCTGGCCCCGGCCCGAGGCAGAGCGGCTTTTTTGTGGACGACAAACCTTCTCCGCCTTCCTGCGCAGGCTTGACTTTCCTCGCTGACGCTTTACGCCAGGACTGATGACAAACTCGAGCGACGCCCGCCGTCAGTTCGCCAGTGACAATAATGCCGGGATTTGCCCGGAGGCGTGGGATGCTTTGACCAAGGCCAATGTCGGCCATGCGGTTGGGTATGGGGATGACGCCTGGACCAAGCTGGCCGCCGATATGATCCGCGAGGTGTTTGAAACGGATTGTGAAGTGTTCTTTGTATTCAACGGGACGGCGGCCAACTCGCTTTCTCTCGCCAGCCTTTGCCAGTCGTATCATTCAATTCTCTGCCACGAGATCGCCCATGTCGAAACGGACGAATGCGGCGCCCCGGAGTTCTTCTCGAACGGAACCAAGGTGCTGCTGCTTTCGGGTGAAGGCGGGAAGATCGACCCGGCCTCCATGGAACAAATGGTCAAGCGTCGATCGGATATTCATTACCCCAAACCGCGGGCGGTCAGTCTCACCCAATCCACCGAAGTAGGGACGGTTTACACTCCCGATGAGATCGCAGCCATCGGGCTGACGGCCCGCTCCCTCGGCTTGAAGGTGCATATGGATGGCGCGCGCTTTGCCAATGCGGTGGCGTCACTGCGGGTCAGCCCGCGCCAGATCACCTGGGAAGGGGGCGTCGATGTCCTCTGTTTTGGCGGCACCAAAAACGGCACGCCGGTGGGTGACGCAGTGGTGTTTTTCAACCGGGAATTGGCGCGCGAGTTTGATTATCGGTGCAAACAGGCCGGGCAACTGGCCTCGAAGATGCGGTTCCTGGCCGCGCCTTGGGTTGGGATGCTCCAGGACGGCGCCTGGTTGCGTCATGCCGCGCACGCCAATGCCATGGCCGCCCTCCTTTACGACCAGATCAAAGATCTCCCCGCCGCTAAAGTCATGTTTCCCCGCCAGGCCAATGCCGTCTTTGTCCAGCTTCCGCTCGCTGCCGCCGCGGCGCTGCGCGACTTGGGCTGGCGCTTCTATAACTTTATTGGCCGCGGCGGTTGCCGGCTCATGTGCTCCTGGGATACGACCGAAGAGGATGTTTGCGCCTTTGCCGCCGATCTCAAAGCCCAATTGGCCGCGCCCTCGCCCTAAGAGGCCTCAACGAACTCCTAGATTAGTCTAGCAAGAGACGCTCGATTTCCTCATAGGTTTGCACCACGCGGGTCGCCCGCGACAATTCAGCCGCGCTCAACGAATTAGTAATGGCGATGGCTGCCATGCCCGCCGCCAAGGCTGCCTCCACCCCGGCAGCCGCGTCTTCCACCACGCAGCACCGGTGCGGTTCGACCTGCAACATCCCGGCCGCGCGCAAAAACACGTCGGGCGCCGGTTTGCCCCGGGGGACGTCCTGGACGCTCACCACGACCGGGAAAAAGCGGCGCAGGTTTCGCATGGCCAGCACTTCATCGATAACCGGGTGAAACGAGCCGGAGGCGACCGCCAGCGCATAGCGGCGCGACAGCTTTTCGAGCAACTCAGGCAGCCCAGCGAAAATCGGCTGCTCCGCCCGGATGATGTCGAGGAAACGCCGCTGTTTCCAATCCGTCAATTGCTCCAGCGTCCATTCAGGGGAATGCTTGGCGATGAAGTCGAGCCAAAGCGCCCGGTCGGAACGTCCGTAGTAATGCGGGAAATCCATCCCGTGCGTCTCGCCGTAGCCCATTTCGCGGAAGACTTCCAGGAAAGCCTGTTTGTGCCGCGGTTCGCTGTCGACGATGACACCGTCCATGTCGAAGATGATGGCAGAGAAGGAACTCACGGCCTGGCTCCGGGCTTGGGGGCGGCCAAGGTCAAGGCAGCATCAGCGGGGCGTTCCACCAGGTGCCAAAGGTTGTTCTCCGGGTCTCGAAAGAAAAGCACCCTGCCGCCGCCGCCAGCCGGTTTGATCGTCGGTTCGAACTCGACGCCGCGTTGGGACAAAGTGTCGCGGGCTGCCTCGATCGACTGGACTCGCAACGCCATGTGTCGCCAACCAGCCAGGCGGTTGTTGCTGGTTTCGTCCAGGCGCTTTTCGCTCGCATAGATTTCGATCAGTGCTCCTCCCGCCAGCTGAACGAAGAAGGCGGGCGGCGTTTTGCCATCGGCAAGCACGACGATGGCGTCCAGGGCCTGGACGCACCAGTTTTTCAAGCGCTCGGGATCGCCGGCGGCTAACCCGATATGCTCCATCGCAAATTCCATAGCCCCCGATTTAAGAGATGCGACTGGCAAAACGAAGACTTTTTTGCCACACCAGTCTCCCCATAGCGTCCTAGCCCCTGCCGCTGCCTGGCTTGCCCTGCAGCCCGGCGCTGGCCTGCGTTGCCTGTTCCGGACCTGATCCTGCCTTGGTCCATCGCCGCTTCGACCGGCGTGGGACCAGGCACGGTCAAGGGACGAACAAAGGTCGAACGAAGGACGAACAAGGGACGAACAAACGAGCGGTCATTCGACCGGGAACCAGGTGAGTCCTTCTCCTTGACCAAAATGGACCGACGCGCCTTACTCAATGGATGACGTTCCGTGGGTCGACGTTTTTGTCGCCGTTTCTTTGTCTGCTGCTTGGAGGATTTGCGTTGCCCTGTACCTTTGGCCAAGCCAACAACAGCGCGCCCCGACCTGCCAGTGACGACGCCGCGACTGTTCGCGTCAGAGCCGAGGCCGGAGACGCCCAGGCGCAAACGGATCTCGGCTTGCGCTACATTGAGGGCTCGGGCGTTCAGCAGGACTACAATCAAGCCGCCCAGTGGCTGAAAAAGGCTGCGATGCAAGGCGATGCGCAAGGACAACTCGAACTGGGCGTGATGTTCGTCAATGGAGAGGGAGTCCCGGAGGACGCGCGGGAAGGTTACGCCTGGTACTGGCTATCCAGCCAGCAAGGAAATGAAACCGCCAAGGGCTATCTGGATGATCTGAACCGCTCCTTGTCCCAGGCAGATCGCGACAAGGCCAAAGCCCGGGCGGCCGAACTGAGCAAGTTGATCGAAGCGTCGCGCTCAGCCAAGCCGCGACACGGACAGCATCGGCCGAGCAGCGCTGCCACTTCGGCAACGCCGGTTGCGGGGACGCCAAAAGCTTCCGCCCCTGCGGCAGGCCCCCAGGCAAAGGCCGTTCCGGGCGCCGCAACCAGCCAAGGCGGACACACCTTTACGGAAGGCAAGGATTACACGGTGTGGCAGCGTGTTCGGATTAAGGATCAGAACGGGTTCGGCCAGCCGGTGGAGGCTTACAGCATTTTGCTGCCGAAGGGATGGCGCACGGAAGGGCAAGTGAGCTGGGTAATCAACGCCAGCTGCCCGGCTGATGCTGTCCAGAATCGCGTGACGGCTGTTTCGCCCGATGGCGCGTTTCGGCTGGAAGTGTTTCCGCAACGGAATTGGCAATGGTTTGACGATCCGATGATGCTGCAAAATGCGCAGAATTCGGCCCGGATGGGCTATGCCGGTTGCGCTCTGGGCCCTCCCTACGAGGCGGGCCAGTATATGCAGCAAGTATTCGTGCCCACCGACTTGCGTGGAGCCCAGCTGGTCAGTCATCGGCCGAACGAAGCGATGGCCAGGGCCATGCAAGAACAGGCTCAGCGCAACAACGCCACCTTTCGGGCCGCGGGCGTCAACCTTGAGAGTCGTCCTAGTGCGGAGATTGGACAGCTCCGCTTCCCGGACGGCCAGGTTGGCATCGTCCTGTGTGCAGTCGAGCAAACGGTCGCTTCCATGCCCAACTTGCTCAACGGTGGCCGTTACGCCAGTTACCAATGCCGTGCCACCGTCAAAACCATGTTGTCGGGTCCGGCTGGCCGTGAAGAGGAGACCGAACGCATCCTCGGGACTGTGTGGCCAGCGCGCGTCCGTCCAGGTGGCAGTCCGCCGTGCAAGGGGTGTTCAACAACATTGCCAAAGTCGAACAGCAGGAGACTGCCAAGCGGGCGGCGATTTGGCGGCAGACCCAAGCGGAGATTAGCGACATCCAGCGGCGCACATGGGAGATTCTCAAGCCAGCCGTGATCGCATCAACGAAGCGTGGGGCAGATCCCTGCACGGTGGAGACGTGGAAGGATCGGGCGGCGGCACGATCGAGCGGGTTCGGGCTATAACGAAGCTGGAGCAAAGGGACGGCGCCTTCCTGAGCAACGCGACCCGTTGTTCAATCAGTGTGTCGCTTTTCAGGAAAACTGGACGCGCTTGGAGAAGCCTCAGTAGACCACGCCGGGGCTGTAGACTTGTGCGCTTCCGGCTTGCTGCGCCGAACGCCGCGACCTTCCTCTCCGCATCGTCATCGGACCCAGGCTTTAGCATGGCTAGCACCGAGAACGACTCGCTAAGACGTGGGTAACGCCAGGGGGAACGCCAGCGTCGCCAGAGAACAAGCGCCCAGTCCGATGGCTAACTCGACGACGAGCCGCGCCCACCTGGTCGGCCCCTCCGCATCAAATGCTTTAAACGGATCAAACAACTCAGTATGACGCCCGTGCTGACGTGCGCGTCCAACACTTGAATCAATGCCCGGCTTGCGTGCCGCCGACAAATTCGTGGTGCAAGCGGGCATACACTCCCCGCGGCCAATAGGAGTCTGAACAGTGCCGCGCTCCACAATGCGGCCCCTGGTCCAAAACGAGCACCAGGTCCGCCTTGCGGATCGTGCTGAGCCGATGAGCCACGACAAAATGCCGTCCGCCCCTGCAGGACTTCAGGCCGTGAAGCCGGGCCTCCGTAACGGTATCGATCGCGCTGGTCATGTCGATCAGCGCCACAATGCGCGGGTCCGCGAGCAAAGGCGCGGGCAAAGCGAATCGGTTGTCGCTGGCCGAGGGACAGGGTGGCGCTCTTTCGCCCACCTGGGTTTCGAGACCGTGGGGCAACGCTTCAATCAGATCGAGGCAGTCGAGCGCTTGCAGTGTGGCGCGGACGTCGGCATCGGTCGCTTCCGGCCGGGCGAACCGGACATTATCAGCGACAGCCCGGCAAAGAGAGTTTGTTTTGCTGGACGCTGCCCATTTTGGGCGTGGAGAGGTGGCTGGTGACCTCCATCAGATCGTTATCGTCGGAGAAAGCCAGGATACGGCCGTGGGTGGGAAGGTAAAACTTCTGCAGGAGTCCAACGATGGTGGGAGTCTTGCCGCTGCCGGTATGGCCGACCAGGGCGACAGTCTGCCCTGGCTCGGTCACGAAGCAAATATCGCTAAGGACAGGACGTCCCGGTTCGTAGGCGAAGCCAGTATCCTGGAATTCGACGCGGCTGATGGTCGGGGGAGCTGCCTGGCGGAAGGACGGTCCTGCCATTCCGGTTGCAGGTCGATGAGTCGAAAGTAGCGTTCGGCGCCCGCCATGGCCGTCAACGCCTGGCTGTATTGGTTGCCGATAACCTGGACCGGCTCAAAAAAGAAGTTGGCCAGGAAGAAGAACATCACCAGGTCCCCGACTTCCATGTGCAAGGTCCCTTGCCACCGCAGGGCGCCATACCCGCTAAGCAAGGCGGTCACGCCAAGGAACAGCTGGCTCTTCATTTGAAGAAGGGGAATGAAAACGGCCGAGGCGCGCGCCAGGCCCACGTTGTTGGCGCCATGAAGATTGACCAGCTTGCGGAAGAAATCGGCATTGATTTGCTGCCGCACGAAAGCCTGCGTGACGCGGATGCCGCTGACCGACTCGGCCAGCGTCGAAGTGAGGCGGCTCCAGGTTTCCTGCATGTTCCGCAGTTGTTCGCTCGCTTCGCGGCGATAGCTCCGGTTGATTACCCAGATCACCGGGACGAGGAGAAGCATGAGTGAAAAGAGCTTCCAATTGTACCAGACCATCATGGAAGCGGCCACGGCCATCTGCACCGCCTGGATGGTGACGACAAAGGCGACGTCCTGGACCGCCACGCGAATGCTGTCGATGTCCGACGTCATGCGGCTGATGATCCGGCCGAACTTGGTGCGGCTGAAATAAGACATCGGCAGCGTGGCCAGCTTTTGAAACAGTTCCAGGCGCATGTCGCGGGCCACTGCTTCACCGAGGTCCAGCGCGAAGCGTTGCCGGTAAAGGAGCGTCGTCACCATCAAAAGCACCAGAATGAGATAGCCGGCGGCGTAGCGAAAAATGCCAGGGAGATCCTTGCCCGCGATGGGACCGTTGATCGTCTGGCCGATCATCCACGCCAGCATCGGCAACTGCAGACCGCGCGCGAAGGTCAGCGCGAAGAGCCAGTTGCGTCGACGGGCATAGGGCCGGGTGTATCCCAGGATGCGCTTGATCAGATGCGCAGCCAGCGGCGCGCGTTCGGCTTCGCGTTCGTCCAGCGGCCGGAAATAAGTGATCGCCTCGCGGGCTCGATCGAGATGGGCAGCGGCTGTCGGCTGAGGCCGGGCGGCGGGGGGAGCACTCATTCGGACCTCCGCACGGTTGAGTCGAGATCCATTAATTGAAGGACGGCTGTATCATGGTAAAGGCCCGGCCGATGCACCAACTCGTCGTGGGTGCCCTGGTCGACCAGCCGCCCCTTTTCCAGGACGAGAATAACATCGGCGCGGCGGAGCAGGCTGAGGCGGTTGGCGGCCACGAAGGTGGTTCGACCGGCCATGGCATGACGCAGGGCCGAGACGATTTCGTGTTCGGTCTTCGGATCGACCGACGCCGTTGGGTCGTCCAGGATGAGGATGGGCGGCTCGAGGAGGAGCGCCCGGGCGAGGGCAAGGCGTTGCCGCTGGCCTCCGGAAAGGTCAACGCCCGATTCGCCCAGGACGGTTTCATAGCCGTGAGTCATGGCGGTGATGAAGTCGTGGGCGGAGGCGGCCTTGGCCGCGCGCTCGATCTGCGCTTGCGTGGCGTGCGGATTGCCAAACGCGATATTGGCCGCAACGGTATTCGAAAAGAGAAAGCTCTCCTGGTAAACGATGCCAATCTGGCGGCGATACTCGTCCAGATGCAGTTCGCGGAGATCCTGGCCGTCGGCGAGAATCCTTCCTTTGACCGGGTCGTAGAAGCGCGGGATCAAGCTGAGCAAGGTGCTCTTGCCGGAGCCGGTCATGCCAAAGATGCCGATGACCTGGCCGGAGGCCGCGGTGAACGAGATGTCCGCGAGGGCTGAGATGGATGGGGAATACCCGAAGCTGACATGCTCGAACCGAAGCTGGCCACTCAATCGCTTGGGGCGCGTCGCGCCGGGCTTGTCCTCGACCTCCGACGGCGTATCCAGGACTTCGAAGACGCGGCGCGCGGCGGTGAAGCTTTGCTGCACCGAATTGGCAATGTTGGTGATATTGGCAACCTGGCCGTTGAATTGTTGGAGCAAGCCGGCAAAGACAACCAGGCCGCTGCCGAGGGGAAGCCGGCCCTGGACGTAAAGCCACCCGCCGTAAGCGAAAAGGATCACGAGACTGAACTGGGAAAGCAGCTGGGTGCCGCAGGTGAACAGGGACAAGTCCCGGAAGATCTGATGTTGCTGAGCTGAAACTTCCTGGTTGCCGCGAAGGAAGCGCTGGATTTGATGCGGTTCGGCCGCGAATCCCTTGACGGTTTGAATGCCTCGGACGCTTTCGGAGAAGGTCAGGACGAGGCTATCGTAGAGTTCGCGGTTGCGCAGATACCCTGGGCGAAGCCGGCCGGAGTAGAAGTGGGTGACCCACCAGAGAGGGACGGCGACGGACAAGCAAGCCAAGGTCAAGCCGGGATGAATGCGCCACATAAAGACGAAGTAGGCGCCCAGCGTCAGCACCATGTTCATCCCCTGCAACAGCACGCCATCGACAAACAACCGGGTGTTCTGCACATCCCCAGTCACTCGGTTGAAAATCGAACTCGACCCATGCACATCGAAAAAGCGAAAGCTCAATCGCTGCAGCCGGGCATAAAGCCGGTGGCGCAAGTCCGGGACGATCTTCGCTTGCGTCAACCGTGCCGTCACCATGTTGTAGTGGTAGGTCAACCAGGCCCGCACCGCGGCCTGGCCGATGATCAACAGTGCCAGGACAGTCACAATGCGGAGCGGAGCCCAATCTGCTGGGGGAGTCCACCCGAACGGGTAGATCGGCGCGCGCTGCGCCGGATCAACCGCATGCCGGATCACATCGATGACCACGCCGAGCAACTGCAAGCCGGCTAATCCAAGAACCAGCAACACCAGGCTGAGGAGAAGCGACCCAAGACAGTCCCACCGAAACTGCCAGGCCATGCCGACGAGACGACGCACCAGTTCACCGGTGGAATATCGGTGGTCAGATCCAAGCTGTGGCGCCGTTTCGGACATCGAGTCCGCCAATATGCCCGAAAGCCGGCATCTCTCCAGAATAGAATCCGGCTCGGAAGACCCTCACGCGAACGCTCCCCATCGCGCGCTGGCCCAGGATGGCCCAAACCGGACGGACCTGGGTAATCGGCACGGCCGGCCAGGAGCGCCGCTTGTAACCGCTTGCTTCCAGGGCGCCAATCGGCATTGGCTTTTGACAGGACAAGGGCAAGTCCATAGTCTGGCCCCGGCTAGCGCATGAAAATTTACATCGACGGCAAGTTTGTTGACGAGCGGAACGCCACGGTTTCGGTTTTTGACCACGGGCTTTTGTATGGCGACGGTGTTTTCGAAGGGATTCGGGCGTATAACGGCCGGGT
>JAXMHN010000030.1:0-75299 GCA_046346765.1 Verrucomicrobiota bacterium | reverse complement strand
GTGGAGTCTGGGACTATCCGCGCCTCGCTTTGCTGGCAAAGAAACGGAGCGTCGGTGACGGGCAGACCCTCGGCCAAATGCCGATTATGGCTAAGCGCGCCGCCGCCATATCCCACCGAAAAGACGCTTGGAATCAGCTCCAAGCCGAGCCGGGCGCAGGTCTGCCGCACCACCTCCAACTGACGAAGCCCGTTCGTGTCGCGCTGGCAGAGCAGATCGAGATTGGCGGACAGAACAGCTCCGTTCAAGCCGGAGGCGGCGGCGGTCTCGAGGAGATTGGTAAGGGCGTCGGTATCCTTCTGGTTGGAGAGTCCCCAGCCGAAGACCCAAACGAATCGATCTGGATAAGGCCCCGCGGCCGCTGCGTAGGACGCGGCCAGGATCAGGAGCGCGGTGAGGCAAGCACGCCCGAACCGGTCCAAGTTGCTTTTCGCATTCACAAAGGTCCTCCGTCCGGTTCAATCCTAGGCTTTCAATTTCTCTTTTCGAGGCAATTCGCCGGCGGCGAATTTTCTTGGACGCGACCGGTGATTGTCGCATGATGGCGGTCGACAGCGGCGGACATCAGAGCCGCGGCAAGTCCTCTCTGAATGAAGAAAAACGCTTCTGCCCGGAAAGGCCTCATTGCTGGTGGGAACTGGATCGTGGATCAAGTCAAGATGATCGACGTTTATCCACAACCCGAGCAGCTCACGAATATTCGAGAGCAAACCGAAGGGACGGGCGGCGCGCCTTACAATGTGCTGGTCGATCTGGCCAAGGCCGGGGCGCCCTTCCCTCTGGCTGCAGCCGGACTGGTCGGAAAGGATGCGCAGGGCAAGAGCATTTTCGAGACGTGCAAGAAGCACCGGATCGAGACGCGTTATCTGGCCGCGACCGCGCAGGCGCCGACCTCCTATACCGATGTGATGACCGAGCTCGGGCACGGCCGCCGCACCTTTTTTCACAACCGCGGCGCCAATGCACTTTGGGATGGCGCGGAGATCGATTTTGCCAAGACCAAAGCCCGCATCTTTCATTTAGGGTATCTGCTGTTGCTCGACGCCCTTGATGTGCCCGACAAGCAATACGGCACCAAGGCCGCCCGCTTGCTGGCGCGCGCTCAGGCTGCAGGGGTCAAAACCAGCGTCGACGTCGTGAGTGAGGACAGCGCGCGCTACCCCCGCGTCGTCACGCCTGCGTTGAAACACGCGGACTACTGCATCCTCAACGAGATCGAAGCGGGCCGAACCGCTGGCTTTAAGGTCCGCGGAACCGATGGAGTGCTGGATACCGTTGCCCTCCGCCACGCCGCCGGGGCCTTGCTCCAGCACGGCGTGCAAGAGGTGGTCGTGATTCACTTTCCGGAAGGCGCCTTTGCGCGCACGCGGAAAGGCGATGATTTCTGGCAGCCATCGCTGAATGTTCCGCCCAAGTGGATTGCCGGCACAGCCGGGGCCGGCGACGCCTTCTGTGCTGGAGTTCTCCTCGGCCTGCACGAAGGCTGGGACCTGCCGCGCTCCATGTTGACGGGAGTCTGCCTGGCCGCGGCGTGTTTGTCGCACGCCACTTGCACAGAAGGGGTCGGATCGCTTCAAAGCGCTTTGCTCCTGGCGAAGCGCTTCAAATTGCGGCCACCACTGGAACCGGTCGCAGCGTAATCCGCCCTAGACCAAGGCCAGGAGTCTAGGCGCGTTCCATTTTACTTCCCGCTGCGGGTGTCGACCTTGACCTTTCGCCTGTTTTGATGAACAGGGTGCCTTGCACGGTGATGCCCGTCTCGAGGGTGACTGTCTTCTGACGTTGTTGGCTGACTGCCGCGGATGCCTTCCGGAGCATCCGTTACAGCCAGGACACCGAAGGTTCGACCCGGCCTGCCTGAACTTTGATTGAACGCCTGCTGGTGACGTGAGTGCTTTCACCAGCAGTTTTTGTTTTACCGAGCAATCTCGGGAGAAAGCTGATCGTCTTGTGTCCTCGGGACCGGAGAAAACGGTCTCGCTGCCCTTAGTAATGAATCGACCGGTCATTGACGCATAACGTTTATCTTCCAGCCTGAGCTGGAAGCGGTTAATGAGCGACGGTCCAATGTTCAGGGCTACCGGACAACGCACTGCTGGAAAGTTCGATGCTTTCATTCCAGTCTGCGCGCTTGGCCGCATTCCTGCCACAGGTTAATAGCTTACTCCCCTACGGATGTCGCTTGTTGCCACAGCAATCTTCAAAATCCAGCCGCCTCAAAACGGTCTCGCGAGAGAGCGAAAAATGTTCAGACGAAGCTGCGCCGAAGCCCCATTTGAATGGGGCTGAGCCTGAGCGATCAATCAACAGGGACGGCACGCGCGACGGCCAGACTATGCCCCGCCTGGAAGAGTGGTACAGAAGGATGCTGTTCCAGAGGGTTCTGCCTTTCATTAGCCAGATGGACCTCATTGACCGCCTCCGAATGGCCAGGGCCACGGTACCAGCCCACCTCACTCCTGCACCTCCTGGGTGGCAGGCCAGGGAACGTCATGACTTGACGCAGGGACCGATACCGTTCCTGCCAGATGGATATGCACCGAGTGCTGTGTGCTGATCCGTTATGATCACTTCGGCAGGGCCCCTTACTCGTCTGTTCAGATTGATTGAATACGTGATAATATCTCCTGATTTTCTGGTTTGTTTGATCAGAACACCTTTATCAAGATCAGTTCATCGGAGCGTAGATGTTTTCAGCACCATCAGATCAGGCCTCAGGAAATAAGCTCCTGCCTGCTTGACCAGCTTTGTCCTGCTCCTGTGTTGCCACTAGAATTGTCTGGATCGACCAGCTGCCATGCCTGGAGCTTCTGTCCTCTCGATCGCTGCTGCGCACTGTTGATCTCGTCTGTCCTGAGGACAGACGGTGCCATGCCGGTCGTTGAGGCTTGTCTGATTCCCTCCGTGCGAGTAGTGAATCCACCGTGCCTAGGCTGGGCTGTTATTCCATAGATGTTCCTCCCATCGAGATAGTGGAGTGAACGGGCCATCGGAACGGGAAGACGAGATATCAGCTTGTCCAGTTGAATGGTGTCAGGTCCCTCCAGATCTCGATATCTGAACTGTGAGTTCCTCCCTGGACCCAGAACAGGCAGATCGGATCGGCGTCGGAGGTGCGTAGCCCATTGACCGGTCGGCCACCCCGGCCGCTCCTCCCGGTGTCGGAGTCCAATGATCAGATCGGAAGAAGCCAAGTCGAGGAGGAGCCGAGCAGTCCCGTGGTCGGAGCAGGTGTTGTGCCTAGGCTGACCGGTTTCAGAGGCGCACGTATAGCGCTGACCCCAGGCGGGAGCCCGTCGGGAGCCAGTACGGCCAACGGCCTGGCGGGATCGGTCTCGGGTGGTCGGCCGGATCAGCCGGCCCGGGGCCCACCAGGCCGAGCCTTGGGTGGATCCGTCGTGGAAGAGAGAGAACCCACCTGTCCTGAAGCCTGGGGATGAGATGTCCATGATGGACCGAACGTCTGACTTTTCTCTTCACTCACTCTGGAATGAGAGTAACAGTGCCCAGCCAGATTCCAAAGCAGTGAACTGGCCGGGGGGGCGGTGGCAGGTGACTGATAAACCGTTCCAAGTCCAGGGCTCAGGGTCCTGCCCGCCATCTTGAAGTCCAAACCTGAAGATATCGAGGAGCTGCTCCCTGCCGGTAATTAATCTGCATCCAGTGGCCAGGGACATGCTCATCCCAGCCAGGTGCCTGCATGAGGAATTCCGGACTGTGGTGCCTTGCTGACCTGCCTCTCAGGAATGTGCCTGAGAACTCCAGCCAGGGGAGCAGGCCCTGCTGGGTTATGCTGCTCCTGTCGCGCAGAAGACGCCCATGGGTGGCAAGCGCTTTGCCGGAGGAAGAATGGTAAAGAGGCCTCGCCAAGACCTGGGGCTCAGCTTCCGTACTTCGACGTCCTCCGTCGCTGGGCGCTAGGGCTTGATCGCCATCCGGATCCATGCCAAGTCGCCCGGTCTCGACGAGATACCTGCAGCAGCGGCTCGGCCGCCTGGAGACCTGGTCGGCCGGTCCGCCTGCAGTACGACGCCGTCAAAACCGCTGGCAAGGCGAACAGCCCTGTTCGTTCGCCTCGGCCCTGGGCCGAGCGAGTGCTCGGCCGAGCTGAAATCGAGGCACCTGCCGCCTCGACGACGAGCCGCGAGGCATCCAGGCCGGTCGGCCGGCCTGAGTTCACCGTGCGATAATGGACGCTGATAGGCCTGCTGCAAGCAGGCGACGAGAGGCCGACCGGGAAAGCCGCCCATGTGCTGCCGCTGTCTCCTTCCTCCACGGATGTGTCGCCCACAACCAGCGCCGGTGGAGCGGCGACGACCGCCTCGGCGCGCTCTCGCTGGTCGTTACGTTGCCAGCGGCGTCTCTTACCGCGAAGGAAAGGGGCGTCATTCCCATCGGAACAACCGAACTTCACGGCAAGGCGTCCTGGATGATGGCCAAGTTCGCCGCGGCGGTGCAATCGAAACGCCGGCAACGATCTCCTTGACCAGATCGGGAACAACACCTTGACAGGATATCGCAGCCAAACGGAAGATTCGGCGCCGCGCGCGATGATCGAGGAACGGCATCCATCGATAACCTGAAGCGGCAGCTGATCGAGCCGCAAAGACTCCGCGCTCCTCGATCTGATACTCGGCCGCATCGGCCTCACCAAATCGATCGATCGTATAGGTATCCCCCCGCACATCTCGAATCACTTCCCCATGACGGCGCCACTCGTACTCGAAGACGTCTCCTCGCGCCGGCGCACGGAGAGTGACGGTGCTGCCAGGGCAAACCGTCCTACTACTTGGTTGATCTGCCAAGACGAGGAAGCCCGCAACGCTCAACTCGGCACTTTCTTCTTCCACGGCACAGCCGGCCGTAACTGACACCGTGTAAGTGCCGGCATCTTCCGGAGCGACTTTGGTGATCATCAGGGCGATATTCGCTGGTCGTTGCTCAACGAGTGTTCGGCATCGATCGCCACCGGCACCCGGTTATGGCTCCATTGCGTCTGGAACGAGCCGGAACAGGTCACGGCCGCCGAAAACTCCGGCCGTCTCACGGCACAAACCGTTTGCCTGGCAACGGACCCGCCGCAGGTCGTAGCCTGATGTGCCTATCTCAACCGTCGCGGCGGATTGGCAACCGTTGGCATCACGGGCCACAAGCATATAGCTCCCCGAAAGAAGGCCCGTGCGCACGAATACGCCGGCGCCACGAACGCTCCGTCGTTCAGGCCTTAACTCATACGGCGGGACATCTCCTCGATCGTGCCGATAGCCTCGCCGTCGCCGCGCCGGCGCAGGATGAATTGACGCCGGTGGCGAGGATGGAAAGAACCGCTGGCTCGGGTCGACTTCACCGACCTCCATCGTGGCCTGCGCATCCGGACGGTAATGAGCGCCTCGCCGGCGATACAGCTGGAAATTCGGGCTCACTCTGATCCGGCCCACCATCCGTTCAGCAATACGGCGGGGTCCCGCCCCGCCCCTCCGCCGTGGCAATGGCCGTTCCGCCGCAGCCGGCGATCGGTGAAACGGAGACATGAAGCCGCATGCGCAGCGCGGGAAGAACCACCACTTCAACCAGCGGACTGGTCGCTGAACAGCCTTCCGCATCGGTCACGGTTACCTGGTAACTTCCGGACTCGGTTATCCGGATCGAAGGCGTCACCGAACCATCGCTCCAGAGATAAGACGCCCCGACGCTGCTGGTCAGGATGACGCTTCCACCAGCGCAAATCGACGTGGGTCGTCGTAATCCAGGCTGTGCACCTGCGGAAATGAGTTGATCCATTGCGTGGCTGAGGCGGAGAGCGCCCTCTGCATCGCGCACGATCACACGATGCTCTCCCGGCGAGAGACTGCTAAACGTGGCCGTAACCGAGCGCGGCCCCCCGAATCCAGAGTTGCGGCATATGGTGGCGTGCCACCATCAATCCAGATAGTCAGCTCACCGTCGTTCGCTCCATCACATCGGGCATCGCGCACTTCGGCGCGGACGGCAAGCGGGAGGCGCCTCCACCGTCAGCCGCAGGGGCTGCTCCTGTTGCCACATTCATTCGTTGCGATCAGACGGACCTCGATGAATTGACCCGGCAACATCGACGCGCCGGCCGGTGGGTCCTGGGTGATTCGGATCTGGGTAGCCAGGCTGCACTCATCGATCGCGGTCATCCGATACGCCAGATCCGGAATCACCGCCTGTCCCGCACCACTGGGGTGAACTACGCCGCCAGACGGACAGGCCGTAAATACCGGCGGAGTTAGATCGGTCACACAAATAAGCTGAGTTCGCGTCTCAGCAGCGCCGCAAGCGTCCGTTGCTACCCAGGTCCGAGTAATGTCACGGTGGCAGCGATCGCCCTGATCGACATCCCGGAAGCCGACGCTGATGCCGGACCCTGACTCCGCGAAGCTCTGTCCAACGTTGGGGGCGCCAGGCGTCGCCGATGCCGAGTTGCTCCAGCAGAAACCTGATATAGACGAAGCTTCCCCGACCAGAGCCAGCGAGGAAGTGCCGGCCGATAATGCCGATTCCACGTAGGCCAGTATCCGCCGAAGATAGCCCGCGGGCCGGTCCATTGCGGGCGGCGTCAATGTCCCTTCGTAGCCCAGAAACTACCACTTGGCGAGTTGGGTAATGAACCAAGGCTGGCCCCATCCGCCGGGCCGTTCTGCAGACCAATACCGGTCACGCTCTTTGGGTGGACAGCCACGGCCCCGAAAGGCCCGCCTGTGCGATGGTGCCAGAAAGACGCTGCGCGCCGCCATAGCGCATCCCGGAACTGTCATAGTAGATCAAAGCATAGCCGCTCAGATCAGTGCCTGGCCGGCGATTTCGACGTGAATTCGCCCTCCGTCGGTCCTTCTCCATCATAGTGAAGTTTGCTGATCCACACTGAGCCAGGGCTCAGCCTGAGCAGCGCTCTCTCCGCCAGGGCCACCGATACCTCCGGTGTCATCCGGGTCGGTCAAGCTGCCGCAGGCCAGACCTGGTCGGATGGAAAGAAGACAAAGCGCGGTTTGTGGCCGGACACGACTTGGATCAACTGCGGCGCGCGGCACGGTCTCGCCGCGGGCGTCGCGAGCTTCCCAAAGCCGAGTAATCACGTAACCGTCCGCAAGCCCCGAGTGAACCTGTCCTGGTAAGGAAAGGACCGTCGCTCCGCCTGGAGGTGGAATGCTCACCTGATTGAAGCGGATCGCGGGAATGAGGCGCGGGGTCAGGACCAGGCAACGCCCCGAGAATGCCGGCCAACTGCAGGAAGAACTCAGATACGGTCTCTTCCCCTCCGCCACAGCCATCGATTCACTTATCCGACCGGCCGCGGGCCCATCGATGGCAACAACCGTGCCCTCGTAGCTGATGAATTCGGCCACCTGCCCCCGCGGGATCCATGACCAACGCGATCCCATCACCCTCGAGATAACCGCTCAAGACACCGTTCTGCAGACCGGGAGCGTCGAAGGCCAAAACGCCAAAGCCCAGTTGCTCGTCCGGGATGATCCCGCTGAGTGCAATCGTGTCGTAACCTGGCCGCTTTCGCCGTACAGAACCAGCTTCCAGCCGGAAAGGTCGGTGCCCGCCGCCCCGCCAACCCTACCAAACTCGGCCACCTCATCTTTCCCGGCGTTATCGTGGTGAAGTTCGCTGATCCAAACGCTCGATCGCGGGCAGCAGGCAGTTGGATTCGGTGTCGCAGCTGTGCCGGTGTGATCCTGATCGAGCGATTCGCCTGGGGACAAGGTCATGCCGGCGGCGGTCCCAGCATCAACGGTTGTACGAAGCGATGGTCGCCACCATCAGTGAGAAGTGAGCATGCGCCAAACCAAGGATCCCTGCTGGGATACGCAACTCCGTGCGAAGACCCGCGCCAGCGTGATCATCAGAACCTCCTATTCCAACCGCCGCTTTCCCGCAGGTCGTGGGAAGGCGCAGCTGTGGACCGTCGCCGACTCCAGCGGCAGTATACCGCAAGGTGTCGCCTCGCGTCAACTCCGCCGTGCCCAGAGCCGGGGGCGGCCATGGGCAGCGTCCTGCGAGCACGGCCACACCATGCCGGCGGTAAACCAAGCGTCCATTCAGTTACGCCGCCCCGAGGAAAAGTCAGGCTCCGGCCGCGATTGGAAACTGCGCGCGGGCTCCTCAGCAGGTGTTGTGCCCATGAAAAATATCCTAGTCACAATGCTCGCTGCCGTCGCACTCGTGGGCTGCACAACTCCGGAGCGAGATGCCATCGAATGACAAGGATGTCCGCCAGGACCGGCCAAGGCTGAGAAGAAAGCGGCCGATGACTCGGCCGACGCCGCCCGCGATCAAGTCGACGCTACCAGGGCGGCTGCCAAAGCCCGATCGACGCGCAGGAAACGTCGAAAGATAAAGCTCAGATCGACGCCGACAAGAAGAAGGTTTCCGAGGCCGCCGCTGACGCCGCTAAGAAAGAAGCTGACGCGCACAAAGACGCCGCTCGCCCGCAATAAACAAAACACTCTGGTTATGGGGAGAAGACCGTGGCAATACGGCCACGGTCTTCTCACTTACTCCAGCACGACCCGGTAGAATTGTGCCGCACCAGCGAGCGCGATTCGAATCGAGAAATGGTTGTCCTCCCCGACGAAGACAGCGATCCCAGTCTCGACCCACCCCTCCATGGCCGACGACGACACCCGGAAGCGGCCTGCGCCGGCCCAGTCCATCGGATCTCTAAGTTCCCATCCTTCACGCTCTGCCAGGTCAATCTCAGAAAATCAGGGCACTCCGAGCGGCGCAGCGTTGGGAGCGCCGGGAGTAAAGTCCTGCAAGAGAAAGCTGCTGGCAGTGAGGCCCCGTCCGGATAGCGCCCGCTCGAGCTATTCGCTGGCTGAAACGCGAATTGAACCTGGTCGACTAATCGAGTCGCGTTGTCGAAGAGAACAATCGTGTCGCCCTGCTGATTGAGTTTGAAGTTAGCGTGCAACTCCGACCCAGGAGGAGTACTATCCGCTCGCTCATCCGCCCACACCACCAAGTAGCCGTGAGCCGCAAGGCGAGTTCCGACAGGCAGGCGATACTTCTGAGGTTCATGAACATCGTCCGTCAAGGTCCAACCGTCCAGATCAACTGGTGCTTCGGTGGGATTGAACAGCTCCAACCAGTCCGGAAACGCTTCGTCCAAGGGACCCTTGATCGCCGAATCGTTTGCCGCCATCCACTCATTGATTTTGATCGGCGGGGGCAGCAAAGGATCGCCGCCGAAGCGAACCCGAACGGAACCCTCTCCTCCCGGGAGCCGAGCTCCGGACCTGTCGTAGGCCCGCAGGCTAAGTTCGTTCACACCAGCGTGAAGGGGGATGTCGACTGACCAATTGGTGATTGACGTCCATCGGAGAGAGCGCTCTGTCCCGTTGACGAATAGTGTGCGCATGGCAACCGGGCCGCTGCCAGTCAACGTCAGAATGTCCCGGTCTGCGCTTATGCCGTCCGAAGGCACGTCGACAGCGAATGACGCTCGGATCTGACCGAGCTGATTGCCGAGAAAAACACGGCGCTGGGCCATCCACGTTTTGATAGACGAGGGCCCGGTCACCGCAACGTTGTTCGCACGCAAGGCCGCGTATTTGGCGTTCAGGAGGGCATCAACCGGGCTTCCCGGGGCAGCATCAAACCAGGAGTTCATCGCTTCACTGAGCGCGTCCCAGTAGAGTCGCACAAAGGCGGGTGTCCGGTAAATCCGGGCGATGGTGGGATCATTGACATCGAAGAGCGCCGCGTTGGGTGGATCGTTAAATACACCCAACCCGACATCGAAATCCCAGCAGAGCAACTGCCAACGACCGCGCTCCGGCTTGTAGAGAAAGGTGTTCTTCGCGTTCGGGTTGCCAAAACCGTCCCAGTAGGAAGCGAGGTCATTCATCGCGAAGGTGCGCATCCAATGTTCCATCTCGACCTGAGACTGGACGTTGGCGATGTAGTTGCTGGAACTGTTAACCGCATCGACCAACGTAAAAAGGTCGCTGAAATCGTTCGCACTGCCATGAACCGCCCGCGGCCGCCAGTTCCAGCGGTAGCGAGACACCTTCTTGACGCCGCCGCTGCTGAAATCTTCGAGGGTGTTGAGGACGAGAGGATCGACCCGGTTTCCATTGGCGTCGAATTCATTCCATGCGTCCGTCTTGAGCAAGGTGCCTTCCGCATCGGCAGGCCACCATTGTTCGATCACGTTGCCATTGGGTTGCTGCACATCGTCATAGATCGTCCCCCGCCGGAGCCCATTGACAAACAGGTGCACATAGCGGCGATACAGATTAGGCAATCCATACTGCTCCAAGAACCAAAACATCAACTGCTCCCGCTGGTCGGTCGGATCGCGAATCGGCCAGTCAAGGATGACATGGGTCTCTCCCAGGAACCGCTCGTCTTTGCCAAAGCGCAAGTCGTAGCCACAGAGCGCTCCGACCGGAGACGTATACCCGGGCGCGCTATAAGAGCTGCCACTGTAGTGCGCGCCAATGTTGTAGTAGACCCGGTTCGTGCCGTAGACAAACGTCGCGTCCAGGTCCTCGTTGCTCATCTTGGCCCGAGCCGCCCACGACTCGACGGATGCCCTGGTCAGCCAAAGCCGGTAACTCGCGAAAGCTCCGGGCACTTCGCTTTCCCCGACACGCACCAGACATTCGCGAATGGGAGCATCGGTCGGGAATTGAGCCGCCGCCTCGGGGGCTGCAGCATCGGTGGCTTCAATGTGGAAGGCGATCAACTGACCGGACGATTGGCCAGGTATAATCCCGGTAAAATCGCCGTCGTTTACGATCGGGTCGCCACCGGTGCCATCATCGACCATTGGCACGGTCACGATGTTCGTCGAGGGATCCAATCGATAGTGCACCCACACATGCCGCAGCCCATCGACATCCTCGACCCGGGCGGTAATGGTGATCGGCTCATTCGCCCGCGGCAAGGCCGGACGATGCTGCACGCCCGAAATCCCCGGCCCACCATTGGCGATGGCTCGACTGTTGGCCAACCCAGGTGTGCCGAGGTTCGCTGGCACAACCGCCCGGCCGCTGGCCTCCAAACCGCCGTTGCGCAGCCGGAAAAGGATCTCCGGATGGCCTCGCAGCCAGCGCACCCTCGCGCGGATCGTCGCCTTGGCGCCGACGAGGATGCGCTGGCTCAGCGGAGTCCGAACGCGGTTCGCCACGTGATCGCCGCGTTCGCTTGCCACCAGGCGAAGGCACCGCTGGCTTTGGTACCCCTCGTTCTCTTCCAGTTGGCTCAATCGATGAGTTCCTTGGAAAAACCAGCCGGAAAGGCCGTTCTCGAACGTGGGATTACGGATCCGATTTGCCCCATTGGCGATCACCTCGATGTCGTCCACTAACATCTCTCCAGCGCCCAGGAGAATGATCTGCAGCTCATCGGCCTGCGGCACCGCGGGATGAACAAAGCTTAGCTCGCCGCTGGTTTCGATCAGGCACCAAGCGGCTTTCGCAGTTTCGTCACTGTCCGCCCAGGTCGAAGGCAGGTTCGGATTGGCGCGCGCCTCAACCCGTTCCAGACTACTACCACCGCCATCGGCCCATTGGCCCCAACGACCGCCGGTCTCGTAGGTCACCTCGTCAGATACCGAGTCCTGAGCAGCCCCAGAAGGTCCCGTCGCAACGGTGTGAACCAGTCGGACCAATTCGCCCTGGTTCCCAAGCGACCCGCGGTAAGGACCGACGCAACTCTCGCTGCTGAGGTGAGGGTAGACGGCGCGCAGATGGGACGGATCCTTGCCAACAACGACGAACCCCTTTGGCTTGAGAACGACGCCCGTGGGAAATGAGAATTGAATCGCCCCCGCCAGTCGCCATCCGGCCATATCGACCAACTCCGCCCCCGGATTGAACAACTCGATGAACTCGCCGCCGGCCGCTTCGGGCATTGGGTGGTACATCAATTCGCTGATGATGACAGGCCCTGGCCCGGCCACAATTTCACCCCCGTCGAACGGGCGAGTGGCGTGCTCAGCCGAGTTGTCGTTCGGCCGCCCGGGCGTGCCGTCCGGGGCCGCGCTCAGATCCCAAGCGCGACCATCGTTCTCTCCATAGCTCGGACGAGAGAGCACCAAAGAGCGGCCAGGCTGTCCGGCGGGCGTTGGCCAGGGCGACTGAGACGAATAGGTCAACGCCAGCACGATCGCGCCGGAGCGTTTCTGCAGGCGAATGCGATCGGTGATTGGGGCGAGTTTTCCTTCGAAGCTGCCGATCACATTGGTGAGGTGATGGACGGCAACCAGGTCGGAGCGCTTGCCCGCCACCACCAAGAACGCATTGCCGGCCATGATGGTGTTCGTTGGGAAGGTGAATTCGACACCTCCTCGAATGCTCCAACCGCTCAGGTCTTCGAAGAACGGATTCGAGTTGTAGAGCTCGATGAAACTAAGGTCGCGGCCATCGGGCCGCGCGACTGGAGCGCACAAAATCTCGGTGATGACGATGCCGGTCCGTCGACTGGACGGCCCGAGTGACTCGACCACAGCGAGACTTGACGCTGATCCGAAGAGGCCAACCAGAATGAGGCCGACTGGCACCCAACAACGCATCAAGTATGGCCCATGGGACGCCAGAAACTACTGCGCCCTGATTGGCTCCAAGACCACCTCAGACTTGACCGAGTTGGCAATGAAGCATTGCTCGTGGGAAAGGTGATGCAATCGATCCTCTTCCGCGGCGGTCGGCCGCTTCTCACCCTCGTACTCGATCTTCGGATGGAGCGTGACCCGGGCAACCCACGGAACACCGCGTTCATTTTTGCCCATCGTTCCGACGGCTTCGTCGGTATAACTGCTGAGCTGAAAGCCTTGGCGGGAGGCCAGGTAAAGGTAGACGAGCATGTGACAGCTCGAGATCGACGCCACGAACGCCTCCTCCGGGTCGACGTGGGCAGGATTGGAGTAAGGCACAGGCACCACCGCCGGTGAGGAGGAAGCCAGAACAGTAGCACCACCATCGAAGCTCCAGGTGTGCTCGCGTGAATACTTGCCATTGAGAAAGTCGGGCCCAGTCCGGGTCCACCGAATGGTTGCTTTATGTTGGGACATACGTTTGTCAGCGGTCCGATACTATACCCCGCTCCGCCGCGCCGGTGAAGCCGAACCATCGCCCATCGAGCCCAGGAAACCCGAGCCGGGCGAGGTCCGGCCAGGCCCGCCCGCGCCGACAGAACGGCATTCACTCCTTCTTCGCCGGCCGGCGGCAGAGAAACGTGAGTGGAATGCCCGTAGAACGCTTCGGCACATTCCATAATCGTCTCGGACAAGGTCGGATGGGGATGGACCGACTCCGCCAGGTCCTTGGCGGTCGCCCCCATTTCAACCGCCAGAACGCCTTCGCCAATCAGTTCACCCGCGCCCGCCCCCACGATGCCCACACCAAGGACGCGCTCGGTCTCCGGTTCGATCACCAGCTTGGTCATTCCGTCTGTCCGGTCAAAGCTCAAAGCCCGCCCGGAAGCGGACCAGGGGAATTTGGCCACCGCGACCTCGATTCCCTTCTGCTTCGCTTCTGCCTCCGTCAGGCCGCACCAAGCCAGTTCCGGATCGGTAAAAACGACCGCCGGGATGACGATATTTTCGAAAGCGCTGTATTCGCCGGAGATGACCTCAACGGCGACGCGCGCCTCTTTGCTGGCTTTATGAGCGAGGAGAGCGCCGCCGGTCACGTCGCCAATCGCGTAAATGCTTGGTTCCTCCGTTTGCTGTCGCGAGTTGACCTTGATGAAACCACGCTCATCTCGCGTCACTTTCGTATTTTCGAGGCCCAGATCCGCGCAGTTGGGAACACGTCCGACCGAGACCAGGACGCGATCGTAGAGCTCTTCTTTTTGTTCGCCCGGGCCCTCGAACGAAACGTGGATCTGCTTGCCGCTGGTCGCCATTTTGGCCACCTTGGTTTTGACGCGAACCTCTTTGAAGTGGGTCTCCGCATAGCGCTTGATCGGCCTGACCAGGTCGGCGTCCGCCCCCATTAGAATGCCGTCAAGTGCTTCGACCACTACCACCCGGCTGCCGAAGGTGGCGTAGACAGTGCCCAGTTCCATCCCAATATATCCTCCGCCCACGACGAGCAAATCTTCAGGAATCTCTTCGATGTCCAAAGCTTCCCGCGACGTCATGATGCGAGGGTTGCCCAAGTCGAATGCCTTCGGCATGGCCGACCGGGAACCGACCGCAACGATCGCCTGTTCAAACCGAACGAATCGTTGCCCTTCCTCGGTCTCGACGCGCAAAGTTTGCGCGTCTTCGAAATAACCGCGGCCGGGCAGGACTTCCACGTTGCGCCTCTGGGCGAGGCCGCGGATGCCTTGGCCGAGCTTGTCGAGGATACCTTCCTTCCAGGTGCGCAGCTTGTTGAGGTCAATTTTGGGCGGGGCGAATTCAATGCCGCGAAAGCTGGAGTCCCGCGCTTCACTGATGAGCTTGGCCGCATGAAGATAGGCTTTGGATGGAATGCAACCCCGGTTCAGACAGACGCCGCCCAGGCGCTTCTCGCGTTCCACCAGGATGACTTTCTTGCCTTTGTCCGCGGCGTAGAAGGCGGCCGCGTACCCTCCCGGTCCCGCGCCGAGCACGACGATTTCAGTTTGGATAGGAGACATATGTATGGAAGGACCCTTACAGCTTGACGTCCTCGGCCGGAAAGTTTTCCAAAGCCGTGACCAAATCGACCATGAACCGGGCGGCGTGAGCCCCGTCGATGAGCCGATGGTCATAGGAAAGCGCGAGCGGCAATTTCCAACGAGCCGCCAATTGCCCATTGACCACGACCGGCGTTTCGTAGCCTCGGCCGATGCCGAGAATAGCCACTTCCGGCTTGTTAATGATGGGCGTGAAATGGCGGCTGCCAATGCCGCCCTGGTTGGAGAGCGTGAAGGTGCCGCCTTTCATGTCGTCCAGCGCCAGCTTCCGTTCGCGTCCTTTGTCCGCAAGGTCCTGCAGTTCCTTGGAAAGCTGCAGAAGGGATTTGGTGTCCACATCTCGAATCACCGGGACGAGCAACCCCGCCTCCGTGTCGACTGCGATGCCGATATGATAGTACTCCTTGAGCACAACTTTCTGGCCCGCTTCATCCAAGCTGGCGTTGAAGGTCGGATGCTTCCGCAGCATCGCCACGACCGCCTTCAAGATAAACGACGTCACCGTCAGCCGGGACCCCTGTCCTTCGTAGGCCGGAGCGTGGGTCTGGCGCAATTGGTTGATCCGCGTCAGATCAGCTTCATCAAATTGGGTGACGTGCGGAATCGTCGTCCAACTCTCCGTCATGCGGCGACTGATCACTTGTCGCAGAGACGAAAGCGGCTTGCTCGACACAGGACCCCACCTCGCGAAATCGACCGGCTCAGCGGCGGGGGCCGCGGGGCCAACCTCCTTCTTGGCGCGAAATGCGAGCTGCTGCAAACGCTGAATGTACTGGCGCACGTCGCGCAGGACGATGCGGCCGCCCGCTTCGCTCCCCCGAACCTTGCTCAGATCAATCCCCAGGTCCTTGGCGAGTTTCCGCAGGGACGGCGCCGCCGGCGGCGGTAACCCCGCTTTCTGCGACGCTGTGGACGGAGGCTCCGCATCCATTTCCTCGGCTGGCTCCGGTGGCTCGGGTGCGGGCCCAGGTTTGGAGGGAGGGGGCGTTTCTTGCCGCTCTGCGCTCTTGGCAGGCGACGGACTGGCTGAGCCACCGCCACCTTCAACCGTAACGAGCACTTGGCCCACCGTAACCTTATCCCCGGGCTTGACCCGCAGCGATGTAACCCGGCCCTCGACTGGAGATGGAATCGGCGCGACCGCTTTCTCATTTTCCAACTCGAGCAAAGTCTGCCCTTTGGTGATGACGTCGCCCTCTTTGACGAAAAGCGTCACCACCGAACCTGAATCGACCCCTTCACCCAGATTTGGCAATCGAACATCCATAGATATAAAACTTAGAGTTGCAGAAAGCCGCGAGCCGCTGCCAGTCAATTCCGCCGCGCCGCTTCGGCACGCGTTTAGACGAGATGAGGTGAGGCCTTTTCCGGGTCGACGCCCAACTCTCGGATCGCCTTCGCGACGACCTCCTTGCCCAACTCGCCCTTGCGCGCCAGCGCATCCAAGGTGGCGACAACCGTCATCTCCGCATCCACTTCGAAGAAACGGCGCAAGTTCGGGCGCGTGTCACTGCGGCCAAAGCCGTCCGTTCCCAGGGTCGTTAATCCGCCTGGAACCCACGGCGCGATTTGATCGGGAACGATCATGTAGTCGGACACGGCCAGGACACGCCGTGCTCTTGGGCCAGGAGACTTGGAGATGGGCGAGATGGCGGCTCGGTTGCGAAGGCGATTCCAAAGCGTTGGGCCCGAAGCGTTGTCGTTGCGGAGCAGCTTGTAACTGGTGGCGCTCCAGACGTCCGCGGAGACGTCAAATTGCTTGGCCAGCATCTCCGGGGTGCCGCGGCGCCTGGCTGATGATGGGGGCCGCTTGCAAGATGCGCCTGCGTCTTTTTCCGTGCGGTCCAGGCTTGAACCGGGGCAGTCTTTCCAGAATGCCCTCTTCCACGCCCGGCACAAGCAGCATGGCATAGTTCTCATTGTGCATGGAGGTAATAAAAGCGGATGTCCTCCCCGTCGTGGATACATGACATGGAGGCCGTCGGCAATAATGACGGCGATCTCATAGCCAAACGCCGGATTCGTAGCTTCATCAGTGGCGGGCGTTACCAGCACACACGTGAGTATGCCCGTTCCGGTGCTGCAGTCCTTCGCCATTCAAGGTATCGCCCGTAGCAGGCTCCCAAAAGAAATCCCCCGCGCCTTGATGTCTCCGCCAGCCAACGAGGTCCCCTCATCCTGCCGAAAACCACCACAGAAATGTAAAGGGCACCATCTGCGTCCCGTAATGGCAAGACGCCCGCGGCAATAAACGAAGACATCGCCCCTGCTTCCGTAATCCCTTCTTCCAGAATCTGGCCGTCTTATTTCGCAGGGTAGAGCAAGCGGCGCCTGTAATTGCCTGTTCGGTTCATGCGCCGTTCCGACAGTGATGCCAATCTCGCGAAACAGCGCTCATTCAAACGCGGCAAAGCGCTTCAACCGCAAGGATCGGCACGATGCGCCGCCAAATTCTCATTGCGGAGTGAGAATGGTCAAGAGCCGAAACAAACGCCATCGTCGTCGAAAAACGGAATCGTCCTGAATCCCGTAATTCAGCCAGTTCCTCCTGCTTCGGTTACCCAAAGTTCGGGTTTGACGCGGCGTTCGGGAAGGAACCGCCAGGAAAGTGCCGACGCCGCTCCAGGAGGCATCGCCCCTGAAGGTCTTGTGGAGGCCGATAGAAGGGCGTCTGGGCGATCTCCTCGTCATGAATCGGGACGCCAAACTGGGAACGAACCAGCAGCTCCTCATCAGCTTTTCCCGCGCGGTGGGTGATATTCGCCCCTCGCCCGCTTCGCCCAAACCCATAGCCTGATCGTCTTGGCCAAAATGACAGTTGGGTTGTCCCTGATGCGCCTGCAGGCGGCCTGCTGCGGGATTTCGGCTGCGTCGTGTCCGCCGTTGTCCCGCATTCCGCGCACCAGTCGTCGGCGACGGATTCACCATTTCAAGAAATCGAGGGTATTTGCCAAAAAAATGTCTCCAATGATAGCTGCCCGGCTTCCGACTGAATACTTTCGGTAGTCGCCGTCGACGGCTTCTCCAGCGTGCGCTTGCGGGACGAAACTCCCCGATATCTGCGGGAGCGGGTCCCGGTCTGATCCCCAAAATGACCTTGATGACGTTCCAGCTCGCCCCGCGGAAAGGCCGAGTTCTTGAATATCGCCAGCATGCTGCGCACTGGTCCATCCAGGCGCTGCAGTTGAAGTTCACCACCCAAATCAGATTGTCGAGACTTCGCGAGACGCCATGTCAGCATCCAGGAGATCGTGGGTTCATCTGCTCACCATCACCGAGAAAGCACCAGATCTTGGGTTCGCCTGGGAGAAGGCGGCAGCGGAGGTAACGGAGGAGTAGCGCCCGGCGGGCTCCGATGGCGATCGGCCCCAGCCTCATCGAGACCGGGGAAACGCCAAAAGTCCGGCATGAGGTAGGGATGGTGCAGAGGAAAGACCGCCGCCCAGCGGAGCTCCTGTCGGAAATGCTCCAGCTGGTGAACGTCCAGCCGGCTCTCTTCTCCAGGAACGCGCGCGGAGCGTAGTTGCCGGTGGTGGCGTGCCCTGGTGCCGATGAGGTCACCTTGAATCCAGCTCGCCGCGCCGAAATGCGGATTGTAGCCAACTTTCGTAGAGGTGGGCACCGGAGGCGAAGGTGGAGATGACCGCCCAGCTCCGCTGTGGACCCGATTGCCATTGACCATGGCCATCGCGTTCCAGCACGTAGTTCTTGATCGCCGCCCACCTGCGATCGCCTGGATAGAGGGCTCGGCCGAAGCCAATCGTATTGGATGCGGGAGCGGCGTCGACCGGGTGAACTTTCAACCTCGCTCGCCCGCAACCGGCTGACGGTTTGTCGAGGAAATCGCCGCCTTCGGTCCGGCGCCCTTGCGCCGAAGATGCGCGTTCCAGCACATTCTCCAGGATTCGAACCAACGCTGGCTCTCGTCTCCGTTGCGCGCCGTCTCCTGCTCGCGGGAAGGGCCTGTCCTCGTCCCTTCCGCATCACTGGGCCGTACTTGCTCGTTTTCAGATCTCATGCTTTCGCCGTCAATCTTTCCTGTTCGCGTTTGTCCTCGTGGACCGCCGACGCGGTAGTTCCTCGGCTCCTTCACAAATGAAATACCTGGACCTCTCTACCCGCGCCGCCAGCCAACCTGGCCTGCGACGAAGCACTGGTGGACGGATGCGACGACGGCGAATTTGGTCCCGTCCTCTGCAGGAGTCTGGAATCAGCCGACCTGTTCGTCGTCGTTGGCTATGCCAACGAGGTCGAGCGCCGGCGAAGTGCACCTGGCCATATGTCGAGATCGCGGCATTCCGGTCTTGCGCCGGTGCACTGGTGGGGGCGCGGTCGTGCAGGTTCAGGCCTGCCTGAATTCAGCCTTTGTTTTAAACACGGCCGACCCGGCCTTCGCCACGGTTAACAGCACCAATCGTTATGTAATGGGGAAGAACCAGAAGGCTCTAGCCCCGCTCCTCCGGGCGCCGGTTCAAATCCAAGGTCATACGGATTCACCCGGGCAATCGCAAGTTCTCCGGCAACGCCCAGCGGCGCGTCCGCCCCTGCTCACGGGAGCTCTCCTGGATTTCAATCTCCAGCTGATTCAAGACCTGCTCCGCCCTCCTCCAAACAGCCTGACTATCGAGCCAGTCGTGCCCATCTTGAGTTCCTGCAAACCTGTCGATCGCCTCTGCCGCGGTCAAGCACGCCCTCCGTGAAATCTGGGGCGCCCAATGAACCGCTTGTTGGCTCCTCATGACCGGATCATCGCGCCACAATGCTGGCGCATGGCCAGCCAGAATGGAATTTCCGCTTTTAATCCGGCCCAACCTACGCATGGCGGACAACTGGGTTCGACAGGTCGTGAGGATCTCCACCAACCGCCGCAACTGTCGGACCGTGTGCTTGAAATAGCGCAGCGGAAACAGGCCTCTCGACCGCTTTCAGCGCCCGGAACCGTAGCGACATCAACGCAGCGGATGCTCGCCGCCAACAGGCCCGTTGCACCGTCCGCGATCTGCGGGCCGCGCCGGGGAAGCGCAATGATTGGGCTTGAGACTCCCCGATTGGGAAACCAGTCGTCTGTAAGGCGCAGCGAACGGCGGCGACATCTCCGCTGCAGCGTTCTCGACGGACGGATCGGTTTTCAATCGATCCAAAGCTGCCCTCGCCATTGCCGCCAAAGGTAGCGGGATTGAGTGCTGCCCGCGAACAGCCGACTTGGCAGCGACCTGATCACAGAGCCAGGACGAGCCCAAAACCGCCCCGCCGTAGCAACCTAAGGCCTTGCTCAGGGTGATCGTCTGAATCACCCGGACACGATCGACCTCTTGGGCTTCCAGGGTCCCCTGCCCGTGCGCTCCGAGGACGCCGGCGGCGTGCGCGTCATCGACCAAAACCACCCCCTGTCGCGGCAGCACGGCAAGGTAATCGCGCAACGGCGCCACATGGCCGGTCAAGGAGAACATCCCGTCGGTGAGGAGAATGACTCTGCCGGGAGCGGACTTCCAACGAAGCGCGCGAAGCAGATCTTCCGGATCCCGGTGGTGGAAAGGAACAACGTCACAGCCCAGGGCGTCTGCTGCGCTCCAGAGTGAATAATGGGCTTTTGCATCGATCAAAGCTGTCTGAACTTGGCCGCGCAAAGCCTCGGCGACGGCCAGATTGGCGCCATAACCGCTGGGCAGCACCAGCGCGCGCGGTGCCCCGAAGAAGTCGGCGAGCCGTACTTCCAACTCGCCGTAGAGCGGGTGATTTCCCGTCGTGGTGCGGGAAGCACAGACGGACAGCCCGTAGCGAACCGTCGCCCGGCGCAACACGGCCAACAACCGGCGATCACGCGAAAATCGGTAATAGTCGCAGCCGCCGAAATACAGGAGTTCTCGTTGTCCGTCGTCCACAGCGGTCCGACCCGCCAATTGCAGTGGGGCGGCAAGGGTTCGAGAAGCGCGGCTCACGCGAACCGGATGCCGAGGCTCTCGCCCAACTGCACCAGATGCGCCCGCGCCTGGTCGTACTCCGCGGCAGTCGGAAGATGTTCCAACATGAGGGGCGGACGCTGGCCCAGGGCCGCCAGCCGACGCAGATAAGTCGAATAATCAACGGCACCGGCTCCAGGTCGAACCTCCCGAAAATGCACATTCATTTCCACGTCCCAGGTGAGGTCCTTCGCATGGCAGCTGACGATCCAGCGGCCGAGCTTGTCGAAGCATTCATTGATCACGTCGGCGTTGCGGTAAAATCGTGAGGGTGAATTGACGATATTGCATGGGTCCAAATGAACGGCGAACGCCTTTCGATCGATCGCCTTGATCAGGCGCAGGTAGGACTCGGCCCCATCCGGAATAGCCCAGCCCATCATTTCATAAGTGAACTTGGTTCGTTTCGGTTTGACCGCGTCAATGATCTTGCGGGCGTTCTCGACCGCTGCGTCAAAAAATCTCGGCGATAGATTGTCGGGGTGAGGGCCGAACCATTCCCGGGCGCTGAACGAACCAGCGATATCCACGCAGCAGAAAGACCCGACCGCTTCCGCCAGGGCCAGACCGTCGGTTACAGTCTTGAGATTGGCCGCTCGCTTCTGTGGGTCAGAATCCAGCAGGTTGACCCATCGGCCCACCTCGGAGATCACGACGCCCTGCTTGGCGAAGGCGTTCTCAACCGCGCGGATTCGCGCCGAGTCATGCAAAGGGATGGGCGGACAATAAGCGGCGCTGTAGCCCAACTTTCGATGAGCCAAGGCCAGTTCGTCCGGATCCTCGGTCTTGACGAAGACGGGTCCTCCCAGCCGCACGGAACCAGCCGCGGCCGGAGACGCCGCCTGGGCCGTCAATCCCCGCGCAAGCGACGCAACGCCGTGAGCCGTCAAAGCGAGTGGAAGTGCTGCCGCCAGAAAGTCACGACGATTAAGAGGCAACATAATCGTTATCGTTTGAGGATCTTCCCAAAGGGACTTGCTATCGGTTCGATATCAATTCGGCCGCCACTAGCCCCGCTCGCATTCGATGCCGGCGTCGAGTCAGCCCTTGCCCCAATCACATTGCCCGCGGCGGGCGGCCCTGGCGTCGCGGCGGGCGGCCGGCTCAGTTCTTGGCCCCCGTCCAAGGGCGCTTCCGTTCCCGGAACAAACCAGTTCTTCCGCCGATCCAACCAGGTCCGATACCGGTCGAAGGTCCACATGCCGTGTTCGGCGCCGGTTTCAAGCACCGACATCATTTTAAAGAAATCTCGGTTGCGAATGAAAGCTTTGATCGGATGAGTCGGAATCAGGATCTCACATTCCGGGACGCGGATCTGCAGGGCCTCCCGAAACCGCAGCCGCTGGGAGATGACGCCGACCAGGCAGTCAGCTAATTGGGCCGCAACGCTCCCCTGGATCTCGGAAGGAAAGGCCGCCACGATTCGCTGCAACGCCTCCGCGCAGGTTGAAGAATGCACCGTCGCCAACACCAAGTGACCCGTCTCCGAGGCATTCAGAGTCAGCCGCATCGTCTCCGGCTCGCGCATTTCGCCGACCATGAGCACATCCGGATCTTCCCGCAAGGAATCGAGCAGAGCTTGCTCGAAGCTGGGTGTATCCCGGCCCACCTCGCGCTGCCGAATCAAGGCGCGATGCGGGCGGAAGGTGTATTCAATCGGACTTTCGATTGTCACCACATGACGCGCTTCCGTCAGGTTGATCTCCTGAATCAGCGCGGCCAGGGTCGATGATTTACCGCTCCCGGTTGGACCGCTCACCAGGATCAGTCCATGGGTATGGCTAACCAGGCGCCGCAAGTCCGGATGAAGATTCAGCCTCTCGAGGGTGGCTTCAAACGAAGCCAGTAACCGAACCGCAAAGCCGATGCCGCGCGACGATTGGAGGACATTAATCCGGCAGCGGACGCCCGCAATCGTTTGGGAGCAATCGAATGAGCGGCGCTCCAGAAAAAGTTGCCAACCTTCGGCGCCGATCAAATCACGCGCCCATTCAGCCAAAATGGGGGCGCTGCATGGGTCGCTCAGGCTGCGGAGTGAACCGCGCACGCGAACGGTCGCGGGCAAACCAGGTTCGAGGTGGAGGTCGCTTGCCCCTTGTTCCAGGGCCGATGCAATGAGAGTCTCCAGAGACATGAAGCGGTGATGGGGTGAGTAAGTGGCGGCGGCCCAGTCATTCCACCCAGACCCGTCGGGCTGGGTCAACAGCTCGTCGGCACCTCTTGGAGCACCTCGATAGCATGGGGGATAGCGCCGCTGACGAAGCCAAGGCACTCGACGGCACCGCTTGGCTTCCCGGGCAAACAGAGAACCAACCCCTTCTCCACGACGGCGGCCAGGTTTCGGGAGAGAATCGCGTTTTTGGTGATCTTCATCGATTCCATCCGCATCACTTCGCCAAAACCGGGCAACTCGCGGATGGCGATCTCCCGGACCGCCTCGGGTGTGACATCGCGCAGGGCCACACCTGTGCCCCCTGTCGTCAGAACCACGTGGCACCCCTGATTGATCTGCTCGCGGACAGCTCGCTGGATATCACGCTTCTCATCCGGAACCAATGCCTCCGCCAAAACATGCCAACCGTAACCTGCAGCCGCTTGCTTGAGCGCCGGGCCACCCAGGTCATCGTAAAGACCGCGCGACGCCCGATCAGAGATGGTGACAATGCCAACGTTGATGCGCATAACTCAATCGGTCGACTCAGGGTTCCGCCAGCAGTTTCTCGACCTTCCCCGCCAAATCTTCTCGGCCGTTCAGATCGCGCAGGTTCCCCTTTTTATCGATCAGCCACATCGCTGGAATGCTTTGGACTTCAAACTGCTTGCCGAACTCATTGTCCCACTGCTTGCCGTCAAAATACTGCGCCCACGGCATTTTCTGCTCTTTGGTAAACTCCAGCAGCTTCTGTTTGTCGCGGTCAAAGCTGATCCCAATAATCTCAAAGCCTTTTGGGTGCAGCTTGGTGTAGGCCGCCCGAACATTGGGAACTTCCTGCACACAAGGCCCGCACCAAGTCGCCCAAAAATCGATCAACACGACCTTGCCGCGGAGCTTCTCCAAATCCACTGGCTGCCCGCTGATTGCCGTGAACTTAATCGGAATGGGCTTTCCCAATCTGAGCAAGGGCCGAACCGCATCCTTGACGGCGCGTGAGGCTCCGCTTTCCGATAATTCCTGAGCCAGTTTGATGCCCTTCTCCGGGTCGCTTTCGAGCGCCACCATCTGGAGCATTTCGTAGGGTTCGGATTTTCCCGGAAATTCTTTCAAGAGCGTCCGTGCGCCTGCTTCCAACTCGGCCAAAGCAGCCGTGCGACTTTCATTCATGCGGGTCATGGCGGTGCGATTGATCGCGTTAGCCCGAATCTGAAACCGCTCGTCGGTGGAAACTTGCGGGTCTTTGAGTCGCGTGGCGTCGATTTCATCCAACCGGGTGAGCGCATTCGTGTCGCCCAACTGAAAAACGATTCCAAGCAGCTCGTATTCTTTGAATTGCGCCTGATCGATTCGGGAATCCTTGGGAAACTGAGTAGGAAACTCGCGGGCCTTCCGCGCCGCTTGCCAAAGGCGCTCCGTCTCCTTTTTGCGAAACGCCTCGATATCGGCCGGGCTTGGCCGAGTGTCCTGCCACCCTTCCGGAGGCTGGGGCGGCTCACTGCCTTGGATCAATTCCTGCCAAGCCTTGTCCGCGGGAGAAGGGTCATCGGCCGACAGGGGCGACAGCAGACTTCCTGATAGAACAGCAGCGAACAAGATAGCTCGTAACATAACCAAAGGCGTCGATTCGGTTTTCGTGCACTGGCCGCGGATCGCCCCGACCAGCTGGGACGGCGAACGATTGCGTAACGATGCGGACAGAATACACCCAAGCTACCCGAGGTAAAGCTCCCGCTTGCTGTTAAGATTGCCACCAGCAGCAAAGGATTGCGCGGCGTGGCGGAAGAAGGCTTATTGTTTCTCCATGCCGAAGAAACTATTCCTTCTCGACGGATTGGCGCTGGTCTATCGAGCCCACTTTGCCCTCGCCGCCCGGCCCATCTTCACGTCCAAAGGAGTCAATACATCGGCCCTCTACGGCTTCACTCAAACCCTGCTGGAAATTGTCAAAAACCAGCAACCCACTCATTTGGTGGCGGTCTTCGACACGGACGCCCCGACCCATCGGGACAAGGAATTCGCCGGTTACAAGGCCCAACGCCAAGCCATGCCAGAGGACATCACCCTGGCGCTTCCCCACGTCCGCCGCATGCTCGAAGCTTTCCGGATCCCAGTCCTGACCTGCGATGGCTTTGAAGCTGACGACGTCATTGGCACCCTCGTGCAAGCAGCGGAAAAAGAGGGCTTCACCTCTTACATGGTCACGGCCGACAAGGACTTTGGCCAACTCGTGTCCGAGCACACCTATTTATACAAACCCTCACGCATGGGCGATGCCGTCGAGGTCCTGGGCGTGGCTGAGGTGCTGGCCAAGTGGGGCGTTAACAACCCTACCCAAGTCATCGACATCCTGGCTCTCTGGGGCGACACGACCGACAACATCCCTGGCGTTCCCGGCATCGGGGAAAAGACCGCGAGCAAGTTAATTCTTCAGTACGGCTCGGTTGAGAACCTGCTGGATCATACCGGTGAGCTAACCGGCAAGGTCAAAAGCGCGCTCGAAACCCATCGGGAACAGGCGCTCTTATCCAAACGCCTGGCAACGATCGTCCGCCATGCGCCTTGCTCCGTCGAGTTTGAAGACTTGCGCCTGCGTGAGCCGGACGAAGCGGCCCTCAAACCCATCCTGATCGAGTTCGAGTTCAACAGCCTGGGCCGCCGGCTCTTCGGCGCCGATTTCAAGGCCGGTCGTGGCTTTCAACCAAGCGCTCCAGATGCCGGCACCGGGTCGGAAAACAGCTCCAAAGCAAAGGAAGCAAAGCCACGGCGCGACTCCAGCGAGGAGGAAGACCGGGACGGAGAACCACCCGCGGTCGCGGCGGCCAATCTCAAAACGATCGCGGACGTTCCCCATCAATATGCGCTTGCGGCCACCGCGGATGAGCAGCGCGCCCTCCGGCGCGCGCTGCTCCAGCAGCCCGCTATCTCTCTCGCGATCCAAACGGATTCAGACGATCCGAAACAAGCGCGCGTTCTGGGACTGGCTTTCGCCTTTCAGCCGTGGTCGGGTTGGTATGCGCCCGTTGTTCCGGGCGGCAACGCGGCCGAGTTGCTGGCGGTTTTCAGCGAAGTGCTGGAGGAGGCACGGATTGAAAAGATCGGCCACGATCTCAAATTCGCCTTCAGTGTCCTGCATTGGAATGGAATCAAGGTGCGCGGCAGAGTTTTTGACACCGCGCTGGCTCACAGCCTGATCGAGCCGGACATGCGCCACAGCCTGGATTACATCGCCGAGTCCATTCTCGGTTATAGTCCCACTTCACCCGCCAAATTAGCCGGCGAGGCTAAAGCGGGCGAACTCGGCTTAAACATCCTCTCGCCCGCTCAATTGGCACTTTGGGCCACGGAACGGGCCGATTTGGCGTGGCAGTTGCGCTCCACCCTCGAACCGCAACTAAAAGCCAAAGGCCAGGAAAGAGTCTACTATGAAATTGAAGCCCCGTTGCTCCCTGTTCTGGTCGACATGGAAGCCGCTGGCGTTCGGCTCGACACCCCGGCTCTGTCCGAGTTTGCGGGGCAGCTCGCTAAACAGATCGATGCCGAAGAGAAAGAGATCTGTCGCCTGGCTGGTCGGGAATTTAATCTCAACTCGGCCCGCCAATTGGGCGACGTCCTCTTTGACGTCCTGAAGATTTGCGCTAATCCGAAAAAGACCAAGACAGGCCAGTACGCCACCGATGAACGCACTTTGGCCGAACTGGCTCCCGACCACGACATCGTTCGGCGTCTGCTTGAGTATCGCGGCATGACGAAATTGAAGTCTACTTATGTCGATGCCCTCCCGCCGGCGGTTTGGCCTCGAACAGGCCGCGTGCATACCACTTACCAACAAACGGCCACGGCAACCGGCCGCTTGAACTCCCAGAATCCCAATCTCCAAAACATTCCCATCCGCACCGAACGCGGCCGGGAAATCCGCAAAGCCTTTGTGCCCCGCGATCCCCAATTCGCTCTTCTCTCCGCCGACTATTCGCAAATTGAGCTGCGCATCATTGCTGCCTTGACACGGGAACCAGCCATGCTCGATGCATTCGAGAAGGACATCGATATTCATACCGCCACAGCCGCCCGGGTCTTCCGCGTCGAACTCGAGCAGGTGACCGCCGAAATGCGCCGGAAGGCTAAGATGGTCAATTATGGCATCGCCTATGGAATCTCCGCCTTCGGGCTGGCTCAGCGCTTGACCATTCCGCGCCGCGAAGCAGCGCTCATTATGGACGAGTACTTTGCCCAGTTCCCAGGCATTCGTCGTTATATGACGGATACCGTCGCCTTCGCCCGCGAGCACGGTTACGCCGAGACGGTCACAGGGCGGCGCCGCTATCTGCGCGATATTCGTTCGGCCAACGCGACCATTCGGAGCGCTGCCGAACGCAACGCGATCAATGCGCCCATCCAGGGTTCAGCAGCTGACATGATCAAGATCGCGATGGTCCACATTCACCAGGAACTCAGCGCCCGGGGTTGCCGCACCCAGATGCTGCTCCAGGTGCATGACGAGTTGGTTTTTGACCTCTTTAAGCCGGAGGAATCCCTGGTGCGTCCGTTGATCGAAGAAAAAATGAAGTCAGCCATCCCCCTGGATGTGCCGATCGTGGTCGAGATCGGGACTGGCGACAACTGGTTGGAAGCGCACTAGCCGTCCGGCTTTGCGCGGCGGCCTGGCTGAGGTGGCATCCGGCTCCATCGACCGGCGCCCAAACTAAAACGCGCCGTTCTTCGTCTCCGGATTGTACCAAGCGTCATTGGGTCCGTCCGGATTCGGAGCAGCCGGCCAGACATTCTTCCCCGCTAACGTCGGCGAAAACCACTTCTCCATCTTGACCGTAAAACCCGCACCGGCTAGCGATCCGAGCGGGGCAATGCCACCCACAAAGTCCTTTTGATTCGTCGGCCGCTTCCGTCCCGCGTGCCGCTGGGAAATGCCTTCGTGCGGGCTGTTGCTGACATCATTGAAGAGATACTGCTCTTCGCTTTCCGGACCTTCCCAAAGAAGGATGCCCGTCGAACGCAAATTGCCGAGCTTGAACTTGGACGTAGTCAAAGTCAGCGGTTGATCCTGGTAGGCAACCAAAGCCCCATTCCAGATGTAGCTCGTAATCTTGACCGCCCGCTTCTTGAAATCCTCCTTGCCCTTCCCAACCGTCCGCTCCGCTGCGTCTCTCGGGCAAGTCAGCACCCGCGGTTCTTGAATATATGGCCCGAGTTGTCCGCGCCGGAATGACTGGATCTGGTTTGAAATCGTAACGGCATCGTCCTTGCCCGAACCACTCTGCAGAAGCCTATCGTGCGCCCAATTGTCGCGTTGCGCCGGAACGCCCCCCCAGCCGGGATAAGGCAAGTAATCGTCATTGTCTCCAGCAAACATAGTAGCAGCGAGAACGACCTGGCGAATGTTGTTCAGATCATTGGACAGCAGAGCCCGATCTTTTGCCCGGGAAAGCGCCGGCAGAAGCATGCCCGCAAGGATGGCAATGATCGCGATGACCACCAGCAATTCGATAAGGGTAAAGGCGTAAGGTCCGCGTCCGCGGAGTTGGGAACGCCGAGATTGGGAGTGTTCCATTGCGTCCGTCCGGGTTAGGTGATGGGCTTAGGCTAGCGCCCGCCTGGGCAGGGTCAAGAATATCCGCGAATTACCGCGGACCTCCCTAGTGAATTATCGCGCCTCTTGGAGTCGGAGTTCGCGCCGCATTCAAGCGAAAGGATCGCCCTCGCTCAACGTCAACCATCTTGGCGGACTTGATAAAGGTGCACTTCGTATGGTTTGAACTGATCGGTAAAAGCTCCTTCGTGGCTCGGCACTGTCCGGCCCTCATCCAGGACAATGACGCCGCGGTCGCCCTTGATGCTCTTGAGCACGAGATTGGCGGAAACAGCACGATTTTGCAGGTTGACCGTAAAAACGTAGGTGGAAGAACCGCGCCGCTTCACCATCGCGGCAAGGCCACGGCCTTCCCCTGTCGATGGTGCGCTCTGGATAGTAAGCTCCCCGGCCAGAGTCGGACCGTTGAGCACCGGCGCCAAAGCGTGAATCTGGCGATTGATAGCGGTGACGGCCGTCAGGGTCAGAGGATCGTCCAATAAGGCCGCTTCGTTAAACGTGGGCTTGAATTGATGCACAAAATAGATCAGCCCACGCGAACCGTGGATCAAAGCCATCCAAACCTCCGACCGGATCTGGTCAGGTGTCGCTTTGGCGGGCGGGCGCGAGATGTGAGTGCATTCGATGCAGTTCCAGGTAATCCGAGTCGGACCGGCCCACTGCCCCAACCTCTCGACCCCATGCGCAACCATTTCCAGCTTTCCGGCAATCTCGGGACTGTCGTGCACGACCGGGTAAATATCGAAAGAGGCAATGTCGCAGCCTTTCACGTATTCCGGATAATCCTCCGGGTGATTCCGGCGCACGCCGCGCCCGATATAGTTGTCCCACGCCACCCCCTGCCCCAAATTGAGCAGGATCGGTCGAGTGGGATCTTTGGCCTGTAGCTCTTCGTACTCCTTTCTAATCTTCTCCGTGGGAATGGGCGGCCCGTAGCCGTCCCGTCCTGGAAGAGCTTGCGCATTATCCGGTTCGTCGCCATGCATCCAGCCAACGATTGTTCGATTATCGACATCTTCCAGGGCAGTCCGGTTCTGTTCACAAATCACTTGCAGACCAGCCGCCGCCAATTCCTGCAGTTGCTGCCTGGTCGGCCCTCGCCATAATCCGACATACAGATTGATTCCAGCGTCCTTATAGCGCGCAGCATTCCGTGGATTCTGCAGCCAAACGGCAATAGGAAAGTAGCTCTCGTCAGCCGAAGGCCCTTTTTGCCAGCGAGCGTAAGGGGAAGGCTGCGGAGCTTTGCCGTGCTCCTCTGGGAGTTCAGCCGCGCTCAGTGTCAGCAGCGCGGACCCAGTCCAAAACGAAACCCACAAGCGATTCATGATGCGACGTTAGTCCTTCCAACTCCCCAAGACGAGCCCAGGTTGGACAGCTCGCGAAGTAAGAAGCCTCTTTGTCGCATCGGCCTCGCTCAACGGCGTTGAGCGAGCAATCCGTCCGGCACGCTCATATCGCCGTCCAGGAGGGCCCAATGTCCCTGAAGCCGCAACATCAGCCGCACAAACTCGTCCAAGGAACCTGGTTTGATGAAGTAGGAGTCTGCGCCTAACTTCATCGCTTTGCAGTAGCTACGCTCGTCGGACGACGCGGTCAGGACCGCGACTTTCATCCCAGCCAGATCATTCCGCGTCTGGATCCAGCTCAAGACATCAAACCCATTCTGCTTAGGCATTTTGAGGTCGAGAAGCAGGAGGAAGGGGACTGGAAACCTGTTTCGATCCGAGAAAGGACTTTCACCAGCGAGGTACCGTATCGCTTCCTCGCCATCTCGCACAACTTGGAGAGGATTGACTAAGCGGGCTTTCTGGAACGAACGCTGGATCAACAACAGGTCGTCCACATCATCTTCCGCGAGGAGAATCGTGGGCGGCGGTTTCATAGGCGCATATCCTTTGCATGAAACTAGCTCCATCAGCCCAAGAGACAACGGGTCTTCGACCCTGTTTTGAGATTCAGGGGCGTTCCGATGCACGCCCGGCGCACCCGGCTGACGTGCCAGGCGTCCGATCGGTGAATCCCCGGTGGACAATTTTTAATAACCGGTGCTTGAGGCGCCTCGGAAACCCGGCCATCCTCCCATCCATGAGTGCTCATCTGGACGGCGAGGGACAAGCGCAGCACGAGCGGTTTCGACTCCAGTTTCAGCGACGGCTGCGAGAATACCTGGCCCGCAATCCGTCGCCCGCCGAGGGCTTTAACCTTGTTTGGGAGAAGACACTCGAAGAATGCCCGGTCGCCGCACCCCAGCAACCACAGCTACATTGGGAGATGGTGCAATGGGCTCGCGGTTATGACCTATTTACCACCGCCGAATCGAACGCTGTGGTGCCTGCAGCCGAAAAGTAATGGCCTGGGAGTCTGTCGCTCTGTCTGCACCAATCAATGGTCGATGGCTCAGATGTGCCAACTTTAAGCCGTTCAGCGCAAATCACGGGCAAGGAGCAAAATAGTAAACTCCAAACGGTTGGATTCAGGCAGTGGCCCGATGGTGTCACCCAGTCGGCTGTGGCAGGCTTAACTCCTGATGGTACCGGGTTGTCGCCATTGCCTTGGGCTCAAGGCATCTCCAAGACAATGCCCCGACAAGGGGTTCGAACTGCAACCAACGGCCTTAACCGCGTCCATTGCCGTCGTGACGATGACAATGGCGCGCACTTCAACAGAAGGGACGTTGCTGTTCAAGTCGTTACGCGCCTTAAGCCAACAGTCGTTGCCTATCTACGTCGGCGATGGCGGGTCCAGACCTGACTTCCTTGCCCAGCTGAAAACCTTGCCAAATGTCAACGTTTGCTCCGTGCCGCGGAAATCAAAAGTGACACTGGTTAGCCAGTTGCGCGCGGCAGTTGGGTGCTTTAACGAAAGCCAGGCGCAATATGCGCTTTACACCGAGCCTGACAAACGAGCCTTCTTCCAGAAGTCTTTGCGCCGTTTCATTCACCAAAGCAGCTGCACTCAATCGGTTATCGCACTTGGACTTGCCGCTCGAAACTCTCGCGCTCTCGCCTCCTTTCCCGCCGGCCGAAGAACAGCGGAGCGTTTTATGAATCGCCTCTGCGGTGAAGCTCTCGGCCAACCAGGAGACTACACCTACGGCCCGATGCTGATTCCGCGTCCATTAGTCCGGTTCTTCGACCTCGTCCCGGAACATCTCGGGTGGGGTTGGCGCTTCTTCCTGATCGCGGTCGCGCATCAGCTCAGAATGCGAACCGAACTGATAACCGTCGGCGCCCGATGCCCACAGGCGCAACAGAACGAGGACGATCTGCCAGCCCGTGCCCATCGCCTCCGTCAATTGCACCAAAACGTCACAGGCCTGGCCAACGGATGGACCTGCCTGCTGGACCAACCGATCGGAGAGAGCCCAGCCCTCATCGCAGCGGCGTAAAGACCCTCGGCCGCGCTACGGCCCGCGGTAAACGCATCGGGCCGTGCAAGTTTCGGCCACGACCACTTCGTGTAACAGGGGAAGCGTCGAGCGCAGTCGATCCCAGATCCAAATCGCGAGCACTTCGCTGGTCGGATTTTCCAGACCTGGAATCTCGTTGAGATACTGGTGATCGAGCTGTTCGACGGTCGGAATGCGACACTCAGGTCCGCATAATCCATCAACTATTACCCCAGCTTCGGATCGCATTCGCCGGACACAACAATCTCGGCCGTAAAGCTATGGCCGTGCAGTCGCCGGCACTTGTGACCCTGAGGAAGGTGCGGTAACAGGTGCGCCGCCTCAAACTGAAAGCTCTTTCGTAATTCGATCTTCATGCCCTCGTGCGAGGCTTGTCAAAAACCGCCGTTCTCTGGCCGCTCCCAATCTGTCCAGGTCACGAGATCGCCGAGCGACGGGCGTCCATCGTGCCGCCAGCCCAGTGGCGGCGATTGCATTTGTCCCAAAGGGCACACTCGACCAACTCCCCACCGGGCCAATCCACCCGCGATTTCCGCGGCTCGCTCCTCGCTGGCTTCGAGCCCGACCGTCGAGATACAGCCCCGGACGGAGTCAGCCACCCGCAATATTTCGCTCCAGTCCGGAACCGGCTTTACGTAGACAAATCGGTGCAAACAGGAGAGTTGAAAGCGCGGGTCCGCCTCGTAGACAACGGTCCAGGCCGTCGAATGAGGACTCACCCATTGCTGCGTTTCGACCGAATGAGCCGCGCGCACTTCGTAAAAGGACCGCCGGCTGGCGATGACCGCCGCCACCTCCTCCACCAAAGGACCTCGCGGCTGGCTCTCCTCCAGTTGCGCTAATTGCGCCGCCAGCATTTCCGCGAAGGCCTCAGCAGATAGCTTCCCGCCGCGTTCCACGTAAAAAACATGAGGCGAAAGGCAGCCCAACTGGTTCCAAGCAGCTACGTCGGATGCCGCTCGACGGACCAACTCGCCCACCCCATGGCCGAGCGCTTCGCGCGCAATGAACCCAAAACTCACCCGGTGGCCATAGCTGACAAAGCGCAAGTGCGGCGGCAAATTGGAATGGATGTCCGCCAGAGTCTTGTCGCTGCCGGTCGCCGTGAGGCAATCCACCTCCCGGTAAAGCGTCCCTTCCAGGTCGTGTCTTCCGCCCGGCCATTCAGCAATCTCCAGGCAAGACGCCAATTTCGGGTCAGCCTCATAAAACGAGTGCGCCAGTAACCGCGGCAAGTAGGCCGTGCCCGAAGCGCACTTCAAGAACTGCGCGGACCGCACCAAAATCCCCAAAATCATGCTGGAGAAAGCCGGATTAGGGACGTTGCCAGCGGAGATATGCGCCAGCAGCTCGGGCCCTTTGGCCAGGGCGGCCCGGTCGGCGCCACGCTCGGACTTGGCAATAACAAAGCGGTCCAGCCTCTGGCTGTGACCCAAGTCCTGGACCAGCAGCGCTTGGAGATGGTCCACCGTCAACTGCCGGAAGAACTGGTCCAGTCCCACGGCCAGTGTCGCCGACGGGAAACCAGTCAAACCTGGACTGGCCGCCATCGCCAGTCTCCGGAACGGAAACTCCGGGTCCAGCCAGCTTGCGGCCACGTCGCTGATGGTTCGCACCAGGCTTTCGGTCGAGCGATTTCGCAAGTACTGCTCGCGATTGCGCTTCAGCGTCTGGCAAGCATCCGTGATCGTCTGGGGACTAAGCGCGGCCTCTCTCGGTAGGTCAGCCAGAAAATAATTCGGCAAAGTCATAACGTCATTTCCTTCGCGCCCCTCAGGACTCTGTTGAGAACCGCGCTCGGTGCTGCACCAAAGGATCTAGGCTGGAACCCAGGCGCCCAGATGCGCTCATCACCACTTCGAAAACAGAACTCATCGAAGTTCTTCGGCAGACTCGTCGCGTGCTATGGTCGCCGCCGTCTTGGACCGTTGGACACGCGCCCGCTATCGAGCCGATGCAATTCATTCCCAGGACAATGCGCCTAGTTTTACCCATCCCGCTCCTGAAGACGAGCCCCTTCCTGGCAAGGGGAGATCGCCTCATTCCAACATCAATGAGCACCCGCGTGATTCTACCAAGTTGGCCCGGCCTATCCATTCAAAGCCGTCGCCGCACCGCCGGCCGAGATCCTCCGTCTGAATGGACAACAAGGAATAAACATTGGCAAGGTCCACCACCCGGATCATGCCAATTTCACCGTCCGCCACTTCCTTCCCAGTCTCGGGCGACGCCATCCACGCCCGTGCCCAAGGCGGAAAGCGGAAGCAACCAGCCCCACGGCCGGGCGCCTCACCCACGACCCGGTCGTAAGCTTGTGAGCTCAATTCGCTCATTCCGTACTCCGTCACGATGTGAGACCCTGGAATGCCGCAGCGGTCCATGATGCCTTCGTGGAGCTCCGCCTTTGGAAGCACTCGCGAACGCCCTTTGTATCCTCCCGTCTCCAAAGCCCGCGAACCGGGCGCCAAGTGAAACGATTGACCGGTTTCGGCCCACCGATCCAGAAGATGCACATAGGAAAAGGCCGGCCCGAGAAGCAGGACAGGCTGCGAAACGGCCGTCGCCTCGCGCAGCCATTGGGTCGTTAGTTCGAGGTCGAGGTGCCATATCCCGGTGTCATCGGTGCGTGCGGCGAATGTCGCCGCATCGAATCGGCCCCGCCGCGCAATCGTGCCGAACATGTGCACCAATGAAGAATGTGGCGCCAGCTCCGGAGGAGGCGTCAACGCCACCAATCGCATCCCTTCCCCCATTCCGTCGAATGACCCCCGTTCAGGCAAAACATGCCGCCTGAACCATGACCACAACGAGGCCTCGTAGATCTCTAGCGACGCCGGGTCATGGTAGTGTCGGCTTCGCTCCGCGATCGACCCGGTCCCGCTCGACAGAAAGAATGTAGGCCGCCCTTCCAGCGGTAGACTAGAGAGATCAAATTCTTTGAACGCGCGCGTGGGCATGGCAGGAATTTCCTTCCATGCCGTCACCCTTCCCGGCCCCACGCCGCGCGCTTCACAAAAGCGCCGGTAAACAGGAATATCAGCGAACTGCCGATCGAAAAGGGCCATGGCCAGGGCGGTGAAGTCCTCCTCCCTGCCAGCGCTGGCGTTGGAGGCTTCTTCAATCAAGCGAAGGACCCGGCGAGACAGTTCGTCGACAGCTGGATGGACACTCATGCGGTTTTGATAGACGGACCCAATGGCTGGTTTTCCGCGACAGCCAGTGAGGATTTCTACCGGGTAAATTGCCCTCCGGCAAGTGCGCATCGACGATCCCGTTCGTGAGCACAACCTGCGCGGCAGGACCTTTGGCAGAAACTCGATCCGGGCCAATCCCGATGCAAACCCGATGCAAACCCGATGGAATCCCGATCAAGACCCGATGAACACCCGATGCCGATCGGGGTCTCATCAGGCGTCGATCGGGCGTCCATCGGGTTTCGTCCGAATCACGCTCGAACGATCTCAAAACACAACCAGACCGAAGCCTCAGCGCGATCACAGCCAGTGCTGCATCTCGCCACGGGTTACCAAAGCTAACTCGAGGAGCCGTCCAGCGAGGAGAGCGGGGAGTAGAAAACGGCTTCAACCACGGATGGACCGATGCGCCACGATCGGGAACGGAATCTGTGTTGCCTTCGCGCCATCCCAGGTCAAATCCTGGTGGATTTATTGGGGAATGCCGGCGACGCCGAAGGCGGCTGCCGCCGGTTAAGCAAGAGTGTCGAAACCGGTCCTGCTAAACAGGCGTCACTTTTCCTGTCTGAACCGACCGTTCTTCCGCTTCGCAAATCTCGACCGCGGTTTGGCCGTCCCGGGCGGTCACCACCGTTGGGCGCTGGCCAGACCGGATGGCATCGACCATATGTTGCAGCTCGCGGACGTAACCGTCCGGCCCTTTACATGGCACAATGCGGACAGCCTTGCGCGCGGTATAGAGTTTCAAGGCCTCCTCGCCCCGGGAGAAATCATAATCGGCCATGGCATTCTCGAAGTGGATCGTATAAGCCATGTTAAATCCGCCGCCGGGGGCCACCAGCCAACTGCCTTCGGCAGTCACCAGAACGCCCGAATCATATTGATACTGCGTCACCACATGATCAATCGCCCCGCTGAATTTGCTCAGCCCGGAGGAAAACACACTTCTGGGCCGGCCAAAGCAAAACTGGACGAAATCGGTGTCATGAATGTGCAAATCGAGCAAGGCACCGCCCGATTGAGCGCCTTTGAAGTAGTTCTCGCGTCCCCAACCGGGCGGTTCCGCGATCCGTCGAAACCGGGCGGCGAGCACTTTGCCGTAGGTATTTTCCTCGATGGCCGGCTTTAGCCAGGACCAGCCAGGCCAAAAGCGCATGCACATAGCGGGCATGAAGAAGCCCTTGGCCGCCTCCGCCGCGGCCGCGATCTCCTGGGATTGACTGGAATTCCTGGCCAACGGCTTCTCGCATAAGACATGTTTGCCCGAGCGCAACGCCGCCGTCGCGACCGACGGATGCAGGTGCGTCGGGACGCAAATGTCGACGAGGTCGACGTTCGGATCGGCAAGGAGGTCTGACAGCTCCCGATAAGCCCGCACTTGCTTCATATTGAGCTGAACGGGGGTGCTATCGCCAACGTTGCCGCCTGGATCGTTCAAGACGCCGTCGATGGGTTGGCGGACAGGATCGCAAACGGCGGTCAGTTGGGCGCCGCGGACCTGTTGGTACGCACGGATGTGCATAACGCCCATGAATCCGAGACCAACGACCCCGACGTTGACTCGCGATGGACGAGCGCGTTTTGAGCTGATGCTTTTCATAATGAATAACGAATGAGACCAGTTAAACACCGAGCGACTCGACCATCTGCCGCGCGGCTCGAATGTCCTGGACACGCTGCTGGCCGGCTTCTCGCTCGATCGAGCAATAGCCGCCATAGTTCTGTTCTTGAAGCACCTTGAAGAACTCCTTCCACGGGACTTCGCCGGTCCCGGCAGGGACCTCGTCGCCCCACGTTCCGGCTGTTTTGGTTTTGCGAGCGTCTTTGATGTGACATTGCTTCAACCATGGAGACAGAGTCCGCAGCGCCTGGATCGGATCGCCCTTGTCATACAGGATCATGTTCGCCGGATCGAAATTGACCCCGACCCCAGGTCGATCCAATTGCTGCAGAAAGGCCCGAAGAGCGTCGGCGGTTTCCTGGCCTGTTTCGAGCGCCAGATCGATGCCCTTTTGATTAAAGCAGTCGGCCACTTGAATCAGCCGTTGCAAGAGCTTGGCGTAGCCAGGGTCCTTCGGATCGTGTGGCAAAAATCCGGCGTGGAAAGTGACGAGGCGCAGGCCCATCCGGGCGGCCAACTCTGCCGTCGCTTGAATGTTGGTCCAGTTTTGCCGCCAGGTCGCGTCAGGAACAATGCCGCCAGTGCGACGGATACTCTCCATGGTCGTATAGTCCTCGCCCGCGCAACCCATCATGCCGGAAACGCATTCCAAACCCGCCCGTTCGGCGTCTTTCTCAAAACTAGCCCACGTCGTTGAGTGCTCCCGGATGGGATCGAGCGCCAATTGGATTTTGGAAAGCCCAATCTCCTGCAAGGCTTGGACCAGTTGTTGGGGATTGGCGGGCTGCAACGACCAACTGCACACGGCCAGACGATTCAAAAACGAACCTTTCATAAGAAAGCCTCTGTCGGTGTATCCACCGGAACTAAGATTTTTTTAGTCTCACACCCTTGACCTTTTGCACGAAATCGACGAAGCCGACGGCTTGCTCGGTCAAGCGTTCAATCAGCTCAGGATCTTTCAACCGGCCACTGCTGTCGAGGAGCTCGACAATCTTGGGCATGAATACGCGCTGTGGATAAAGGAACGCGTTACGATAGCCGAAGATCAGTTGGAGCTGCTCCACCGGTCGCAAGGCGCCCCACATGCCAGCGCCCAGTCCGACGAAGCATACCGGCCGCTGTTCGAAGCTCTCCGGAAACTTCAACATGTCGATGAAGTATTTGAGCACCCCGGGCACGCTGCCGTTATACTCAGGAGTGACAACGATCAAGCCTTCTGCCTGCAGAATCGCGTCTGCAAACACCTGAAACGAGGCCGGCTTATTCGCATACGCGCTCGGCTGGAAAATCTCCGGCGGCAGTTCGGTCAAGTCGATTACCCGGAGAGGAACTTCCAACCCCTGGTAGATAAGTTCGATTTCGCGCGCGACTTTGCGCGAACTGCTGCCCGGACGGTTCGTTCCCACCAACAAAGTGATCACGGCGACGAGGATGAACGCGGCGACAAACAGCCGCAAGCTAAACCGCCACACTTATTTGGGCAAAAGCGCGCCGGCAGTGGGAGACGAAGGTGAGGTCGTCTGGCGGGTGGGAGTGCGGCGGAGCCGATTCTGGAAGAGCATTTTCCAGGTAATGCGGAGGGCTTCGCGGACGATTTTGGGCGACATCTTGGAAGTGCCCTGGAAACGGTCGGTAAAGATGATCGGGACTTCGACGATTTTGAGGCCTTGGCGCCAGACCTTGTGGGTCATTTCAATCTGGAAGCTATAGCCGCTGGAGTGCACATCTTCCAGATCGATCGATTGAAGGGCGTTTCGACGGAAGCATTTGAAGCCGCCGGTGGGATCGGTGAACGGCATACCGGTGATGATCTGGACGTATTTGGCGGCGCACATGCTCAGCATCAGCCGCCGCAACGGCCAGTTGATCACTCGAATGCCGTTGCAGTAGCGTGACCCCAACACCAGGTCCGCTTCTTCTGCCGCCGTCAAAAAGGACGGAATGTCATCCGGGTTGTGCGACAAGTCGCCATCCATCTCGCACACGAACGGATAGCTCCGCTCCAGGGCCCAGCCAAATCCCGCACAATAGGCCCGGCCAAGCCCGGCCTTCGCCTGCCGGTGCAGCACATGGATCTGCCCATGCTCACGACTCAACTGATCGGCCAACTCACCCGTGCCGTCCGGCGAATTATCATCGACGATCAAGAGGTCGACGCTGACGGGCAAAGCCAGGACGCGCCGGACGAGCGGCAATAGATTAGCCCTCTCGTTGTAGGTTGGCACAATGACAAGCGCATTCGCACTCATGCTCTTGCGGAGATCGCGAAGACAACTAAGCAGATCTCCTGCCAAACTCAAGCCCCTTCCTCTCCGTCTCCCGCCCATCGTCAAATATAGAGACGCGTCCGAAGCCTCCTGCTATCCTCGCCGCCCAAATGATCGATGGCATGGTAGCGTTCTGGATCGCCGATCTCCTGAACCATCAGAATTGGCTCAGTTCCCCTTTCGCCCTTGTCATCGCGGCCTTTCAGATCTGGATGCTCGTCGATGCCATCCGCCGGGAAGAATGGCTCTGGGTCGTCTTCATCGTCCTCTTCCCCGTTATCAACGCCGTCCTTTACTACGTTCTCATCTACCGCAACGCCCCCTCCCTCGGGACGGCCAGGTTCGAATTCCCCGGCACCGCCCAGCGACGGCGCATTCAGGAGCTGCAAGCCCAGATTCACCACCTCGACAAGGCCCATCACCATGCCGCACTGGGCACAATTTACCTGCAGCAAAAGAAGTTCGAAGACGCCGAAAAATGCTTCCGTAATGCCATGGAGCGGGATCGAGATGACCGCGACACCCAAGCGTCTCTCGGCGAAACCCTGCTCCGGCTGGGAAAGCCCGCCGAAGCCATTCAATGGCTTGAGCCTGTTTGCCTGGCCAACCCGAAGCACAATTACGGCTACTCTCTCATGGCACTGGCCGAAGCGTATGCCGCTCTCGGTCAGCAGGACAAAGCCTTCCAGGCTTGGCAGCACATTTCCGAAAACTACTCCTATGCCCGGGCCCGCGTCGAATTGGCCGAACTCCATCTGGCGCGCGGGGAAACCGCTCCCGCCAAGGCCAAACTCCAAGAGGCGGTTGCCGATGACGCGCATGCCCCGGCGTTCGAGCGGCGCCACGAACGTTTCTGGATCAAGCGCGCGAAGAAACTCCTGGCAGGCTTGAATTGAAAGCGAATCACCGACCCGACCTCGGTTGGAAAGAGTTTGACGCTCAGCAAAGCGGGGAGTATTGCGGAAACTAGCTCCGCAGCAAAGCCACCAACCAAGAAAGGGCAAACTATGAATATGAATCGCAGACGTTTCCTCGGAACTGCCGCTGTCACTGGCACGGCGCTTTCCTTTGGCCTGACCGAGACCGGGGCCGGCCCGGAGACCGCTCCGGGCCGGAATGGGCTGCCCAAGCCGGCTCTGCTGGGCGGCGCGCCTGTTCGGTCGGACGCCTTTCCGTCCTGGCCAGTGATCGATGAAGCCGAAGACAAGGCGGTGCTCGAAGTGCTGCACAGCCGACATTGGACCCGTAGTTACGGAGGACTAGTGGCGGGCCGCCTCGAAGAAGCCTACGCCAAATTGACCGGCGCCAAGCATTGCGTCGCCGTGGCGAACGGAACCAGCGCGCTGTTTGCTTCTCTAGGAGCTTTGGGAGTGGGACCAGGCGACGAGGTCATTCTGCCGCCCTACACCTTTGTCGCCACGCTCAACGTGATCTTGCTGCAATACGCCCTGCCGATCTTCGTCGATGTCGAATTAGATACCTTCCAGATCGACCCGAGCAAAATCGAACCCGCTCTGACGGACCGAACAGCTGCTGTCATCCCGGTTCATCTAGGCGGCAACGTTGCGAACATGGATGGAGTCCTGGGCGCAACCGCCCAACGGAAAATCCCCGTGGTCGAGGATGCCTGCCAATCGCACTTGGCCGAGTGGCGTGGCCGCAAGGTCGGCACTCTTGGAACAACCGGCTGCTTCAGCTTCCAGGCAAGCAAGAACCTGAATTGCGGCGAAGGCGGCGCCATTCTCACGAATGACGCGGAGGTGGCGGAAAAGTGCTACGCCTTCCAAAACAATTGCCGGCCGCGCACGAGCGCAGGTTACAACTTCAACTATCTCGGCAGCCGCGGCGCGAACTTGCGCCTGACCGATTTTCAAGCGGCCGTGCTCCTCGCGCAAATGCAGCGGGTCGAAAAGCAATCCCAGATCCGGGAACAGAACGCGCAATACCTGACTGGGATGCTCAAGGAGATTCCCGGTATCGTGCCGGCTAGGATGCACGAAGGTTGCACGCGAAACGCCTACCACCTTTATATGTTGCGCTACGAGCCGGAATATTTCGGTGGAATGTCGCGAGCCAAGTTCCTGAAGGCGCTCAACGCCGAGGGCATCCCCTCGTCGGCCGGCTATTCACCGTTGAACAAAGAGAGCTTCGTGAAGGCCACGCTCAAAACCAAAGGCTATCAGAAGATATATCCGCCCGAGGTGCTGGCCAATTGGGAGGACCGAACCCAATGCCCGACGAACGAGAAGCTGTGTGAGCAGGCGGTCTGGTTCACGCAAAACATGTTTGTGGGCTCGAGGCAGGACATGGACCAGATCGCCGACGCCATTCGCAAAATCCACGGACACGCCGGAGAGCTCGCCCGGGCTTAGCCACGGCTTTTTATCCTCGATTCGGCGCCAGGCGGCCAGAAACGAACGGTCTTGCTGCCATGGCCAGCGCACGTCGCGGCGCCGGTGGCGGAACTGACAGATCCGTCACCAAATAGGAAAGCGTTCCAGTCACGCGTCGCCACCGATTCACTGCCGCCGCGGCCGGTGGGAGCTGGCGAGAGGACCAAGCCGGTCGAGCTTGCTCAGCTATTTCGTTTGCGCCACTTGGTCTGCCTTCGACAGCAGGGGCACCGGAAAAAAGCTGGCGATCAATTCGCCAGAATCCACTTTGTAGCGGCGCACCTTGCCATCATAGCCGCCTGTGAGGATCTCGGGCTGCGTCGGGTGAAATGCCAGGCTGAAAATGGCCCCTTCATGCCCCTTTAGGGTGGCAGCCCGAGCACCGTCACTCGTTTTATAGAGATGCACTTCCGGAAATCCACCCGCCGCGGCGACCAGATCGCCCTTGGGCGAGAAAGCAACGGCGCGGACGGGTCCGGGCTGTCGCTCGAATTCACGGAGCATGTTGACGTCATTATTGGCGGCGGTGCGCTGCTGGTTCTCGGCCATTCGATAGATCCGCAACCCGCCCAAGTCGCCGCCGTAGAGCGCCTGATCAGCGGTTGGATGTCGGGCCAAACATAAAACTCCTTCGATCAGCTTGTTAATGTCGTCGATGAATTGCCCGCTGGAACCATCGATCAACTTCATAGCCCGGTCTCGGCTTCCGCTGAGCAAACGCTTGCCATCGCGGGTAAACGTCGTGCCCAAAACCCAGTCGCTGTGATTGTCGACCCGCACCAGTTCCTTGCCATCGGCAACACGCAGCACGCGGACAGTCTTGTCGGCGCAACCGAAAGCAATCCGCTCTCCGTCCGGGGAGAACGAAACGCCGAAGAGGGAGTCAGCCGAGATCCGGAGGCTCTTGACCAAGGTCCGGGAAGCCGAGTCCCAGACTTGGATGGAGCCGAATTGGGCGGGAGCGCCACCGCTGACTGCCAATTGCTTGCCGTCGGGAGAGAAGGCGATGGAATCGATGCGGGGCGATTCGCCGAGCAAGCGGCCAACCAGCGCCGAACCGTCTGACTTGTGGAGCAAGACTTCATGATAACCAGGGACGGCCAACGTACCGCCGTCCGGAGAAAAGGCCAAAGCGGAGATGACCGGGGCAACGCGGTAAACCGGCGGTTCTTTCGGCACCAGGTCTTCGCTCCCGGCTGGTGTGTCGTCTTTGGCGCCTTGGTTAATCCAACGCTCAAACAAGCCCACCTCCTCCTTGCTCAGGGGCGGTCCCTCCGCCGGCATGCTCGGCTCCGGCCCGCTGATCTGCTCGATTACTCTGCTCTTGCCAGGCACGCCCGACTGCAGAATAGGGCCGTGTTTGCCCCCCTTCTGCAAAGAACTGAAGGTAGTCAAGTCCAGATCGCCTTTGAGCTTTCCAGGATGATGACAACCGGTGCAACTTCGTTTCAGAATGGGCACGACATCGCTGGAAAAGCTGACCGGCTTGGCGGTCTCGCCTTGAGCCATCGCAACGGTTGAGACCAAAAACAGCGCCAGGATGCCGAACGAAGCGGCTCGTTTCGGCCTGGGTGCAGACGGTGAAGGTTGCATCTTATTTAGAGTCCGCCACCTCGGTTGGTTTGGTCACGCTGAGCGTCATGGGCGCGGTGCGTTGTTGATAGATCCGCCCAGCGATATTGGCCGAACCGACCACAGTGATTTCGAAGTCTTTGAGAACCGCCGCCTTCTCCGTGGCGTGCAACTTAAATGTGACCTCGCCTACGTGGCTGGCTAGGTTGGTCGTAGTCGCCGTCACTCCTTCCGGAAGCCCTTCCAATGACAGGTCAATCTGATCCGTAAACCAGCCCCGCCGCGACGCCCGAACGGCGAACTCGGCCTCGGAAGCGGCGGAAGTTGTGCCCGCCGGCAGCACGGCGACGGACAGGCGTTTCATGGTGTTCACCAGGGAGAAGGGCAGCTGACGGATGGTGAGGGGAACTGCCTGGCTATACTGGTTGATAGTTTGGCCATCAACGGTTGTCTCGGCGCGCACGTAGATCGGATGCACCCCAATCTCAGAATCCATACGGGCCTTGCAGGTCAGCCGCGCCCGGCTCTCGGCCGCTTTGAGGGTGACCGGCTGAAACTCAAGATTGCGTGCGATCGATTCGCGTCCGGAGCTGAAGCCTTCCGGGGTCAACTTGATCTCTCCGTCAAACCCGTCCCGTCGGCGCACGAGGAGCTGCAGATCAGCCGCCTGCTCTTGTTCCAAAGACACGCTGAGGGTGAGCAATTCGAGAGTAAATGGCGGCGCGGAATCCAGAATAGTCAATAAGCCTTCCCTGGCAGGGGTATCTCCGGCCATTGGTTCAGCCGAGTGCACCAAGGCTGCTCCGTCCCTTAGACCAGTGGCGGCCAGTCGTAAGGGATGGACTCCGCCCGCCGCATTACCACTCGCATTCAAAATCAGCAAGCCATGAGTGGGATCGTCCGCCGTCATCAGGACCGGCTCAGCCGTCACCCCTGCCGGTAGGTTTTCGGCAACGATCCGGACGGCGCCACCAAAGCCCGCCTCGCGCAACACCTCGCATCTGACGATCGCTCTCCCGCCGCAATTGATCCGGGGCGCGTCCGGGAAAAATCGCACAGTGAAGTCTGGTTGGGGCGGACGGAGGGCGAGTCGATAAACGGCATTCTCCGGACCGCGCCCGAGCAAGTCGCGGACGGAAAGCAGGTATTCCTTATCCTTCTCGAAAGGGTAATCGATTCGAGCGTCGGCCCCTTCGGCATCGTCATTTTGGGACAGCACATGCCCCTCGCCGTCACGCAGAACCAGCACGGCATCCAGCGGCGAACCGAAGCGCTGAGCCGTTATTTCGCAAATCAGTCGCTGGGATTTGGATAATTTGAATTTGAATTGATCGACATCCCTCGGCGCAGAGATCCGTCCGTTAACTGTCGTGGGCGGGCGGATGACATTAGCCTGATTAGTTCCGCCGTTGGGTTCCGTTTCCATAAACTCGGGAAGCTCGCCCACTTCAAAGCGGAAGGGTGTAGACAAACCGTTGGACGTCCGGACACGAACCTCCTGCCAGCCAAGTGGCGCATCGAGGTCCGGGCGGAGGGTGATCGTATCGACACCCAAGTTGGCCCCATGCAACCGGACCTGAGCCGATTGACCGCGGGACACGCCGGCGGGATAGACCCAATCGACATAGGGTAAGGCGCCAGCCGTTAGGTGATAGGTGTGTTTGGAACTGCCGCCATAACGGAAATCCCGAATCTGCAAGCGGTAGGCCCCATCCTCCGGCACCGTCAGCCGGATAAACGAATCGAAACCTTTGGCGTCTTCACTGCGAGCCAACTCTAGGCCCTTTGAGTTCAGCAAGGCCATCGACGAATCCAGCGCGGAACCGGAACGAAAAGCGAGGATTTCGAAGATGAGTTCCTGCCCCTTTTTAGCGTCAAACGTGAACGAGTCCTGTTCGCCTGGAGCGGCGATCGTCCCGCTCAACCCCACCGGGAGACTCAACCTTTGTTCGCCGCCGCTGGTCTCGAGGATTTCGGGGATGGGACTAACGTTGACGATTACCGGATTCGACACGCCCTCAGCGGTGACGAGACGTATCTCGCGTGGATTGAGCGAGGCGTCGTCACTGATGGTAACGGTAGCTCGGACAGCCTTGCTTTCACTGCTGTCCCCGACCGAAATGCCGCCTTTGCTGGCCTCTAGGGTCACCTTGGGCAAACCCTCGTCCGGCGTGCTCAGCAGGACGGCAAGGCCGCCGTCGCCACTGACTCGGACCGCTTTAGCGCCACGTAGATGTTCGCCCGAAATGACCACTTCGTTGGTTGTGCCCCGCTGAAACCAATCCCGCGACAAGGCCATCAACTTTGGGACTGGCTGGGCAGAGAGACCAATTGGGGCAAAGGCGGAAACGCACAGCGCGCGGATCCACAGGAGCCTGAGCACGCGGGAATGCTTCATTTCTTTATCGTCGCGGTCTCTCGCCACCTTTCCGGCAATACGGGCACTGGTCATCAGTCAAAGCAACGCCGATCGGAAGCGAGCTGTTCTCAGGCAAAGAGCTTGAGAACCGGTTGCGCCTGGACCAACTCACGCGGTTGGTTCAAGTGATTAAGAACAATCGTATGCGGATCAATTCCGAGAGCGTGGTAGATGGTTGCCAGAATTTCAGTCGGGTGGACCGGATTCTCCGCCGGCGAGGATGCGGTGGCGTCGGACTTGCCGTAGAGCGCGCCGCGCTGCACGCCTGCGCCGGCCACCAAGGCCGTATAGCAATACGGCCAGTGGTCCCGACCGTCCGGCGAATTGCTGTTGCCGGAAGTGCTCACTCCCAGACGCGGGGAACGGCCAAACTCGCCGATCGCAACGACTAAAGTCTCTTTAAGCAGACCGCGTTCGTCCAGTTCGGACAGCAAAGTCGAGAGGCCACTATCAAGCTTGGGACAATGCAGGTTGCGGAGCGGCCCGAAGTTCGCCGCGTGGGTATCCCAAGCGGTTGTGTTGGGATCCCCATTGGCCACGGAAGGCCAGTTCATCTGGACAAATTTGGTGCCGGCTTCGATCAGGCGGCGAGCCATGAGGCAGCCTTGGCCGAATGTATGGCGGCCATAACGGTCTCGGACCTGGTCCGATTCCTTCGTCAGGTCGAAAGCATCGCGGGCGCGACCGGAGAGAATCAGGTTGAAGGCCTTCTGGTAATAACTATCCAAGGCGTAATTCTCGACCGCCTTCTCCATGTCCGGCATGGCGGCATTCAATCGCTGCAAAAGCCCGCTGCGCCGCTGCAGACGCTCCTTCGAAATGCCTTCGTGCAAGCTCAGATCATCGAGTTTTATCTGTCCGGCGGGATCCTGATAGAAATAGTAGGGATCAAAAGCAGGGCCCAAAAAGCCAGCAGTGCCACCTTTCCCGATGACGTTGCTTTCCTGCAAAGGTCTTGGAAGCATGACGAAGGGCAGCATGGGCGCGTCAGACGGCTTCAAGCGCACAATCTGCGAGCCAGCATGCGGAAAATCATTCGGCGCCGGGGGTTCAAGCTGCCCGGATGGGGAGACGCGGTCGGGCGTATAGCCGGTCATCATTTGGTAGATGGCAGCGGTGTGGTTGAACAAGCCGGCGGGCGTATAGCTGACCGAACGGATCAGAGTAGCCTTGTCCATTTGCTGGGCCAGCAAGGGCATCGTTTCGCTCAACCAGATTCCCGGGACGTTCGTCTTGATGGGCTTGAACTCACCGCGAATGTTCGAAGGAGCATCCGGCTTAGGGTCCCAAATGTCGATGTGGCTCGGCCCGCCCTGAAGGAAGAGAAGGATAACGGACTTGGCCTGACCCCAACCGTTGCGGGGCTTGCTCGCCTCCGGCGCAGTGCCGGCTTGCGCTTGGAGCCGGAGAATATCTCCCAGAGCCAAGCCCAGGATACCCGCTCCACCGACGCGAAGGAACTCACGGCGGCTCCAACCATCACAGGTTGAGCCAGTTTCCCCAGGAATCGATAGCATAATGATTGCCTTTGGTTAGCGGTTGAAGAGAAATGCCGGGCTATTCATCAGCGCCCAAGCCAGATCCTGGGCCGTCTCCAGACGGCTGGAGCCGGAAAAGTCGATCGCAGCCAACTCCTTCTCAGTAGCTGGCCGGTTAAGGACAGCGAGATAGATGTCCTGCACTAAACTCCCATTGTCCGCTGTCGCCTCGACAAGTTTCCGCAACTGGTTGTCGGGCGATTGGACCGCGTCGCTGATCATCTTGCCATTGATCAGGTTCATCGCGTGCGCCAGCGTGAGGTTGCTCGTCCGCTCGCATTCGCAGGCCGACTGCCGTTTGGGCCGGCCAAACAAAGACAGGAAGTCGTTTCCTTCCACGATGCCGTCGGGCAAATCAACCGACCGCAGCCCTTTCGGCAGGCCTGCGAAGGTCGGCTTGGTCCCAGTGCTGACGGCGACAGCATCTAGCAACTGCTCCGCGCTCAAACGGCGCGGAAGCGCATGAGAGAAATTGATGTGATCGTCTGTATTCCACTGATTGGGCACAATCGAAGCCTGATAGGTGCGCGATTGGCAGATCGTCCGCATCAATTGCCGCACGTCAAACCCACTGTTAACGAATTCCTTCGTCAACGCATCGAGCAAAGGACCATTACTGGGCGGATTGCTGCCGCGAATATCATCGACCGGGTCAATAATGCCGCGGCCGAAGAAGTAGCTCCAGACGCGGTTGGCCATCGACAAGGCGAAATAGGGATTATCCTTGGAGGTGAGCCATTCGACGAAGGGTTCGCGGCGATCCTGATCCGGCGGCGCGGCCTTGGCCACTCCGTAAGGAACATGAGGAGGCACGTCTTTGTCCGTTTTAGGATGCTTTACCTCGCCTTCGTCTCGCAAGTAAACCACCTCCTCCCCCGTCACGGTCTGATTATCGCCCGTGAAGGTTCGCACCACATCTTTGCCTAAAGTGCCGCGCTTGAACGCGAGGCGGGCGAAATAAGCTGAAAACTGATAATACTGGCTCTGAGTCCAACGCTCGAACGGATGATCGTGGCACTTGTTGCAGTTGAACCGGACGCCCAAAAAAGTCTGACTGATATCTTCCGCAGCTTTGCCCGGTTCGCGTAAAACCCGAAAGTAATTGACCGGCGGATTCAGATACGAGCTGCCTTCGGCGAGCAGAATTTCGCGCACGAATTGATCGTAAGGCCGGTTGGCCGCAATCTCCTGCCGGATCCAATCCTTAAACGCCCAAACCCCTTTCTGGCCGAGGTTTTCGCTGTTGCACTGGAGCAAATCAGCCCACTTATTCGCCCAGAACCTGGTGTATTCCGGGCTGCCAATGAGCTCATCGACGAGCCGTTCACGTTTCACTTTGCTTTCGGCGCCGTCCGCCAGGAAGGCCCGCACCCGCTCGCCTGTCGGTGGCACGCCGGTGAGGTCCAGCGAGGCCCGCCGAATAAACTCCGCGTCCGAACAAAGGCCGGATGGGAGGATTTTCATTTTTTGCAGCTTGGCGTTGACCGCGCGGTCGATGAAATTGTGCTCGGGGACCGGACTCCAAGAGTAGCCAGCACGATCTCCCATCACCCGCAACTCGGCCGTGGCATAGTTGCCCTCATAACGCACGAGGACGGCCGCCTCGCCGCGCCGCACGCTGGTGACCTGGCTGTCTTTGACCTTGGCGATTTCCTCGTTATTACTAGTAATGACAGCATCGCGAGTCACGTCGCGCATGGAACCGTCCGGGTAGGAAGCCTGAACGATCAGTTGCTGCTGCATCCCGGGAAGCGCCAAATTCAACTCGGGGGGGAGAATCTCAATACGCGTCGCGCGCGCGCTTCCTGTCTCCTCCGGGCGGGATCCTTGGGCAATCCAGGTGCGCAACATTTCGTATTCGCGTGAGGATGGCTTGAAGACCTGACCACCCTCGTGCGGCACGGCCGCCGAGGGCTTCAATAGCATCAAACTCTCTTCGACCCTGACCCGATTGAATCGCCGGCCGGATAGGTCATCGATGAGGGCATGATAGTCGGTCTCGGGATCATATCCCCGCAAGGAGAGTTTAAAACCATTCTTGCCCTTGGCTGAGCCGTGGCACGTGCCCGCGTTGCACCCAACCCTGCTCAAGACAGGCATGACATCGCGCACGAAACGCACCTCGGGCATGTCCGCACTTTTGACGGTGACAGGCAGCTTGGTTTGCTTGCCGGCGGCACAAATCGAAACCTCCCCTGCCCCCTTGGCCTTGGGCCGAACATAACCATCCGAGACTTGGATCGCAGGAGAGTCGGTCTGAAAGGTCGCCTCGCTCGTCAGGTCGATCTGTTCGCCGGCATCGGTAATTCCCCAAACCAGCACCCGGCGCTCATCTCGACCATCTTCCAAGGCAAGCGAAGAGGGGGTCAATGCCAGCTTCTGGATCGCGGGAAGGCTCGGCCGCGGCGGGCCGGTCTCATTCATGGCGGGAGCCGCCGGAGACTGGAGGAGCGCAAGGGTTATGACGCAGGCGAGTAAAAGCAACCTGGTTCCGACACAATTGTGGCCATGCATGCTGGCTCCGTTCGGCTGAGTAGAAAACACCACGGGACTTGGCTGATCATTACCCTTCCTCCCAAGGGGACGCAATCCTTTTTGAAACGATTTCGCGCTGTGAGGCCTCCTTTCTCCCAGGCGGCCTCGGCGTTCTGCCGATGGCAGAACCAGCCACCTCACGGATAGCATCTCCTACTGGGTGTGCGTTCTTAAAGAAAGAGACATGAACCAACCAATGAGATTATGAGAAACACACAAAAACTTCTGCTCACCGGGGTAACAGCGGCGTGTTTCGGACTCTCGAGCCCGATTCGCGCCGATCACACTCCCGACCACACCACGCCTGGAGCCGTCGGCAATCCCAGCGCGCACAATGACATCCTGAAGACGGACCGAACCGCGACCGACACCTTGGACAGCCATTCGCAGCTTTCGGATCGTTCCGGGCAGCAAACGCCCGTCAGCCGCGCGAACAAGGCCAGTAGCCTGATCGGCATGGATGTTCGGAATACGCAAAACGAAAGGTTGGGCGAGATCAAGGACATCGTCGTCGACTTGCCCTCGGGCAAAGTCCTTTACACTGTCGTCTCCGTCGGCGGATTTCTTGGGATAGGCGACCGCTACGTGGCCGTGCCCCCGGGGGCTTTTAGCACCTCGCCAGAGATGGACAGACTGGTGCTGAACGCCGACAAAGCCAAGCTGCAGAATGCTCCCGCCTTTGCCAAGAACACCTGGCCGGATCTAAACGACAAGTCCTGGAACTTGGACTCCTATTGGCTGCCGGGCACCAGTGGGCAAGGTACGATCGGAGCGACCACGTCGGGAACGGGTAGTAGCGACCGAAATTCGAGCTCGACCGCCGTCGACCGAGACCGCAATTCCAACTCGGAATATCCGCGTCAACATGCCAACCGTGCGAATGGAATCCTCAACCAAAACGGATCCCCTCGGAACGATGCCGCACTCGACCACAAGGACGTGTTTCACGGTAAGATAGCTGCCATCGACGTGGAAAACCGCACGGTGACGGTTCAAGGCACGGGTGACTCTTCCGGGACGCGTCAGTTCAAGTTCACGGACAAGCCAAACATCGTCTTGAAGGAATCACGCAATCCGAGTCTTTCGGATTTCAAAGTGGGCTATCCGGTAGATATTGGTTTCCACGATGATAACGGGACCTTCATGGCCCACAGCATCATGCGAACCGATGCGCCTGAAGTCCGGTAAGGCTCAGGAGCACAATCATCGGTCAAGTCGGCGGGGATAACTTCCCCGCCTTTTTTTTATGCGTGAGTATGAGTTGTATGTGCCATTATACGACAACGATGGCCGACCGGTCGATCACCAGAAAATCGCAGACCTGAAGCAGCGACTGGCCCGTCAATTTGGCGGCTTGACCCATTTCCCACAGGAAAACGAGGGACTGTGGCGAATGGGTAGCTTCACCTTTCGGGATCGTATTGTCATTTTCCGTGTTCTGGCGATGGACGCAGCCGAAGCCGAACGCTTTTTGCGGGAGGTCAAGGCGGACCTCAAGCGGGAGTGGCAACAGAAAGACGTCCTGATCGTGGCGAGGGATGTGGCGACGGTATAGAAGCTAAGAGCTAATGCTAACACGGGCATGCTGAGCTCCAGGCTCCAGGGCCAACTGCGTGCAACGACTTCGAGGTGGTTTTGCTGCCACTTGAAGTGCAGACTCGTCGCTCATGTTACCGGCGTTTCTAACCACAGTGCTGTTCGCGATCTCCGGCGTTTCTGCGAACCGGACGAGCCGCAAACTGGGAGGAATTCGGGCCAACTTCTATCGCATTACCCTCGCGACGGCCTTGCTTGCCGTCTGGGCGCATGCGGTTGGTTCAGGAATAGCTGGCCAGGCGTTTCCCTACTTTTTAGTGAGCGGCGTGGTCGGCTTTGGGTTGGGCGATTTGGCGTTATACCAAGCACTGCCCCGGTTGGGCTCGCGACTTTCCATTCTCCTGGTTCACTGCCTGGCAGCTCCATTCGCGGCGGCGGCCGAGTGGCTTTGGCTTCGCACGATGCTCACCCCGATGCAAATCGCAGCGAGCGCAATCATTCTGATCGGAGTCGCCATCGCGCTCGTCCCGGGCGAACACGTGCCCATACCTCGGCGCCTGCTCATCGTTGGGATCGCCTTTGGGACGATGGCCGCCATTGGCCAAGGATTCGGGGCGGTGGTGAGCCGCAAAGCCTACCAGGTGGCGGTCTCCGCGGGGCAGCAAATTGACGGCTTGACGGCTGCTTACCAGCGCATCCTCGCCGGGTGGGTCGTCGGCCTGCTCGCCTTCGCCTTCTGGCGCGAACGTGCCTCGCTCGAAGGCGGGCCGGAACGGTTCCCGGGAAGGCGCCTGTGGGCGGCCAGCCCTTGGGTGGCACTGAATGCGCTCGCCGGACCTACCCTTGGAGTGGGGTGCTATCAATGGGCATTGGCCACTCGTCCTACTGGCGTGGTTTTGCCGATTGTGGCGACGACTCCTATCGTGGTCATTCCTTTCGCAAGGCTGATCGAAGGTGAGCGACCAACGATGCGCTCGTTGATTGGGGGGGCTATCGCCGTCATCGGAGCCATCCTGATGGCCTTCGCCCGCTCGTGAGCCGCAATACTTCGTTTCACTACCGGGGCCGCCGGGCTCAACTGTTGGCCGGCCGAAACTGGCCCCGGCCTCCGTCTCGAGCCGGCAAAGACTTGACTCCGCAGCCCGGAAACGCAGAGTGCCAGAGCCTCACCATGACCAAAGCACCCATCTTTTTCTCGCGCTGGCTCAGGCTTGCGGCAAAGGCTGCGCCCCAGCGCGGGGCGGGCATCTTCATCGTCGCGATCATTGCGCTCGCGGGCACCGCCGCTGAGCGACCGGTCGTTGAACGGCCACGGGCTACCTCAGGAGACACGGCCGTCGAGCCGGATTGGTCGCAGCAGACCACGATCACCGTCGGCACCGCGGAGGGCGACCTTGTCGGCGACAGCGATCGAGTATTACAGGCCGCAGTGGACTATGTGGCGCGGCTCGGCGGTGGAACGGTCCGTATTGGGCCCGGAGTCTTTCATCTTCGCAACGCGATCTTTTTGGCATCCAGGGTGCGGCTGGTCGGGAGCGCGGCGGAGACGCGCCTGCTCAAGGAACCATCGGCGAAGACTCAACTGGCCGAAGACAGCGACTGGTACGATCAGGAGATCACGCTCGTGGACGCCACGGGCTTCAAAGTCGGGGACGGAGTTTGTCTGCGATCCAAGAACACCGACACCGGAGCCAGCGTCGTGGTGAAGCGAACACTGGTCGCGCGTCAAGGCAATCGATTCAAGCTGGACAAGCCGCTGCGGGAGAACGTCTGGAAATTGGGGAATGCCACCGTGGCGACCCTGTTTCCGATTCTCAGCGGGGAGAACATCGCCGACGTGGTGATTGAGCATCTCACATTAGACGGTAATCGGGACAAGAATGAGAACCTGGATGGCAATTACGCCGGCTGCATCTTCCTCCAAGACTGCAACCGCATCCAGATCCGCGGAGTGCGCGCGTTTAACTACAATGGCGATGGCATCAGTTGGCAAATCTGCCACGACGTCGTGGTCCAAGATTGTGTTTCGGAAGGTCACGCCGGCCTTGGCCTGCATCCCGGTTCTGGCTCACAGCGGCCTATCATTCGCAATTGCCGTCTGACGGACAATGATATCGGCATTTTCTTCTGTTGGGGTGTGAAATACGGCCTGGCGGAGAATAATCAAGTGATCGGAAACCGCGTTGGCATTTCCATCGGCCATCGGGATACGGACAATTTAATCACGGGGAATGAAATTCGACGCAGCCGTGAGACCGGAGTTCTCTTTCGGCCGGAGCGCGGCAAAGACTTCGCGGCTCATCGCAACCGCATCCTCAATAACCGCATTGTCGACAGCGGCAATACCAATGGCATTGCCATTGACGTGCGCGGCGCGACCGAAGCGGTCGTCCTTGCCGGCAACTCGATCGAAGAGACCCGGGAAAGCGCTGGCCGAGTGGGCGTCCGTTTGGGCGCCGAGACGCGCGCGATCGAGGTTCGGGACAATCAAATCACCGGCGTGGCTGTCCAGGTAATCCGGCAGGAAGCCGACTCCAAGTAAGCGCGCCGGTAAGGCATTGCATCGCCGCGCCCGGATGTTTACAGTGACTCCTCATGCGCCTTCCCCAGTCCTGGCTTTGGTCTCGGCGCGCGACCAGTGCCCTGATCGCGTTCGTTTTTCTCTTTCACCCGCCGTTGGGCCACGCTGCGACGCCGCCCCCCGCGGAAGGTCCTGAGCACGCGCAAGTGCCGGCTTGGTCCAATGACGATCTTCAGTTCTTCCTCCACGGGAGCATGAGCACCGAGGTTGTCCCCGAGGCGATCTTGCGCACCTTCATCAAGATCTACCCGGACCTCTATCCTAAGCCCGACTTGAGCCACCTCGGCCTCCTGCCGGACCAGGGCTTTGGCTGGCCGGTCGGATTTAGCCGGAAAGAAGTCAACCATTTGGGCGGGCTCATGTCCGTCGGGATCAACTGCGCCGCGTGTCATGTGGGCGAAGTGACGTCGGCAGATGGCAAGCAGCGGGTCCGGGTCTTGGGCATGACCAGCCACTTCGACGCCGAAGGCTTCTTCGGAGCGCTTCTGGGTGCGACCTTTCGAACTGCGGATCCGGATAACATGAAGAAGTTCATGGCCGCTTACCTGACCGAGAATGACCCGGAGCACGCCGCCGCTGCACAGGACCGCTTTTTTGCCGAATGGGAACGGCAGGAGCCAAAGATTATTGACGCTCTCAAAGCAGCTGCAACCGGAGGAAAGAAGGCGACCCGGAATTGAATGTCATCAGCAAACAGCAAGTTCGCCTGGACCAGGCGGTTTTGGAGCAAGGCGCTGATTTGCCGGCGCTGGCTTCGTCCCTGTTGCGACTATTTCATAACCTTCGAGCGGCCCTGCACGTGCCCGACCAGCCGCCGTCCAGTCTGCCGCCTGCTTCCGGGCCGGGGCGGAACGACGCTTTCGGCTTGCTCTCGGCAGCGTTCTTCGGCGCTCCCCAGCCGTACGCGCCGGTAAAATACGGCTTAGTCTGGAACGTGGATCATCGCCGCTGGGTCCATTGGGATGGCAACACCCAATCTCCGCTCGGCCGGAACCTGCTGGCCGCCCTCGGGCTGGGAGCGCCTTTGCTGGGCCGACGCGGAGAACTCGATTTTGCCGCCGTCAAGAGACAAACGGACCTCTCGGAGTCGATTCGTGCGCCTCGATACCCGTTTCCGATCGATCGGGAGGCGGCCAGCCGGGGTTTTGCTTACTTTCAGGCAAATTGTGCTTCCTGCCATAGCGGGGTTGAGTCCGATGCCAGGCTCTATCCTGTGAGCGACATTGGCACCGAGCCGAATCGAGCTCGGGCCTTCACCCAACTGCAAGCAGATCGTTTCAATCGGTTTCTCGCCCGTCTACAGACGGCCGGTTACGAGCCATCGGCTGAGCCGGGCATTCGGACGACGCAAAAGTATTGGGCGGCCACGTTGGACGGAGTCTGGGCCCGTTCGCCTTATCTTCATAACGGTTCGGTCCGAACTCTGCGTGAGCTCTTGACTCCGGCGGAGCAGCGAGCGGCCTCTTTCCGCAGGGGATCCATCAAGTATGACGAAGCCGCCATGGGCTATGCGGACGAGGGCAGCTACGTCCTCGATACCCAGGCTGCCGGCAATTCGAATGCCGGTCACAACTACGGCACACGCCTCACCGCGCCGCAACAGCAGGATTTGATCGAGTATCTGAAGACACTTTGAGGCACGAAGAGTCTGCCCGCAGCAGGCGACCGTTCACGGAAAGAGAACGGCTGGATCCTGACCAGACGTGACTTGCCTGCCGCCCGCATAGATGTCGGAGATCCTGCCGTTTTGCCAGCGGCGCAGTCGGTAGAGTGTGGCAAAGAGATAGTCGGGGGCAGCCCCTCCCTGTCCTCCAACCAACTCGCTGCCGCGGCGGACATTGTCCATCATCCAAGCGGGCAGGGACAGGTGATACGGATTGCGCTGCACTTCCCCGACATGGAACGTGAGGGCCGTGATCAGATCGGCCAGGTCCGTCGGCCCCAATTCCACCATGAGGTTGGGTGTCGCCATTTGCCCCCAAAACTCGGTCTCCACCGTATAGCAGGTGAACTCAGGCGGCAAAGTCCGGAGTGCGTCCATGACCAAGAAATGGGTCCCGATGTGAGTGCTGTTCCAATCGAGCTCATGGGGAAAAAGGATGACGCGCGGCCGGTGCTGCGAGAGAGCCTCTGCGATCGCTTTAACTGAGTCGGCCCAAGCCGCTGGCGTCTGGACGCGTGACTTTGGATTGACCCCTTCTAGTCCATTGGGAGCTGTCTGGACCAGGCCAAAGCCGATGTAATCGCAGCAATTTTTCAGCTCCTGGAACCGGGCTGCCTGCCGCTCCTTCTTGCTGCCCTGAGTCACCGCGACATTGACCACCCGCCAGTGCGATTGGCGCAGCAACCGCAGCGCAAGGCCCCCGATGATCACTTCATCATCGGGATGTGGAGAAAAGATCAGGACTGTTGGCGCGCCCGCTGGAACAGGCGCCTTCGCCGGCATCTGGAAAGTCCCAAGCGGCGCCTGTTTGGCATTTTGAGTCAACCGGACGTATTCCGAGATGAGATGATGGTAAGGGTTCATGTTAGGAAGTGAGCCCCCTTCATTTGGCCGCCCGCGGCAAGCTGGCCGCAGCCATCGCTTGCCCATGTCTCTTCTCTTTCTCATCGGGCGTGTGAAAGCTGATTCGGCCGGACAGGTCAGGAAACTCCTTTCGAAGAACGTCCTTGGCACCTTGGAGGATGAGGTCACCACCCGTGCCCGTCATGACTCGCCCGAGAATGAGGACGTTCTTGAAATCGTAAAACTCGGCATAATGAGCCAGACCGTAGCCGAGATAAGTCCCGAGGGTTTCATAGATTTTTAGGGCCCGGTAATCGCCGGCCTGCATCAGAGCCTGGACTTGTTTCAATTTATCGGGAAGGCCCATCCCTGGCTCGACGGCCACCCCGGCAATCTCGAGCAGGCGACCAACTGCCTGTTGGGAGAAGTATTGAGCGCCGCAGCCGGCATCGCCGGACCATTCGTCCACCGGAGCCATCTCGCTGTAATCGATCGGCGCGAAGGCGAGCTCGTTGAGCCACGAGGTAATATTGCCTTCCGGCGTGACGTAGCCGGCCGCCTGGCTCGAGCCCATGGCAATCCCGAGGACTGCGTTCTCGCCAATCGCCATTGAACCGGCCAGGGCCGTGACTTCCCCATCGTTGACCACCTCGAAGGGAATGCCTCCCCACGCTTGTCTCATCTCCAGGAACAGGTCCTTGACGCGACTGTGGAATTGGGCTGGCGGCACGCCCCGAAAGAGCGAAGCGACTTTGACCCGGTTGTTCACATAAACGCCCGCGGCACTCCCACCAATGGCATCGACCCGGGGCAGATGCGCGGCCGCTTTTCGGAGCGTATCCATGATCTGATCGAAATGCCATTGCGGGTCGGACTGGGGGACCGGATTCCAGACGTATTCTTCGCTGAAAACGCACTTGCCATCCTGCACCGCCGCAACCTTCCGATCGCTCGCGCCCAGATCGAAACCGATGCGGCATCCGTCCCATTGGCGTCCGAGCGGCATGGTATTGGAGCGCTCGGCGGGAATCTCGTTCTCGTTGGCAGCGACGACCTGAAACGGCCGTTCGTAAACGCGGTCGCCCATCAGGTTCGCGTCAAACTGACCCGTCTTGGTGTCGGCAAAATGTTCCTGCAACGCAGTGGCGATGGACGGTGATCCGGCGACATAAACGCGAAAGCCACCCCGCGACCAGAGCAGAAACTTCACCAATCGCTCGGCGTAGCGAACGTTCCCTCCTGACCGGGGATCGACCTTGGGCAAGACCTTCGTAGCGAAGTGGAAGATAGAGCCGTCGGCTTGCTCGAGAGCGATGGTGAGCGGGACAGGCTGATCACAAGCAGCCACTGCCTGGCGGAATGCCTGGTTTGCCAGGACCGCAGGCCGGAACGACGCATCGAGACGAGGGGTTATTTGTGGGGAGACGAGAGACAGGCCCGGAGTTTTCATGTGGAACCGTTTAGACCATAGGCAGGCGCCCAGAGCGACAAAAGAAAGAAAATTGACCCGTTTTCACGCGACCAGAGCCCCGAGAAAGACAAGGGCGCTTGGACCACTTCCTTTGAGGGTGGACCGAACAAGGCTGAGGAGGGTTCGGGGCAGGAAGGGCTTGCGCAGGAACGCGTCGGGGCGGACGCGGTATTGTTCGAGGATGTCTTCGCCCGCATTGCCGCTGTAAAGGATGGTGCGCAAGGTTGGGAAGTGATTTTTGGCCCGGTCGATCAACTCCATGCCGTTGATCGGGCTCATGCGGAAGTCAGTTAGCAAGAGGGACGGCTTGGCCGGTTGGCCGATCAGAGCCTGGAGAGCCAATTCCGGGTCTTGGAAGAACTTAGGGCAATAGCCATCCATGCGCAGGATGATTTGGACGACGTCCCCAATCATGGGTTCATCGTCCACGACATAGATCAACTTTGGCTCCACATGTGGTGGATGCTCAGACTGCTGCTCTCCCGTACTCATCAGGTGACTTTGCGGCCTTGGCTTCAACACTGAACTTGCGAGGTTGTATACCTTGCGAGGCAGCCGTTGGCAAACTGGAAATGGTTGCTGCACAACCAGCCGCGTGATTCGCCTGCCTCGCTGGTCGCTCGGCCGCCAGCGGTCTCGGATGGATGTCAAAGCGCCTGCTTCCTTGGGCGGAGCCACATGGCCCCTCCGGTCCATGAAGTTCCGTCCGCAGTCGATGATCGATTCGCGCTTTGCGGCGCTCTTTTGGCTTCTTCCTGGCTGGCGCCTGGCTGTTTGCTGGCTGTCCAGTGGCGGTTTTAGCCAGGCGCCTGCCGCAAGTCAGCGACGAGCAGCATCAGCCCCTGGTCAAAGCCAAAGCCAGAGTGCATCAGGAAGCCAAGTGAACGCTTCACACATTTCCGTTGCAGAACGAGGTTTGTTGGACATAGTTGTGTGCGCGTTTGAGTTGCACCAACCCTCCGGGACGCCCCGGTCAAATGCATGGTCATCCGTTCCGAGCATGAAATCTCGAAAGAAATCTTCCCATCCCGCGAAGTCAAAACGACCTGCTTCCGCCCCCGCCAAGACCGACCGTCCTTTGGCCAGCAAGACCAAGCCCCTTTCCCCAGCAAAAAAGACCGTGGTTTCCGCGCAGCCCAAGCCGATGACATCCGGCCAGGCACAACCACCCGCTCCAAGCCAGCCCCCCCCCACGGTCACGCGGCAAACAGATCGGCCAGCCATTTCTGCTTCACTTCCTGCCAAAACGGCCGCCTCCAAGCCGGCCCTGCCGCAGCGAGCGCCCGTTGCGATCCCGCCGTCACGCGCGGCCAAGCCGACGCGGCCCCGCAAGCCAGTTGTTCTTCCGCCGATCCTGCTTGAAGGCGATGTTCCTCCCGCCCCCGACATCAGTGGTCCGGGTGATCGTTACGTGCTCGCCCCGGAGCCGCCGCGCACGCCGGCGGGACCAATTCAATTGCCGGTGGAGTTGCCGGAGGCCTACGGGACGGAACGCCTTTTTCTGACGGCGCGTGATCCGCACTGGTTGTATGCCGCGTGGGATTTGACCGCCCAGCAACGAGCCGTCTACAGCGCGCGCTCGCAGGACGGCCACCTCGTCCTGCGCGCCCACGTCAAGGAGTTGGGAACGACGCCGGTCGCGGAGGCGAAATTGACCGCGGAGGCCAAAAGCTGGTTCCTGTATGTGCCTCATGCGGGCACGCGCTATCTGGCGGAAATCGGCTACATCGGTCATGGAAGTCAATGGCACACGATCGCTGCCTCCAGCTCGACGTTGACGCCGGCGGAATCGATCTCCACCAATACGGCCGTCGAATTCGCGACCATTCCTCCAAATGTCACCTTGAAGAAGTTGTTCGAGGTTGTGCAGGAAGCGGTCAGCGACCACGTGCCGCTGACCGAAACCTTGCAGCAACTGCGCACCGAAGGTTGGACCCAATTGCCCGAGACGATGCCGTCGTCCGCCCCCGCCTGGACGCCGGCGCAGGTGGAAGCCCTCGCCGCGGTGGTTCGGGTGGATGAATCGCGTCGCGTCTGGATGGGATCGGTTGAGATCACGGAGTTGGTCCGACGCCATTTGCAGCAAGACATATCCTCGGCTGGACTGCCCGGCGCGGCGGGCGCCGGGCCAGGGTTGCCAATCGGCCAGCCGATCAGCTCTTTCAACCAAGGCGAGATCGTCTCGAGCCCAGCCCGCTTGGCGGAGGAAGCGCCATCGGCCGGCAAGTTCTGGATGTCGCTGAACGCAGAACTGGTGCTCTATGGGGCGACCGAGCCCGACGCGAAGGTTCGAGTCAGCGGCCGCGAAATTCGGCTCCGGCCGGATGGAACGTTCAGTTACAGGTTTGCCTTGCCGGACGGGCAGTTCAGCCTGACATTCACGGCAGAGTCAGCCACTCGGACTGAGCAACGCATGGCCAAACTGGAATTTCGAAGGCGAACGGAGTATCAAGGGGATGTTCAGGTGCACCCCCAGGACGTTCGCCTCCAAACGCCGGAGCCCAATCACATCTCCTAGGTGTAGACCTGTCACAGGCCATCGACGTCCCGGCTTCGCATGCAAGGCTATTTTGCTCTCGTTCTTCACGCCCATCTGCCTTACGTCCGACATCCGGACCACGACCGTTTCCTGGAAGAGAGCTGGCTTTTCGAAGCCATCACCGAAACCTACTTGCCGCTGCTCGAGCGAATCGAAGCCTGGGCCCACGATCAACTCGATGTGCGGCTCACCCTGACGCTCACTCCGACGCTCTGTTCGATGCTGCTCGACCCGCTCCTGCAAGATCGTTACGTGCGGTATTTGGACGGATTGATCGAGTTGGCCGGGAAGGAAACCTACCGCACGCATTGGGAGCCGGCGCTGCAAAGCCTGGCGGAAAGGTATCTGGAACGTTTTCGCCGGATGCGCGAGCGCTATCTTGCCTGTCATCGCAACCTCATTGCCAGTTTCGCCGCCCTGCAAGCGCAGGGCTTCCTGGAGATCATTACCTGCGCTGCGACCCACGCTGTGCTGCCCTTGCTTCAGAATCATCCAGCGTGCCTTCGCGGCCAAATCTTGACGGCGCGGGATCATTACCGGAGTTGTTTTGGCCGCGATCCCCGCGGGATATGGCTTCCGGAATGCGCTTACACGGAAGAAGTCGAGCCGGTCCTGCAAGAAGTGAACATTCGCTGGTTCATAACCGAGGCGCACGGGGTGCTGCACGCGCAACCGTTGCCGCGCTACGGCCTGTTTGCGCCGCTCTTCACCCCGAACGGGCTGGCCGTATTCGGCCGAGATGTGGAGTCGGCGCGGCAAGTGTGGAGCAAGGAGGAAGGCTACCCTGGAGATCCGGTTTATCGCGACTTTTACCGAGATATCGGGCATGACCTGGATTTCGACTACCTCCAGGCGTATCTGCCCGCTCCGCCCCATCGAAGCTTTACCGGGATCAAATACTACGCGATCTCGACTCGCGGGGAAGAGAAGAAGCCATATGATCCTGCGGCGGCCCTGGTGCGGGCGGAGCAGCATGCGGGGCATTTTTTGAGCGAGAGGGGCAAACAGATCGAGCGCCTCTCCGCGGTGATGGATCGCCCCCCCGTTATCGTCTCCGCTTACGACGCCGAACTGTTCGGCCATTGGTGGTCCGAGGGCCCGGATTTTCTCGACCTGTTCGTGCGCAAGGCCGCCGCCAACCCGTCCGCCTTGCGGTTTATCACCCCGGATGGTTACCTCCATGAGCACACGACCAACCAGGTTGCCAAACCGAGCGCTTCCAGCTGGGGCGAGGAAGGCTATTGGAAAGTCTGGTTGAATGAGAAGAACGAATGGATCTATCCCCACCTCCAAATTGCCCAGGAACGAATGATCGAGCTGGCGCGTCGGTTCCCTGCGGCCGCCGGCCTCACCCAACGCGCCCTGAATCAAGCAGCGCGCGAGATACTGCTGGCTCAATCCAGCGACTGGCCTTTTATCCTGCGCACCGGCACTAGCCCAGCCTATGCCACGAAGAGAGTGAAAGAGCATTTGATCCGCTTCCACGCTCTGCACGAGCAGCTGACCAGCACCCGGATTGACGAAGCCTGGCTAGCGCAAACCGAATGGCTGGATAATCCATTTCCGCAGATTGACTACCGTCACTGGAGCTAGCCATGCCTCCCGATCACACCGAGTGACTCCGTATCCAGCACTTCCCGCGCACGTTCAACCGCTTCCATCGCCATGGCCTATGCCAGATCCCGGACCAACGCTTGAAGCACTGGGCTGGACCCCGACGCAAACGGATTCCCTGGGCCCACCACCTCCGGGACAGGAGGTCGGGCGAGTGGCGGTCGAAGACAAGCACTACTACACGGTCATTTCTCCTCGCGGGGAGCTGATTTCGCAGATCTCGGGCAAGCTACTGCATCAGACTCCGAACACGGCTGATCTGCCGAAAGTCGGAGATTGGGTGCTTTACTCGCCGTTGCCCCGCGAGCAGAAGGGGGTGATCCACGCCGTTTTGCCGCGGAAGACCAGGCTGAGCCGCAAGGTGCCGGGGCGGGAAGTGGAAGAGCAAGTGCTCGCAACGAATATCAACCTGGCCTTTGCCGTCCAGGCACTGGATCTGACGTTCAACCCGGCCTTGCTCCAGCGGCATCTGGTCATGATCCTGGAGAGTGGGGCCAAGCCGGTGGTCGTCCTGAACAAGGCTGATCTGTGCGCCAATATTCCAGGGCGCGTCGACGAAGCCCGCGCGGTGGCAGCGGAGGCGCCCTTGGTCGTGGTGAGCGCCAAGACAACTGACGGGCTCGGGGATCTCGCCGCCCTCATCCAACCGGGCGAAACGGTCGTATTCATCGGCTCTTCCGGCGTCGGCAAATCAAGCCTGATCAATGATCTCTGCGGCGAGGACATTCAAGCGACCCTAGAAGTGCGGGAGAAGGATGCTAAAGGACGCCACACCACTACCTGGAGAGAGTTGATCATGCTACCGGGCGGGGGACTAGTGATCGATACGCCCGGCATGCGCGAGTTTCAGATGTGGATGGCTGACGAAGGAATGCGCGACGCGTTTGCCGACCTTGAAGAACTCGCCGTCTCCTGCCACTTCCGCGATTGCACCCACACCGTGGAGAGTCGGTGCGCTATTGAGACGCGCTCGCCACCGGAAAGATCGTTCAGGAACGCGCTGCGACCGCTTCATCAAACTGCGGCGCGAACTGGCTTACCTGGATGGGCGCACTCCAAGCACTCTTGGATCCAGCGCCGGCGAAACGCCGCGTAGCCCAGCGCGCCTTCAATCGAATGAAGCGTAAGCAAGCCCCGGTTGAGGCCGGGCCGACGCCAGCCGCGCGCTACCACCGCGTCGCCTTCAGAAAGGCGATCAGGTCCGCCAATTCCTGGCGGCTCAACTGCTCCTCCAGCCCTCCAGGCATAAGCGAAACGCTGCTCGGCCGGATTTCGATCTCGGATCGATCAATACGAACCTCGGTTCCCGGGCCGGTGGCCAGGACAGGCTGTTCGGGGGCGTCGCTTGCGGCCACGCCGCTGTAGTCATCCCCGGACTTCGTCGAGACCAGGACTGATTTCGTAGCTCCGAACAAAGCTGGCACTCGGATAGGCAATTGATTCGAGCAGATCCCGCTCGGTGCGCACCTGACCGATGCAGGTTAGGTCCGATCCCGACATTGCCGCCCAAGTAGCCGATTGCGTGGCAAGTGGAGCAAGCGGCCTTTCCGACTGTTGAAAACCACTTGGCCGCGGCGCATCGCCACCGTGCAATTCGGCCAACAGATGATCCAGGTGCGCCTTTTGCTGCTCACCATCGGCGAAACGGAAGGCAGCAGCCGTTCCCCCTCGGCCTGCACGTTTCCGGGAAAGTTCGTCAGCAAAGGCCGCAGTTGGTCCAGGCGCAGCGCCGCCAGGCCAGGCGATTCCTTCAAAGCAGCGAGGAGCTGCGTGCCGACAGCCTCATCTGTGCTTCGTTCAAAAGCCCCTAGCAACCGAGGCAGCTCAAGCGGACCGGCTGTCTTCAGCACCGCAGTTAAACCGAGCAGCTGGTCAGGATTCATGCGCGCCTTCGCCAGCACTCCGGCGGCGGTGCTGCGAATCAGCACCGGTTTTGCCGGATCGACGTTCTCAGCCAAAAATTTCAGCGCCGAGGCGTCAGGCTGCTCCAGGCCGCCGGGGAGCGCGGCCAACGCCTCCAAGCGCATTGCCGCAGGACGATTGATGTCCTCACTCACCGTTCGCAGGGTTTCTTTGAGCCGCGCGGGTGGCTGTTTGCCCCAGGCGAGCGCACGGGTCGTGGAAACGGCGGCGGCTGGCAACGCCCCATTGGCGTCCGTGATCAGGTTGGCCAGAACCTCACCCCACTCGGCTGGTGCTTCTTTCAAATTCGAACGGGTCATCGCCTGCAGGGCGGCAGCCCGGGATGCGTCAGGCAAAGACGAATCGCCCGCCACCTGCCCAAGCAACTGTTGAATCCCCCGGTCTCGCGCGAACCGGCTCAGAAGGCGAACCAACTCGGCCCGATCTACTGCCGCCAAGGCTTGCTCCTTCAGTCGCTCGCGAAAGAAGCCCGCCAATTGAGAAGCCCACTCGGGATGCAACCCTAAGATCCAGGAAGCCGTTTCTTTCAGAGTCGGCTCGGGGGACGTGATCAAGGGCGTGATCCAGTCCAAGGGGACGCCGCCGCCATCCATCTGATCCAAGGCAATCAAACCCGCACGACGGGCCGGGGGGGGTAGGTCCTTTTGCGCCAGCGCCGTGCGAAGCCCGGCCGCATCCCTGATCTCGATCAAGGCGTAAGTCAGCGAATGCTCCAAAATGCGATCGTTTTTGTGGCCGGAGGCACGCAAAAGGGCAGGCACCGCTTGGGCATCGCCAAGGCGGCCCAGAGCCTCGGCGGCGATTCTTTGAACGGGGGGATTTGACTCTTCGACCAAGCGGATCAATTCCCCCAGAGCGGCCTGGTCACGCCGCACACTAATTGAATGAAGAGCCGCCTGACGAACGGGTTGGCTCTCGTCTTTAAGGGCGGCACGGACAGAAGTCCGCGCTTGGCTGCCGTCCATCCTGGTCAAGGTCCAGACCGCATTCAGCCGAACGTCGGGGTCGGCGGAAGAGGACAGACACGCGGCGATTGCCGCCACGGCCGGTTCGCCCTGCTGAGCCAAATGGTCCATCGCTCGCGTCCGAACGGCTGGGCGAGGATCACCTAAGAGGCCAGCGAGCGCTTGCGGGCTGAGCCCTTGCCAAGCGAGGCGAGCGCCACGCGGATCCTGAAGCGGCTGACTGTTGGTTCGGCGGACACGGTAGATCGCACCGAGGACGTCGGGTTTCCAGAGCTGGGACGTTGGACAACAGATCTTGTACCAGCCGCCGGTATCGATCACCAGGACGCTGCCGTCTGCGTCCTCCACCAGAGCGGTCGGATGGAAGTCGGGATTGTCCGAGGTGAGAAAGTCCTCGTCCTTGGTGTCGAAGGTTGCCCCGTTCGGGACGAGGACATGACGGGTGATTTTTCGGAGGTTAAAGAGGCAGGCAAAGATATTGTCTCGGTATTCGGGTCCGAAGCGGGCGGAGGTGTAGCGGAGGAGGTAGCAGCTGGCGGAAGGCCCATGATGGGTCATGATGGGCATCAGATCTCCGGTGCGTTTGTGATCGTTGAGGACATCGTGGTCCTTGCCGTAAACCCCGCCGTAGATGGCATGAATAATCCCGTCTCGCTGACCGCCGCCGGGGTGGACAAAAAACGTCCCCGTCAGAAAGCGCTCGCCCCCAGTGGTAAACGCCACCGAGACCGGGTTGTCCATCCCGCCCGTCATGACCGATTCAATTCCGGACCCGTCCAGTTTCGCCCGGAAGATGTGAGCCGCACGGGTCACGAACGGAGCCTGGCCAGGTCGTTCGTAGGTCTGCTTGGCAAAGGCGCCCTTGCACCAGTAGATCCAACCGTCCGGACCGAGTTGCGGTCCGTGCAAATCGTTGGCACATCCCGTCAGCGTCTGCGCCGGCAACCACTCTTCACGCTTGTCCGCCACTCCGTCCCCGTCCGTGTCCGTTAGCTTCCAGATACTCGGCGGCGCTGAAACGTACAACGATCCGCGATACCAAAGGCACCCTTCCGGGAACATCATCTTGTCGGCGAAGATCTGGGTTTTGTCGAAGCGTCCGTCGCCATCGATATCTTCCAGGCGCAGGACGCGGTGCGGTTTCTCCGCCAGTTGCTTCTCGACTTTGTCATTCGTGCCGGACGAATCGGTTACGTAGAGGCGCCCGGCTTCATCAAAATCAGCCGTAATCGGCCGGTCGACCAAAGGCGGCCCAGCCACCATTTGAACCTCAAAACCATCCGGCACGCGGATGGTTTGGTTGGGGAAACGGAACTCCGCCGCATTCCCGAGCAGTGAGAAAATCAGAGTTGCGCCGCAGACGCCACTGAGACGGAAGAAACGGATCATACTGGTTTTGAGTTTCAACGGAGCCTGGGACGATTCAAAACAGAGATGCGTCGTTTGGCGATCAAAATCCAACGCGTCTCCGGGAGACGCGCCGAGCTGACCCAGACCGAAGTGGGCCAGTGCCCTCGGCGTCACGACAGGTCGATCACACAAGGAACACTCCGTTGCAGGCGGAGGAAGTGAAGCCAACATCGCGTCACCGGGCGACCGTAAATCCGGCGCAAAGCCCGAGCATAGAGCTGCATCTGCGGTTGGTAGGCGGATGCTTTTTGCTGCCAATTCTCCTCGGTAACGTAGTCGGTCTTGAAGTCGAGCAACCAGATCTCGGATGGAGCAAGGACCAACAAGTCCACGACTCCCGTGACCACGAGGTAATCGTGCTCGCCGACACCCACAGCGTCACCAGCCGAAAACTCGTCCTCACCCGGAGGAAGCGAGGGGGCATCAGCCTGCGGGCCACCGGCCCCAGAGCCACGCTGCAAACGCAGTGACTGTCCCTGTTGAAACTGACGCGCCTCTTCCAGGCCCAGGCGCATTGTAAAAGGCAGTTCCCGCTCGATTTGCTCGCGTCGGCCGAGAATTTCGCGTCCCACGTCTGAGGACCAGAACGCATGCACGGCTTGCAGGTCGAGGGCGCGCGCCTGTTCCAGTGAGAGCATGCCTTCCTGGACCATTTGGTCGGCGGCGGCCTGGAGTTTGACTGGATCATGGACGGAGTTGAGGGACACCAACTGCAAAAACGTATGGTGGGCATTTCCAACGTCGGCGGCACCCAACCTTCGATTGCCGGGGCGCGCCGGAGAGAGCGGGTCGTCGTCATCATTGGCAGCGATCTCATCCGGGGGCAAACTCGCCAAAATACCAGCCCGAATGGCGGAAACGGAAACCTTCGCGGCCTGCCGAACGGCGGACTGGAACGGATAGCTCCATGAGAGCCTGGCTTTGAGTTGGGCCAGATCAGGCCGAACATCGTCTCGCGTCCCTGAACTCGGGCCGGGGCCGTTCGGGAGAAAAGGCAAGCCGACACGGAAGCGGCGATCATTCTGATAGGTCACCCAGTCAAATAAAGGAGCCCGGCCGGCAGGCGCTTGCGGCCATTGCATCGGCGAGTTTTTAACCAACCAGGGCCCGAGCCAATCAAGGCAGGAGTTGGCCGCGAGCAAGTGGCGCTCGCTGAAATCGATGCGGCCAGCCCAGCGCGCGTGAGCGGAATGAGTCGCGGTTCCAAACAGAATCAGACTCTGGCAAGCGCGGGTAACGGCCACATACATCAGTCGCATTTCCTCGCCGAGCAATTCCTGGCGTTGCCGCCGCTGCGCCAGCCAGTAGGGCAGACTGGGGTAGGGCTGCTCGCTGAAGGGCGCCTTAATCAACGGAGACAACCCATACTCCTCGTCCAGAATAATGTCGGCCTTCAAGTCAACCAGGTTGAAATGCTTGCCGAGATCAGCCAAAACGACCACGTTGAATTCCAGCCCCTTGCTTTGATGGATGCTCATCAACCGGACCGCGTCCGCTGTCTCGACCGGGGCTGGGACATGATCGATTTCAGCCTCCCGCTGCGCCTCGATAAACTTGAGAAAACGAAAGAGGCCCTGGCGCTGGAACTGATCGAATCGTCGTGCCCAATGCAGCAACTTTGCCAGATTGGCCCTCTGCTGGGGTGTGTGCCCAGGCGCGCTGAAGGCCGTGTAATTGGTTTCCCGAAGGATTTGGTCCAAGGCACTGGAAAGCGAAGTCTCGCGCACCAACCGCCGCCAGCGTTCGAACTGTCGGAGGAACTTGTCCACCTTCACCCAGCACGCTTCGACGAGAAGGCGCCCCTGCGATCGAGCCAAGGCCGAGGCAATGCGGGGCGCGGTCGCCCGGACGCGTGAGCCTGGATCCTGCTGCCCAGCCACTGGACTCAACTCTCGATGAAAGTGCTCGAGAGCTGTCCAAAACCTACCTTTGCGCGCTAGGCGAATGAGGCCGAGTTCATCCAGCGTGAAGGCCGCGATGGGAGAGCGCAGCACAGCTAACAGAGAGATGTCCTGGAGGGGATTATCCAGCAAAGCCAACAAACTGAGGAAATCGGATACCTCCGCTTGATCCAGAAAAGCGCCGCGGGATGCCAGAAGCGGAATACCCAACCGAGTGAACTCCTTGGCGTACTCCTCTACCTTCTTCTGGGGTGAGCGAAGCAACACGACCATGTCGCGCCATTCCACCCGTCTGTACGCACGGGCCGCCAAATCCCAGACCTCGGTTTGTTGCTCGCGAAGCTCCCGCAAACGCAAGCCGATCAGATAAGCCTCTCGCTCCGTCGGCGTGGCCCCCTGGATCAGTTCCTCGCTTGCCTCGCTCTCATCCTCGCTGGCATTCTCTCCAGGGCCCTTGCCGGTTAGAACGAGGTGCACCTCGACAGGACGCACCAACCGTCGCTCCCTATCTGCAACCTCCCCGGGCGCGGCACCGTTGGCGCCAAAGACCGACCTGTTTTCCGCATCCCCAAACTGCAGCCACGCCGTCTCATCATAAGCGACTCCGCCGATTCCGGGCTTCATCACGTCCGCAAAAAGGCAGTTCACGAAATCCAGAATCGGCTTGCGACTGCGAAAGTTCTCCTGCAAAGCCACCACTTCGCCACGGCCCCGCTCCCCCTGCCATTCGTGAGTGTATCGTTGGAAGATGCGTGGGTCTGCCAAGCGAAAACGATAGATGCTCTGCTTGGGGTCGCCGACGAGGAACCGGTTGGCGTTCGGACCATCACCACCGAGCGCCAGCAGGATCGCGTCCTGGGCAGCGTTAATGTCCTGATACTCGTCAACAAAGATGAGGCGCAGCCGCTCCCTCCAAGCCGCGGCCAGGTCGGTGGGCTCCGACTTTTCGTTGTCCCAGAGGAGCCGAAGGGCAAACTGCTCCAAATCGTGAAAATCAAGAACTCCCAGGTCGCGTTTGGCTCGAGCCAGCTCGCGCTCAAATTCCTGGACCAGATCGATGGCTGCGAGCATCTGAAAGCGAGCCCAGTTCCAATCCTGCTTGAGGGCATCGTCGCTCGCGTCGGCCGGACCTTGCCGACATTCCGGCGGCAGAATGCTTGAGCTAGTCAAGCCGGCCAGAAACTCAACCTCGGCAAAGAAGGGATGTAATTCTTCGCGAATCATCCGCTTCGACCCATGCGGCCAAGCGGATCGATCGGCTTCGTGGATCCGTTCGAGCACGCGACGGAACTGGAGCATTTCGGGTTTGGCCGGCAGGCTTTCCAACGCCGCCTGACAAGCGGCAATCACTGGATGCTGCCGATCGAACGCCCCCACGACGGGCAGCCATTCGTTCTTCCATTGCGTGGCAGTCAGCTCCAACCACTGGCGCCAACGGCTCGGCTCGGACGATCTAAAGAAATCGCTTTGCGACCGCAGCCAGCCGGTTGGATCAGGCAAGGTTTGCGTGTAGTGATGCAGGCGGATGAGGAGAGACCGCACGGTGTTGTCTCGACCACGGCCATAGGTTTGAACCAAGTGTTGAATGGCTTTGGCCTTGGGGTTCTCGCCTTTGTAGTGCCTCTCGAGAATGGCCGACAAAGTGTCTTGCGCGAGTAAGATGGCGTCTTCCTCCGGCAAGATCGTCAAGAGCGGATCCAAGCCCAGCTCGAAAAAGTGCTGCCGGATAAGCCGGAAGCAAAAGCTGTGGAGCGTGCAGATGAACGCCGTTTCGAGCAGGGCGAGCTGCTCGGTCAAATGTCCTGCGCCTGGGTCGGACTCGATGCGGGACCTGAGTTCCTCTCGAATCCGCTGCCGCACTTCGGCGGCGGCGGCATCGGTAAAAGTGACGATTAAGAGTTGATCCAGGGAGTTTTTGTTCGGGGATTCAAGCAGCCATTCCACGCACCGGTTCACGAGAGTCCGCGTCTTGCCCGTGCCGGCACCGGCCACCACCAGAACGTTGCCCCGCAGCTGGATTAAGCGGCGTTGGCTGTGACTGAAGCGAAGGGCGGGACTAGCCATGAGGGAGTCTCACCACACGTCGACTGGCCCCTTCGGAACCGGGATCGACAGGCGCGTCGCCACTCCGGGTTCCTGCATGAATGAGGCGACCATCGCAGGCGGACGATAGCTGGCCTTCAGGTGGCCGTCGGCATCGAGAAACTGCTGACGCCAGGCGCGGTAGTGCTCGAGGATGCTCTCATACTCCTCGCGGCTGGAGAGACGAACGATGCGGCGGTTGAATTCGTTGGCGGGCCCGAACCGTTTCGCATACCAAGGCGCCACTTTCCGAAACATGCGGCATCCATGTTCTTCTCCAAAGACTGCGACCATCGTGACGAAATGTTCGGACATCACACGGACCCGTTCTTCGAAGGCAGGTTCCGGCAACAATTCAGCCGTGTTCAAGTAGTGCAAGGTGTGGGAAAAGATCCAAGGGTTATAGAATGCGCCGCGCCCGATGCTGACGGCATGGCAGCCCGTGTCCTCCAACATGCGCTTGGCCGCTTCGGGCGTCGTCACGTCTCCGTTGCCAACGATCGGGATCGATCGCACCGCCTCCACCACCGCCCGGATTCCAGCCAGCTTTACTCCCCCGCCAAAGCCTTGCTCGCGCGTGCGTCCGTGGACGGCGATTGCCGCCACCCCGACGTCCTCGAGCGCGCGGGCCAATTCCGGAGCTGTCCAGTTGGCATCGTCCCAACCGAGTCGCATCTTGGCAGTGATCGGGATCTTAACGGCGTTCACCATGAGTTGGACGAGCCGAGCTGTCTCTCGCAGTTGAGTCATCATCGCTGAGCCGCCGCCAATCCGACAGACCTTGCGCACGGGGCAGCCCATGTTGATATCGACCACCGGAATCCCGACCGACTCCAAATACAGCGCCGCATCGCGCATCTCCTCCGGGACAGAGCCGAACAACTGGACAGACAAGGGCTGGTCGTCCTGATTCGTCTCAATGAGCTTGAACGCCTTGGGCTGCTTTTCGATCAGCGAACGGGCGTTCACCAAGTCAGTCGTCGCCAAACCGAGGCCGCCCAAGCGCCGTAGAGTCAGTCGGAATGGCAGGTTGGTGTAACCCGCGAGCGGAGACAGCAACAGGTTTGAAGTCAATTCCAGCCGGCCAATTCGCAGCATTTAAGCAGCATACAGGCAACGCCCTGGTTCTGATAGGCAAATGCGCAATTCCCCTCTGGAAGGGCGAGATCCGGCGCTTTCACGTCGCCGGAGCACGTGCCCAGCGCAGCTTGGCCGCAGCCGAACGCGGATTGGCGTGTCTCTCCGTCGGGCTGGCCCGCTGAACTTCGGAAGCAACGGCGGAGTAATGGCCTTCGCGCAAGCCGGCTTCAAAGGCCTTTTTGATACGCCGATCTTCTCCGGAGTGAAAGCTGAGAATGGCGACGCGGCCACCGCGATTGAGCCACCCTGGAATATGACGGAGCAATGCTTCCAAGACCGAGAACTCATCATTCACCGCGATGCGTAAAGCCTGGAAGACACGCCGCACGGAGGCATCGGCATCGGCCTCGCTCCTTAAGGTGCGCCGGACCGATTCGCGGAGCGCGCCGGTGGTCGGGAACTCCCGGCCGGCCAGAGCATCGGCCAAACGGATCGCATGCGGCTCATCGGCATTTTCCGTGAGCCAATCGGACAATTCTGCGGGCGAGGCTTCGGCGAGCAGGGTGGAGGCTGGACACCCCCGGTGGGGGTTCAGGCGCATATCGAGCGGCCCGTCTTGTTTAAACCCAAAGCCGCGCGCGGGATCGTCTAATTGCATTGAGGACACGCCCAAGTCGGCCAGGACGACATCCACGCCCGTCAATTGGCGCGCGGCGAGCACTTGGGGAAGCCCGGCGAAGTTGGTCCGATAGGCCGCGAAACAATCTGGACCATATCCCAGCCCGCGCAGTCGCGCTTCGGTTTTTGGCAGCTCGATGGGATCGGCGTCCAAGCCAATCAGCCTGCCTCCGGGCCGAAGGCGATTCAGGAGCTCCATCGCATGACCTCCATAACCAAGGGTACAGTCGACGGCAGTTTCGCCCGGCGCCGGAGCAAGCGCCTCCAGGATCTCCCGGACCATAATAGAACGATGCATTCCGGCAGGCGTCTTCCCGGCAGCGATCACTTTCGCGCGAGTTTCCGGGTATCGTTCCGGATTCAATTCCTTGTATCTGTCTTCAAAGCGGCGCGGATACTTGCCGGAATAACGAGGACGCCGCCGATGTTGCGGTGCTCCTCCCGGCTGGGGCGCGGGCGCTGGACTCGATGACTGGCTCACAATTCGTTATACTTGCGGTTCGAACCCCGAGCCTTTTCGACCGGATAACGCTGTTCGTTCTTGGTCAGCTTCGCCCGCACGACCTCGGCCAAATCCAGACCGAGGTCGTCGGCTAATTCAAAAAGCAAAATCCCGACGTCGGCGATCTCGTCAGCGATTTCCGCCCGTCGCTCCTCCACCCGCCGCACCGACTGCTCCGCTGATTGCCAGACGAAGTGCTGCAGCAGTTCGCCCGCTTCGGCCGCAATCGCCACCGCCAACTCTTTCGGGGCATGACACGGACGCCAGTCCCGGGCGTCGCGGAAGGCGCGTATTTCGCCGGTGACCTCTCGAATGGAGTCAGACATAGGAGAGGACCATGGCTGAAAGCCAAGCGGGACGCCAGCCTGATAGGAACGATCGGCTGACGCGCCCAGACGCGCGTCGAGTCAATTCGGGCCGGAGAGTGGCAGCGGGCACAATGGATTGCATCGCAAGACCATTGAGGTTAGAACAGGCGGCGAACGGCGGCGTTGGCTGAGCCACAATCCATGTTTTCTGCCATAACCATTTCGCTCGTCCCGGAAGCACGGGGGGGCCCATTCGTCTTCTGGAACGATCTCGCCAGATCGTGTCAAACCGCTGCCCAACTCGGCTTCGACGCCGTCGAAATCTTTCCCCGGTCGGCCGAGGAACTCGATGCGCCCCACGTGCGCGATTTACTGCGCAAGAATCATCTTCGATTGGCCGCCGTTGGCACCGGCGCCGGCTGGGTCGTGGGCAAACTGCGTCTAACCGACCCTAACCCGGAGATCCGCCGTCGCGCGATCGACTTTGTTGCCGCCATCATCAGCTTCGCCGGCACCTTTAATGCCCCGGCGATTGTCGGTTCGATGCAGGGGCGCTGGGGCGAAGACCAGGTCACTCGAGAACAATCGCTCGCCTGGCTTGCGGAAGCGTTGGAACAATTGGCCCCGCGCGCCCATGCCCTCGGGGTGCCGCTCTTGCTCGAGCCCTTGAACCGCTATGAAACCAATCTCTTGAATTCGATGGAAGCGACGCTTCGCTTCCTCGAGGGCCTTCGCACCCGGAACATCCGCGTCCTCGCGGATCTGTTTCACATGAATATCGAAGAAGAGAGCATTCCGGCAGCTCTCCGTCAGGCCGGGCCGCTCCTCGGGCATCTCCACTTTGCTGATAGCAATCGACGAGCGGTCGGCTTCGGCCACGCGCCGCTGGGCCCGATCGCTCAGACGCTGCGGGAGATGGAGTATCAAGGGGGGATATCGGCGGAGATACTGCCCTGGCCCGATTCAGAGGCAGCCGCCCGGCAAACGATAGCCGCCTATCGGCAGCATTTTGTTTCGCAGGCAACGAACACGGATATCCGAGCTCATTATGCTCAAACACCAGCTCATCCATCCAAAGATCAATGAAGTTCTCGGCCGGGCGGGCCACCATGGCACCGTCTTGATCGCGGACGGCAATTACCCTGCCTCGACCAAGCGAGGTCCCAACGCCAAACTGATTTCCTTGAACCTGGCGCCCGGAATCGTGACGGTCGCGCAGGCGCTTCGAGCCATTCTGAGCGCCGTTCCCGTGGAACGGGCCAACACCATGGGCATTCCGGCCGATGATCCCTATGCCCAGGAGGGTGAGCCACCGGTCTGGAACGAGTATCGGTCGATCCTGCTTGAAGCCGGCTCCACGTTAAAGTTGGAACCGATCCTCAAGTGGGATTTCTACGCTCAAGTAGCGTCGCCAGACCACGTCCTCACCGTCCAAACCGCCGATCAAGCGCTCTGGGCCAACGTCCTGCTCACGATCGGATGCCGCCAAGGCTGATCCAGGGCGATGCTATTGAGCCGAAATCCGCCGCAGTACCTGCGCTTCGAGTCACGTTTATGAAAGGACGCCCGCCAATCGGCACCGCCCACCAACTGTCCTTCACCGTCAGCTCCGAACATACCATCGACTTCGCCCAAGACGGCATGCCGGCCGTCCTGGCCACACCTCGTTTGATCGGCCTCCTCGAAAGGACTGCACGCGAAGCGCTTTCTCCCTTCCTGGAACCGGAAGAGCGAAGCGTCGGGGTGGAAATAGAACTGCGGCATCTCGCCCCGACTCCGCTGCAATTTGGAGTGACATGCTCCGTTCGAGTCATCGCCGTGGACGGCGCCACCGTGACCTTTCAACTTGAGGCTCGCGACCAGCAGGAACTCATCGCGCGCGGTTTGCACAAGCGCGCGGTCGTTGGGATCGGTCGCTTCGCGCGTCGAGTCGAAGCAAAGCGCTCTAGCAAGTAGCCAGAGGCCGCTGGTATGTCGTGTTTGCCGCGGTTCGTTGAGAGGGACACGACAGTTGATTTTCTCATTGGCCCGCGGTGCGGTTTCCGATGAAATGGCCCGAATGGAAACGCGTCCGCTTGGCAAGACCGGGCTCAAGGTGCCGATATTGAGCTTTGGCGCTTCTTCTTTGGGGCAGGAATTTCGGTCGGTCAACTTGGACGAAGCGCTCCGATCGGTCCGTATCGCGCTCAATTTGGGGCTAAATCTAATTGATACCTCTCCTTTCTACGGCCGCGGCATGAGTGAAGTGCTGCTGGGGATTGCCCTGCGCGAGGTGCCGCGCGATTCCTATTTACTCTGCTCCAAGTTGGGTCGCTATGATTTGCAGCATTTCGACTTCTCGGCCAAGCGGGTCGCGGAGAGCGTCGACGTCAGCTTGCATCGTCTCGGGACGGACCACTTGGACATTTGTCTTTGCCATGACATCGAGTTCGTGCCAATGCAGCAGATCGTCGATGAAACCATCCCCGCCCTGCGCAAAGCGCAGCAGCAAGGCAAGGTCAGGTTCGTCGGCCTGAGCGGGTATCCCATGAAGATCTTCAAGTTTGTTTTGGATCAGACCGATGTCGACGTCATTCTCAGCTACAACCAATACACCCTGCAGAACAGACGGTTAGCCAGCCTGATTCCGTATCTGGACGAAAAGAGGGTCGGGACCATGAATGCCGGTCCATTCTCGGCTCGTCTTCTCACCAACGCTCCGTTGCCGGCGTGGTTAAAGGAGCCTGAACCTGTGAAAGCGGCGGCTCGCAAAGCGGCGCAGCACTGCGCCAGCCGGGGAGTCGATATTGCTCAGTTGGCACTCCAATTCTCCGTCGCAAACCCTCACATTGCCACGACCGTCGCCGGTTCAGCTAATCCGGAAAACATCCGCAAGTGGGTGCAATG
>JAXMHN010000003.1:0-223523 GCA_046346765.1 Verrucomicrobiota bacterium | reverse complement strand
CAATATTCTTTACAGCACGCCCATGGCCATGCGCTTGCCTCTGCGCTGGATCGCTATTCTTCGGGATCGAGTCGGCCTAAGTTTGGCCGCGACCAGCGGCATACACCGGGCGACTGACGCGTTGAAGTGTCTGATGGCCGGAGCCGACGTGACGATGCTTTGCTCGGTGCTGATGCGGCATGGCATCGCGCAGTTGGCTGTCATTCTGCGCGATCTGGAGACCTGGATGCAGGAGCATGACTATTCCTCCATCGAGCAGCTCAAAGGCAGCATGAGCCAGCAGAACTGTGCCAATCCTTCGGCCTTCGAGCGCGCCCAGTACATGCAAGCGATCGCGACCCAGCCGCCCGCCTAGGTAGGAGTCTGTTGAAAACCGGGACGGGCGGTCGACGGATTGCGGAGCCTTTTTCGCCCCATCAGCGCGGACTTTGACGGGATAGCCGTCCTGGCCCTCCGCAGCCGGCCTCAGCGCCGCTTCGCCTGGCTCTGTTCACTTCCGGTCGCCAACTCGCGACCCGAGCATTTGCTATTCATCCTCGCGGCGCCTAGGATGGAAGCAAGCTATTGGGAGATGCAGTATGAAATCCGGTTTCTTTGCTTTTGCCTGGACCTTTTTGCTCGTGGCACCAATGGAGGCGGCGCAGCCGGCACATGTCGAAATGCATTGCCTCTCGCTCCGGTTCCAATCAGCCGCTGGAGGTGCGGGAGAGGCAGTGACTCTCCAACTCACGAGTGACTCGAGTTTGACAGAAATTAACGGTGAGTTGTGGCCGAGCTTCGATGATCAGCTGCCGACTCATTTGTCCTACTTCGTTTTGGATGATCCCACCTTTCCGGACAGACTCGACGGACGCATTGCGTTCGATGTGCCCGGCTTTTCGGACGTTAATCAAGACGGCTTTAGCGACTTTTTTGAGACCAGCCAGGCCGTGGTCGCAACTGTAACCCAAGGCTTCTTTGAGACACCGATTGATTCCGGATCGGTCACGGCTACGTGGAGTCGGGAGGCTGGCTCGGCCGTGGGCCGATGCCGTCTCAGGCTGGTGGGCGAAGCGTTCGGGCCATGGCCCGATTTCGATCACCCTTTCGAGTTGCTGGAGTATCGGGGCCGGTTCTCCTACCAGCGCGATACGAATGCCGCTGCCGGCACCGTCAGCCTGGATCAGGTGCAAACGGGCGCCGGGACCTTGACGGGCTTGATCAGTCTGGGGCGGATCGGCACGAACCGGTTTAATCAACTCGATCTGGCACCCGGCTCATTGACGAACGAGACCGGGCAGGCACTCGCTTATGTCGGCGCTGAATTGGATCGCGACGAGGGCATAAAAACAAATTATCTGGGGTTGGTTGATTTCGAGGATGGCGACCTGGCGACGGGCACGCAGGACTTCGGCACGTGGATGCTCATCATTGGCGACGGCAACGACGCGGACCTGGATGGCATTCCCAACCTGTCAGACGACATCGGCGCTTCACCCGGGGCGCAGCCGACACTGTCCCTCCGTCGAGTCGGTCAGGAATTGCGTCTGAGCATCAACGCGGAAGCGGGAGCGTCCTATGATTTGGAGGAAACCATGGCGCTGTCGCCGGCTGCTTGGCTGAAGTCTGCTTCGGTGACCCTGACGAACTCTGCTCAAATTCTCACGCTGCCCGTCCCCAACACAACCACGAAGTACTGGCAACTGAGACTTCCTTGATCTTAGCGAGCGGAGCAGGCATAGAGCAGCGCATCGAACGGCGGACGCCGCTCCGCCGGAGCTGACATTCTGAATGAGCACAGCTGGTTCTGACCCGGAGCGCATTTGCATTATCTTCAATCCCACCGCCAAAGGGGAGGGGGCCAAGCGGCTCAAGTCGCGTTTGCATGGCCTGGACCGGGCCTGTGCGCTTAAGCCGACCTTTGCTGCCGGGACTGCGCGTCCCCTCGCTGCGGAGGCGGTCCGTGAAGGATTCGGAACCATCGTCGCCATGGGCGGCGATGGAACGATTCACGAAGTCGTCAATGGGATGGCAGACGAACCAGACGGCTTCATTCGGTCCCGGTTGGGCGTCCTGCCAGTGGGGACCGTCAACGTCTTCGCGCGCGAACTTGGAGTTCCTTTTCACTTCCAGCGGGCGTGGCAAGTCATTTGTCGAGGAAAGGAGATTCGCATCGATCTGCCTGCAATGCGCTTCGCAACCAAGGCCGGCCGCGAGCTGCGTCGGTTCGTGCAAATGGCCGGGGCCGGGTTGGACGCTCGGGCGGTGGAGCTGATGGATTGGGAGCTGAAGAAGCGGGTTGGACAGCTTGCCTATGTCGCTTCGGGTTTTCGCGCCCTGGGAGAGAAAGCCAAGCCCTTGCGGGTGACCAATCAAGGGCGGGAGTATTCCGGTCCGCTCGTTCTGATTGGCAACGGGCGGCTTTATGGGGGGCCCATCCCGCTGTTTCATCGGGCGGACCTGCGGGATGGGTTGCTCGATATCTGCGTGTTCCCGCGCGTGAATTGGTTTGTCATTTTACGTTATGCTTGTGCGTACCTATGGCCTCGGCTCCTGCTTCGAGGGGGGGAAATGCACTTCCAGGCGGCGTCGGTTGCGATTGAGGGGGACGTGGCTACTCCAGTTGAACTCGATGGCGAGCATGTCGGCTATGTGCCCGCGACCTGTGATGTGGCGCGACAGGCGATGCGCGTGGTGGTTCCTTAAGCAGCGTTGGCGACAAAGGAGCTGCCGCGTGTTCCCGCCGCGTGTTGTTTTTGCTTTGACAGTGACAGAAGGGATCGACGTAATCGTTGCGCACACCGATCTCGCGACGGCCCCAGGCCATTGCAGATCAAGCAAACTCTAAGAAGATATGAAACTCACGCTCGCTTCGGCCTGCACCACCGGCCTCGCTTTGTTCACACTGGCACTGACTCCCCCGACCCTCCGCGCGGAGGTTACCATTCCAGATCAATACAAAACCGGCGGCTTCGCCATAGGCTGCCAAGCATACACGTTCAATCGGTTCAGCGTCTTCGAAGCGATTGAGAAGACGGCCGAAGCCGGTGGGCGGGTGATTGAGTTTTTTCCGGGCCAGAAGCTCAGCAAAGAGCAGCCAGACGTCAAATGGGACCACAATGCGCCGGACGAGGTCGTGGCTAAGGTGAAAGCCAAACTCGATCAGCACAATCTAATGGCGGTCAACTATGGTGTCGTCGATATTCCCAAAGAAGAAGAGGCCGCTCGCAAGATCTTCGAGTTTGCGAAGAAAATGGGTTTGCGGGCAGTGACGACCGAATCCGTGCCGTCGATGGACACCATTGAAAAGATGGTCAAAGAGTACGATGTCAAGGTGGCCTTCCACAATCATCCTCGCCAGCCGAACAATCCCAATTACCGGGTTTGGGATCCCTGGTACATCCTTTCGATCGTGAAGGATCGCGACGCCCGGATTGGAGCCTGCGCCGACACCGGCCATTGGCAGACTTCCGGGTTAAACCCGGTCTACTGCCTCCGCGTTTTGAAAGGGCGAGTGATCAGCAGCCACCTCAAAGACAAAAGCGACTTCGGCCAGGCCCACGATGTTCCCTACGGGCAGGGCGTTGGCGACATCAAACGCGTTCTCGACGAACTGAAGAAGCAGGATTTCCAGGGAAATATCTCGATCGAATACGAGTATCACTGGGAAAACAACGTTCCCGAAGCCAAGGAATGCATCGACTTCGTCCGCAACAACGGCAAGTAACTCAATTGCCGCGCGGCACGGCCTGGATCGTGAAGAACTGGTGCAGCAAGTGCGCGTAGGGGACGAACCATTCCGTCTCCGGAAAACGTCCAGGCACATTGGTCAGGAGCGACATCGGCTTCGGCGATTCCGAGCCGATTTGCACCCGGTAGACTGTGTTCGTATCGCTGGGCCAGCTGAGCCGCGCCAGGCGATCATCCCAGACGGAAAGGTCCAACTCCAGGGCGGGACTGGGCTGGATTGGGTCTGTGCCCATGAGCTGCTCGCGAGCATTGGAATAGCCGTCGTGGTCGGGATCGTCGCCCGGGCCAAAACCAAGCGCTCCGAAGTGCGTTGTTTCCCACGCGTCGTCCAGGCCGTCGTGATCTGTGTCCGTGATCGCAACGCCCCGAATGATGAGGCTGGCGCGAAGGACGGAACCGGTTCCGCGGTCGTTTTCGTCAATGATGCTGAGCTTCCAAGCGCCGAAGCTGCTTTCAAAGAAATTCTGCACCGTATAGTAAGTCCAATCGTTCGGGCCCGGAAGCGTGTCGCGCGTGGGGTGCTGCAAGATGCTCTTGGTCCCGCCCGGTGACGTCAGCACAATCCGCAGGTCCCCGCGAGCGGTTTGAGTCGTGTCGAGGTGCACACCCACAAATTCGCACTGGAGCGTCTCGTTGACTTGAAAGGTGAAATTGGCGGGGTGGAGTTCGACCTGGATGCGGGCGCTAGGTTCGGCTGCCAGGTAGTCGCGGAGCGCTTCGCCGTCTTGCTGCCCGATAAAGTAGGAAGGAATCGGCGTCCGATCCGTTTCGACCATGAAAACGCGCTCCGTTCCGCTCACATTGTTGTAGATGATGGCGCAATCAGCGCCGGCTTGCGCGGCGAATCGGACCTTCTCGCAAAAGAAGTTCGGAGAGCGTTGAATGAGGGCGACCTTGCCTCGAAGGTCGACTCCGATCGGTTGCACGGCATTCCCAACATCCACCAGCGGGAGGAGAGGACCACTTTGGTCCGGATGCGGACCACCGCCCGGAAGGGCTTGAATGAAGCGCAGATTCTCTGGGACATCCGGCCCATCCACATGCAAGCGCAAGCCGTCTTCCGGTATGGCCGCCGCATTGGTGAGGGTATACGTCACGGTGGTTAGTGCCGGACGGTTTGACCAGGCGCGGGCAAGTTGGACCGCTTGTCCGGCATCCGGAACGCCAAAGCCCATGTTGTGGCTGACGGCGAAACCGGCCGAGTTGGTGGCGAGACTGGCGTCGGAAGGATCGGTTTGCCGGCTGGATAAGGCCAGGATTTGCTGGACGTCACGATATGTCAGGCCAGGGTTGGCGCCGAGAAGCAAGGCGGCAACGCCCGCGATTTGGGGAGTTGCGGCGGAAGTTCCGCTGAAGCCGGTTTCTCCGGTTGTGTAATCGCCGCCCAAGGTCGAGGCGTCCTGATTGTAGCCTCGCGAGCCCTGACGGTCGGTGGTGGTGAGGTTATTGCCATCGGGCACGCACGGGTCGATCACGGTTGGGCTGCGATCGCCGCTTGGCGCGGCCACGAGGATGCATGCCCCCGGGGAACTGTAGCGAGCTATACTGCCGTCCAAGCGGGCCGCGGCCACGCCGATAACCCGCGGGTCCGCGACGTATCCGTCTTCATTGGCATCGTTGCCGTCTTCCCGGCCATTGCCGCCTGCGCGCACGATGATCACCCCCCGCCCCGACCGGCCCGACTGAATGGCATTTTCCAGAGCGAGATCCTCCAGGGAACTGACGCGCAGCTGTTCAGGGCCGATTTTGCCCCAACTGTGATTCTGCACGCTGACCACGTTGGACTGGTACTGGAACATGTCCATGAGCGCTTCCTCGCTGACCAGGTCATCGTTAGCCCCGAAGATGACCCAACTCGCCAGCCGGGCTTCCGGGGCGACGCCGGTGATTCCGATGCCGTTGTTGGCGGTTGCCGCCGCCAACCCGGCAACGGCGGTTGCGTGGGAGGCGAAGAGGCCTGATGGCATCCCGTTGGTTTGCCCGGAGATGAAGTTGAAGTGCGGAGCGTCCGCCGCTCGCGCGGCCAGGTCCGGATGGTCCAGTTCGAAGCCATCGTCGGCAATTGCGATCACGACGTTGTCCCCCCGCGTCTCGCTCCAAGCCCGACGCACGTTCAGATCGATGCCAAGCGGAGCTCCGTTCGTGTCCCGGTTCTCCAAGTTGGCTTGCCATTCCCCTTGAGGCCGGTTTGGGAGGAAGAACAAAGGGTCGTTCGGCCTGAGGGCGAAGTGTCCGTTGAGATGGCGAAATTGTCGGCGAACGGGATGAGCGACCATAACGCGACTGTCCCGCGCCAGATCTTCCGCTTGTCGGACGGCGGTCCAGGCGTCGGTGGCTTGCAGAATAAACGTTCCGGCATTAATCGTTCGATCGAGGCGAAGGGGGCGGCCGAGGAGGAGGTCGGGCAGGCTTGCGGCCGGCTGGAGCTGCAAGACAACGCGGCTCTCAAACAGGACATAATTCGTCGACCCGCCGTCCGGCCATCCTTGAAGCAGCTGAGGCTCCGCGGTGGCGGTCAGGGCAGCTCCAGTGCGTGGACCGTCCGCAACCTGGTAGCCCCTCTGTCCCGGGTCTCGAAAGACGAAATGCCCGCTTGCAGAAGGACTTGGAGGTGCGGCCAGCCCCAGCGAGGATGAAGAGAGCAGGATAATCAGGCAGGCAGCAAAAATAAGGCGTATCCGCACGTTTTTGTCGTCCGATAGCAGGACTTGGGCAGTGTAGCACAAAATGTTCCTCTGTCTTGCGATTCTTGGAACGTGGAATTGCTCAGTTTGGAAAGAGGGGCCACCCCGATTGAATCAACCTCGTCAAAGTCGAACGTGTTGTGTCGGTCACTCCCCAAACAAGGAATGAAAGCCAGAATTCGCTTATGCACACCACCGCCCATCCGCAAACTGGAACGACTCTTCTCGGCCTGATCTCCGGGTTGCGCGAAGATCTCAAGACACTCCTGCACGAAGAGGTGCAGCTTGCCAAAAAAGAAGTCTCCGAAAAGGTCTCTCGACTGCGCCGAAACACTGTTTATTTACTCGTCGGCGTGGTCGCGGCCTTGCTCGGAGTTTGCTTTCTGCTCGTCGCCGCGAGCCTTGCGGCTGCGTTTGGCCTGGAAGCCTTGGGACTCAGTGCGCTCATGGCCCTGGTCCTCGGTTTCCTGGCGGTGGCCATCCTGACGGGCTCCATCGGAGGCATTCTGGCCAGCAAAGGCCTGGGATCCTTTGCGAAGGAGTCTTTGGTCCCGGAAAAGACTCTGGAGACCCTCCAGGAGATCAGGGCTGGAGGTCTGGAACAAGTCCAAGTCCCGATCAAGCGGATGTCCCCCGCTCCCGAGCCTGCGGATGAGCGGACGAGCGATCAGATTCGAGGGGACCTGGAACGAACTCGGATGCGCATTGGTCGCGAGATGAAGGGCCTCCGCACCCGGCTGAGTGTGACTGGGCTGGCTTTGAACGTCGCCCATCGAGCGGCGAGTGACCCGGTCCGATCGGTCAAGATCGGCCTCGGGACCGGGGTGGCTGGCTTTCTTCTCATGCGTGCGGCCCGGCTTATCGGCCGAAGGCGCGCCGCGTAGCCTTTGCATCGACACGCGCTGAGGGCCTCCGACCGGCAACGAGTCAGAGGCCCTCGCGGCAAGCATTTCAACCGTGTAGACTTCCCGCTGCGCTGCCCGTGGCGTTTCGTTCAGGGTCACCGAACCCGGTAAAAAGCTGTTCCGGTCTGCTGTGCCTTGGGAATGACCAGAGGACTGGCCGGATTCCCGGGGACAGCTGTCCAAGGTCCGTTGACAGCGCCGGCGGTCTCCAGCGTGCCGGTGAAGGTGAGCTGGAGGTCGGCCCCGCTGCGCGAGATCGAGATGGTCGCTCCTCCGCTCGAGCTGCCGGAAGTGATTCGGATATTATCGAAGCCGAGCATCTCGTTGAAGAAAGTGGACATGGCCTGAATTCGGAGAACCAATTGCGAGGAGCCGGCGGGAAGATCATACGTAAAGTCCTGGAAGGTGTATCCAAGGCGTCTCGGCCCGTCGCCATTCAGATTTCGAAAGAACTTCTCCGATGCGTCCTTGGCGGTGAAGGTGTCGAGGATGACGAAGTCCTGCGGGCCTGATCCGTCCGGATCGACGGAAAGACGGAGAAAGTCGCTGTCTTCGAAATCGATATCGGCGGCCGCCAAGGCGATGGTGAGTTTGAGGTCGGTCTTTCCGGCAACGTTAACCGGATTCAGCGTCACTTCCCTGGGTTCATCCACAGTGCTGCAGCAATCCGCAATCAACGGTTCGTTCATATCGGCGCCTGCCCAAAAACCGGCGCCTTCCCAACCATTGAGGGCGTCCCCCAACAGTCGCTGATCGAGGTCCAGAACAGCGAGGAGCGTCGAATCGGCCAGGACTTCTGGCACGTTCGGGACGTAAGTGGTGACGGTGATCGGGCCCGCCAGCTTGACAGGCGAGCCGGCGGCATGTTCGCCGAGCAATTCCCAAGCCCCGGCCGCGACGGGTTCTGGGGTGCTGCCCGCCTGGGTGGCGACGGAGAGTTCAGCGCCTGACGAGCCACTTTGATCGAAAGCCAGCCATTCAAAATCGTAAGTGCCTGCGGAGGCGAACGTCACATCCTTCAGGGCGCGCCGGAATGCGCTCGCGCCGTCGAGATTGATTTGGGTGTCCTCCGGCCCAACCCCATTCTTGTTAAGATCGATGCGGAGGCGTCCGCCGTCATCCACTCCCAAGGCGAAGGTGTAAGTGCCGGGAGTTGTCACGGTCAGTTTGCCTCTTCCGACCAGCGCGTAGGAGGGCGGATCATCACCGTTGATTCCCGGCGGGACCAAGTCGTGCGCCCAATCGCCCGTTGAACTGGCGTCTTCCGCAACGTCGGCTACTTCCAAAGACCCTTCCGTCTTGGTGGAGGCGAGCGTGCCCGCGATCAGATCATCGACTTTTGAGGTCGAGTCCAGGACGAATGGAGTGGGCCGTTTGAAGGAAGCGACGACCGTCGCTTCCGCTGGGAGTCGGCTCCCGACGGTGTCGAAGGTCTGGGCCGAGCCAATGATGTCGATTGGGCCGGTTAGACCGCCGGCAGCGGGGTGACTCGACGTGACGATGACAGCATTGGTGGGCTGGAAGAGCTGGGCGGCGTCGCCAATGCTGGAAGTGCCCTCGTCGTCGTGGTTGGGGCCATTGTAGGTCAGCAGGGGCGCGGCATAACGCAGAAAGCGCGTCGGCACCGGCGGCGCGGCCGAGCTGCTCTGCACGACGAAAGCGATGTTGGCGGGGGCGGGCGGGTCCACGGAAGTGTCGTCGTCCTGGACCGTAAATCCCTTCTCGACCAGCAAATCCGCAATGTAGGTATCCCCGGTGCCGCCGGTGGAGTTCGGCGAAAACAGGACCGTTTTGGATGTCCTGCCTTGCGCCAGCCAGTCGATCGTCGCTCCCAGGAGCGTCCGCATTTGAGGTTTCACTTCTTCGGCAGGGATGGTGTGATGCCAAGCGAGGATCGCGCGTTTCCCAAGGGTCCGCAGGGCAATGCTGACTTCGCCACCGCTGCTGTTGACCTGGAGGTTTGGCGCCCAATAGGCCGATCCGCCCGCGCCTGAGTCGAGCACAAATCCACGGCCACGGGTGGTGAAGCGTGTGCCGTCCCCATCGGTATTGAAATCCTCGCGATAAATCAGCTCTTGCGCGTGAGCAACCGGTTGAACGAGCATGATGGAGCTCGCCAGAGCCAGCAGACTGCGTGAGACAGACAAACGACCGCACAGCCATTGGTAGGCATTCATAGGCACTCTTCTCCTTTTGCCGACGATTTGTTGTTTGGGTTGAGAATAGACAGGACCCTTGCTCAGGGACCTTGGCCATCGGGATGCCTCTATTGGAAAGAATTCGCTGCCGCCTGGCAAGCCCAAACTGGTGTTTACCGCGGCCGTGGGGCTTGCCTGCGCCTCACCAGCAGCCCGACCAACAGAATACCCACGGACAGGGCAAGCAGGAGGGCCAGACCAAGGAGAACCCAGGCGAGGTCGCCAAGGCTGATCCACCAGCGGTGCGCTGCCTCCGCGCTGGCTTTGACGAGTCTCTCCTGTTCCGCGGTCATATGTGCTGCTTGATCTCGGTGAGGAGGGCGTCCAGGCGTCGCGGCGAAACAGGCTGCGCCGTCCCAAGTTCCTGAGCAAACACCGACACTTTGAACTCCTCCACCAGGCTGCGAAACTCTTCGACCCGTTTTCGAGGCAGATCCGGACGCCGACGCATTTCCTGGAACTCCCTCTCGTAGGGCGTAACGCGGGCCGCTTTCTCGGCGTCCTTGAGCGGATTGAGCAGTGCCCGATCAGCGCGGATTTGCAGCGCTTTCAAGTAGCGTGGCCAATGCGACAGTTGGCGATAGGGGATGTCTGAAAGAAAGCCTTTCGGCACGAGCTGCTCAATCGCCGTCGGCAGGAAAGCTAATAAAGGCCTCGGACGCGACGGCTGGGCGAAGGCGAGATGCCTGGGATCCTTCAGAGCCGCCTTGACCGGCGTCACGGACGGACTGGGAAAGCCGCGATGCTGGGTGAGTTCGTGCCGAAGTTTGAGGATGGTTCCAATCAACTCGACGAACTCCGGCACGCAGGTTGGGAGTAATTGCTTTGCGCGCTGCACCGCAGCTTGAAACGGCTCCGCGTCGAGCGGCAGAATCGGCTCGGGCGCATGGACCAGATGGTCTCGCAGGTTGGCGTAAGCCAGCGCCAGAAGGTCATCCGTCTCCAATAGCCCGGCATAAACTCCCTTCAGTTTCTCCAGGCTGCGCAGGTCCTTTTGCACCCAGGCGAGTTCCTTCTGTAAAACGAGTTCCGCCAGGCGGACGAATGCCGGGGTCGAGGCGGCGGCCGCATCTTCTTTCTTGCGGAAGAGCTTCAAGTGCACGGAAGGCCCCTCCTGTTGCAGGCCGGGAAAGGCGGTCAAAGCACTCTCGGCCACGTTGGTCACCGGAATTTGGGTCGGCACCGAGCCGAAGCTCCAGCTGCGGAGGTCGTATCGCTCCCAGTGGCGGGCGGCCTCGACCCAGGCCTGCTGTTCTCCAGGGGTCTCGTGATTCTCCAGACCGCGCTTGAGTTCCTTGAGATCGCGTCCGGTTGCCAGGACTCGTGCATGCGCGTCCGTGATCGCAATCCTCGGGCGCAAATGGAGAGGCAGCAGCTCCCGGTTCCAGGTTTCCGACGGGATCAGCACATCATATTTCTGCTGAATGAGGCGCCGCAAGCCGTCGAGGCCTGCATCGGACGGCAGCGCCGCAGCGAGTTCAGCCACCTTCGGCGCGATCGGCATAAGCGGGACGCGGAGGGATTTGGGCAAGGCTTTCAATAAAAACTCGATCTGTTCAGCGCGCAGGCCTGGCACGAGCCAATCGAGCATTTTGGGATCCACCCGATGAGCGAGCGTGGCTGGCAGCGTGACGGTGATCCCATCGTGGTCCTTGCCCGGAGCATAGGCATAGTCAAGGCGGGCCCGTTGGTCAGCCAAGGGCACTTCAGTGGGAAAAGCTGCGCTGTCCCATTCGACTGCAGTGCCTCCAGTCAGGTCTGTCTCGCTGGCACAGAGAAAGTCAGAGTTGCCTTGGCCGCGCTCCCGCATCAGTCGGTTGAGGTCGTGGAGCGAGGAGACGTGATCGAGGTGCCGGGCGTAAAAGTCGAAGAGGGCGTCGTCCGGGTTCGGCAGGCGATGGTTTCGATGATGCGTCCGCCAGACGGCGATGCGGTCGCGCAATTTGCGGTTGTGGTCCAGGAAGTGGTGCCGCACGCCGGGTTCATCCTCCAGCAGCGCCGCTCGAATGAAAAGCTCGGTGGCTTGCTGCGGATGGACGCGCCCGTAATCAACCGGCTTCTCTTGCACCTCGAGTCCGAACAGCGTCACGCGTTCCCGGGCAAGGACCCGTCCAGTGCGCGCGTCCCAGAAAGGCTCCCCATAGCTCCGTTTGCAGAGATGCGTCCCAAGTTCCGCGATCCACTCCGGCGCGACCTCCGCGACCGTGCGGGCAAAGAGCCGCGACGTTTCCACCATTTCTCCCGCCACCAGCCATGGGGGTTGGACTCCGTTTCCAGGCTTGTCGGTGGCGGGGCTACCCCGGCCATCGGGTCTTTTGGGCACAGACTTGGTCCTGGCGAACAGGCTGGAGCCGGGCCAAACCATGACTTGCCGATTGCCAGGAGCGCGATAGAGATTGCGCTCCGTGCGTTGGGCGATGTGACCGAGCAGTCCACTAAGGATCGCCCGGTGGACTGCATCGTATCGACATCGATCCGAAGAGTCCCCCTTTGTCCGCGGCGCTGTTCCCCTCCGCTCTGCCTCTTCGCCTGCTCGTTCGGGCGAATGCCCTCCCCGGGCGGCTGCTCCCGGCGGCGTCGGGCCTGGCTCGCGCTGGAGTCGTTGAATCCCCGCGATGGCTTCCTCCAATTGGCGATGGACGTCCACCCACTCGCGCATTCGCGGGTAGGATAGGAAGTTGGCCCGGCAAAAACGGCGCATTTGGTTCTGGGTCCGGAGCGCCTCGAACTGGCCGTCGTAAGCATTCCAGATGTTGAGCAGGGTGAGAAAGTCCGAGCGGTTATCGAGGAACTGGCGGTGTGCCTGGTCGGCGGCCTCCTGCTTGTCCAGAGGACGTTCTCTTGGGTCCTGAATGCTCAATCCGGCGGCGATAATCAGGATGTCTTCCAGGGCGTGTTCGTGGATGGACTGCAAGATCATGCGTCCGATGGTTGGATCCACCGGCAGCCGCGCCAGGTTTCGCCCCAGGTGGGTCAGCCGGCGCTCCGAATCCAGGGCCCCGAGTTCCTCCAGGAGACGGTAGCCGCTTTCGACTGCTTGCGCCTGGGGAGGATTGATAAACGGGAACGTCTCCATTTCTCCCAGCCGCCACGCTTTCATCTTCAGGATGACTTCGGCCAGATTGGCCCGCTGGATCTCAGGCTGCGTATCTCTGGGACGCGCGCGGAAGTCTTCCTCCGCATACAGCCGAATGCAGACGCCGTTCTCCATTCGGCCGCTGCGCCCGGCCCGCTGACGTGCGCTGCTCTGGGAGATGGGCTCGATGGGCAATCGCTTCGTCCGCGTCCGCGGGCTGTATCGGCTGACGCGAGCCAGCCCGGGATCGATCACATAGCGCACGCCTGGAATGGTCAGGGAAGTTTCCGCAATGTTGGTGGACACGATCAACTTGCGTTTCGCGCTCGGCGCGAAGACCCGATCCTGCTCCCCGGAACTCAATCGGCCGTAAAGGGGTATCACCTCCGTCTCGGAACCGTAACGCCCTTGGAGGTCGTCTTGGGTTTCGCGAATGTCCCGTTCGCTCGGCATAAAGATGAGCACATCGCCGCTGTTCGATTCGAGCAGCACCATTTCAACGGCCCGCACGGCCGCGTCGATGTAGGTTAGCTCCCCGCTTTCTTCGGCTTCCGCATCATGCGGAGCGTAGCGGATGTCGACCGGATAAGTCCGGCCGGACACTTCGATGACGGGAGCGTTGCCGAAGGCCCGGGCGAATGCCTCCGTGTCGATGGTGGCGCTGGTAATAATTAATTTCAGGTCCGCGCGCCGAGACAACAGTCCCTGCAGATGGCCCAAGAGGAAATCGATGTTCAAGCTGCGCTCGTGCGCTTCATCGATGACAATGGCGTCATACTCGTTCAGGTCCCGGTCCGCCTGCGTCTCGGCCAACAGTATCCCGTCCGTCATCAGCTTGATGTAGGTCTGGGGACTGGACCGATCGGCAAAGCGGATCTTGCACCCAACGGCCTCGCCCCACTTCGTCTTGAGCTCTTCGGAGATGCGACGCGAAATGGAGAGAGCAGCGACCCGTCGCGGTTGAGTGCAGCCAATCTTCCCTTCCACGCCGCACCCGGCTTCCAAACACATTTTGGGGATTTGAGTGGTCTTGCCGGAACCGGTCTCGCCTGCGATGACGATGACTTGATGTTGGCGGATGGCAGCGACAATTTCGTCCTTCCGCGCCGAGATAGGAAGCTGGGCGGGGTAGGAGACAGGCGGCAAACCTTCGTGGCGGCGATGCCGCAGTTCGATTGACCGCCTGATTTCGGCACGCAATCGTTCCGCCGAGCTGATCCCGCCGCCAGTTCCAGCTTGTAAGCGGTCCAGGGCCGGCTGCAAACGCAACCGGTCCTGCCGAAGACAATTGGGCAGGAGTCCGAACAAATCCTTCAGGTCGGCTCGGTCCATCAGGCTCAAATAAAAGAGGATAGTTTACCTGTCTGACAGCCAGGGTCAACCGGTCGAAGGCCGAAGAGGGTTGGCGGTGACGGCGCGCGTCCGCGGATCACTTCGGCTCGCCATGAACGTGAGTGGTAATTGCGCCCTCCTGCAAACGCGTTCGCAGCACTTGCCCATCTTGGACGTCTCGGGCGGAGCGGATCACTCGCCCGGTCGCGGCGTCGAGCGTGATGGAATATCCGCGGTCGAGGACATTTTGTGGGCCCAGGAGGCGCAGCCGGGAGCTCGCGTGCACGAGGCGCTGCCGCCATTGAAGCAGCTGGGCTTGCAAGCTTTCCGCGAGCCGGGTCCGGAGCGACTCCATTCGCTCGCGTTTTCGGCTGAGCGCGCGCGAGGGGCGGGCGCGGAGGAGGCGTTGGGCGCAGGATTGCCACTCTTGCACCCGGGCGCGGTGGCCATAGCGTGCGCAACGGAGCAAGCCCGTTTGGAGATCGTCCAGGCGCTGCCATTGCTCCTGGAGCCAGCGGCGGGGGTGCTGGCGCTGCAGGCGTTGGCTCAAAAACGCGACGTCCTTGCGCTTGCCGTCGACTCCCTCGCGGAGGAGTTGGCGCAGGCCGGTCAAGAGCTTCGCGACGAGCGGCCGGGATGAATAGAAGCCTTCCGTGATGATCTCGGCTGCCGCCGTCGGGGTGGCCGCCCGGAAGTCCGCGACGAAATCGCTGATGGTGAAGTCAATCTCGTGGCCGATGGCGGAGACGACCGGAATGCGCGAGTCGAAAATGGCTCGCGCCACGACTTCTTCATTGAAGGCCCAGAGATCCTCCAGACTCCCGCCCCCGCGCGTGAGGAGTATCAAATCGACCGGCTGGCTGCGCCCGCGAGCCGACCATGTCCACTCATTGAGCAGGCGGATGGCACCAGCCACCTCATCGGCGGCGCCCTGGCCTTGCACCCGGCATGAGGCCAGCAGCAATACCAAGCCGGGGTGGCGCCTTCGAATCGCTTGCACCACATCGCGAATGGCCGCGCCCGTTGGTGAAGTCACAATTCCGACCCGACGCGGGAACCGCGGGAGAGGCCGTTTGCGCGCGCTCGCGAACAGACCTTCCGCCTGCAACTTTTGTTTGAGTTTCTCGAAAGCCTGCTGCAGTGCCCCGACCCCCTGCAACTCGACCGCGGTTACGATCAACTGGTACTGGCCGCGCGCTTCGTAAACGGTCAGATCGCCACAAAGGTTCACCCGCAAGCCGTCCCGGAGCAGGTCGCGATTGAACGCACGGGCTTCGCTGCGAAAGAGCACGCAACTCAATTGGGCGCCGGCATCCTTAATCGCAAAATAGAAATGTCCGGAACTTTGCAGACGCAGATTGGTCAACTCGCCTGTCACCCAGACGCGTCCGACTTGTTGCTCCAGGAGCCGCTTAACCGCGTTGGTCAGTTCACTGACACTGAGGACACGGCGAGCCGCCGCTGGGGGTGGCGGGGGCGACGGCGGCTTGGGTTGGGCAAAAAGCTCGCCGAAATCCCACTGTGATTGCATCTTGGACATGAGGCAACTCCACCCTCGGGAGCTCGTTTCAGACTCGCTCCGCCGCTTCGAGACCTGTTGGAGCCGGCTCGGTCGAGACCTTCGCGGGCGCGGAAATGCGTTCGATCGTCAAAGCCCGGCCGGTGTGCGGGTCGAGTTCGACCAGGGCGCCTTGGAGGAGGACGCGTCCGGAGGCGACCCCGAACCGTTGTGGCATATTCGTCATGAATCGTTTGATAATCGGTTCGATCTCCCGTCCGATGACGCTTTCGTGCGGGCCGGTAAAACCGGCATCGCAAAGGAACGCAGTGCCTCCGGGGAAAATCTGTTCGTCGGCGGTCTGGACATGGGTATGGGTTCCGACGACCGCGCTGACCTGGCCATCGAGGAAGCGGGCCAGGGCGATCTTTTCGGAGGTGGCCTCGGCATGGATGTCGACGAAGATCAGGTTGGTGATCGGCCGTAGTCGGCGAACTTCCGCCTGCATGCAAAGAAACGGATTTTCCAGGCTCGGCATAAACGTCCGGCCTTGCACATTGACGACTGCGACCGGCGGTCGACCGTCCGCTTGAAAAATGGCGCTGCCTTGACCGATGGTATTCGGCGGGTAATTGATCGGGCGAAGAACGCGTTTGTCGTGCTGCAAGAGTCCCAGGACTTCCTTCTGATCCCAGACATGGTCCCCGGTCGTGATAATGTCGACGCCCGCCTCGAAAATCTCCGCCGCGGTGTTGCCGGTAATTCCGGAACCACCGGCTGAATTCTCGCCGTTGGCGATAACCAGGTCCAGGTTCTGGCGTTTGCGCAAGCGCGGCACCAGTTCGGTGACGGCGCGGCGTCCCGGTTGCCCGACGATGTCGCCGATGAAGAGAATTCTCACCTGTCCAAAGTAGACCGGCTGAAACCGGTGGCAAGAGACTTCGCGCGCCTCATTTCTGGGCCAGGCGATCGCGGGTCTGCGAGGTAAACGGGCCGGCCCGGAAGACTCAGCGCGGCGCGGATCGTCAGGTTTTCCACCTGAGTCTCAGGGGGCCGGGGACGGGGCGAGGCGTTGGATTTCGCGTTGGATTTCGTCCCTCTCCTCGGTTTGCCCCAACTGCTCGGCGAGAGGAAGGGCTTTGCGGTAGATCATTAACAAGTCGGGGTAATCCGGAAATTGTTTGATGAATTGTTTGTATTCATCCAGGGCGGCCGCATTCTGCAGGGAGTATTCCATGGTGCGGGCAATCGACAGACGCAGCCGCACTGTCTGCTGCGGCGACGGTGACTGTTCGAGCGCCTGACGGAAGTGCGTGATGGCCTCGTTCCAGCGCGCTCTCAGGAAATAGAGATCGCCCAGCTTCTCCTGAAGGACGGCGCTCGTCCGGGTCTCCGGGGCATTCTCGAGATATTCGGTGAGTTGGTTGGGCAACATCCCATTGGCCTGGTTCATGTTCACCACTTTCAGGTGCGACCACTCGACCAGTTTGCTTTTGCGGCGGACGAGGGACTGGTGCTGCTCGAGCGCCTGCCGGCCGAAAGGTCGATAGAGAGGGTCACCCACCGCTGTCGTCTGCCAGGAAAGGGAATTCTGGCAAGCGTAAGCGGCTTCTCCGAAACTGAACCCGAAGTAAATGAAGCGGATCAGGAACGTCATCACGTCCGGGGTGCCTTCGAGGTAGGGCTCTTCCGTGCAACCCAGGGTGATCGTCGCGCCTTTGGCCAGCAGGGGGCCCACCCAATTGGCTGTGGTCGAACGGATAGTCTGGGCGCTAAACGAATGCAAATGATACGCAAAAGCGCCTGGCATGAACTCGACCTGGGGCCGTGTGAACGGCCCGGAGACGGCCCCATCATACCACCCAGCATAGATCGCGATGTGGCTCATGGGATAGCCCACCGAGAAGGTGGCCGGCTCGTGATCCAACACAGTTTCGAAGCCGAGCCGCGTAACAACTTGGGCAGCCCCTCGGATCCAGTCGTCGCCCAGCTTGTAGTTGCCATTGGTCAAGCCGCGGGCATCGAAATAGGCTCGCCCCCACAGCCCGTCCGCTTCTGCCTGGATCGCCTTGTCGACCAGGCCCCGGGCGATGTCCGCACTTGGCCCGTCCAGGCGCGTGACCAGGAGAAGGCCATTGGTCGGCCCCAGTTGATGCCCATTGGTGGCCGCGAAAAGGCGATTGGCGACCGCGCCATAGACCGGCAGCTTGGGCGCTAACGTCGGCAGGAGGGCCAATTCGCTGTCGACGGCTGCTTCGTTGCGGCGCAGTTCGACCCTGATCTTTTCACTTCCCTCCTCAGACAGCTTGGGGTCACTGAGAATCTTCACGGGAACGCCATAGCAAAGGGCCGCATACCGGATTCTGGCCTGCACCGGAAATTCGTTGGTCGCGAGTGGATCGGCCCGGTGGTGATTGGAAGGGTAAACGAGGAGACGCTTGTCCCGCAGCGCGCTCAGGAGCGGCCTCGCCAACCGATCCTGGTAATCGCTTCGACTGATCGACTCCTCCTTGGGGAGGTCGAGACCGATCACTTGCCCTTTGGGCACGTCGCGCCGGCGAGCGTAGTATTCGGCGACCTGTTGCGATTCCGACAGGTTGCGGTTGTAGACGACCACCACCTGGTCACCTGCCTCGTCCGCCCGAGCGAGCGAGTTCGCCCCGACAGGGGCGAGACCACAAACCAGGATGAGCAGGGCGCGTTTCATTAGCTGGGGCGGTCAGGGCCAGCGGACCCTTAAGCCGTCATAGGCAAGTTCGACTCCGGCGGGCAGTTCGGCCTGGTCTGCATCGTGATCGTACTCGTGGGTTAGGTGGGTCAGGAGTGTGCGCTGGGCGCCGATTCGGCGGGCGGCAGTCAAGGCTTCGTCCAGGCACATGTGGGTCCAATGCGGTTCGCGCCGCAACGCATCCAGGATCGCGACCTCGACCCCGCTCACCTTTGCGACCACCGCCTCCGGCACCTCTTTGCAGTCGCTCAGGTAGGCAATGCGCTTCAGACCAGCCTGTTCAAATAAGTAGCCGTTGACCGCGGCCTTGCCGTGGGGCAAGGAGAGAGGCGTGATCAGCAAATCACCGAGCGTGAAAGGGCCGTTGATGACGTGGGGCTCCGGAGCGAAATAGCCTTTGTGAATGGGACCGTCCTGGAACGCATAGACAAAGATCCGCTGCAAATCGGCCAGGGTGGCGGCGCTGGCGTAGATGGGCAAACGCCCGTTGCGCAAGTCGCAAAAGCGCCGGCAATCGTCCAAGCCCATGACATGGTCCGCATGGGAATGCGTGAAGACGACCGCGTCCAACCAGCGGATTTTCTCCCGCAGGCATTGCAGCCGAAATTCCGGCGTCGTATCCACCACCAACTTCACTTCTCCAGTCTCGATGTAAACCGAGGGACGAGTGCGATGGTTCTTTGGATTTGCCAGAAACTCGGGAGGGTACTCCACCCCGATCATCGGCACTCCCTGCGATGTTCCGGATCCAAGAAAAACAAGTTCAAAGGGCATCTGGCCTCTGTTTTATGCACTCGGCTCCCGGCGATGTCAAAACCCAGCGCTACTTTCTTTTTGCCGTACCCTCCTCCCCGCGGCACAGTCTCCGCGTCCGCTATGTTGACGACCTTGCGCATCCGCAACCTGGCCCTCGTGGCCGATTTAAGCCTGGATTTGCAACCGGGCTACAATGCCATCACGGGCGAAACGGGCGCGGGCAAGTCCATTCTTATCGGCGCCCTTGGTTTGGTTTTGGGCGAACGGGCTGATCGTTCTTTGATTCGCAGCGGCAGCGACTCATGTTCGGTCGAAGCGGCTTTTGACATTGAAGCGCTGCGCGCGCCCCTCACTCCGTTTTTGGAAGAGAATGGACTGGAACCATGTGCTGATGGACAACTTCTTCTGAAACGAACCGTCACCGCAGCTGGCCTCAACCGGCAGTTCGTCAACGGCTCGCCCACTACCCTGGCCATCTTGAGTGCGCTCGGGCGGTGGTTGGTCGATATTCACAGGCCGCACGAGCATCAGTCCCTGCTTCATCCCTCCCGCCAGCTCGACATCCTTGATGCCTTTGGCGGACTGCAGCCGCGGCGGGCCGAATTCGCTGAGCAACTCCGGCGGCAAAAAGACTTGGCCGCAGCCAAGGCGTCGTTGATCGGCGACGAAAAAACACTCGCGCAGCAGCTGGACCTCCTCCGCTTTCAAGCCAATGAAATCGAGTCGGCCAAGTTGACTCCGGCCGAAGAACCGGAACTCCAGCAAGAGTTCCAGCGCGTCAGCAATGCCGCCCGGCTTCTTCAGCTCGCCCAGACGGCCCGCGGGCTGCTCGAGAACGAGGAGAATTCGGTTTCCGCGCAGGCAGCTTTGCTCGGCCGCACCTTGCAGGAATTGCAGAAGGTCGATCCCGGCGCCGCCGCCCTCGGACAATTGCATGGCCAGTGGATGTCGGTCCTGGACGAGTTGCACCGCGCCACAAACGTCTATGCGGACCGTCTCGAAATCGATCCGGCTCGCCACCAGGAACTCGAAGACCGCTTGAACCTCCTGCAGGGCTTGAAGCGCAAATATGGTTCGACTGTGGCCGACGTCATTGCCTTCGGCGCGGCCGCCCGCCAGAGAGTGAAGTCGCTCGAGCAACGGGATGAAGAGGTGGCCCGACTCGATGCCGAATTGGCCATCGCCCATTCCCAGCTGGCTCAGGCAGGCCAACAATTATCCGCCCAACGACGCAAACTCATTCCTAAACTGTGTCGGGGTGTCTGCAAGCAACTTGCCGACCTGGGCTTCAAACAAAGTCAATTTGACGTGGCCATCACAGCAGAACCGGCCGCTGGCCTGGGCATGGCCACTTACGCTTCCACCGGCTTTGATAGGGTCGAATTTCAGTTCGCGCCCAACCCAGGCGAAGATCCCAAACCATTACGGGCGATTGCTTCCTCCGGAGAACTGGCCCGGGTCATGTTGGCTTTGAAGACGGTTTTGGCCGCCGAAGACGAAGTGCCCGTCCTCATCTTCGACGAGGTCGATGCCAACGTCGGCGGTGAAACCGCCCACGCGGTGGGTGAAAAGATGAGCCAGATTGCGAAACAGCGCCAGGTCCTCTGTATCACGCACCTTGCTCCCGTCGCTGCCTGGGCGTCCGCGCACTACGTCGTTAGTAAGGAAACCCAAAGTGGGCGCACCACGTCGCAAATTTGCTTGCTCGATGCCAAGGAGCGGATCAACGAGCTGGCGCGAATGTTGGGAGGACGGTCCGAAGCAGCCCGCTTGCACGCCGAAGAGCTCCTGCGCAAGCCTCGCACGAATGGGTAGCCGGTCCTTCGCGCGGCATCGGGCCATTTTCTAGTCGCGTGAATGGGCCGCCCGAGAGTGCGCCAAATCCGCCCTGCGGTCGATTAGCCGAAGCTACTTATTCTTCTCCGGCGCATGTCCTTGGCCGATGGCCGGCGAGTTCTTCTCCTGTTTAGCGCCATCCGTGCTGGAACCTTGTCCTTGGCCGGCCTGTCCGCCGCCCCGGCCCTCACCTCCGTGAGCTTCCGCCGGCTCGATTTCAAAATGCCGATAAACTTGAATCACGTAGTTGGGCTGTTCCATGTCCCCATCATGCCAGAGTGGCAAACCTTGCATCTTTTCGGGGCTGATCTTGGCGACGAATTCTTTCTGTGCTTGAAGATTCAGCGCTTCCCAAGGCACGAGCACGACTTTTTCGCCCAGTCCAGCCATGAACCCTTTGCCGACGAGTGCAAAGCGGACCTGGCCGGTAGTCAAATCGACGATGAAGTCCTGTATTTGCCCGAAATTCTCCCCGTGGTCGGCGGTGGCGTTCACACCCAGCAACTTCGTTATGGGCATGGGATGACGCGCATCGGGGGACAAGGACGCTTTCTCAGACTTTGCCGCCTCCTGCGCCATCGCTGAGGTGGCCGCGCCGGCCAGAGCGGCGCACAGTAACAGATCTCGGACGAAACGATTTCTCATCTCATTTCCCTGGTTCAGGTTGGCCCGCGGTCCGGCAGCTTGCTGCCGACCGACGGGGACGCCGGACTGCGCGCCGGTGTGATTCTACCTTGCGTCCGGCCAGCTCGACTCTCAATCGGGGCGCGGGCGAAACTTCAGTTCCGGCGCGGACCGGGCCGGGGTAGGGGAACGTTCTACCTGGCGCTGCTGCAGGGCGCCGGCGCTTTTCCCTAGGCGTCTGCGTCTAAGGTTGACCAGAGTGTCGCCGGGGCGATGCGAGGTTTCTAATGCTTGTAGAGGTAAGCGGCGTCGACCAAGCGGCTTTCTTTCTCTCCGGTATTGACGGCGAATTTGGCCCCGCTCCAGATGGAGGCGCCGCCGAACTGGCCGCGTTTGTTGATCGCGTAGAAGGTGACGTCAAAGTTAGGCCGGCCTTTGATTGTCGAGCAGCCGCTTCGTTTTTGGTTTTGAGCTGCGATGCGCTGGCAGGCCAATAAGCAAGCGTCTTCAGGTCCCCTTGCCGAAACGCATGTGTTCGACGATCAAGAAACTACTGCACGCCAGCAGATTGGCCTCCCCGCGACCGGTTGAGCCGGCGGCTCCCACTTCGTTGTCCACATACAAGCCGGCGCCGAGGATGGGGGAATCGCCAACGCGTCCCGGAATTTTGAAGGCCAGCCCGCTTGTTGTGGTGCAACCGGAAACACCGCCGCGCAGGTCGATCGCGTCGCAGTTGATCGTGCCGTGATGCCGATAAACCGCTTTCACGTTCATACTGATGTCTTTGGTTGCGACATCATGCGGTGGCAGCCAATCATCCCGATTGCTCAGATGTTCCTTCCATTCGAGCCAGAGTTTGCGGGCATCATCGGTCAGCAAATCCTCCTCTTTGAAGCCGTGGGCCTTCGCGAAGTGCAAGGCTCCTGCCCCGACGAGAAGGACATGGTCCGACCGCTCCGCCTTGACCACCCGCGCGACTTTGGATGGATTGCGGATATTCTGCAGGGCAGCGACACAGCCCCCCCGGCCGGTGGGTCCGTGCATGACCGAGGCGTCCAGCTCTACCACACCATCTTCGTTCGGCAGGCCACCGTAACCGACGCTGTGATCATTCGGGTCGTCCTCGACCAGATTGACGCCAACAATGACGCCATCGAGCGCATCCGCCCGCTTTGAATTAACTCCATCGCTTTGGCGGTGACGTAGCCATTGCCGCTCGCAATCACGATCGGTCGCACCGTGCCGTCGGCGGGGGCTGCGGCAGTTCGTGATTCCACGCCGCTGGCGGCGAGCGCGCTGAGGCCCAAAGCGGTCGTGGATTTAAGAAACTGACGGCGATCAAGTGCTGAGTTCACGCCCGTCTTCATACGCCGGAGGGTGTGTTTTGGGCAATGCTTTTCCAGGCACGCCACGATGGGCCCGCCCCCGTCGGGCACGAACCTCCTGGACGACCCTCACCGGATGAGCCGGCCGGCCTTAAGGCGATCCGCCAGAAAATCACGCCAGGCATCCATGCCGTCGCCGGTCCGCGCCGAGACTTGGAAGATCTCCATGGTGGCTGATGCGATGCAGATTGGACAAGGCCTTTTGTAGATCAAAGCCCGCGGGGGCCGCCAGGTCGGTCTTGGTGATGACCGCGACATGGGCCGAGTGAAACATGGGGGGTAAGCTCGGCGCGGCTTGTCTTCACCTTCGGTGGTGGACAAGAGCACGACTCGCGAGATCTTCTCCCAAATCATAGACCGCTGGACACCAGATTGCCAACGTTCTCAATCATGAGCAGATCAGGTACCGTCCAGGTTCAGTTGGGTCATGGCGCGCGCGACCATCTCTGCTTCCAAATGGCAAACGGTGCCGGTCGTGATTTGCACCACGGGAACTCCGGCGGCGCGGAACCTGACCGCGTCATTGTCGGTCGCTAAATCGCCAACGATGACCCCGGTGCGCCAGCGCGAGGCCAAGGCGGTCGCGGTCATCTGGATCAGGGTGGTCTTGCCCGAACCAGGCGCCGACACGATGTTCAAAACCAGCAGGCCCTTGGCTTTGAAATAGCCTCGATTGCGTTCGGCCATCCGATCGTTCTTCGCCAGGATGGCCTGGTGCACTGGAATACTGTGGCCGGCTCCGCCATGGCCGTGCTCGTGTTCGTGAGAATGCTCCTGCTCGTGAGAATGACCTTGGCCCTCGGTCGGAGCATGAGCGTGGACAGCGGCCTCGGCTTCAGCCTTGTCCGTGGCTTGAGTCAAAGGTGAGCCAATCGCCTTGCTGGACACGCCGCCAATCGTGACCTCGCCGACTTTTCCGCAGCCGCATTCGAGACACATATTCAGGTAACCTCGATCGACGCCAGTTCCAGCTCAAGCCCGTGTCGGAGTTCCATGCTGGCGCGACCGCACTCCGGACACGCCTGGTAGCCATCCGGGGCGGCAAATTCCCGAGCGCAAGGGGCGCACCAGCACGCTGCCGGGACAGTCTCGATTTGGAGAGTGGCCTCCGCGGCGATGGTCCCGTCCCGGAGCGCTTCGAAGGCGAATTGCAGCGCTTCGGGCACCACGCCGGTCATCGCGCCGATCCGGAGATGGAGAGCATTGATTTGGCTGGCCGCGGACGCTTGAGCAGTGGTCAACGCCAGATCAAGGGTCGCTTGCATAATGCTGATCTCATGCATGAAGAATGATTGCCTGCTCCGCACGCATGGCTCTCATGGTTAGCAGACAGGGGCGTTGCTGGGCAAGCTACAAGGCAAGGCAACCCGGACAGGGTTCTGGACAGGGTTCTCGGTTTGAGCCGAGTGGAAGAGACGGTTGCGGAATCGCTTCGCCAGGGTAACTTCCGTTCAGGGAGAAAGGTCCCATTCTAGAACAAGCTGTTATGCACCCGACAACTACTACTCCATCTGAACCGGTCGATGCGAACGTCGTTTCGCCGGGGCCAAGTCCTCGGGTGCTTCGCATCCGGCACTTGATCGTCAATAGTTACCTGGTGGGCGATCCAGGCACCTCCTCTTGGGTTGTGGTCGACGCCGGCCTCAGCCCTTTTTGCGCCCGACGAATCTTAGCGGCGGCGGAGAAGCGCTTTGGAGCTGGCGTCCCGCCCGCTGCCATCGTCCTTACTCACGGACATTTCGACCATGTCGGCGGCGTTCATCAGTTACTTGCCCGCTGGGATGTGCCGGTCTACGCACATCTGCTTGAACTGCCCTACCTCACCGGGCGCGCTTCTTATCCTCCGCCAGATCCGACGGTTGGCGGGGGGCTTTTGGCGCGGCTGGGCGCGCTTTTCCCGAGCAAGGGAATCAATCTGGGCGAGCGGGTGCGGCCTTTGCCGGGCGACGGCGTCGTGCCGGGGATGACGGGGTGGCGTTGGATCCATACGCCTGGGCATTCGCCCGGCCATGTCTCCTTCTTCCGTTTTACCGACCGGGTCCTGTTGGCGGGAGATGCCTTTGTCACCACCAAACAAGAGTCGCTGCTCTCTGTTCTAACTCAGTTCCCTCAGGTGAGTCGTCCCCCAGCTTATTTCACTCCCAATTGGGGGCTGGCAGAACGTTCCCTTGAAACGCTGCTCGCCTTGGAACCGGAAGTCGCCGCCACCGGCCATGGCGTGCCGATTTGCGGGGAACGATTGCGGAGTCAGTTGAAGACATTGGTCAATGGTTTCCGGAAGCGAATGCCCTCCCACGGCCGCTATGTCAATCGGCCCGCGCTGGCAGATGAAACCGGCGTGGTGACGCTGCCGCCTCCGGTGCACGACCCCTTTCCCCGGATGGTCGGGCTTGGCGTCATGATGCTGGCGGCGGTGGCCCTCGGCATTCACTTGGGCCGAGCCCACCGAAGCGTTCGAGATGCGGAGTCGCCCGGCCGGTCGGACTGACGTTCGCCTCCTCCCATCATTAAAAGGGCCGCAAGCCTCCCGCATCACGCGGTCTGGACCGCGAACCCCTCCGCTTCCAAACGCCCTCGGACCGCCACCATGTGGTCCGATCGCGCGTTTCGATCGTGCAATGGACCACGACCGTGGTGATGTCATCGCTGGCAAAAGCCCGGTCGTGCTCGATCTCCAGGATGCTCGCGCCTTCCTCCGCGATCAGACCAGCAAACCGCGCCAGGCCTCCCGGGCGATCGCTAATCGTTGCCGAAAAACGGCAGAGCCGTCCGTCGTGAGCCAGCCCGCGTTCCAGGACACGGCCGAGTATGGTGGTATCGATATTGCCGCCGCAGAGCGGCAGGATGACGTTTCGGCCTTTCAATTCCGGCAGGAGCCCAGCCAGGCATGCGGCCAGCGGAGCGGCGCCGGCGCCTTCCACGACCGCCTTTTCCAGTTCGATTAACCGCAGAATAGCCAGGGCAATATCCCGCTCCGAGACCAGAACCGTCTTTTCGACCAGTCCTTTCGCCAGCTCGAATGCGTTCCCGCCCACTTCCGGCACGGCCAAGCCATCGGCCAGGGTAGGTTTGGTCTCGACGGGTACAGGCCGTCCCGCCTGCAGCGCGGCCGTAAAGCTCGCGACCCGTTGCGGCTCGACGCCCAGGACTTGCGCCCCTGGCTTGAGCGTTTTTACGGCCAAGCCCACCCCTGCGATCAAGCCGGCTCCGCCGATCGGCACGATCACGGCGTCGAGGTCCGGGACCTGGCTGACCATCTCCAATCCCATCGTGCCCTGGCCAGCGATGATGGTCGGATCATCGTAACCGTTGATGTAAGTGTATCCCCTGGTCCGGACTAACTCTTCGGCGTGCCTCCGGGCCTCACCCAAGTGCGCGCCCTGCAAAACGACGGTTGCGCCCAGACGCCGGCAGTTCATCACCTTGGTGATCGGCGCAAACACCGGCATCACCACCGTGGCCGGGATTTGAAGGAGTCGGGCATGATACGCCACTCCCAGGGCGTGGTTGCCAGCCGATGCTGCGATGACGCCACGTTTCCTCTCCTCCGAGCCGATTAGCATCAGGGCGTTGCGCGCTCCCCGCTCTTTAAAACTGCCCGTCCGCTGCAGGTATTCGAGCTTGCAAAAGATGTTGCAGCCGGTGGCTTCGGACAGAGGGATCGAGAGAGGACAAGGCGACTCGATGATGTGCCCGTGAATTCGCTCGGCGGCTGCTTCGATGTCCTGGAATCGGATGGCCATACTGGAGAATCGTGCTTTTCGGGGCAAAAGTCAGCTGCTGGCTTTGGTCGAAGCATGCTTCAGCGGAAGGCTTCCCAGGTTCCGGCCGGCAACTCCGGATGGTCTGGGTGCCGATGGAGTGGCTATTTCGGTGAGACCCGATTAAGATGAGCGTCATGATGCACCGTTTTGCCGAAATGACCGGACGAAGGAACGCCGGGCTCGCGATCGCCTTTACCTGGATCTTCCTGTTGGCCGCAACTCCCTTGCACGCGGCTGATAATCCGTCGCTCCGCAATGAAGTGCAGCATGCGATTGATCGCGGCCTTTCCTGGCTCAAAACGAATCAAAACTCGGTCGGCTGGTGGCAAACGCCCGACCATCCCGCCGTGACCGCCTTGGCCATTACAGCTTTCAATGGTGACCCGATGGACCGTTATCGGCGCGCGGCGCCTCCAGAACTCCAGCGGGCCTATCAGTTCGTCCTCAGCCAGGTGAAGTCTAACGGCAGCATCTGCGTCACGAATCTTCCCACTTACAACACGGCCCTTTCCATGATGGCACTCCTCTCTTCGAACGATCCCAATTACGATCCCATCCTCCGCCGGGCTCGGACATTTCTGGCGGGTGCCCAGCATGATTTTGGCGAAAAAGGCAAGCTCGATACGCCTTTTGATGGAGGTTTCGGCTACGGACTGCCTTCGGACAAGGTGGCCGATATGAGCAACACCCTGTTGGCTCTCGAAGCCATGTCCTACACCCAGCGCCTCAAGGCCGACCAGCCCGCGGCCGCACCCAATGACCTGAACTGGGCCGCGGCCATTCATTTCCTGCAAAGCTGCCAAAACCTGCCTGTCTACAATACCAACGGCTGGGCATCCGATGATCCGGCCAACAAGGGTGGCTTCATCTATCATACCGGCCGCAGCAACGCGGGCGCCGAAACCAATGCCGCGACCGGCCGGGTGACATGGCGCTCCTACGGAAGTATCAGTTACGCCGGCATGCTCAGCTATATCTATGCAGGTCTGGAGAAGAACGATCCCAGGGTGGTCGCTGTCCTGGATTGGCTTAAGGGCAATTACACCCTCGATGAGAATCCCGGGATGAAAGATGCAGGCCTGTTCTTTTATTACCATACCATGGCCAAGGCCTTGCGAGCTTACGGGGCCGAGACCATCCAGCTCCACACCGGCAAAGAAGTCGATTGGGCCGGCGATCTCGCCCTCCGCCTGATGCAGCTCCAACAACGCGATGGCTCCTGGGTCAATACCAATGCCCGATGGTGGGAAAAAGAACCCTGCCTGGTGACCTGTTACTCTGTGCTGTCGCTGGAGTTGCTTTGGCGCCAGCTAGGTGGCTGACAGATGGCACCGAGGCGCCGCCTCCCGCCCACTTTCCATTGACACCAGCCGCCTTGGCCGCGGCCGTCCCGCCTGTTTCTGCCGGGTAACAACTGTCCGCTTCTAACCGGTTGTTCACAACAGCGGCACCATAGGGCACACGGCCGCTACCGAGCGGCCATTGACGACCAGGTCCCCTCTGAGGTGCTCCCGCTCTCGTCCGAGTCTGCTTCGACCTTCGTTCGCCCGCCGAGGAACAAAGGACGAAGGAGGGACGAACAAACCTCGAATCAGCTGCGAATCGGTTTCGCGCCCTTTTGGACCTTGGACAGCCTGAAGACGGGCTAAAGACCACAAATGCGTCCCCCGGTCGTCCACCGAATTTCCTGATTGATCGCGGTTGGATTGGCCCCGTTGCTGTCTGATATGTGGACACAAAAACGGCCAGGCTCGACGCGAAATCAGCCTCCTTTTCCATCCGCCTGAGCCGTGGTCCAAAGCTGCTGGGGACAGGCTTTTTCTCCTGCCGGCGATGTGGCTTGAACGGCAGAAGGAAAGGCCGGCGCGGTCGGCGGTTGCGTGCGGAAATTCATGGATATCAAATTAGTCCGTGGGGTGGGACCGTTCGGCGTTGGGAGGCGGCGGCCACAGGTTGGACGTCGAACCATCAGCTGACTTTGACCCGGAATAGCAGGATCTGGCGAAACGAAGCGGCTTTGGTATACCGATCAGCTAGGGCTCCCGACGGCTGGATTTCCATTCGATTCCACAATTGTGGAACTCCAAAAGGGCGAAAAAGGCGAAAAAACGCCCGGTTTTGACCTGTTTGAGGACAGCGCTGTCTCAAAGCCGGACGCCGACTCGTGCGAAGGCCGATTAAACACGGCCAAACGGGCCTCTAAATTGGCACGAATTGTGTCGCGGGCGCCAAGGCTGCGCACGCTGGAGAGAAGGCGTGAAGCTTACGCCAAGGACGTCGCCGTCCTTGCGCCTGGGGCTGTCCGGGATATGATCCTGGCGGGGGGCTTTGAGTCGCTGTGCTGTTCTTTCAAGCGGGGCTGATTCACGCGTGGTTTGTGCGGCGATCGCACAACCTGGCCGGATCAGGCGCAGCGGGCGACCGGCGAGAGGCTTCGGTGTGATCGTGATCACCGGATGAAAAAGGTCAAACGATGAGCATCTTTCAAGCAACGCACCTCACTTTGAGGGGGCGGGCCATGCTTTGGGCGGCGGCTGCCTTCATTTTCGTCATCTACTCGATGGCCGTCGAGTTCCGGCGCCAAACGAGCGGCTGACATTTCGGATTTGCGAGGACTTGGACTTTTGCTAGGACATGCTTATGACGCAACAACCTTTTCGCCTGAACCGGCGGGCTTTCCTGCAGCGATTCGGCGTTACCGCTCTGACCGCACCATTCATCGCTCGCGGATTGCTGGCCGACTCGCCCAACGAGAAGGTCAACCACGCCAGCTTCGGCGCAAATGGGATGGCCTGGTCGGACCTGAGCGAACTGTGCAAGCACCCCAGTTTCCACTTGCAGGCGGTCGCGGAAGTGGACCTGAACCGCACGAAGCACGTCAAAGAGCGCTTCCCGGAGGCACGGATTTATCAGGATTGGCGGGAGATGCTGGAGAAGGAGAAGGGGCTGGATTCGGTGAATGTCTCCACGCCGGACCATATGCACGCCCCGATGGGGATGTCAGCGATGCAGTTGGGCTATCACGTTTACGGGCAGAAGCCGCTGACGCATGATCTTTACGAAACCCGGCAATTGACCAATGCGGCCCGCGAGAAGCGGTTGGTGACGCAAATGGGCATTCAGATCCACAGCAGCTGGGTCTACCGGCTGGGAGTCAGGCTCATTCAGGATTTCGCGATTGGAAAGGTCCGGGAGGTGCATACCTGGAGCAGCAAGAAGTGGGGGGACACTGGCCCGATGCCCACCCGGGTCGACCCGGTGCCGGCGGAGTTTAATTGGGACGCGTGGCTGGGAGTGTGCGAGCCACGTCCTTTTATCGGTGATGGTTGGTATCATCCGGCCAACTGGCGGAAGCGGCTGGATTTCGGCACCGGAACGTTTGGCGATATGGGTTGCCATATCTACGACCCGGTTTTCAAAGCGCTGGCTTTGACCGCGCCCGTCTCGGTCCGCTCGGAGGGGCCCGCCCCGAACGAACATAGTTGGGCGATCGACGCAGTCATCCATTACGTTTTCCCGGGAACAGCTTACACGGAAGGCGAGTCGGTCAAGGTGACCTGGTACGACGGCGATGCGAGGCCCCCAGCGGATGTGCTGGCGCTCCTGGGCGACCGGAAGCAACCCGACCAAGGCTCCATCTTCATCGGCACGAAAGGAGTGATGGTCTTGCCCCACGTCGATAAGCCGATCTTGCTGCCGGCGGATCAGTTTAAGGACTATTCCTGGCCACAGATCAGCGGGAACGATCATTGGGCCCAATTCATCGATGCGTGCATGGGCAAAGGGCAAACCGCAGCCCATTTCGGCTATGCCGGTCCGTTGACGGAAGCCGTCCTTTTAGGAAGCGTGGCGACGCGTTTTCCGCACACGACCCTGCAATGGAATGCCCCGCGCCTCACGTTTGACAATGTGCCCGAGGCCAATCGTTTTGTCCGACGGCAGTACCGGGCTGGCTGGGAAGTCAAAGGACTTTCGTAAGCCGATCGACCGGGTCGGATCCGGCTGCGGCGGCAATTGGCGGGGTCGATGCTTTGCGTTATAACCGCGCCAGCTTTCCTTAAGTTACTTTCCGCGCGCCTGTCCGTCCGCAGGGAGGTCTTTGCGGTCCAGCCGCATGCCGGCAGCGTAGCGGCGGCAGAGCTTGACCAGTTCTTCTTCGGCCAACCCCAGACGGCGACGCGGCTGATGGATGATCGCCCAGCGGCGGCGGAGCGGTTTGGGACCGAGCGGCCGCATTTTGACCTGGCCCGCAACCAGCTCAGGTTCGAGGACCCAGGGAGCCATGATGGCCGCACCGAGGTTGGAGTTCACCAGCTGTTTGATCGCGCCGACGTGCCGGACTTCCATGATGGCGTTCAGCTCAATATTCTGCGCTCCAAAAAAGCGGTCGATCATCTGACCGGTCAGGCTGTTCCGGCTATAGCTGATGAAGGCCTGCGTGGCGGTCTCCTGCGCGGAGACGGACCGGCCGTCGGACCAGGGATGCTCAGCCGAAAAGGCGAAGAGCAATTCATCTTCGAACCAGGGTAAAACCTCCAGGTCGGAAGCTGGCTCGGGCTGCACGCCCAGGACGAGATCGAGTTTGTCCGCGCGGAGGAGTTCGAGCAGTTCGGCCGTCTCGCCAATTTCGACGCTGACGAACAGGCGGGAGAAGGCGCGGTGGAGGTCGCGGAGCACCTTGGGCAGAATATCGCGGCAGACTGCTTCGGGCGCGCCCAGGCGCACGCGCCCGTGGCCCCATTTGCCCAAAGCCTTGATCGAAGCGCCCGCTCTATCCAGCGCGGCGAGGGGCTCGGCAATCTGCTCCATCAACTGCTCCCCCGCGTGGTTAAGAACCAGCCGCTTGCCCACGCGGTCAAACAAGCGCGCGCCCAACTGCGATTCCAATGCTTTCAATCCATGACTGAGGGCCGAGGCGGTCAGGTGCAGTTCGCGGGACGCGGGCGGCAAGGCGCCGTGTTTGGCGACGGCGGAGAAGATGCGGAGCAAGCGAGTATCCATCGGATCAGCGCGGCGACCTGGCGGCGGGCAGGGATGCGATCGCGTTGCGGTGGTCAAGCCGGTGGCGCCGTAAGCGCTCCCGGGCAGGCGGCGACGAGGCGGTAAAGGACGAGTGCATCTGGTGATTCGGGCCCTGGGAAGCCCCGAGGGGTTAGCACGTTGAATACCGGCTGGCGGGGAGGGAGGGCAGGCGATTGATGCCGTGCGGCTTGGCCTTGCCTAGCGGGCCAAAGCGACTGACGGAACGCGCGCCGAAGTCTTCGCGTCAATTCGACCACAGCCTGAGCCAGGAGGAACAGTCTGGTCAAAACGAAACAGCCGGGCACAGGTTTTGGCCGGGCGGCGACACCCGTCCTGAGAGACAGCGGCTGTAGACAAACGGCCGGAAAGGGGAAGGAGGGTGAAAGTGGGGCGGGTCCTTTTGCGGCCAGGGACGGAGGTCTCGGTGAATGGATGAATCCGGCGCAACGATGTGATGAATTCTTTGCATCGAATGAAAAGGCCCGGATGACGGCCTTGGCACTGGCGTTGCACTTGGCCCGAATCGAGTGGACGCAGAGAGATAAGGCCGATCGGTAGTCTCATTATCCGTTGAGTGCAACCCATCCCGACGGGAACCCTTTTGCGTTTCACCACACCCGTTCCAACTAGCAATGAAATCCAAGCAAAAATATCCCAAACCCAGACGACAAGCGGCCTTGCGCGCCTGCTTGAGCGGCACGATCGCGGTCGCGAGCACGTCGATCCTGACGATGCCGATTCACGCCCAGGACGCAGCGCGTGTGGACAAAGTGGAGCGAGAGAATCAAGAGCTGAAGCAGCGGCTGGACGCGCTGGAAGCGATGGCCAAAAAGGAGGGCATCGTGCCGAGCGGTCAGGCGCCGAAGATGGTTTCGGCCCTTTCGGACATCTCGCTCAGCGGCTTTGTGCAGGCGTCCTACTTTTACAACACGAAAGAGCCGGCGGACCAGAAGTCGGACGGCTATTTGTGGAATACAACGCACAATTCATTCTCGATCAACAAGGTCAAAGTGACGCTGGCGAGCAAGCCCGTCGAACGGAGCGGCGAGAAGTTCGATGCCGGCTTCCGGACCTCACTCATTTGGGGCGAGGATGCCCCGGTCCTCAATACGGGCAATCCGATCGGCGGCCTGGAGGAACTGCGGGAGGCATATGTGGAGATGAACGTGCCGCTGGGGGAGGGATTGAACGTCAAGGCTGGGCAACTGATCTCGTTGCTCAACTGGGAATCGGGAGATGGCGGCGCAGTCAATCCGAACTTCTCCCAGGGCTATCAGTGGTTCTATACGGGCAACGGTCCGTCCGCCGGGGTTCAGCTGGGTTACACCTTCACCGAATGGCTCGATGTGAAAGTGCGGGTGCAGAACGGACTGTATGCCGGGCCGATTGACGGCAATCATGGCAAAACGGTGGTCGGCAGCATTGGGATTAAGCCGAACAGCAAGACCTGGTTCAACCTGCTTGGTTGGGGCGGCGACGAAAGCAGCACGTTGTCGGTCAAAGGTGGATCGCTCCTGGCCGGCCACGACTTCACCGACCAATTCCACACCGGACTGGAGTTTGATTATTTCAACTTCGATCCGGATGGCGCGCCCAGCGGCGATCTTTGGTCGATCGGCGCGTGGATCTGGTATGACTTCACGCCCAAAGTCAGCCTCGCTTTGCGCGGGGAGTATCTGGACGACGAGAAGGGGCTCGGGATCAAAGGCATTGGGCTGCCGGGTTCGAGCCGTTCCAATCCGAGCGGCAACGTCAACAGCGCGATTGGGCTTGGGTCGCCTGATCCGGACGGAGACCTGTCTAGCATCACGTTGACGCTGACGTTGAAGCCGCTGCCGAACATCCGGATCCAGCCGGAAATTCGCTACGATCACACCTCCTATGCCGGAGGCCTCGATGGGAAAAAGGACCGGTTCCTGATTGGAGCTGGCGTCAGCTACCTCTTCTAACCGTTTCCGAAAGCAATCTGAAATCTCAAGAGCGGCAAACAAACCAACTATGAAATCGTACTTTCTCAGAATGATCTGCGGTCTGCTGGTCGCGCTCACGGTGAGCGCGCGGGCGGCTGAAACCATTAAAGTCGGTGTGCTCCATTCCCTCAGCGGCACGATGGCGATCAGCGAAACGTCGCTCCGCGATGTTTTGCTCTTTGCCTTCGACGAAATCAACAAGGCCGGCGGGGTGAAGGTCAGCGGCAAGAGCTACAAAATCGAGCCGGTGGTGGTGGACGGCGCCTCCAACTGGCCTCTCTTCGCGGAGAAAGCCAAACAACTGTTGGAACAGGACAAGGTGGCGGTTGTTTTTGGCTGCTGGACCTCAGTGAGCCGCAAGTCGGTCTTGCCGGTATTTGAGAAGGACAACGGCCTGCTCTTTTATCCGGTCCAGTATGAGGGTGAAGAGCTTTCCAAGAACATCTTCTACACAGCCGAAGCGGTCAATCAGCAGGCGACGCCCGCGGTGGATTTTCTCCTGGCTCAGGGGAAGAAGAAGTTCTACCTCATCGGCACGGATTACGTCTATCCCCAGACGACCAACCTGATCCTCTACAAATATCTGCTCCTCCATGGCATCGCCCTGGAGAACATCGGCGGCGGCTTGCGCAAAGACGACTCCGGCAAAGTAATCTCCGCGGGGAAATACACGCCTTTCGGCCATACTGACTACCAGCAAATTGTCGCAGAGATCAAACAGTTCGCCGCCAGCGGCGACGCCTGCGTCGTCAATACCATCAACGGCGATTCGAACGTGCCATTCTTCAAGGAAATTGCCGCTTCCGGCCTGACTCCGGCCGATTGCCCGGTCGTCTCCTTCAGTCTGGCGGAAGACGAACTCCGCGCGCTCCCGACGAAAGACCTGGTGGGCGAGTTGGGTTGCTGGACCTACTTCATGTCGCTGCCCGGGTCGGAGAACAAGGAGTACCTGAAGCGGTGGGATTCCTGGCTCAAAAACCAGAAGTACCCCGGCGTCGTGAAGGAGAAGCGCGCCATGGACAGCCCCATGGTGCTTTCCTACAACGGCGTTTATCTCTGGAAAGCAGCGGTGGAGAAATGCAAGAGCTTCGACATCGACAAGGTGCGCGAAACACTCGAGTCCGGAACGGTCAGCTTCAATGGACCGGGCGGCAAGATCACCATGCTGGCCAATCATCATGCCACCAAGAATGTCTACATCGGTGAGACCCGCGCGAATGGCCAGTTCAAAATCTTGAAGTCGTACGAGCAAGTGGTGGGCGAGCCATTCCTGTTGAAAGACCTGGACGCGAAGCTCTCAGCGGCCAGCAAATAGTGGCAGCGGTGCGGGCTTTGGGCGTGATCGACCGAGACCTGTCTCATTCAGAACGTCGAAGCGATCGGCGCGAGCTCCCCTTCGCCCACCCATGACCGCCCTGTCCCTCGTCCTCATGTTGTCTTCGTAAAAAGCGGAGGCGGGACGCAACTTGCGCCCCGCCTCTGCCACGTCGTGATGAAAACCGTCCTGAACCTTCTAGCATTGGCCTTTCTGATGGGCCGAGTCGCTGCCGCCGAGCAGCCCTTGGCCGATGCGGCCCTTCGGACCAAGGTGCTCAGAACTCTGGGCGCCGAGCCAGCCGAACAACCCGCCCTTGTCCTGGAACTGGGCGATACCGGAGCCAAGCTCGTCCGCGATGTGCTGACCGCCTGGACCCGGGATGGTCTCGGCTGGACCGAGCAACCCGACGGGACGAAGGTGGTCGTGCTCCTGGAGGAACAGCAGGACGCCGATGGTAAAGCTCGAGGCATCCGGATCGACAGCGCCCAGCTGGTCAAGGATTCGGCCGGAGCAGAGATGCGTTTCGGCGCCACTGACATCACTCCTATCGATACCGATGCGCGGTTGCGCGCCGCCATTCAGCAGGCCCTCGATCGGTTGGCTCTCTCCGATCCCAATCCGGATGTGCGGCGATCAGCGGTGTTGAAGCTGGGCAATTCCGCGAAGGAAGGCCATCTCGGCCTGTTGGAAATGCGCCTGGAGAAGGAAAACAACGCTTCGGTGCGGAAAGGCATTGCCGAAGCAATGGCGATGCTGCGGTTGGGCAGCACCAATCCCGCCGTCCAGGTCGCCGCGATTGAAAAGCTGGGACAACTGAAAGCCATTGGCAGCCTGGACGGCTTGCGCCGGATTGCGGCCAGCCCGCAAACGAGTCCGGCCGTGTTGAGCGCGGCGAAGTCTGCCATTCACCGGATCAACGAACACATATCTTGGGTCAATTTTTTCGGCACCATTTTCCGCGGGTTGAGCCTGGGCTCGATTTTGCTGGTGGTGGCGCTGGGTCTGGCGATCACGTTTGGGCTGATGGGAGTGATCAACATGGCCCACGGCGAAATGATCGCGGTCGGCGCCTACACCTGCTACGTCGTGCAGAACGTGATGGGGAGCGGTTTTGGTTTTTCCATTACCCTGCCGTTTCAGTTTGGAAGCAAGCCGATCACTTTAGACTGCATTTGCCCGGCTTGAATGCCACGGGCTGGTGGTGGAGAGTTATTTTTCGCCTTGCCGCTCAGCTTTTTGATGGCGGCCCTGGGCGGCTTTCTTCTTATCGAGCGGACGGTCATCCGTTTTCTTTACCGGCGGCCGTTGGAATCACTGCTGGCGACCTGGGGCGTGTCACTGGTGATGCAGCAGCTGTTCCGAATGGCTTTGGGCGAACAACGCAGGTGAACTCGCCGTCATGGCTGCTGGGCCACTTTGCGGTCAATGACGTCATTTTCGGATACAACCGGGTCTTCGTGATTGTGTTTGCCTGTGTTTCATTGTGGGGACCTGGCTGCTGGCGAAGACTCCGCTTGGGTTGTTGATCCGGGCGGTGATGCAGAATCGCAACATGGCCTCGTGCCTGGGCGTGCGGACCCACCGGTGAACGTGCTGACCTTTGCGCTTGGGCCGGCCTCGCCGGCTTGGCCGGGGCGTTTTTGTCCCAGATCGGGAACGTAGGGCCAAGCTTGGGCCAAACCTACATTGTGGACAGCTTCATGACGGTCGTGGTTGGCGGCGTGGGCAGTATTGTCGGCACCGTTTGTTCAGCCATTGCGGCACGGCCGACCAAGTTCTGCAGCAAGTGACTGGTTCGCCGGTCGCTGGAAAGATTGTGTCCCTGGTGGCCATCATTCTGTTTTTGCAGTGGAAGCCGGGTGGCTTGTTCGCCATTCGGAGCCGCAGTTTGGATTAAGTTGTGCGACGCGTTGCGACTAACTTCGAGAATTGGGGGGTCGGGCTGGCGGCGGCTGGACTGATGCTGGTGTTGCCGTGCCTGAACCTGTTCGCGCCGGCGGATAGTTTCCTGCAGGTGAGCGACTTGGATCAATTTGTATGGAAATATACCGAATACGCGATACGCGATCATGACTTGCCTGGGGATACACAGGCTTGTTGGTGCCTGGTTGAAGGCTTCTTCTTCTGGCGGCTGCGGCGATGGCATGGCCGATGCTGTGGTCGGCGATCTGGCACCATTGTGCCGACAGCCAATTTTCGTCTTCGCTGTAGACGCCGATAAGTTCAGCCCTTCAGGCCTCGGTCTTCTGCCGAACGGCGCGTCTTCCGGCGCCTTGGCTGGGTTTTGTCACCTGGTGCTCGTTCTTGGATCGAGGGTTTGGTTTTCGACCGGACTTGTGCTCAACTTCATGGGCGTAGCCCACTTGCTCTTCTCGTCAGCCCGCCATGAAGGTGCGTCATTGGTTTTCACCGATTTCGGGCCTGGTCCGGCGATGACCGATCACCGCCGACCCAGCGCGCCCTTTACCGGATCAGCGCCCGCGCTCCTTTTGGTCTATCTCGGCTGTCGCTGGTTGAGCCGAACTGCCCGGCTTGGTGCAGCAGGCCATCCGCGACAGTGAAAACCGGGTTCTATTCAGGTCACGCCGCTGCCAATTACAAGTTGTTCGTCTTTGTGGTTAGCGCTGATTGCGGCTCTCGCCGGCGTCCTTTACGTCCCGCAGGTAGGCATCATCAACCCAAGTGAAATGCAGCCGGACAAATCTTTGGAGGCGGTCGTGTGGGTGGTTGTGGAGGGCGGCACGCTGGTGGGCCCAGTTGGGCGCCTTGGCGTCAACCCGTTGAAAAGTTGGGCGACGCGCCTATCCGGGATTCCTGGTTGCTGCTCCTGGGAGCGCTGTTCGTCCTGGGTAACTTTTCCCGCCGCGCGGTCTGGTCGGTTTACCGGATCAGCTTCGCCAATTGAAGCAGCGGTGGCTGAGCAAGGGTAGGCGTCGAAATGGAAACACGCGCCGTCCGCGCTGACGCAGGAAGAGCTGGCCAAGCTCGATTCATGAACCCCATCGCGAGTTCGTCCATGCTCGAAGGCGTCAGCAAAACCTTCGAGGGTTTTAAGGCCATCTCGGACTTGACCTTTACGTCGATGCGGGTGAGTTGCGGGTGGTGATTGGGCCGAACGGCGCGGGCAAAGGCGCCACGATGCTCGACTTGATCACCGGACGTACCTGCCGGACAAGGGCAGGATTGAGTTTGGCAGAGACACCGACTTGACCGGCCTGAGCGAATATCGTAGATCAATCGCCTCGGGATCGGCCGGAAATTTCGGCAACGCCTGTTTACGCGGAACACACCGTGTTCGAGAACATTTGGTTGTCGCTGCAAGGAAAGAGATCGGTGTGGAGCACCTGCTGGCGCGGCTTTCGTCGGAAGAGCGCGATCGCATCGACGGCGTCCTCAACACCGTTGGGCTTTCCGAGCGGGCGAACTGGAAGGCTGGGGCCCCCAGCCACGGCCAGAAACAGTGGCTGGAAACTGGCATGCTCCTGGCGCAAGACCCGAAGTTGCTTTTGGTCGATGAGCCCGCCGCTGGGATGACCGATGAAGAAACGCGTAAACCGGGGAACTGCTGCTGAGTCTGGCCGGCAAGCACAGCATTGTTGTGATCGAACATGACATGGTCTTCGTGCGTCAGATCGCCCGAAAGGTAACGGTGTTGCACCAGGGCACAGTGCTTTGCGAAGGGACAGTTGACCAGGTCCAGAATGACGAACGGGTCATCGAGGTCTATCTGGGGCGAAAGAAGAAAGCCAAACAACCGATGGGGGTTTCGTGCTGAGCCTCCAGAACATCACCGTGTCGTATGACGGCTCGCGGATTCTGCGGGACGTCAGCCTGAGCGTGACGCCGGGACAGGTCGCCTGCCTGATGGGACGCAATGGCGTCGGCAAGACGACGACGCTCAAGACCATTGTCGGGCTGGTCCGGGCTGATGGCGGCGAGGTGTCTCTCGACGGCACTTCCCTCAATGGCCTTGGGCCCGATCAGCGCGCGCGGCGCGGTCTAGGCTACGTGCCGCAGGGCCGCGACATCTTTCCAACCTTGACGGTGTGGGAAAACTTGCGGATTGGCGCCGTCGCCCAGGGCCGAAGGCTGAATGGCGAGGTGGATCGCGTCCTGGACTTATTCCCGGTGCTGAAAGAGATGCTCACCCGAAAAGGGCAAGTTCTCGGCGCGGCGGCCAGCAACAACAACTCGCGATTGCGCGCGCCTTGCTGACGAATCCGCAGGTCCTGTTGCTGGACGAGCCGACCGAAGGGATTCAGCCGAACATCATCGATCAGATCGGAGATACGATTAAGAAATTGCGGGCCGAAGGGTCGGGCACGACTACGCGCGGGAGATCGGGGCGGCGGTCAAGAAGCTGCGGGCCGAAGGCAAGATTGGGATCCTGCTGGTGGAGCAATACCTCGATTTCGCCTGGACGTCGGGGATGTCTTCTCCATCATGGATCGCGGCGCCATCGTCGCGCAGGGACCGATTCAGGAACTCAATCAAGAGCTGGTGCGGCAGCACCTGACGGTCTGAGGCGACGCCCAGCGTCTATTCACCTGAACCCGTGCTGACGACCGATTCCCGCCAAACTCCATGTCCGGGCCACGCGCGTCTGGAGGTGGAAAGGGTCTGTGGCCAGAGCGCGGTCACGACCGCCTGGGCGGTCAATCCACTGCGCCTGCTCACGCCCGTTCCGCGCGGACCGAGTGTATGGGCCTACACCAGCAGTTTCGGCGGGGGCCACGTGGCCGGCGACCAGACGAGGCTGGAGTGCGTGGCTGTCAGGCCGGAGCACGCCGTTTCATCAGCACACAAGCGGTCACGGCATACCGCAATCCCGGGTTGCGGCCGTGCGGCCATGCCGGGCTTGCCCAGGTCGACGAGGATGGCGTGCTGGTGTTTGCGCCCGACCCGGTGCAGGCCTTTGCCTCGGCGGCTTTCACGCAGTTCCAGGAATGGCATCTCCACCCTGGAGCAGGTTTGGTCTTGCTCGATTGGTTTTGCTCCGGGCGGGCGGCGCGCGGCGAGCGCTGGGCCTTTGCGCGGTTCCAGACGCGGAACGATGTCTTCGTGGGGGACGAACTGATCTTTCGCGACGCCCTCGCCCTGGAATCCTCGGCCCACTCATCAGTGGCCTGGCATCGAGACGGAAGGTTCGATGTTTTCGCCCTCCTTTTGCTGATCGGAACGCCGCTCCAATCGTTCGCCGGCCCCTTGTTGGCGGAAGTGAACGCGCGCCCGATCGAGAGAGCGGGACCGGTGGTGGTCGGAGCGAGCCGGCTGCGCGACGGCGCCGTCCTGCGCATCGCCGGGGCGACCGTGGAAGCAGTCGCGAAAGAATGGGAGCGGCATTTGCGACCGCTCCGCGCCATCCCGGGGGACGATCCGTGGCGGCGCAAATGGTAAGCTGTCCGGAGCATCGGCGCAACCGGGCTGGAGACCATCTGGGCTGTGCGCGGCCACGCGGGGCGGCCCTGGGCATTCGCGGCGCCAGCTCGCCGGCGATCAACTGAATTACCTGCATGCATCTCACTCCTCGTGAAATGGACAAGCTGGTCCTGCACCAGGCCGGCCGGCGCAAAGCGCCTCGCCTGCGGCGTTCGCCTGAATCAGCCCGAAGCCGTCGCGCTGATTGCGACCCAGTTGCTCGAACTGATCCGCGACGGACGGAATGTGGCCGAATTAATGAATCTAGGACGGAAGCTCCTGGGGCGGCGCAGGTCATGCCAGGCGTCCTCGAGATGGTCGGCGAGGTCCAGGTGGAAGGCACCTTTCGCGACGGACAAAACTAGTCACGGTGCATCATCCATCGCGAGCGAGGATGGGGATTTGGCGCTGGCCCTCTATGGCAGTTTCCTGCCCGTGCCGGAGGTGGCGCGCTTCGGGCCGGGGGAGGACGAACCGCTGCCGTCGGGGGCCTATGAAATTGCGCCGGGGAAATCGAGCTGAATGCCGGCCGCGCGACGGTTTCGCTGAGGGTCAGCAACCTGGGGGACCGCCCGATTCAGGTCGGTAGCCATTATCACTTCATCGAGACGAACGGCGCGCTTCGATTTGATCGAGGGCGGGCGTGCTGGATGCGGCTGGATGTCCTCGCGGGGACCGCCGTCCGTTTCGAACCGGGCGAGACCAAGACGGTGCGGTTGGTGGCGATTGCGGGGGCGGGTGATCCGCGGGGGCAACAATCTTGGCGAGCGGACCCGTTTCGGAGGCGGGGCGGCAGGAGGCATTGAAGCGAGCGCAGGCAGGCGGGTTTGAGCACGTGGAGGAATAGCATGGGACACTCGATGAACCGTCGGCATTACGCCGAGATGTTCGGCCCCACCGTTGGGGACAAGGTCCAATTGGCCGACACTTCGCTCCAACTGGAAATTGAGCGCGACTACACCGTCTACGGCGACGAATGCAAATTCGGCGGCGGCAAAGTCATCCGCGAAGGCATGGGACAGGCCGCGGGCATCGGTGACCGCGACGCCCTCGATACGGTGATCACCAACGCGCTGGTGGATTGGTCGGGCATTTACAAGGCCGATATTGGGATGAAGAATGGGCTCATCGCTGGCATCGGCAAGGGTAACCCGGATGTCAGCGGCGGGCGTGACTCCGGGCATGGTCAATGGCGTCACCACCGAGGTGATCGCGGCCGAAGGCCTTATTTTGACGGCGGGGCCCGACACCCATATCCATTTCATCTGTCCCCAACAGGCGGATGAAGCGATCGCGCCGGCTTAACCACGATGATTGGAGGGGGACAGACCAGCCGTCGGCACTTGCGCCATGACCCGCACGCCCGGCAGCTTCAACCTGCGCATGATGCTCCAGGCGGTCGACGCCCTCCTCTCAACTTCGGCTTCACGGGCAAAGGCAATACGGCTCCTGCCGCAAGGCCTGGTCGAACAAATCGAGGCGGGAAGGCCGGCTTGAAGCTGCACGAAGATTGGGGCACGACTCCGGCGGCGATCGATTGCTGCCTTTCGGTGGCGGACGAGCACGACGTCCAGGTAACGATTCATACGGACACCCTGAATGAGTCAACCTTTGTCGAGGGGAACGATGGCGGTCAAAGGCCGGACCATCCACACCTACCATTCGGAAGGGGCCGGCGGCGGGCATGCGCCCGATATTATACGGATTTGCGGTGAAACGAATGTGCTGCCGAGTTCGACCAACCCGACCCGGCCGTATACGATCAACACGATCGACGAGCATCTCGATATGCTCATGGTCTGCCATCATCTGGATTCCAACCTGCCGGAGGACGTCGCCTTCGCCGAAAGCCGCATTCGCGGCGAGACCATCGCCGCCGAGGACATTTTGCATGATCTGGGAGCGATCAGCATGATGAGCAGCGACAGCCAGGCGATGGGCCGCATCGGCGAAGTGATCACCCGCACCTGGCAGACGGCCGATAAAATGAAGCGACAGCGCGGCCGCCTCCCGGAAGAAGCCGGCCCGAACGACAATGTCCGGATCAAACGTTACCTGGCCAAATACACCGTCAATCCCGCCATCGCCCATGGCGTTCACCACCTGGTCGGCTCGATCGAGGTCGGCAAACTGGCGGACCTCGTGTTGTGGCGACCTGCTTTCTTTGGCGCCAAACCAGAAATGGTCATCAAGGGCGGGGTGATCGCCTGGTCGCAAATGGGGGACCCAGGGGCCAGTATCCCAACCCCGCAACCGGTGCGGATGAGGCCGATGTTCGGCAGCTACGGCCGGGCCGCGGGAGGGTGTTCGCTCGCGTTCGTCAGCCAGTTGTGTGCGTCCCGTGATGTCGCTGCCCGCTACGGCCTGGCCAAGCGAATCGCCCCGGTGCAAGGGTGTCGCCGCGTGACGAAGAAGGATCTGAAGTGGAACGATGCCACACCCCGGATCGAGGTCGATCCCGAAACCTACGAGGTCCGGGCTGACGGACAGTTGCTCACGTGCGCGCCGGCGGCAAGGCTGCCGCTCGCGCAACGCTATTTTCTCTTCTAGAGTCTGTGGGATCATCGCCGGTTTTCAACTCAAGGGAATGGCTCGTTTGGCAATTGGCCGATTCCGCCTTTCCGTCGGGCGGATTCGCTCATTCGGCGGGCCTGGAAGCTGCCTGGCAACAGGGCGCGGTTCGCGGGGGAGGCCAACTGGCCGACCTAGTGGCGGCTTCTCTTCACCACGTCGGGCATTCGACGTTGCCGTTTGTGACCGCGGCCTATGATCAACCAGCCCGTTGGACCGAGTTGGATTCGATGGCCGACGCTTGCCTCAACAATCACGTGGCCAACCGAGCCAGCCGCCTTCTCGGCCGCGCTTATCTCGCCGCCGTGGAACGCACTTTCGGCCTGCAGCTTGCCGCTCACAAAGGTCGCCCGGGAGGCGAGGCGTCCGCTGGCCGTCCGCCCGTTCAGGCGGCATCTCCGCCGGACGCGCCACCCTGGAGCGGGGCCGGGCTTCATGGGCATTGGGCTCCGGTCTTTGGAGCGACGTCTTTCCTCCTTCAGATCGGGAGGGAAACGGTGGGGCGGCTGTTCCTTTTTATGCATCTTCGCGGGCTAATGGCCGCCGCGGTGCGTCTCAACATTGTCGGACCGCTGGAAGCGCAGAAGCTGCAGGTCCGGCTCAGTCTGCCAGCGGAAGAGGTGTTCAAGCGGTGCGCTGAGTTGACGGTGGATGAGGCAGCGCAGACTTCTCCCCTGTTCGACCTGTGGCAAAGCGCGCATGACCGGCTGCCGGCCCGATTATTTCAAAGCTGAACACCCATCTCATTTTCCTATGGATCCTCAGTTGCACTCGCACGATCATCGTGGCCCGCATACCCATGAACACTTTGACCATCCCGGCCATTTTCACGAGCGCGAACCTGCGCTCGATCGGGATTTTAACGCTCGCGCTTTCACGGTCGGCGTGGGTGGGCCGGTTGGGAGCGGCAAGACCGCGTTAATGCTGCAGTTGTGTCGACACTTGCGCGATGCGATGAGCCTTGCGGCCGTCACCAACGACATTTTCACCAAGGAAGACGGCGAGTTTCTGGTCCGCCATCAGGCCTTGGAAGGCGCGCGAATCCGGGCGGTTGAGACAGGCGGTTGTCCTCATGCCGCGATTCGCGATGATATTTCACTCAATTTGCTCGCCCTCGAAGATCTCCAGGCGCGATTCAAGCCGGACCTGCTCTTGATCGAGTCGGGCGGGGACAATCTGGCGGCCTGTTTCAGCCGTGAGCTGGCTGATTTTACCATTCAAGTCATCGACGTGGCGGGCGGGGACAAGATACCGCGCAAGGGGGGGCCGGGCCTGACGCAATCGGACCTGCTGGTGATCAACAAGACGGACTTGGCGCCGGCGGTCGGGGCTGATCTATCGGTGATGGCGCGAGATGCGGTGGCGATGCGAGGGTCAGGGCCGGTGGTGCTGGCGCAGGTGAAGCACGGGCTGGGGATGGCGGAGATTGTGGGCCATATTCTCCATGCCCGCCAGCATGCCCTGCAGCTGCCCCATCATCATCCTTCCATCTCCACCCACCATTGAATCGCCGCGGAAAGCGTCGTCGCCGTCAACCGCCGCTTCTTTCCTCCAGACGGGCGTGGCCCCGCCGCCGGGGCCGGCAGGGTCTGATTCGAAATCGCCGACCGTGACCGGAGCGATTGAAGACAAGCCTGGAAAGCCCGCCGGGAGTCGACGACGTGGGGCTCATTCCACATGGTGAAGTGGTCGCCGGGCAAGTCGACGATCTGCACCCCGCCGGTGAACCATCGCTTCCATCCGAGGCATCCATCGAAGTCCTGCTCTGCAGAGTAGTAGGTCGGATTGCCTCGGCAGCGAAACAAGACTCCGCGGGCCGGAAGCGGCTTCGGACGGTACTGTCGCAAGGCATGCACCCAAATCCGGTCAATGAAAGGCCATCGTTGCTCGAACGTTGCCTCCGCGAAGAAGCTCTCCGACGGAACCTGCGTGATCACGTCGCCCGGCGTTTCCGGAGGCAAGCCTCGAACGCGGCGGTAGAACTTCTGCCAAAGGCAGAGGAGACCTTTCTGGGAGAGATCGGTTTGTTGCTGATGAAGCCACTGGCGAAACCGCTCCCACCCGACCGGGCGGATCTCCCCGTCGCCGAGGAAGACCGCTTCCACTTCCACGCCGGACTGCCGGAGTTGGTGCGCGACTTCAAACGCGAGCACAACCCCATAGGAAAAGCCGGCGACGACGCATCGCCCCGCGCCGCTATTGCGAATCAGCGCGGCATGGGGGGCGGCCAGTTCTTCAACCGTGGGCATCCGCTTCCAGTCGCGTCGGGCAGAAGCATGGAGGAGGGCCGGGGCATATGGTTCTTCCGTGATGTAAAGGGACGGGTGTTGCTGCGAAGGATCCTTGAACCGGAGCCGCTCCCAAGGCGCGTTGTGCCAGACAAAAAACAAGGGAGGATCGCCTGCCCCGGGCTGTAACGGGATCAGCAGTCCGTTCTTGGCCGGCGGGCTCTCTGAATCCAGCGCGCGCGCGAAGGTCTCGATCGTCGGATGTTCGAAGAGCTGCGCCACCGTCAGGTCGGTATGAAACTCGCGGTTGACCTTGCTGATCAGTCGCGCCGCCAGGATCGAGTGGCCGCCGCTTTCGAAGAAATCCTCCCGCACGCTCACGTTCGGCCGCTCCAGGACTTCCTGCCAGATTAGGCTCAGTCGTCTTTCAGCGGCGGTTGCCGGCAGAACGTCTTGTTCGCAGCGATTGGCCGCGGCCTGGGGATCAGGCAGGGCTTTCTTGTCGACCTTCCCATGGGGGCTCAAGGGAAAGGTCTCGAGCAGGACAAATGCTCCCGGCACCATATGGTCGGGCAGGCGCTGCCGGATGTAGTTCCGGAGTTCCTGACTGGTGAGGTGGCGCTGGCGCGGGACAATATAAGCCGCGAGATACTTGGCCTGGGACGCCGTCTCTCGCACGGTCAGCACGCATTCGCGCACCGCCGGATGTTCAGCCAGGACGGCTTCAACTTCGCCCAACTCCACCCGGTAACCTCTGATCTTCACCTGGTCATCCGACCGTCCCAGAAATTCAATTTGGCCATCCGGAAGAAGGCGCGCCAGGTCGCCGGTCCGATAAAAATGACCGTGGCCAGTGGAATCGAGCGGGTCCGGAATGAACTTCTCGGCGGTCAACTCCGGCGCGCGAAGGTATCCCTGCGCGACGGCCGCGCCGCCGATGAACAATTCGCCGGCCACGCCGGGGGGCGCGGATTGGCGTTCGGCATCGAGAATATGGATGGCTGTGTTGGGAATGGGCTGGCCGATGGGCGGCCAATAGGGCCAGGAGGCGGAATCTCCCGTGAGGGTGAAGGAGGTGACCACATGCGTTTCCGCCGGCCCATACTGGTTGATCAACCTGGCTCCTGGAAGCCGCTTGAATAAGCCGCGAATCGCCGGCGTAATGCGCAATTGTTCACCCGCGACAATGACTTCCTGCAGTTGCGCTGGTATTGGTTGAATGTTCTCAACCGCGTCCGCCAGGCATTCGAGCGCGACATAAGGCAGAAAGAGTCGCGTGATGGAGGCGTCGACTAACAAGCGCGCCAGCGCGACAAAATCGCGGCGCTGGGCGTTGGAAGGGAGCACCAAAGTCCCTCCGCTCGCCACCGTGGCGAGCACTTCCTGGAAGCAGACATCGAAGCCGAGCGGGGCGAATTGAAGCGTTCGGTGGCCGGGGCCGGACTGGCTATTTTGCCATTGGATCAGGTTCACCAAAGGGCGATGGGGCATGCAGACCCCTTTGGGACGGCCTGTTGAACCGGACGTATAGATGATGTAGGCCAGATCTTCGGGCGTCGTGCCGGCAGGAAGACGGCCGAGCGTCGCGCCTTCCCCCGCTTCGCTTTGCGCCGTCAGGGTGATGACATGCCGGCCGTCATAACGGCTGCACGGCGCCGCCCCAGCTTGGCGAATAATGACGCTGGGATCGCTGTCCTGAATCATCAGGGCGAGACGATCCGGCGGATACTCGTCGTCCAAGGGCAGGTAAGCCCCTCCCGCTTTCAGCACCCCGAGCATCGCCACAACGAACTCCATCGTTCGACCGGTGTCGACCGCCACGATCGAATTCGCCCGGACGCCCCGGGCGCGGAGTTGGTGTGCCAGCCGGTTCGACTGCGTTTCCAAGGCCTGATAGCTAAGCTGAGCTTTGCCCGCGGCCAAAGCGATGGCCCCGGGCGCGCGGTCAACCTGCGCTTCAAACAGCTCTTGAACCGAAGTGATGCCCAAACACTTCAGGTCCTTAGACTGCGACCCGAATAACGACTGCTGCCTTGTTAAATCCATCGTGCGGCATCCGCTTCACCGTTCTTTCGTGCCAGCCGCCGTCGACTCGGGGCTTGTTTACCGCTACATCCTGGCCAAACGGGAGTCCCGCGGTGAACGCGTGCTTTTGCCAGGGTTAGGCATATCATAGTTCCTCCGAGCGATCAATAGGTGAGTCTCTGATGGTCTAATCCGCCCTCGGCGGGGTCGGGCAGGACCGTGAACGCCTCATTCCGGCTCATCCGCGACCGGTTGGGGGCGGTGGTGGAGCATCGAATCCGTTACGTATACTCCGATGGCCGCCCAGCACAAGGCAAAGCTCGTCAACCGGATGCGGTCCAGAGGCTCGTGAAAGAGGTAAATGGCGACCAGGAACTGCAGTGTCGGCCCGACATACTGCAGAAAACCGAGTGTCGCCAGGCTCAAGCGCCGGACGGCGGCGCCGAAAAAGAGGAGCGGGACAGCAGTGATGACGCCCGACAGAGCCAGCAACCCTAGCGTCCTCCCGGAAGCGTGCAGTGGCGGGAGCAAGACCAAGCCGCCCGCGGCCAGCGGCACCAACACCGTCGATTCCACCAACAGGCCGTGCAGCGAGTTGATGTTGACCTTTTTCCGCACCAACCCGTAAAACCCGAAGGAGCCTGCGAGAGCCAGGGCGATCCACGGAAAACCAGCTGCGCGCAAGGACAGGTTCGCGACGGCCAGCGCGGCAATGGCCACGGCAATCCACTGGCCGAAGCGCAAACGCTCCCCCAGGAAAAGCATGCCGAGAGCGATGGACAACAACGGATTGATGAAATAGCCGAGGCTGCCTTGGAGCAGTTGGTGGGTCGCCACCGCGTAAATAAAGACGAGCCAATTGGCTGCCATCAAAACGGCGCCGGTGAGTAGCAACCACACCTTGCGCCGTGTCCGGACCGCAGAGAGGACCAGCTTCCACTCGCCCCGTGCGGAGACGACCAGTCCGACCACCAAGGCCGACCAGATGATGCGATGACACAGGACGATGGCCGAAGGCACATGGGAGACGGCCCGAAAATAGACCGGGATAAAGCCCCAGATTGTGTAGGCGCTCAAGCCGTAAACCAATCCCCCGCGGGCCTGGACGCCAGACCGAGGCGCGGCTGGCGCCACTGGTCTTCCTAATAACTGATCGCTCGACTCGGCCACGGGCAGAAGCTAGCAGAAGTCTTTCCGCCTGCCAGCATGGTCGCGCCTGGGGTAGGGGAGGGTTGCCAGTTCGCGCGTCCAGCCCTTAACATGACCCGATGCAGTTCGGTGCGACTATCACCGGGGCGGAAGTAGCCTGTGCCCTCGGCAACGACCTCGACACGTGCCTCGCCGCCATTCGGCGCGGCGAGTCCGGGCTCCGGCCTCTGGCCGGCTTCTTTGGGGAACATTCCGGCTACAGTTCGTTGCTGGGCGGATGGATACCCGATCGCTCCATCTTTGCGGGACGGCGCTATGGCCTGACCAGTAACGCGGCGGTTCGCATTAGCCAGGCCGCGGTCGGCCGCGCTGGTTGGACAGGGCCGGAGTTGCGCGATGCGGCCGTTTTTGTCGGGAGCAGCCGCGGGAACGCGGGCGAGCTGTTCGGCGTTGGACGGGCTCGCCGACCGATCAAACTGTTTCGAGCGAGCAATCTCATGCACAGCGAGATTGCCGCCGCCGTCAGCATCGAATTGTCCATCCGCGGACCCTGGCAGGTTTTCTCCAATGGCTGCGCTTCGGGTTTGGATGCGCTCGGCTACGCCGTTCAGGCCGTCCACAGCGGATTCTGCGACCGGGCGCTGGCGGTGGCGATTGACTTGCCTTTGATCCCGGAACTGCTCTCAGCCTTTCAGGCCTCCGGGGTGTTGAGCCGAAACAATGTCAATGATCCCTATCATGCCGAAACGAGCGGCTTTCTCCCGGCCGAGGCTGCCGTGGCCGTGGCGGTCGAGAGGGGCGGCTCTGCCCTTGGTTGGGCGCGAGTGGGAGGTTACTCCGCGACGAGCGATGCCTTCGACTCGATCGGATTACCGCCCGATGGAGCGGGACTGGCTGACTGCGTGAAATTGACGCTCGCTCGCTCCAGCTCCGGGCGGGTCCGTGCCATTTGTCCCCACGCCACCGGGACGCAAAACCACGCTCGGGCTGAGCTGGCCGCGTTGAACAAGGTTTTTGGAGGGAGGGAAGAAATCGATGGGGTGTTGCTCAAGCCTTACACTGGCCACACCCTTGGGGCGAGTGGATTGCTGGACGTAGCGCTCCTGGCAGCGATGCTTCGCGACGGTCTGCTTCTGCCGAATCGAACCGGGCTGAGCGGCGGATTGCCGTGGCTGCGGCTGGCGACCGGGCCTCAGGCGTGCGGACCGGACGAAGAGGTCCTCAAGCTGAGCGTCGGCATGGGCGGCCACAATGCCGCCATTATTCTGCGTGGGCCGGCTGGTCGCTAGCGCCGTTTTCCGACGCGGGAGCGCCGGCTGGCATGGTCTCGCGGGTCGGGGCCGTGGCGCGGTCGCCGCCGGCGAAGACCGCTTTGTCCGCATTCAATTCCTGAATAACGCGGCAGAGCGCGAAGTGGATGCGCTCGCGGCTGCGCTGCATGCAGGCGCCTTCCGCGGCCAGGGCGGCCTTGGAATTGGCGATCTGGGCTTGCTGCTCGACAATGCACGCTTCCAGTTCTGCTTCGCGCCGGCGGCGTGACTGTTCGAGGACGGCTTGCATGGATAGTTGGCTGGTGAGATCGCCGAGCTGTTCTTCCAGTTCCTTGGTTCGGAGTTGGAGGCGGCGATTCTCGCGGGAGTGACTTTGCAGCGAGGCCTCAACCGAGGCCAGCTTGGCGATGGTCTCCTGCAGTTTGGCTTCCAGCGTTTCGGTGGCCTGCTGGCGAGTCCGTTCTGTTTGGGTGAAGCACTCCAGCTTCCGAGCCAGGTCTTCCTTGGTCTCTTCGAGGTCATTGACCTCTGCTTGCAGCCGCTGCCGCTGGCTTCGTTCTTCGACTAATTGGTTACGGACACGGCTCAGCTCGCCGGTTAAAAGATCGTAGGCTGTCATTTCTTCAAGTTTGTGTTGGACCGACCCATTGCTCGGGGAAGAGGGATGTGAAACACTTTCGTGGGCGTGGAGGCCGTTGAGCTTGGCTTGCAGTTGGGCCTTCTCGGCGGCGACGTTTTGCAGCTCTGTTTTGAGCCGCTCTGTCTCTTGGGTGTTGGCCGATTGCGCCTGTTGTTCGGCGGCGGCGCGGCGTGCCGCTTCGGCCTGGAGCTCCGAGGCGGTGCGAGTGAGTGAGTCGCGCAGTTCGGAGACGGTGCCTTCGTGTTCCTTCATTTGATGCTTGAGATTTTCCTGGTTGTCTCGCATGGCGTTATTCTCCCGTTCGAGGCGTTCCCGCTCTTCCTTTTCCTGGAGCAAGCGCTCTTCAAGTTCGGTCGCGCTCTTCTGCAGTTCCTGCACCCGGATCTGATGGGCTTCACGGGCTTCCATTTCCTGCTTGAGCTGAGGTTCCAACTCCTTCAAGCGAGCTGCTTCCTTCGCCGATGCCTCGGCCGCTTCCTTGGCTTTGGCCAGTTCCTGCAAGCGCTGTTGCTGTTGGTGCAGGTTCTTGGCCGTGTCCGCGTGTTCTTTGCTTAAGGCTTCCAGCTGACGGCGGGCGGCTTTGTGTTCGGTTTCTTCCTGGCTCGCCTTGGCACTTTTGGCCGCCAGTTCTTCTTCCAGCATTCGAATGCGAGATTGCAGCTCGGCGAATTGCCGATTGTTGTCCGGTCCCGGGGAGGGCTGGGCCGGAGAGGCAACCAGGGGCGGCACCGGCCGGGACGAGACCGAGGCCGGGGCGCGGGTGTCGCGACCGGCTCCGTTCATGGCAAAGGGAATAGCAGCCGGGCTGGCCGTGGGCACGGACTCGGTCACCGCGGGTTCGAGCGAGGCTGTTTGTCCCAGGCGGCGTCGCAGGGCGAAGGTGAATGCCTTGACGACCATTTCGCTCGGCGTGAAAGGCTTGGCAATCAGATCGCATGCGGGTCCGCTGAGGCTTGACGTGCGCGTGTCAAATTCGGTCAGCGCCGCGACAACGATGAGAGGCGTGTCCGCCCGTTTCGGCAGCCGCCGCACCGCGTTGGGGAAATGGCCGTCGCGCACCAGCTTCAAATCGGTGAAGACCACGTCGAAATCTTCCGCCTGGACGCATTCGAGCGCTTTTTGAGTGCTGTCGCAGTCGGCCAGGTCCAGGTCGGGACAGCCTAAGGCAAACTGGATCGCGCGGCGCGACAGAGCTTCGTCATCTACCACCAGCACGCGCACGATGCCGCATTCCACGCTTTGCTGGCGCGAGGATGTTTGAATCGCATCGCCCATGACTTCGAGCGCGCAGGAAAGGGTTCGAAGCGCCGAGGAATTGAGCCGGCTCGCATCTTTGGACAAGGTGATGAATAGTCGCGCCAGAGCGGAGGTGAAGGCGGTCAGCACTTTTGAGTTCGCGGCCAAGAAGGTGCGACGCAGGTTGCGGACTTGTTCCTGCATTTGCAGGAGCATCGCATTGCGTTCGCTTTCGGCTGCTTTCGCGAACCCGCGGAAGGATTCCGAGAGCTGCTTCACAATTTCGGCTGCCTCGGGGGAAGCGGTCGTATCGACTGAATCGGCGCCCGGCGCTGCGGCTTCCGGGCGCGAAGGCTTTTCGGCGACCGGTTCCGTCAGTTTCTCTTCGATCAGTTGGGGCGCCTTCTCGTTGGCCGACGAACTTGCCTCGGCGGGAGTTGAGCCACCCAAAGCGCCTTTGACCGCTTTGACGATCTCGGCCACCGGCACGGCGCCCTTCTGAAATGACGGTGCGGCTCCGCCGGTGTTTCCGGCCTCAGTTCGATTGCTCAGGGCGAAAATGGGCAGCTTGCGAAACTCGGGATCTGCGCGCAACCCGCGGAGGAGAACCTCGCCTTCGCCCGGGGAGTTGGAGATGTCGAGGAGCACGGCAGCTGGTTGGGCGAGTCGGATGAAGTCTCCCAAGGGCTCGACGATTTCGGCCGAGGCCATCGCTACTCCGGCGCGTTCGAAGTGATTTCGGTAGAGGGAAACCGTTGCTGGATCCGCACCGAGCAGTAGGATGTTTTGCATAGTTCAGTACTACAGGCACCGTGAACGAACTGGCCCAGCGTGACTGCCGTCTGCGGCAGGAACGACTCCAAGCCCTTCGAGGTCGGCTCAGCAGCCCATATGCCGTCAAAGCATCCCTGAGAATGACACGCTTCAGGGGTTCGATTTAAATGGATTGCGGATGATCGCAGGCTCGGCCCGTTGCGGCGTTCCGTTGGTGATGTGATCTCGCCGCCCGCCCGGGAAGACAGCGATGTTCTCTTCTAAGACAATCGCTTCCTGGGCAGGCGTCGGTTGGTTACCACTGCAGTGTTCCAATCGTTTTACTACTTGGAGTCCAAGAATAGGACAAAATCGACTTGAATATGGACACTGCTCGTCTCATCCACCGCTCCGCCCCGCGGCCGCGCATCCCTCGCGCTCGCCCGCTCGGCAGCAAGTGGGTCTCCACCCGGCAGTTCCCGGAAGTGGCATCATATGCGTAGGATTCCTTCTGATCGCCTTCCTCACCTGGCTGTGGACCGGCTGCAGAGCACGGCCCGCAGCACGTCGCCCCTCGACGATGGCGATTTCACCGATTGGCTGACCCCGGCCAGGCCCGCGGGCACGCTCGATGTGCAAAGGTTGGCCGAGCAGGCCGAGCATGTCCTGGCCGATTTGGGCATCCAGCCGGACGTCGGGCCGCAGTTTCTCCAGCATGTGCCGCCGCGACTGGCGAAGATCCGCGCCCAGGTCTGTCAATTGGCGCGCGTCCAAGGGGCCGCACGGCAACAAGTGTCTTTGGCAGGGCTCTCGATGCAATGCCAGTGGCTTGCCAGTTATGCCCGAATGGCCAATTTCTATGCCGTCTCGCAGGTGGCGAGCACCCTGGAAGGCCTGACCAAGGGACTGTATGACGCACCGGGCCGGTTGAACGAGGCGACGCTGCGTTCGGTCGCCCAGGGGGTCGATCTGATCAGCGCTCTGGCGACCACGTCCCCCAACAAGACGGGCCGCGCTGAGGGCGCGCGGGTGCTGGTAGCCGACGATGAAGCAAGCTCCCGGCTGCAGACTTTGTCGGTCTTGGAACAGCATGGGGTGGCCGGCATTGGCATGGGGACCATCGATGGGACGCTCTCTCTCCTCAATGAAAACACGGTTGATGTGATCGTTCTCCAAGCTGCCGCCAACGCCACCACGACCGCTCAGCTCTGTCAGGCGATCCGACGCCTGCCTCGGCAAGGCTTGACCCCATTGCTCGTTCTCTCGGCGGCGCATCAATGGGAATCGCGCGCTGTCCTGGCGATGAGTGGAGCAAGCGAGGTCGTCCCCCGAAATCTGCTCGAGCCCGAACTCGCGCTCAAGGTCCTCGGTTACTTCTTCCGCGCGCGACTGGAAGCTCTCTCTTAAGACGACTGGGCGGACGGCGCTGGCCCTTTCTCCGGCGCCGTTCGCTCTCTTCCATTTGGCTGCGCCCGCGGCCGACGATGCACGGGGCCGGCGCCTCGCGGGTTGGAGCCTCTCATGCAGGGCGGATAATTCAGAATGAAATGCCTGATGGACAGCAGACCTGAAGAGGTTGACGCACCCAGCGTATCGGGTTTAATCGGTTCCGCGTCCCGGTGCGGCCTTGTTTCATCCCAGCAGGGATGGGATGTCGTGGAAGTCACCGCCGCAGCGGACTTTGGTCGTATGAACAATATACTGCAGTGGGAGCCAGACAAGAGTCGCCTTTGGGCGAATGCGCGCATTGAGAATATCCATCGGATTCGCGAAGACCTGGCGACCCTGGCGGAGTGGGTCAGAGCCAAAGCCGAGCTGGCATCTCTGACTCAGAAAGCCGACCTGACCAAAGTAAACGAGCTGGAGAAGATCCTGGCCGAAACCCAAAACAGGCTGGACGTTTTCAAAAAGCAGACGCAGGAGTCCAGCCAGCAGCTCGCCGGTAGAATCGAGCAACTGGAGCGATTTGCCAAATCGAGCGAGGCGACGCTGGCCGAATGTCTGCGGGCCGAAGCGGACCTCCGCCAATTGGACAACGAGACCCGGGAGACGGCGGCAAAGGCGGCCGCAACTGTCCAGGAGCAGGCATCAGCGGTCATCCGGGAAGTGGAGCAGGCGCAGTCGGCGGCGGCAGCGGCTCTCCGGGCCAAGGAAGTCGCCGCGGAAATCAACGAAACACTCCGCACACGCGCGGACGAGTTTGTGAATTCGTGCGACGAGTTGCGCCGGAACCTGGCCAGTCTTTCGGCGGGAGTGGAGGAGAGAGCGGCTGAAGTGCTGCGATTAGTCGAAGGCGCTCAACAGAATCTATCCGAATGCCAGGCGAATGCGCGGGACGCCCGGGAATTGCACGCCAACTTTGCCACTCAACAACAGGAATCGGTCGAACGGCTCGGGGACATCCTCCGGCAAACCGAGGCGCAAGCAGACCGGGTCGCGCAACATGCCAGAGAGACAACGGCCGCCTCGGAATTGGCCGCTCGTCTCCAGAGCGATTGCGCGGGCCTCATCTCCATGCTCCAACTGAAGAGCGAGGAATTATCCTCCACCGGCCAAAACATGGAGCGCGAGCTGGCGGCGTTGGTCGACTCCACCCAGGCCAATGCGTCGGCCGCGGCGGATTCCGCCCGCGAGACCCGCGATGCCCTGACGGAGTGCCAGAACTTGACCGGAGTGAATGCCGAACTCAAAGCTGCTTTGGGGGCCAGCGAACAAGCGCTCAGAACCGAACTGACCCGAGTGGAAGGTCTGATCCAAAGCGGCAGTCAGCAAGCCGCCACCACGGCGGGTCATCTCGAAGCTTGCCGAGCGGCGGAGAGCCACATCAGTCAGCTGGACTCGCAGTTGCGCGCTTGGGTGCAGGGCGTCGACGAAAAATTGCGGGAGGCCGAGCATCATCTAAGCCATTTGCCGCGAGGATCGACCTTTTGGGGACGGCTCAAATGGTTGCTGACCGGAACGGGCGGCCATTGAGTTCGGCCCCTGGTGTTGCAGCTGAATCCGGGGCTCGTGTTCGCCCGCGGAGTCGGGGACCTCGGCCGGCAGGATTTCAATCGTGTGCTTCCATGACGGCAATCGATACAAACGCTCATCTTCACGAGCCATATGCCTCTTGCGCTCGGCCTTGATACGGCTGGCCTGAATCAGCGGGACGCCGGCGTCCTGCATCCATGACCCACGAAGAGTCCTCAGTTCGCCCGGCTCATCCTCAGCCAGCGAAGGCTTTGAATGAGTCCGCCCCTCTTCGTTTCGCGGTCCGCCTTTTCATCCTGATCGCCGTCGCGAGCGTGGCCGCGCGGGTCTTGGAGGTTGCGGCCGTCAGCGCCGGTTTCACATTTGCCAACGCTTTCGGTCAACTGGTTCAGCCTCTTCTGACCGTCGCGATGCTCTTCGCGCTTCTCCATTTGTGCGCGATTGCTCCCCTGGTCTTTCGCCTCCGATCGTCTCAAGCTGAAATCCGGCGCCTCGGCTCGCGGCGGCGAGACCTGGAAGAGCAACTGGCTACTTTTCATCGACGCCTCGCCGCCGCTGGCCTACCTGCCTGCTCGACAGTTCCGCCGGCCGGGACAAGCAGCCGGTCGGAGCGCGCTCGCACGATGAGCGATCGACTCAGGTGACCGAAGCTGTCCCAGAGCAGGTCGTCGTGATGCAGCGGATCGTGTAACCGTGGCGGGCTTCGGCCTTGCGCGAAACCGAGAATCGATCTCGTCGGCTGGCCGAGTTCCGAGGATGAAGCCAGGATCGCCGATGCCAGCGGGATAACGGACATTTGTCAATCGCCCCGCGGCGGCATTGCTGGGCGGGTACCGTGGCCGACATCCCGCTTCCTCCGCGTCTCGGTCGACGAACTACCTGGTGGTGGATGACTTGCCCGCCGAACTGCGGAAATCGGATCTATCAGAAGTGCGCGCTCCCGATCCGGTTGAGTTTCGTGTGCGGCGCCGTGATCGGAAGGAGCAGTGGGTCCGAGCGGCCCTTTGTTCCATCCTGAGTGATGAGGGGGATTACCTCGGAGTCCTCATCCTGATGCAGCGGCGGTCGCAAGGGGTCCAGGTCGAAAACAACGACTCGCAACGGGCCGGTGTGATCCGGCGACCAGCGTTTGGAGAGCGCCGCCAACACCACTGGGGCCTGGCGCATCAGCTCAATAGCGAGCGTCCTGGCGCCCATTCCGCTGGCCGTGCATCTGTTGCGGCCGCAGTTGGAGAAGCAAAGCCAGGAGCTGTTGGCACGATTGAAGCGACCTTCAAAACGGGCGCTGACTTCCTTCGAGAGGCGCTGATCTTTGCTGGGGTGGGCGGCGCGGAGCGAGTTCGAGGAAGCCTGTTTGCGGGGTTGGCGTCGTCAATCCGGGACCTTCCGCCCGAGGTCTCGAAGTGACGAGTCAGCTTGCCGGCCGACTCATGGGAAGTGGAAGGCAACCTGCCTCAGATACGGGAAGTGTTACTCAAACTCTGCGTCAGCGCGACGCCATGCCGGCGGAGGCCAGCCTGGCTCCGGGCCAAGAACGTTCGGTTCCAGAAGTGCATGCCATCGCCAGTCCCCGGTTTTCCTGGCGGGCTCTACGTGAAGGTGGAAGTGGTCGACACGGGAGTGCCCATTTCCCTGAGTCTTCAGCCGCACATATTTGAGCCTTTCGTCACTCCTTTCGAAAGGACTAGAACCTCGGGCTTACGTTTGGCGACGGTGTTCGGGATGGTGCGCAACCTGTAGGCGGTTGAGGTCGAGAGCGCCAAGGGTAGTGGGACGGTCCTCCGTCGAACTATTGCACGCCGCCCTCCCCAGGTAGAACTGGCTGTTTGCCGGGGAACCCTCGCCCGTCCCCGGCAAGAGGCGCCGATTTGTAATCAACCTTCGGCAACCGTCGCCGAAGTCCTACCGCCACAACGATATGAGCCCTGCCAAACTCGACCTACGGTTTTCTACATGAACTCGGGACCCCGCAGCCTCGGTCCACTTCATCCGGCAGATCGCAGTCCATCCCAACGGCGTTGCCCTGAGTGCCATTCCATCCTCTACAGCCGCTGTCATAAGTTGTGCGGCGAAGGGGCAGCCTCGGCTCGAGGCCATTCTCTTCTCCGACGCGGAAGCTGGTCGAGTTCGGGAGATCGTGAGGCTGAGCATGAGAAGCATCGCCTCCCGGACGACGGCGAACTGCAGCACCGTTCGCCGCCGGTTGTTGGCGCGGGCAAGCTGCTCGCCGCTGTTATTTCATGCAAATCTCCCGGCGCGGGAGATCGCTGCCAACAATTTGAGCAGTGTTATTCGTCAAGTCTTGCGCTGTACGCAATACGTCTTGCTGCTGTTATCGCCAAATTGCGCGATTTCGTGGCCAGAAGCGCCTGTCTGCTGTCGAACACGGTATCGCATACCCGGAAGCGCTTTTCCTCCACCATGTGATCCTGATGAAGGGCCAGAATAAAACAATTTAACCATTTTCGGTATACCGGCCTTCGTCACCTTCACAGTTGCCGCCGCTGGCGCATGCCTCCCAGTGGATCAGCCGTGTGGTCCTGCTCGGGGATTCGATTACCTGGCGGGGCGATGATTTCACCGGCTTTTTCTGGACAAACGCTGGCGAACTGCGGCATCAGTGGCGATACCAGCCGGGGTTTTGATTCGATTGAAGGAGGATGCTGGCATTCGCACCGCGGGCGGGCGTCCTCTGATCGCGCATGAAACCACTGGAGGCGGCGCAAGCGGCTTCCGAAACTATCGCTATAACCTCCCTTAAGCTGATCCTGGCTGCCTTCTCAAAGATCGAGCGACCGCAGATGCCGTCATCCTCGTGCTGTTCTCCCGCCAGTTCCAACGGATGAAACGCCCAGCCGCCCAGATCAAAACCAATCAACGATATGCGTTGCCTGTCCAGCGGTTTCAGGTCATCTTCACGAGGACCGCAAAGCTCTCGCCACTTTGTATGTTTACGAGGCAGAGTTCCTGACTTTGCTGCATTCAACTGGCAAAGCCACGCGTACGGGCGGCTGCCTTCCGGCTCATTTTCGCGACGCTCGAGCGCATCGAGAAAACGCATCCTGCTTGAACACCAACGGTATTTTGCCCGTTTATTCACGGCCGTGATCGATCCACGCCGCCTGACCCTATCTTCCGAGGCGAGATACAGGTCATATCCACTGCTGCGCTGTTGACCAGGCGCTGCTGGCCTGGCCTACCGCCAAACGCTGCGTCAGCCTGATTTTTGGCCAAAACGCGCAGCGCGGATGGACGCCGGAGCAAAGGTGCCTGCACGGGCTTTGCCGATTTATTACGACTCCGCCCGAGGGAAGAAAATCCAGCACCTCTGGACAGCAGGAGTTTCCGCGTTTAATCTGATTCTCCGGCTCGATTCCGCAGCCATGGCTAATGCAGATAGCGGCGTTCGCGAACCTCAGCTCCAATGCCGCGACGCCATTTCTTTCTGGCAGGACTTACAACGGTTGGAAGCACTATCGGCTGCAACGGGTACCAACCCCAGTAACCGTACGCAGCACGGTGGGGTCGCGCACTGCTGAAGTAACGGTGAACTTTGAAGCGGCGCTGCCGCTTCCGGCAACCGGCCCCATCGGCTTGAAGTGCGACCCGTGTTCGACATCGCCGGATCCGGATCAAAGAAATGCCGTAGTCCGCGCCCAACACTGCGGCTGGGTATCCCGCCATCAGCGATCTGGTCGAGAGCCCGCCAATGCCCGCAGTGGCGGCTGAGGAATTCATCAAACGCTTCTTGTCCTGCTCTCGTATTTGCCTAAGTCGTGGCTCATCGCCAGCCAGCGGCCCCGGATATCGCAGGCGATGCCTTCCAGATCTCTTCCAGCTGGGTGATGAACGGCTCGTGTCCTTCCGGTGAAGTCTTTCGCTGACGATGAGCAAGAGGCCGAGCTTGTCCTTCTTGATCTCAGCAGCGTTCCGTTTGAGCTTGAAGTGGCCCGCTTCCTCGGCCAATTCCGGTCGGCGATTGTGCCGAATGCGTGGCGGGCTCACGGGGCGGCCGCGCCGAAGAGATCGGGACGTTTGACCGCCAGTCGGATGGCGCCGCCTCCACCATGGAAAATCCCGCCAGGACCCGGCCCTCGCGCGTGGCCAGCGTCCGCCAGTGCTGGTCGATATGCGGGATCAGCTCCTGGAACAGGAACGTCTCCATCATGATCTTGCGTTCGGGTTGATCGCGGTATCCAGCTCATCCTGCTGTTCGGAAAACGCATAGCGCTGGAGGGACCTTCTTTCTCGATAGCGCGCTGCACCAGGCCGGCATGGCGGGCGCATCGGCAGTTTTCATTTCCGGCCGCTCCGTGCAGGAATAGATCACCGGCCAATGACGATCACTCCGGGGATAGGTTGCCGGTTGCCAGACGTTGAAACCAACTTCAACCCCCATGGCTGCGCCGCTGAAGAGGCATGATGCTCCATGCCCGCCGACGGGGCGACTCGGATTGTTCCACGTGATCGGCCGCTCCCGCGGCGCCACGGACGAGCTGCTTGGGGGCACTTCTGGAGTCGGCAGGACTTTCCGGCCGCGATCAACAGGAAAGAGAAAAGCAGGCAGATGCTGCAGGCAAGCCCGGGTGGTTTCATGCCATCATGGTAGGAGGTGAGCGATCTGAGCAAGGAAATGATTCGCGCAGGGGGAAGAGTAGCTATTTGCCCAAGGCTGCTTAATCTCGTTGGTCATGAAGATCGAAATCTGCGTGGATTCCGTGGATGGAGCGCTGGCGGCCGAGAACGGCGGCGCGGACCGGGTCGAGCTCTGTGACAACTTGCTGGAAGGCGGCACAACCCCGAGTGGCGGTTGTATCAAGCTGGCCCGCGAAAGGCTCCGGATTGGGTTGCAGGTGATCATTCGTCCGCGGGGAGGCGACTTCCTCTACAGCGCGAGCGAAGCGGCAGTGATGGCCGAAGACATACAACTGGCCAAGGCGTTGGGGGCCGATGGCGTGGTGTTGGGAGCTTTGACAGCCGCGGGCGACATCGACCTGGCCCTGACCCGGTCGCTCATCGCCCTGGCGCGTCCGATGAACGTCACGTTTCATCGCGCCTTCGATATGTGCCGAGACCCGCGCCGTTCCTTGAATCTCTCATCGAACTCGGGGTCGACCGAGTATTGATCGGCCAGGAAGCAATCGTCCTGGAGGGGATCGACTTGATCCGCGAGCTCCAAACCCAGGCTGCCGGACGTCCACCGCGCCCGGCGGCGAAGCCGACGCCGCGCAACATCAAGAAGATCGTCGAATTAACCGGCGTCGGGGAAGTGCATCCTGCCCGGCGCGGTGTGGAGAAAGCGGATGGAGCATCGCAACGGCCGCCGCTTCATGGGCGGCGTCCTTCGTCCCCTTCGAATTCAGCTGGAAAACGACCGATGAAAGCGCCGTCCGCGGGGCGGTGACGCCCCGTCCTGCCTGAATCAACTGGCAAAAGCCCCGGCAGGGCTGACGACGGTCAACGTCGGATTGTCTTCTCGTCCACGCCGCTCTGGCGGCAGGCGGGCAGGAACACATCGGCCAGGTAGTTGAAGTCGCGAACCTCGCCTCCGTCGCCCTTCTCGACCTTACCAGCCATTATCCTGCGAGATGAGCAGTTGGGCCGAATAGGGTTGCAGCAACCCTCGGACGAGTTGGACATGCTCGTCCAGGGGACGCCGGCTGACCCCGTCCAGCGAGATCCATGCGCCGAGTTGCGCAATCCGTTGATGGAATGAAGGCCCATGACCGTCCGAGTGCGCGACGATAAAGCGCGCCGGCTCGCCTCCCTCCGCGACAAAGAGGCGCGCCGCCTCCAAACCGGCCGGACCGCCCCCGGTATGACAAGTCACTGTCAGTTTGGTTCGGAGGGACGCTTTGGCGGAAGCGCGGACGAGCTTGGCGTCAATCGAGGAGAGCGGGCCGGTCGCTTTTTCGACTTCGTCGACCCCAATCTTGATGAAGCCGGGCTTCACCCCGGTCTCCTCAATGCCATCCCAGCCATTCTTGTGACCCGCTTCGGCCAGTTGATCGACGCCTCCCGGTAAGCGGATCCGGAACAACACCGAGAAATGTTGCCCGCCGTAGTAGCCCGTATTAGTCAGATGTGCAATCCGGTCTCTTCGGCGAGAATCTTCACTACACGCGGGTCGCGCCCAATGTAAGCGGCGTAATCGACAAAGCCGGCCACACCCCGGTCCTTCAAGCTGCGTAAGAATGGCCGCATAGTCTGGACGACTTTCGCAACCTCCCCATCGGAGTCGCCCGGTCGACCTGCCCGCCCCAACGAAATCGCACATCACATGCTCATGCGGCAGCGTGAAGCCGAAACGCGAAGCGGCGATCGGCCGAGAACGGTTTGATGGCCATTCGGCGGATTCGGCGCCGAGTGGGCGTATGGCAAGGTGCTTGGTCGCGGCCAGCGTCGCGTTGTGAATTGGCGTCGAGTCATTCCGGTTGGCATATGGCGGAGGACTCTGCCTGTATCCGGAGCGCCGCGCGGGAGCTCGTTTCGATGGGATGGATTTTGCTTATTGGGATGCTTTCCGGGAACTGAGCGCGAGGCGAGCGCAGCGTTCCGCTTTAATGACCCGGGCGCTTGACGGCTGAGCCCCACACGACGGTTCCTTCGAGATCGCGCCAGCCCCCGGAGCGAGGAATGGCGCGCCAGTTTCAGCAGAACAGGGTTGGTTCGGCAATGCTGGTTATTGAGGAACGGTTCGGTGTATTGGACCAGCGGGGACTGGTTGACATGATGTTGCTGGCCGACATTGTTCAATCGACGCCCTCGGTGAGGAAGCCGTGTTTTCAGTGGTGATGCTTGGCCATTGCCCGCAAGATGGTCAGCCCATTCAATTCGTAGCGGCGGCTTTGGGGCTCGTTGATCGGGCGGGTGTCCGTGGCCGCCTCGAAGTAAGCGAGATACCTCGCGTTCTCCCACAGGTAGGCCGTATCCCAGGTGTCCTCTGTTGCCAGTAGTCCTTCGCCCGCCGCCGCGCATGCCAGCTCCCGTCATCTGGAACCGCTCCAGCTCCGACAGACACTTCCTCGTAGCCAAATTGCCTCAAGGCGGGATCGTTTAGAACCTGCGCCACGGCCAGCAACGTCCGAAAGGCGACCGAATAAGCCACGTTCTCGCGGGGATCGTAGGCGGTCGTGATTGATACTCCCGAAGATTCGCCGCCTGGGCTTTGACAAACACCTCCGCCTTCGCTTTCAAGGCCGGCCGGTAAACCGCGAGCCCGCGCTCGGTCAGCGCCGCCTGCAATTGGAGGATGAACAAACCGTCCGCGGAGGTCTGCCAGAAGGCATCGTGGCCACTCTCTCTCTCTCTCTCTCTCTCTCTCTCTCTCTCTCTCTCTCTCTCTCGCGTTTTGCGACAGACCCGGGCTATACGTCCGCGCGGCGGGCAAAACCACCCATTCGGCACCGGTTCAAGGTTATGGTCGATCCAGGCGGCGAACTTCAACGCCGCCATGCGCAACCGCCCAGCCCGCGGATCGGTCGGCAGTTCGGCGACCGCCCAAAGGACGAATTGGCTGGCGACTTTGGCCAGGGAGCCCGGACAGAGCCAATCGTTGTTGTGCTTATAATTGAGGCAGCGGCCGGACGTCGTTTCGATACGGCCGATAAAGCCGCTGGTTGCATCGATAAAGCCGCCCTCCAAAACATGGTCAAGGATAGCGAGGGCTTTCTGGTAATCGGCGTCCCGGAGAAATGCGCCCCACCGGTATATCTCCCATGAGCCGCCCGGCCGCATTCGCGGCCCGGGCCCGGCCCTTCCAAGTTTCCGAAATCATGCCAGCCCATCACTCGCTTCGGGATCCACGGAGCCGGAGATGGATACGAGATGCCCCTTAGCATCGGGTTGCACGGTCTTCTCCAATGTGAACCGAATGGAATCAAGGGCCGATTGGACTATGGTGTAGTTCCGGCTCTCCGCCAGGTAAAAGGGGCGGGCGGTCTGATTGATCAGCCGCGCGGCCTGCGGCTACGTCCATTCTCTTCAACGTCGCGGGAATGGAAGTGCCCGGAGGAAGCCGTTCGAGAGCGCTGCGCATGAAGGAGGCAATCGCGCTTTGCCATGCCCTGGAGCGCTTGCGTGAATCGATTTGGCAAATTCGCCGTAGTGGTGGGCGAGCTGTTCCTAAAACGCGAAGCTGAGGGGATAGCCGGCCGGGAAGACCTTGCGATCGATCAGCTGCCTAAGCGATTCGCCCGGGCGGGTGCGGCCGCGCAACGATCGAAAGGCTTCTGTCAGATCAACGTGGGTCGCGCCCCGGGCGATCAGGTCGTAGAGGGCGAAGGCGTAATCGGGCGGCTGCTTTCCTTGGTATTGCGTCGCCACGTATTCGGCCAGGCCATCGGTCCACACTCGATTGCGTCCGCTGCCATCTGCCCCAGCCAGGTCGAGATGATGATCAAGAGTCGCCTCGGTCCACTCATGCACATTGATCGCGACATATTCGCCTGACTGCACCCGGCCGGTGGCATAGGTCCAGATGCTCCATCCGGGCTGGTCCTGGGCGGTCATCATGTCTGTTCCGGCCGGTGGCGCCGAGATGAGATCGATCGCCCAGGGGACGGGACTCAGGCCGAGGAGGCGGTGGATGCACTGCGCTTGGCTTTGCAGAGCGCTCAGCAGCGCACGGGCTGTCTCCTCTTCGCCTGGCGGATACCACACCCGCACTCGGTCCACTTCCATATGCGGCTTTCCTTGCACTGACATCAGGAGGGCCTTTCCGTTCCGACCCGCGACCGCGCCGGTGAACTTGATCTCGTAGTGGAGTTTCCCCGAGTAAAGCTTCCGCAAAGGCGGATTCTCCTGCAAGATCTCGGGGCGGCGGGGCAGGGCAATCCTCCCGTCGGCATCACTTTCAATCAGAATCGCACCCGCCTTGCTGAGGAGCTCGAACTTCGGCCCGGGGAGTGGAGCAGCGCCTGATTCGGTGGTGAGTTGGCAAGGGATGGAGATGGATTCGGGTCCGGCCATGCTGGCGATCGGGCCTAGGAATTGCCGGTAGCGGATCTCTGATTGCATGGGGCTGCACCCAGGCAAGCCGAGCATGCCGAGAGCGGCCGCGGATGCCAGGAGCAAACCCGAGAGGGCGGAGGTCTTCATGGCTTCCTCCTTATACCAAATGACCTCAAGCGGCCGTCAACCCCGAAGTCCTGGCGACTGGCGCGAGGCGGCTGAGGTGTGGGAATTCCCAATGCCATTGTAATGGTCAGCGGCGCTGGGTTCTGGTGACAATCGTGGTCGTCACCGACGAGACAGTATGGCAGAACTAACCAGCCATCCCAACAGTCGCTGGCAGCTCCACCTGGAATATGGGGAGTCGCCCGCTGTGTTCGAACTGGCCCCGGGACAAACCATCATCGGACGTTCCGAGGCCAACTTCATCGCGTTGAATCACCCGGACGGTTTCTGGATCCTCACCCACCGTCGCGGACTGGAGACGGCGGCGACCGTCGTCCAGGATCTGGGATCCACCATTTGAACTTACGTTGAGGGCGAATGCGTCCAGCGCACAGTCCTGAGGTCTGGGGACGGCCGCGTCTGGGCGACGTCGAACTGACCGTGATACGGGTGGAAGCGGATGCTCCCGCTGGCCCGCCGCCCTTGCCGCCTGGGGTCGGTGAGGCTGGCGACAAGTCCCGTTGCCGTCATCACCCGGACGCGGAGGGCAGCTGGGTTTGTACTCGCTGCGGCCGCACGCTTTGCGGGGCTTGTGTGCGGCTACTGCGCATTCCGGGACAAGGAACGACGGCTATTTGCCGTTCCTGCCAAGGGCTGTGCCAACGACCCAGAGCGCCCGGCGCGAGCGCGGTTCCACGCAGCTTTGGCGTTGGCCTGCTCGAGTCATTTTCGTATCCGCTCAGAGGCGACGCGCCTTTCATGCTGGTGGGGGCGACGCTGCTGTATGCCGTCCTCAACCTGCTGCAGCGGGTGCCAGCTGCTGGGCTGGCGCTTTGGCTGATCGGGGCAGCCGTCGGCGCCTACATGCTGACGTTCTTTCGGCAGGTCGTGCTCAGCTCCGCCCATGGAGAAGCGAGTGTGCCGTCCTGGCCGGACCTCGACAAAGAGACGATCCTGGAAACCCTCTTTCAGTTTCTGGCTGTCTACCTCGTCAGCTTCGGTCCGGCGTTTCTCCTGATGATGTTTGGGAGATCGGGTGGATCGGCAAGCCCAATGCTGACTTGGGGCCTGTTCAGCATCGGCGCGGTATACTTCCCGATGGCGCTGCTCTCCGTGCTGATCTTCGACAGCATCGCCGGGGTCAACCCGGCGATCGTCCTCCTTTCGATCGCCAAATGTCCGGGCCGCTATTTGGCATTGCTGGGCGTCCTGGCGGCGGCACTCGGTTTGGTTGCTTTGTTCGAGGCGGGCCTGGGCTTGGTGCGAGTTCCGCTGCTCACGTCGCCTTTCACCACGCTGTTCGGACTCTATGGCACCACCGCTGGCTGCCGCGCCTTGGGCTGGTTTTACCACTCATCTCAGGAAAAACTGGGCTGGTGTTGAGCAGCGTGGCCGGTTAGAAACGGCCATGCGTTTCCCAGGCAAAGTGGCCATCGTCACAGGCAGTGGCCGAGGCATTGGCCGGGCGACGGCCGAACAGTTTGGCGCCGAAGGCGCAAGCGTCGTCGTCAATGGCCGCACCGCGCGGGAAGTGGATGACGTGGCGGCTTCTATCCGCGCCGGCCGCGGGAAGGCCGTTGCCGTTGTGGCGGACGTTGGGCAGCCGGCTGCCGCCGAGAAACTGGTCGCGGCTGCAATCGAGGCATTCGGCGGGGTCGATATCCTGGTCAACAATGCGGCTGTCTTCAAGACGCATGACTTCATCCAGGACAGCTACGCCGATTGGATGAAGGTCTTGGAAGTGAACTTGCTGGGCGCCGTGCAGTGCGCGCGAGCCGCCGCCGCCGCGATGGTCCAGGCCGGCCATGGCGGCCGGATCATCAACGTATCTTCCGTGCACGGATTTTTGGCCGAGAACCGATCCTCGCACTATGATGTGGCCAAGGGAGGCATGGACCAACTGACCCGGACGCTGGCCGTTGAATTGGCCCCGCACGGCATTCTGGTGAACGGTGTTTCGCCCGGTTTTGTCGCCACCGCCATGGCCGTCGTCAATGGCGTCAACGAACTCGAGACAGACGCCTTTCGCGAGATTTACGTGGAGCGGCGGCGCATCCCGCTGGCCCGCGCGGCCAGCCCAGCGGAAATCGCCCAAGTCATCCTGTTCTTGGCAGGCGCGGGCAGCTCTTACATCACGGGACAATCGATCGTGGCCGATGGTGGGTTATCGATCACTTTCTAGCGGCGCTTTTCTGCCATGTTGAGCGCTGTCGATATCGCCATCGTCATCGGTTACTTCGCGGTCACACTCGCGCTTGGCTTCTGGTCCGCCTATCGCGCCAAGACATCGTCCAAGGACTTTTTCGTGACTGAAAAGGCGCTGCCTTGGTGGGTGGTCGGTCTGACCATGGTGGCGGCGGGGATCAGTGCTGAACAGATGCTGGGCGAAGTTGGCTATGGCATGGATGTCGGCCTGGTCGTCTCCAATTGGGATTTGGCCGTGTTTCCGGCCCTTGCTTTGATGGTTCTGTTCTTTCTCCCTGTCTACCTGCAAAGCGGCATCACCACCATTCCGGAGTATTTGGAGAAACGATACAGCGCCAGCACGCGGGTTCTTTTCACCGGTTACACGATCTTCAATAACACCTGTGTGACGCTGGTGATGGTGTTGGCTTTGGGCGCCGCTGCGCTCAAGTATTTCCTGGGCCTGCCGCCGCTTTGGGGGGTTCTCCTGTTGGCCAGCTTCACCGGGCTTTACACGGTGGCGGGTGGAATGTCGTCGGTCGCATGGACGGATACGTTTCAATGCATCCTCCTTCTCGTGGGCGGCCTGGCCGTCTTCGTCGTTGGCCTGGCCCATGTTCCGGGCGGTTGGGACGGATTGCTCAGCCGGATGCCCGAGCCTCACTTGATTCGCGGGCTGCAGGATAGCTGCATGCCATGGCCCGGGCTGGTGCTCTTGGCCTTTTCGACCAACGTCTGGTATTGCTGCACCAATCAGTTTTATGTGCAGTCCTGCCTGGGCGCGAAAGATCGGTGGCACGGCCAGATGGGTGTGCTCCTGACAGCTTTTCTCGGACCGGTTCTGACCCTCTGCTGCGCCTTTCCCGGCTACATCGCGCGCGACTTGCTCGCGCAAGGACTTCTGCCCCCATTACCCATCGGGGACGGCGGAGCGCCGGACGCCAATGCCACGCTGCCCCATTTGGTGGGCCATTTTCTCGGACCCGGGCTGAGAGGGATCGTCGTGGCGGCCGTTCTGGCTGCGATCATGTCGACGGTTAGCGCCGTGGTGAACGCCACCGCTACTGTCTTCACGATCGATGTGTATCAACGATGGCTCAGACCAGAGGCAAGCGAGCGGCAAATGGTCCAGATCGGCCGGATCGCAGGCACGTTGACCCTTTTGGCGGCCGTCCCCTTGAGCTTCGTCGCCATGAGGTATCGATACATTTTCGTTTATTCGCAAAACGCCTGGTCGATCCTGGCCATCCCCATCATGTTGGCCTTCACCTTGGGCGTGCTGTGGCGACGCGCCTCCGCGGCCGGCGCCACGGCTGCTTTTATCTTCGTTCTCCCATTTGTGGCGGTGCCGTTTGTCCTCGGCGACAATTCGTGGCTGACCGTGCCGCTGGTCGGGACGAAACTGCATCTCTTCACGTTCGCCTTTGGACTCTGGATAGCGGCCGCGGGGTTGATGGTGACAGTCAGTTGGTTCACACCGGGAAGCAATCCGCCCGATGCGGCCCGCTACGTCTGGCGCCCAGGCTTGGCGTCAGCGGAAGTCGGCACGGGTGTGCGGTCCTGGCCCCGGAGCATCGGATTCTGGTGTTGCGTCGCGGCCTTGGTCTACGCCGCGATCTACATTTGCTTTCGGTAACGAGGCGACGAACGAGTTTCGTCCCGAAACCGGGATAAGGGCTTCCCGGGTTTGGGAAGGGCTTTAGCCGTTGCTGGCGGTCGGCCGGTCGCAGGTCGGGGAAGATCAGGCGCTCGGCCTTGGCATGCGAGATGCCCCAGCCGGAGCACCGGCCATGAACGATTTCAAATTCGGTCTGCGGCAATTGCTCAAACGCCCCGGTTGGACGACGATTGCCGTGCTCACCCTGGCGCTGGGGATCGGCAGCAACACAGCCGTGTTCAGCTTCGTGAACGCCGTCCTGCTGCGCCCCCTTCCTTACCATGAGCCGCACCGGTTGGTCATGGTGTTTGAGAACCATATCACCAACGGCTTCTCGAAGGTCCTGATCGGCGCGCCGCTCCTGGAACAGTGGCGGCGACAGGTCAAAACTTTTGCAGCTTTGGGGGCAGTCCGCAGCTTCGGCAACTTCGCTCTGACCGGGCGGGGGCAGCCGGAGATGCTCCGGGGATCAGCCTTTTCCGCGAACCTGTTTCCTCTCCTTGGGATCCAGCCTCTGATCGGCCGCGGCTTCCTGTCGGAAGAGGAGGTCTACGGCCATCACCATGTCACCCTCCTCAGTTACGAATTTTGGCAGCGCCGCTTCGGCGGCGACACCAGCCTGATCGGACAGAGCCTCACGTTGGGAATGGAGCCATACACTGTCATCGGCGTCATGCCGCCACGAACGTTCAGCCCAGATGGGGAACGTGATTTGTGGATTCCGTTGGCTTTTACTCCTGCGGAATTGAGCGACCGCCACTCTCACAATTTCTCGGTCTATGGCCGCCTGAAACCAGGCGTGAGTGTCCGAGGCGCCCAACGAGAAATGGAACTGATCGCTCAACGCCTTGCCGGGGCCGATGCCCAGAATCGCGGGTGGGGCGCTGAGGTGTATCCGCTGCATGAAATCGTGGTGGGCAACACCAGGCGGCTGCTCCTGGTCTTGCTGGCCGCGGTCGGCATGGTTCTGATGATCGCTTGCGCCAATATCACCAGCTTGCTGCTCGCGCGCTTGACGGAACGCTCGCGCGAGTTCGCCGTCCGCCTGGCGCTCGGTGCCCGGCGAAGCGAGCTCGTTCAGCAGCTCCTGACAGAGACGTTGCTGCTTGGCGCAATCGGCGGGCTGCTTGGCCTGGTCATCGCCCGGGCGTTGCTCACTCTCTTGATTCGGTTCGTCCCGCCGGAAGTGCCAAGGATTGCGGAAGGCATTCCTCTCGACGGCGCCGGCGTTGCGTTTGCCGGGCTGATCACCATAGGCACGGGCATCCTCGTCGGGCTCTTGCCCGCCCTGCAAGCCTCCAGCTCGAATTTGACCGCCGCCTTGGCGGAGACGAATCGCGGCGGCAGCGCCGGCCGGAGGCGGCAATTGGCGCGCGCGGGACTGGTGGTGAGCGAGGTGGCTTTGTCGCTGGTGCTGCTGGTGGGAGCGGGGCTTATGATCCGCAGCTTCGATCGTTTGCTCCGGCAAGATCTTGGCTTCAAACCGGAGCATCTCGTTACCGTTGGCATCAATTTGCCGCCGCAAAAGTATATGAACCAGACGGACCGGGTCGTGTTGCTCCAACCGCTGCTGGCCGCCGTCCGGGCAATTCCCGGCGTCGATTCGGCTGCCTACGCCTTCGGCGTTCCTCTGACGGGCGTGAATCGAGCCATGGACGTGGCGGTTCAGAATGCGCCACCGCCAGCGCCAGGCGAGTCCGTCTCGGCCGGCTATGCGCAAATCAGTCCGGGTTATTTCGCCACGATGAAAACGCCTCTCCTCGCCGGACGCGACTTTACCGACCGAGATGCGACCAATACCGTTCCGAGCGTGATTGTGGACGAGGCGTTTGCCCGGAACTTCCACCTTGGAGAAGGCGACCACGTCCTCGGCCGGCGCATCGATCTGGGGGCAGGCGACGGCTCGCCTGGGGTGGAGATTGTCGGGCTGGTGCGGAGCGTCAAGCGGGTGGGAATGGCGGAGGGCATGCGCGGCGAGATGTATCGCCCTTATCAGCAAATCTGTTGGGGATTCGTGACCCTGGTCGTGCGGACGCAGCGCCCGCCGGGAGAAGTCACGCGTGCCATCCGCGCGGAACTGGATCGTCTCGACAAAGATTTGCCGCTTGCATCGGTGCGGACAATGTCTCAATTGGTCGCCGCCAACGTTGGGCAGCGTCAACTGTTTCTACACCTGCTGAGCGGCTTTGCCGGGGCAGCCGTCGTTCTTTCCGCGCTGGGTCTTTACGGAAACCGGCCTACATGGCTATGCAGCGAACCAGGAGATTGGAATTCTGGCTCGCCATCGGCGCCCAGCCGCGGTCGGTTCTGGCTCTGGTCGTTGGTCAAGGCATGAGACTGACGTTGTTGGGAATTGTCCTCGGCGCGGCTGGAGCCTTCGCGCTCACCCCAGCGATGCGGCGGTTGCTTTACGAAGTCGCCCCGACGGACGCCCTGACGTTCACGCTCGCGCCCTTGATTCTCGCGCTGGTGGCATTGTCGGCCTGTTGGTTGCCAGCCTGGCGGGCAAGCCGGCTCGACCCGACTCGAGCCCTGCGATTCGAATGAACCTGCCATGCCGGCACGAGTGAGGCTGGGTCGGTCGCGCTGGCTGTTCCTCCTCCTCGCTCGACTTTCAACGATTTTGTTTCAAACTGCGTTGCCATGTCCACGAATGAGCCCGCGCGCATCAGCGCTTCGATTAACGGCTCAGGCTTCATCCGCCGGAGAACTCGTCGTTGCGGGTCGAGGTCATCCCTGCCCTTGGCGGCAAGATCTGGAGTCTGGAACATCGCCCGTCCGGGGCGGGAGTTCCTGTGGCATCATCCCATCGATTGCGGCCACTCCCTTTGGGCGCGAGCTACGATGATCACTTCTTCGGTGGCTTCGACGAATTGCTTCCCAATGACGTTCCGGAGCGCGTGAATGACGAGGCCCTGGTGGATCATGGCGAGCTCTGGACGACACCGCTGGCTGCCAATGTCGCGGCGGAGAGCCTGGTCCTGGAAGGGAAGTTGCCGATTACTCCGCTTGGATATCGGAAACAGCTGCGCTTGGATGGCAGCACCCTGACGCTCGAGTATCACCTTGCCAATCTCGGTCGGCGGTCGCTCGATTTGCTGTGGAAACTTCACCCGGCCCTTCGCATCAGTCCCGGGGCTGAAATCGTCGTGCCCGCCCGGACAGCGCGGGTCGCTGACCCGCAGTGGACCCGGGTCGTGGAGACGGAGCAGTTCGCCTGGGCGGAGAAGCCCTCGCTCCATTTCGTTCCTGAGAGCGACGGGTCCACCGAATTCCTCTACCTGCTCGACCTGATGCGCGGCGAATGCATGCTGCGTCATCCACGGGAGAACTGGTCCATTCGATTGACTTTTCCGCTCGAAATCTTCTCGTCGGTGTGGCTGTTCGCTTCATTCGGCGGCTGGCGCGACCTGGAGATGCTCATCCTCGAGCCTTGCACCACTCCGCAGCTTTCGCTGGCCGACTCGGCCAAACGCGGCCAGTGCCTTCATCTTGGCCCGGGGCAAAGCATCGACGCCACCGTCACCATTGAATTGAATGACGCCTGACCAGCGTGTCGGCTAGATAACCAACGCCAGGAAAGGCCGCAGTCTAGCTGGGCGTCCGTCGGCGCAACCGGTCGAGGACTCGCCATTGATCGAGGTCAAGGCTTCGTTCCTCCCGTCGCGGCAATATGGCGAAGCGTGCGCATCTGGACGTGCCGAACGCACCGTTCTTGGGAGTTCGGTAACGTTTCATTGTGCCGGCGTGCACCCATAGCACCTATGACGACCCTGGCCGCTTTCCTTTTTCCCTTTCTCGCGGTTGCTCAAATCCAAGCGCCGGAAGCAGCTGGTTCTCCGGAGCTCTGGCAACAGGCCAAAAGCAGGCAGCAGGATCACCGGTTTTCCACCTTGTTCACGGCGCAAGATGTCCGCCAATTTCTCTCTTCCGAGGAAGGCCTGGCCAAGGCAACCGATTGGTGCAAGCAAACGGGCGTCACCAAAGTGTACCTGGAGTCTTATCGCGACGGCTATCAGGCCGAACGGGAGGTGCTGCAACGGGCGAAGAAACACTTTCAGGAAGGCGGCTGGGAGGTGTCAGGCTGTGTGACCCCGACTGGCATTGGCAAGGCCTCCAGCGGCTGGAAAACCGTCTCCTGTTACACCGATGCTGCGACCCAGCTGCAGGTCCGCAAGATCTTTGAGTTCACTGCGGCCCTCTTTGATCAGATCATGATCGATGACTTCTGGTTTACCGATTGCACTTGCCCGGACTGTGACCAAGCGCGCCAGTCCAGGACGGTTCGGATCGGCGAGCGCGCTTACCAGACGGCCGGCGACACTTGGGAAGAGTATCGCGGCGAATTAATGTGGCAGCTCTCCAAAAGCTACGTCCTGGCGGCAGCCAAGGCGGTCAACCCCGCGACCAGACTCATCCTCAAGTATCCGCAGTGGTATGACCGCTTTCACGAGCGCGGCTACGACGTGGCGCGCGAAACGGCCTCTTTTGATTGGATCTGGGTCGGCACGGAATCGCGCGACTATAACGATCCGCGCTGGGGCGGAACGCCTCAATACGAATCCTATTTCATCATGCGATGGCTTGGCGGCATGGCCGGCAGCAAGTGCGGCGGCGGCTGGTACGATTGGCTCGGCACGACGTCGGCCACGTATCTCGAACAGGCGCGTCAGACCGTTTTGGGGGGTGCGCGTGAATCGATGCTCTTCTGTTATGGCGGATTGCAGAGTGCCACTGGTCCCAGCAATGTTCTGACGCTCCGATCGAATGTCGTCGAACTCCTCGATGTGGCTCGGCAGGTCCGAGGCCGGTCCATCGTCGGCCTAGCTGCTTATAAGCCGGCCCACAGCCATCCTGGAACCGACAGCCGCATCTTCGATTTCGTCGGCATGCTCGGCTTTCCGCTGGTTCCGGTCCATGAGTTTCCCATCAATGCTCCAGCCGCGTTCTTCTCGATCCATGCTTTAAAGGACCCCAGCTTTCCGGCCAAACTGACGGCGTTCATCCAGGCGGGCAAGCCCGTTTTGATCACGGACGGGTTGGCCCAACAGCTGGCAGGCAAAGTCGATCTCACTCCAAGGCATGTTTGCCAACTGCCCGTCAAAGGGGACCCGAAGTCGCTTCTGGGCTGGTCCCGGGAGACGATCGATCCGCTCCGGGCGCAATTGCTGGCGCCATTCCAGACGCGCTTTGAAGGGCCGCCGCTTGTCTCGCTTTATTTGTTTGCCGACGGCAGTTGGGCGGTTGAAAACTTCAATCAGGCAGCGGTCCGCGTGCGATTGAACGACCGGGACTGGACAATCAACCCGCGCGCTTGGCGCTACGAATGGAAACCATGAAGACAATCCTGCCCGCGCTCTGCGCCGCGGGGCTCGCCTTCGCCAGCCAGGGAGCGGCTCTCGCCCCCCTCCCGGCCGCCCGACCGGCCGAAACCAACGCCTTTAAAGGGCGGTTCTACACCGGCCAGGGCGACCGCGAGTATCTGGAACTGCTTGACACCGCGCGCCGCATGATTGGCCCGGACGCTGTCTGGCCGAATATCTCGATGCTGTATCTGCCTGCCTGGAATGGCCTGGTCGAAGGCCCTACCTGGGATGCCTGGTGGATCCAAAACAGCTATGGCACCACCTTCGCCGCTCTTCCTTTCTACACCGAACCCTTCGTCACCTTCCTCGAAAATTCCCATCAACTCTGGTTCTCGCAAATGGGCGACGGCCATCGCGTCGGCGCCGCGCCTCCCTTCGATTGGGTCGGCCCGGATGGTGTTCTTTGCGACGCCGCCCGCCCGGGGTGGATCGTGTATAAGCAGGGCGATGGGCGCACGGCCATTCATGATTGGGGCCTCGAATTCACGGCCGCCGGAGTTCTCCTGCAGGCCGAGCTGCTCCTGATCAGCCGTGATCCTGCGGCGATCAGCCGCGACTTGCCGAGATTGGAGCGATCCGCCGCTTTTCTCGAAACCCGCCGTGATCCGGCCAACAACCTCTTCCTGGCCGGTCCCGCCGCCAATCTTCTGGCGCCCAGTTACGCTGGATGGAAACGTTCGGATGGCACCTACGGCCAGGCTTACCTTGCGGGCCTCTCGGTCACTTATGTGGCCGCGCTCGATCGGCTGATTGAGTTGGAGAAGCTCGCGGGCCAGACTGGCCGGGCGGCCGCATACGTTCGGCAACGCGACTCAGCCAAGGCAGCCTTGCGCCTGCTTTCCACCGAGGAGGGTTACTTCATTCGTTCGTTGGATCCGGACGGCACCAGGCACGGCGTCGTCGGCGCCGCGCGGCACGGCTATTTTGAGAGTTCTCCGAATCACGATGCGATTTGTTTCCACGTGGTCGACGATGCGCAAAGCGAGAGGATCCTGCGCAAGATCGAGTCTATCCCCGACCTGCGACCGCACCGCTTCATCCTCCCCAATTTTCCCTCCTACGATGACATGTATGAAAAGCCGGAGGGGCTGTGGGCTTTTGGCACCTGGGTAAATGGGGGGCACTGGTCGACTCAGCGCGCCTGATCATGGCCTACTACCGTCTGGGACGGTTTGAAGCGGCGCGCGAATCGTTCAAACAACTCCCTGACCTTCGCCCGGGTTTTCCGCATGGACAACCCGCTCGTCGAGCGCGGCGGGGCTGTTTACCAGCCACGCGAGCCGATCAATCTCACTTACGACGCCTTCGGCCCCCCAGCCGCTCTTATCCGCGGCCTTTTCGAATACCTCTATGCCGCCGACGCGCTCACCCTCGTGCCGCATATCCCGCCTGGCCTTACCCAACTCCGCCAGCAATTTCCCATTCGCTTCGGGGCCAAACGCCTCTTCCTCGCCACAGCTGGCGAGGGCGACATCTCGTCCGTCAGGCTTAATGCAAAGCGATGGCCCATGCACACCACGCAGACAGTGACGCTGCCTTACGACCGGCTCCCACTCACTGCCTTCGTGGAAATCATGCGCGGCGGCGCCAAGCCTGGACCCTTTGAGCGTTGGGACCTGCCTCAGCCCGAGCCCGCGCTCCCGGCTGAAATCGACGTCAGCCTGGTTGAGGCGCAAGCTCGCTTGCGCCAGGTGGAGCGGTTTCACCAGCGCCTGGCCGATGCGGGGCTGGGGGCAACTTACGAAGCGGCTCACGCCGCCCTGATCCTCGAGAGCGCCCGCGTCATCGGAGAGCGACGGCACTTGCTTGCGCACTCCAAACTGCCCGCGTTGCCCGAGGCAAGCGCCACGGCAGCGATGAAGTGCTACGCGCAAACGGTCATTCGGCTTTGCGACGGATTGGATGCGCTGCTTGGCGCCTATGCCAAAAGCGGGGACGCGGCGCAAAAGCGTTTGTTCAACCTGAGTCAACCTTAGAAGTCTGTCGACCCACGATGGCGATCGCTGTTTACGAGGAAAAGCTGAATCGGGAGAACCCAGCCAGCCTTCTCCGCGGCACGCGTCGCTATTTGCAACAGGCTCCCGTGAAAGGACCGCTATGCAGAATGATCCCATCCATCCATCGGCCTTCTCGAAGCCCTGCGGGCCTCGGCCGATCCGAATCATCGCCCACCTGCTCCTGTTCCTGGCGCTGCCGGCCGGCTTCCGCGGCAACGCTCGAGCTGATCTCGCACTCGTCCGTGAGTCGCAGAGCGACTATCGGATCATTATTCCGGCCCAGGCAATACCTGCGGAGCGCTATGCCGCGGAAGAGCTCCAGCGCTACCTGGAACGCATCGGCGGCGTCAGGCTTGCCATCCTCACTGAGGCCGAGCCGGGCCGGGCCCATGAAATCATCCTTGGCAAGACCTCGCGTCCCGCGGGCAGCTTGCCAGCGGAGTCATGGGCCAAGGTTGGCTCAGACGGATTTGTCCTTCGGTCGGATGGCGGCCGGTTGCTGATTGGCGGCGGGCGGCCGCACGGCACGTTGAATGGCGTCTACGCCCTCCTGGAGGAGAAGCTCGGCGTGCGCTGGTTCACGCCGGAAGTGGAACAAGTGCCAAAGCGTCGTGAGGTCACCCTCGCGGAGTTGAACGAAACGGTCGTGCCCGTGCTGGAGAATCGAGATGTCTTCTGGCGGGAAATGATGCGCGATGCGGACTTCGCGGCGAAACACCGGCTCAACGGCCAACATTACGGACTGGCGGAAAAGCACGGCGGCCCGTTCACGAAGTACTATCCGTTTGTCCACAGCTTCGATCTGCTGATCCCTCGTGAACTCTACAAAGAGCATCCGGAGTATTTTCCTTTGATCAATGGCGAGCGGCAAGACGGTTATGTCCAACGCTGCTTGAGCCATCCGGACGTCCTGCAGCTCGCCCGCGCAACTGTCCGCCAGTGGATCCAGCAACATCCGGACGCGACCATTATCAGCGTTTCCCAAAACGATACCTACCACAATTGCCAATGCGACGCTTGCCGAGCCGTGGACGAAGCGGAAGGCACGCCCATGGGCTCGCTGCTCAAATTCGTCAACGCCATCGCTTCGGACATCGCATCCGATTATCCCCAGGTGCGCTTCGACACGCTCGCTTATCAATACTCCCGCAAACCGCCCAAAACCATTCGCCCTCACCCCAACGTCATCATCCGGCTCTGTTCAATCGAGTGCTGCTTCGCCCACCCGCTGGAGACCTGCTCGTCCGAGGAGAATCGCCGCTTTCGCAATGATATCATCGCCTGGCAGCCGATTGCGCCGCTCCTGTATGTCTGGGATTACACCCCGAACTTTGGCCATTATCTCCAACCCTTCCCGAATTTCGACTCCCTCCAGGCCAACGTCCGCTTCTTCGCGCAGCACGGTGTGAAAGGGCTGTTTGAGCAGGGCAACTATTCGAGCGGCGGCCAAGGTGAAATGGGCCCGCTGCGAGCCTACCTCCTGGCCAAGCTGCTTTGGAATCCGGAAACCGACGTCGCCAGGCACAGGAGCGAATTCGTGGCCGCCTACTACGGCAAGGCAGGCGATCTGATCCAAGCTTACCTCGATCTCGCGCAGCGGCAGGTCCGGGGCCAAGAGTGCCATGCGCACATTTTCGACAAGTCGACGGCTTGCTACCTGAATGATGATCTCCTCCGTGAAGGCGAGCGCTTGTTATCGGCGGCTGAGCAACTCGCTGATAACGATACCGTCCGCGCCCGAGTCGAAGTGGCTGCGCTGCCCATCTGGTATGTCAAGATTGCCACCAACCGAGTCACCGATCAGGCTCGGGCCGATTTGCTCCGTCGGTTCCTGGCCGTCGCGCGTCAGGCTGGCATCTCGAATATCAGCGAAGGAATGAGCCTCGACGATTGGGCGAAGAAGAACGCAAGCAAGTAACTCCACCCCTTGGTAGCGCACTTGGGTAGAGCACGCTCTCTGAGCGCGCCTGCGGAACTTGCCCTCGGTCCTTCCGCTACCGCGTTGCCCGGTGCAGCTCCGCCAGTTGCGGAATGGAAGCCGTGCCAGTCGTGCCGAGCTGATGGACCACGATCGAGGCCGCCAGCATGGCCAACCCAAGAGCTTCTTCCAGCGTCGCTCCCGCGGCCAGGGCGGCGGTCAAGTTGGCCGTGACGGCGTCACCTGCCCCAACGATATCGATCTCACCGCGCACTGGCAGCGCTCGCACATGCACAGCTGGTTGTTTCGGCCCGGCCGCGACGATCCCTTCCTCTGCCAAAGTGACAAAGACGTAGCGGCCGTGTTCGCGCGCGAGCCGGCCGACGGCCTCCAGCAGTTGGGTGAGGCTGGGATGGCTTCCGAGCCCCGCCAGTCCATTGAACTCCACTCGATTCATCTTCAGCGAGACCGGCGGGTAACCGCGCAAGCTCCGCCGGCTATCCGCGATGATGAACAGCTCCGGGCGAGCTCGCGCGACCGATTCGATTGCGCGCAGGACTTCGGGGGTGATGACGCCTGTTTCCGCCTGGTCGACCTGGTCGAGCATGATGATCGCATCGACCTGCTCCGCCAGGGCGGTCACGGAACGCTCGATATGGCTCCTGACTTCTGCCGGCGTGGACGTCCAATTCTTGAAATCGAGTCGATTCAGCTCCACCGGCGACTTGCCCTTGTCCACCACCAGCGGCTTGGTGTAGGTGAACGTGCGACGCGCCGGCGTTTTGAGGAAGTGAATCAACTCCACGCCCGCCTTGGCCGCGAGGCTGCGCGCCAGCTCAAAACCTTCGCCATCCGCGCCGGCGAAACCGACCGGATAAATGGTGCCAATGCCCAGGGCGACGAGGTTATTGAGGATGGTGCCGGCGGCTCCCGGCTGGCTGCGCACGTTGGTCACGTTGTAGACCGGCAGCCCCGTCTCGATGGAGGTTTCCTGTTTGGCCGGATCGATTTCCAGGTAGCGGTCGAGGCAAAAGTCTCCCACGACGGCCATGCGGAGGGAAGCGAAACGTCCGGTGATTTCCTGGAGACGAGGAGCGAGCATGGCAAATTCTTGGATCAAGCGGCTTGTTCCGATCGCGCCAACGCCTGGAACAAGTTGTGGGTGAAAGCGAGGTTGTCGCACTGACAGTATTGCATGGTCCCGCCCATCCGGGCAAAGCTTTTGCAGAAACGAAGATAGTAAGCCGGGTGGGTCTTGGGCGGTTCGCCTTGATGCCAGTCCCAATGCCCGCCGTCCTGCAAATCCACCACGTAGATGCTGTGGTCCCGGACGATGGCGCGGCCGCTTTGCAGCCGCAGATTGTTCACGCAGCTCAAGCTCTTTTCAAACACCTGCGGCCCCATGATGGCCGACCCGATCGAGAGCACCACCCCATGGTCCAACTGTTCCACTGCCCCCCCAAACTGTTTGAAATCCAGCTCGGCGGCCCGCCCGATGGCTGCCCCGTTGAACATCGGATGATTCGAAATGATATCGTAGCCAATCCCCGGGTGCACCGTCAGCGGGATGCCGTGCCGGTAAGCCTGGCACAGAATCGAGGCATGCTTCCATCGATGCTCTACCGACACCTGGCCCCCGCGCAGTTGGTGCCGCTTCATCACTTGCAGGAGGTCAGCCCGCGCCGGCGTCCTTGCATCCCCAGGCTCCTCCCGGATGGCCGCGGCCAATTCCTCGCCGCTCGGCAGCTCCGTTCCATCCTCGATGATGAAACGGCCCAGGCTGCGTCCATATCCTTCGCCTCTCAGCCCGCCCGCCAGGAGGGCGAGGTGAATGTTCCGCCCAGTCTCGTCCCACGTCCCAAATGTCCCGGTGGCGACGTTCTCCTCCACCCGTTCGGTGGAACGGCCGAGGAAGGCATATTCCCAATCATGGATGGTCCCGGCGCCGTTCGTGGCCAGGTGCGTGATCCAATCCCTGGACATCATCTGCTCCAGGATCAAGGCTGCGCCATTTCGGAGCAGGTGCGCTCCGTAAATCAGGATGACCGCTCCCCCTTGGTCGCGCGCCCGGCGAATTCGGTCGGCGCACTCTGCAATGATGAGGCGAACCGGCTCGGGCGTCACCGGGGCAGGGCCATCCGGTTGGACCAGGATATCCTCCACCCGCGTCAAACTGCGGCGCTGGTCGAGCGGTTGGACAGCCAGCCGCGACAAGTCCAGCGGGCGTGCAGGCATGGAATCGAGTCGCTTCACGGCTGCGTTCCGCCCGCCGGATTCAAAATCCATTCCAATAAAGGTTCCGCATCGCGAAAATCCGGGATGACCACATCCGCGCCCACGCCAAGCAGCCGGGTTCGTTTCCATCCATCCATCTGGCCGGACCCGTTGTGCGCCTCGTCGCTCGCCACCGCGATGGCGAGGCCGCCCACCTCCTTCGTGTTTTGGATCTCCACGTAGCCGTCGCCAAAAGCAAGCAGCTGATCCCCGGCGATCGCGTTCTCTCGTAGGATCCGCTCAATCACCATCTTCTTCGAGAAGCTTTTATAGTCGTCTTTGGCGCCGTAGATATGGGGACCGAAATACTTGGCAATGTCGAGCAAGGCAGCTTCTTTCTTCACAAACGGTTCGTCGGTACCGCTGGCCAGATAAAGCGAGATCCCCCGCTGCCCGAGCAACTCCAGCAGGGGCCGCGATCCGTAAACGAGCAGGTCGTCTTTCTTGATCGTGCCTTTCTGCAAACCGTCCAGGCGCCATTGAATTCGCTGGTCCAGTCGGCGCAGGTACTCGTTCTTATACCAAAGCGGTTCGCGGGCTTCGCCGCCGCGTTCCTTCACACGCTCGGCAAACTGGATCATCTGATAGATGGTTTGCTTGCCGTTCAAGCGCATGATGTCCTCAAAACAAAGCCGATGGCACTCTGCCTCGGTCTCCCCAGGCAACCGGGGCAGCATCTCCACGAACATTGGCACCATCACCTCGGGCCACCCCTGCCGAACAAGCGACAGTGTCCCGTCGAAATCGAACACCACATGGCTGATCTTCGGCCGGGGGGCCAACCCCGGCGTGAACTCCACCAGTCCGCGGAAAACAGTCGCTGCTGACATCGGGTGCTTGGTAATTGTCGCAGATACAAAAGTCAATGGCATTGGGGTCCTTCGGGTGGCATGTGCGCTTCAACCGAGACTGAAAAAAGCCGTGTTCACAGCTGTTAGCACTATTGCAGGTAATTGATCATGAGGTGTTAGCAACAGCATCTGGCGAAAATGCGACGCGCCCTGGCCCTCCCGCCGACGCCCCCTCCAAGCTGATGCCTCGTCCTCCTCCCGCCAAACAACGCGTTGCGCCTCCCGATCCGTCATGGCGCCTGGCCTGGCCGGGATCTCCCGCAGCTTCCAAGAAGTGCTCGCCACCCGCCTTCGCTCCGGACTTCACTCGGAAATAATACGGATTGCACTCGAACGACGCGCGACCCGGAGCAGATCGGCCCCATGGAGTTACCACCGGCCCGCATGCCTCGTTCGGACCGAATAGAGCGAGGTTCGGGCGGGAATAAACAATGTGCGACGATCGGGGCCGCCAAAGACCAGTTGGACCGGCCGCTCGGGCACCTCGATGGTTTCCTCCAGCTGGCCTTCCGGGCGGTAAACATAAATCTGTCCTGCAGCCAGATAGACATATCCCCGAATATCCACCGCCACTCCTTCGCCTCCTTGTTCTGCAAACAGCGTGAAATCGGCCAGACTCCCATCCTTGCCAACCAGTGCGCTCCAGGTCGTCAGGCCCGCCTCGTCCGAGACGTAGAACTTTTGCCCCGCTCGGACTGGCGCGAGTCCGAAGGAACGGATGGGCGGCGACGATTTCACGCCCCAGCTCATGGCCCCATGAAGAAAATCAGCTCCGGCCGGCAAGACTGTGCTGCCGTCCGGGGACAGGAAGTGAGCCGCTGGGTGCGAGAGCGAGTCGCGGTTGAGGCGCCAATCGGTGACCGGAAGGAAGAAGCGCGTGTCCGCTTGCTCGCTGACCGGCTGGGCCGCGAGGGGCAGGGGTGTTCCGTCCGGACCGAGGGCGTAGACCAGACCCTTGCCGGCGTAAGAGACCACGACGAGATTGCCCGCGTTGTCGGTCAACAGGTTCACCGGCTGGGTGGGGAAATCGCTGAGCGTCGCCAATTGACGCGACCCGGCATTCCATCGATAGACCCGCTGCCAGTGAGCATCGACGAAGAAGAAGTCGCCGTTCGGGCCGGCGGCGCCTCCGGAAATATTGTGGAAACCCCCAGCCAGCTTTTCGACCTTGGCCCCTCGCACCACCGTGCTGGAAGGGGAACGCCGCCGGGCTGGCGTTGGCTGCCCAGTCAAATTCAGCCAGGCGAATTCGCGATGGCGAATCTCGCGCTGGTGGGTTTGATCGTAGACGGCCGAATCATAACTCACCTTGCTGTTGCTGTAGGCATGGAAGTTGCGAAAGCGAATATCACGTGAGTTTGACACTTTCACTGCCCAGGGAAACGGTTGGGTGCTGCTGATCACACGGTAGATGTGCAGGTTGGAGAAGGCGATATCCTGGCAGGAATCGACCTCCACTTGCAGGGCCAATCCGCTCTCGCCACGCTCTGCCTCCGTCTGAAGGGCATAGAAGCGCCAGTGGGCCGCCTGGCGCAACTGCACTTCGTAGCGGACATGATGCTCGCTCGACATTTGGTAAACCCGTCCTTCGCACTCGGTATTCGACACGAGCATACCCGCTTGCGCGAAAGTCGAAGGCGTCCAAATGTCCAGAAACGTGCCCCCGCCTCCGTCGGTCACCCACAGGCTGGGATATTGGCTATCCCAGCGCCGCGCCGGATCCGGGTCTGCGGAGTGGGTGTTGTTGTAAGGATTTTCCCGGGAACCATCCGGCTTCGGAGTGCCGTGGCCACCGAGGAAGCGGACATCGTTCATGAGCGAGTTGGCACCGGCTCGCCAAAGGGCCGCGACGGCGCGGGGATTATTGCCGCTGGTGTAAAGGCCGATGCCGATCACGATGTTACTGCCGCCCCGCGGCGTCTCGAGCAACGCTTTCGGGGCACCTGGCCCTTGAAAGGCCGGCGTTCCATCAGGGACGATGAATTGGGTGGCTCCAGGATGCAGCCCGATCAGCACCGTGCCCGGTTGGAGTTGAAGCGTATCCCGGACAACATAGAAACCTGTCGGACAATAGATCGTCCGATGCTGCGCAATGGCGGAGCGAATAATCTCAGTGTCGTCGCTGGCGCCGTCCCCTTTGGCTCCGAAATCGCGCAGGTTCACCCAAGTGTCGCGGACCGGCAGATCCGGGATGTCCGACGTGACCGGAGCGATCGCGGACGCGGGGCTCATCTCACACCAGGTCTTGATCTCAGCGGTGCCGTCGGTGTCGCTGAGATGGAGGCCGTGACTAAACGCGCTCACTCGGTAAGCCGGAGCGGGGGCTTCGTATCGCTTGGCGCTGTCGCGCAATAACGCCAGCAGCGGCACACTCCGACAGGTGATGTTCTCCAGGTTGATTTCATTGCGCGGGTTGTTCTCGAGTCCGAAGGTAAAAGCAGGGCCGCTGATATCTTCGAAAACAGCGTCCTTGACCCAGAGTTCATCCGCTTGATTCGCTTCGAGCGCGACCGCGGTTGGCACCCGGCGGAACTGTGGACGAATCAGGGTGAGACCAGCTTCGCGTTCCAGGATGGCTGCCTCCCGCTGCCCTTCGAACGACGAATCAATGACGGTGAACTGCCACCCCGGGGAGGGTTTGGCGGTCCAAATGCCATATCGGCCTCCGAAGAAGCGGACGTCTTCGACGACATTGCCCGCCTCGTGGATGCCCGCCAGAGCGGCTCCAAGGCGAAAGTCCATATGCGCGAGGAAACAATGCTGCGCATATTTTGCCCGCACGCCGACTGCCCCTCCATTGCCCGAGGCGATCTCGATGTCGATATTCGCGGCAGCGGAGTAAAAGGTGCCGGGATTCGCATCAGGCACGCGGCGCTGCCCTTCTTCCACCGGGCGCCGTCCCCGCCCGTCGGCGGGGCGGCCGCCGGCAAAGAACAAAACGATTTTCTCCTGGGCCTCATCTCCGTAGCCGGGTGTGTTGGCAGGCAACCAGACAACGGGGCGGGTTGGGCCGTATCCGATGATTCGGATGCCCGGCCAAACGTGGATAGTGTTGGTGACCGCGTAACGGCCCGCGGCTAAAAAAACAATGCCCTGCCCGGTGCGCTCCTGGACCTGGTCGATGGCTTGTTGCAGGGCAACGGTGCTGTCGCCCTCCGGCGGCGCAGTGACATAGACCGCGTTGGCGTCAAGCAGGCGTTGGCTGTAGTAGGAGGCGGATTGGGTGGGTGGGGCAGAAATCAGGAGCACGGCTCCAACCAACGACAAGGATTTCATGCCCCCGTCTTAGCACAGGCCAGCATGCCAGTCAGGACTCAAATCCTGGCGGCAAGTCCTGGCGCGGCCTGCAGTCCGTCTTGGCCGGTGGCCAAAGGCGTCGCTGATGGAAGGTCAGACCGTTACGGCTGCGCTGGTGTCACCACCTGATAGTATTGGGCTGGGGCGTCGCTCGCCGCGGGGTTGCCCAAGCTGATCTCGATCGTCTTGGACGCCCCGGCCGCAGGAATGTCCAGGAGTTTGGCCCAGTTCCCAGACGCCAGATCAGCGCGCGTCAGAATGGAATACGACCGTCCGGCGGTGGTGGCAAAGTGCAGATGGAGCCCGGACGGATCGTAGGTGACAGCGTCGATTTGGAAGTGGCTACCAGCAGCGTGCGGCTTCGTGCCGCTGAGATACTCCTCGAGGTTCGTGAAGCCATCGCCATCCGGGTCTGCGTCCGGACCGTCGTCGCCAGTGGCCACCGTCGGGTCGAGGCCCTCGGCCGTCTCCCAGCTGTCGGGCATTCCATCCCCGTCGGTATCGCGTTCCGGCGCGGCATTGGGCCCGCCCGGCGTCGCAACGGCGGCCAGCCAGTTGGTCGGATCATTGCCAAAACCGGCGCTGACGATCCTCTGCAAGGAGAAACCGGTGCCATTAGCCGTTCCCGGCCACGGCGCGGCGTTGGCGTAGGCAATGGTTTCAACCAACGATTCGAGGTTCGGCGCAACCGCATCGCTGTCGGCGAGCGCATCCGGGTTGGGCTGGAGAAGGCGGATCGTTTCTCCCCTGTTTTGGAGCTGTCCGGACCAGGGCCCGATGATCAGCACATTGGTGTCGAGTTGGTACTGGTTGCGAAATCCGGCCAATTCGCCCGGGCTGGCGACCGGGTCAAACCCGACCACCAGCAGGTAGCCGTCGGCAGGCAAAGTGAGGTCGAGAGGCAAGGTGAAATCGACGCCGCCCGCGAGCAGCCAGGAACCGTCCGGCGCATTGGTGTTGAAAAAGCTGACCGGCTGGCTCGAGATATTGCGCAGTTCGATGAATTCATCTCGCAGGTTGTTGGTCGACCCGACGACGGCCGGCGGATGAAACATCACTTCATTAATGACGACTGGACCGACCCGAGGGCCAGCGTTGGGCCCACCCAATGTCAGACGGGTCTGTTCCACAAACTGCTCTTCTCCGATGCTCGTCACGTAGCGGCCGAATGAGATCCCGTTCGGGGAGGGCCCAAAGCTGAATCCATCCACGTAGCCAGTGAGATTGGTGCTGGCATCGCCCGAGAAGAGATAGACATCGTCGCCCTCTGCGCTCAGTCGGAATCCCGTGAGAGCGCCGTTCTTGAAGTCCTCCTCGGTCAACACGCGGTAACCGTTCGGACCGATGGTCGTGCCCGCGCTGAAGCGATACTTGAAAGGGTCATTGAAATCGTCCGTCAGGAACCATCCTGTCAGATCGGCGGCGGTCGCGGTCGGATTGAACAGTTCGATCGCGTCCAGCACCGGCGGCTCGGTATGGCTCAGGACTTCGTTCACGACCACGGCCGGAAAAACCGGCGGCAGCGGATCGGCGCCGGGCGAGCCGGCGCGCGTGCTGCTGATCCGCCAGTTGGCCGGCGTTCCCCAGGAAGCGAGCGGCGCCGTGTCGTCCCTAATCACCAGACCAAAGCCGAAGCCCTGCGTGATCGGAAACCACTGATTGTCATAGGTAAAATCGAGGATGGGTTCCCAGCGGCCCTTCAACGTCGTTCTCCCCCGTTGTCCAACTGGCCGGTGCTGAGCGCCTGCCATTGGGATGTTGGTGCCGTAACGCGCTTGAAAGGCAGCGACGTTCTGTGCGACGACGATCCGCTCGCCCGCTGCCAGGGTCAGCTCCGGAAATTGAAAGTCAACGCCGCGGGTCAAACGAAAGCCAGCCAGGTCGAGCGGTGAGCTGCCCACGTTGCGCAATTCGAGATATTCGAACGAAGCTCCGTCTCCAGCCCCAGGTTGGGACGGCGGGGGATCATACATGATTTTGGTGATGACCAGCCGCGGCGTGCTGACGACGAATGTGGCCGCGGTTAACCCTGACCAGGTGCTCGACAACGGGGGCTTGCCCGAGCCGGTTTGGTTGCGATGAGCCAGATCTTGACAGCGAGCCATCAGCCGGACATTGCCGTTGAGCGTGAGCGGCTCGGCATAGACTTGCGCCTGGGGCGAAACGGCCCCGCCCGGCAACCGCGGATCACGGCCATCGAGCGTATAATAGATGCTAGCCCCGGGCGGGCCAGTCAGGGTAACGACCGTCCCGGCTGAGACCGATCCGGAAGCGTGGTCGACTGCTGGAGAATCCACAAATTGGCCATCGATGAAGTCGAGCCGGTTGGAATACCACAGTTTCATGAAATCGACTTCGCCTTGGTAAGTGCCGGGAAAGGTGTAGGTGTAACCTCCGGAGCTCTTTCGCCCGTTGCGCGGGCTGGTGTCGGACCCGCTTGAGCCGCGCCAGCGGGCTACTTCGCGGGGTTGTGCCTGACGGACCTGATCAGCCTGGCGATCGATGATGGCGCTGACATTCGTGTCGCTCAAGACATCGCGGCGCAGTTCCTGGTAGCGATCAATCCATTTCTGCCAGAAATCGATGTCCTTGAACATGCGGCTATACCAGGGATTATCGAAGATCTGAGGATCGGAATTGAACATGTCCGTGCCGTAGTCGGGCACGCTCGAACGCCAGACGCGCGGGTTGAAGTCGCGCCCGTCCGCGGATCCCTGGGTGCGGTCGAAGTCCCAAACCGGGCCCATGGTGAGTTTGCCGTTGCGGGGTTTGTAGAAGTAACCGCTCAAGCGCAAGGCATCGACGTTGAAGGTGATCACACCCTGCAGATGATGGTCGATCGCGGCTGGCACATCGATATACGCGGCGTAACCGTCGGATGTGTTCGTCCAGTTGGGCGCTTCCAACGCCTGGCCGAAGCTGTCGAAAAAGCCGGTAATGTATTTCTCCTGCGCGTCCCGCTGCGGCGTGGTGATCTCGGCGTAGTCGGGATCCAAATAATTGATCGATGCGCCCGCGCCGAAGAAAGGCCGGGTGCCCGGCGGGGCGCTATCAATACTCAGCAAGTAGCCGCCGGTCACCTCGGGCGGAGCGATGTGTTCCGGTTGGAGCTTGTCGATATCAACCCGGTTCGGGCCGATCTTGATTTTCTCTTCCAGGACGTAAACGCCATTATACTCCGCCGGGGTAATCGCGCCGCCGGGCGCGGAGCTGTCCTGGAGGTAGACCTCAACAAACCGCGTCCGGGGAGAGTACCGTCCCATTTGGCGCATCAATTCGTGGGCAACGGGATTGTGGAGCAGGACCGGGTCGAAATCGTTGGGGGCATAGAGAACCCAGTCCGATTCGCTCGGCAATCCTCCCAGGGAGACGTTGCGATCGTCGCCAAATTCATCCTGGATTTCCAGGAAGAAGCTGGGTTTAGGCAAGCCGCTCGTGCTCCGGCCGCGCTTGTGCAAAATGCCGAGGGACGCCACGTCCGGCCCGTTCGACAGCGAGGATATGCCAGTCTTCGGTTCGAAGACTTGGACCGCGACGGATTGATCCGTGCTTGAGGGCACGGACCCCCGCCCGAAGTTATGCAGCACAATGAGGGGCAGGTCAGAACTGAATCCTGCCATCTCGGGCGCCAGCTTGAGATACGTCTCCGTCCGGACTGGACCCGAGAGCAGCCCCGGCACGAATGCCCGCGCCCGGACCAAGGTGCTGTTGGTGATTTCGATCGGAGCTATGTAGGCCTCCGCCAGTTCCGTCGGTAAATTCGTTCCGAAGGAATACCGAATCGTCGCATTGGTCGCTGGGGTGGACAACTCAAGCCGGAACGCGTTGGTGAAGGTGCGGCTCGTTACGGAAAAGTGCACTTCGCCGGAGAAATTGGGGCCATTAACGCTGTTGCGAGCGCCGGGCGTGGGGGTGGTGAAATAACCGATTTTGTCCGGATTGCCGCGCTCCCGCCCATAGGAGACATCCGTTTGTTGTGCCGGGTAGCGCGGGGCGAATTCCGAAACGACCTGGCCTTGGGCATTGGCCAGGGCCAGGTAGCCGCCGTCCTTATTCAATTTGAAGTTGGTGTGAAGCGGGCCAGCCGGATTAGTGCGATTCTTGCCGGAGGCGAAGATCAAGAGGTACCGCTGCGGGAGCAAGCTGACAGATGGAAGCCGCCAAGCGTTGGCTCCGCCCGCTTGGTTTGAGAGCGACCAGCCGGCCAAATCCACCGTGACAAAGCCGGCGTTGTAGAGTTCGATCCAATCGGAGTCGTCCCCGTCCTCATCGTGAATACCTTTGTCGTTGTCGGCCATGAATTCCGAGATGATCACACCGGGGGGCGTGATGGTCGGATCGATCGTGTAGCTCCAGCCGGTGCCGGCGAAGGCATTGGGCGGGTCGGCGAAGTCCTTGATTCCATGGTCTGGGCGCCAGGTGACTTGCACCGGACCGGCGGGCGGACTGGCCACACCAAAGACATACTGGGCGTCGCTGACCGCGGTCAGATTCGTCGCGGCGACGCCGTTGACCAGCAAATCGGCCGCCTCCACGCCGCTGACATCTTCGTCGAAGAGCACTTCGATCTGGTTAAGGGTGGGAAGGGCGATCCCGATCGAAGGGATGACATCGACGACGTGCGGAGGCGTCGTATCGACCGTATACTCAAGCGAGGCATCGAAGAGAAAGTCGTTGCTGAAAAAGCCGGAGTTGAAAGCCTCCACCGCCACCACATTCGTGCCCGCCACCAGCAACGACCGGATATCCTCGGAGAGCGTGAAGGTCGTCAGGGTGGGTTCGATGTCGTCCAATGACGATTCGAAGGGCGTGTAGATGTTGAGGTCGCCATCGGGAACGTTGAATCGACCGGCCGACCGGCCGTTGATCCACACGGCGCAGCCATCGTCGATCCGGGCAGTCAACTTCAATTCCGAAACGCTCGCCGGATTAGTGAGGACAAAACTCTTGCGGAAAAAGACCGCCACCCAAAACCGCGACATGTTGCTCGCTGGGAGCCGCGTGACGACATCCGCTTCGCCAAGGCCGATCGGCGCGACCGCGTTCGTCCAACGCGCATCGTTAAAGCCAATGGCCCGCCAGGCGTCATTCGGCGTGGAAGCTTCCCGGGTGCCGAGAAAGAACTTCCAGGACGATCCGAGAGGAAATATCTCAGCTGCCGGAAGACTGAGAGTGGAAACAAGCAGGCCAAGCGCCAGAAGAACAATTCGTGAGTACATCGAGATCCTGTGACCGTCATTCGCCAATCGCTGACGGAGTCACTCCTAGTTGATATATACCGGACACCGGCAGCAGAGCCATACCTTTCTTAGACTGGATGAGTCGTGCGGAGGTTGCAGATTTCTGCCGGCAATGTTTGTCGACGAGTTGTCGGCGCTGGTCGCAACGGCTACCATCCGTCCACTGACGAATGAAAACGCTCATTCTTTCCGCGCTGGCGCTGCTGTCGTTCGCCACTCAAGCCGAGAACTGGCCGCAATTTCGCGGACCGACCCATCAGGGTCTGTCTGGCGAAGACAAAGTCCCTCTGCATTGGTCGGCGGAGTCGAACATCGTTTGGCGGACCGAACTACCTGGCGAGAGTTGGTCCTCGCCTATCGTCTGGAATGATCGCGTGTTCTTGACGTCGGCCACGGAGGGAGGCGTCAGCTGCCGCGTGCTCTCCCTCGACCGCCGTTCCGGCCGGCTTCTCTGGAATAGCGAGGTCTTTCAACAAGTGCCACTGCGCAAAGAGGGCCGCAATACTTATGCTACTCCGACCCCGGCAACGGATGGGGAACGCGTCTATGCCTGCTTTGGCGATGGCAGCTTTGCGGCCCTCGACTTTGCCGGCCAGGTCGTCTGGACCAACCGGGATTACCCCTTCTTCGGCCAGCACGGCCTCGGCACCTCGCCTCTGGTCGAACAAGGTCTCTTGATCATGGCGCGCGATGGCAGCAGCCAGGGCGAAGACAAGACCGTTGGCTGGCAGAAACCCTGGGACCAGTCCTACCTCCTCGCGTTGGATGCCAGGACGGGGAAGGAGCGCTGGAAGAGCAAACGCGGCTTGTCGCGTATCGCGCATGGCGTGCCGACGATCTGGACGACCAACGGCCAAACGCAGGTCGTGAGCGAAGCGGGCGACGTGGTCCAGGGGTTCGACCTCAGCAACGGCGAGAGAATCTGGTCCAGCCTGGTCACCGGTGAAGGGAAAGTGCCTTCCACGGTCGTCGGAGATGGCTTGGTCTTCACCGCGGGCGGTTGGGGCGGGAAGGAGTCGATCAAGGCATTCCGGTTGGGCGCCCGGGGGGATCTCCGAGAAACGAATCTGGCGTGGGAACAGCGCAAAGGCATGCCCAAAGTGCCTTCGATGCTCTATCACCGCCCATATCTCTTCGCCATTACCGATGGCGGCATCGCTACCTGTTTGGAAGGCCAAACCGGGGCCATCGTCTGGCAAGAACGCGTCGGCGGCAATTTCTCGGCTTCGCCGGTTGCCGCCAAAGGCCGCCTCTATTTCCTGGCGGACAGCGGGGAAACCACGGTCCTGGAAGCAGCCCCTGAATTCCGGGTGCTCGCGCGCAATCCGCTTAACGAAAAGGCCCAGGCGTCCATGGCGGTTTCCGGCGAGCAACTCTTCATTCGCACGGAAAAAGCCGTCTACTGCATCCAGGAAAAGTAAGCTGCAGGATCGCGTTCGTTCGCGTAGATGAGCGGCGCAGGCTTCCCCTCGTGGTCCACGCCCAGGGTGACTCGGGAACTTGCCTGGGCCGCGCCCGTCCATTCCCCGAATCCATCATCCCGGTTCTCCGGATAGGAAACCCGCGCGCGGGGGGTAAATTCGGGGTAGAGAAGAGAGGTAATATATTCATGAGAAACGACGGGTATATAATGGCCGGTTTGGCGGAAGGCACGACCGTTTGGTTGACGAACCTGGTCAATTATCTGGAGCGCTCGACGATGCTCCAGACGCGAGTGCATGGTCAGTGGACCTGGATGGATATGGTGGTGGTCAGTGGCATCCTGGTGGTGGTGGTCGCAGCCAACGCCGGCCTGACGGCGTTGTTGCGCCGGGCCGCGACGGTCGAAGGGCCCGCCAGCGGTTCCGTGCCGTGGCATCACCGGTTGGTGAATGTTATTGGCAAGCCCATGCGCTTTCTGCTGTGGATTTATGGGCTCTACTTTGCGGCGGCGGCCATCCTGGTGCAACTGGCGCATCCCAATGAGACCCACCCGCTCCTGCGGTTGGGCGAATGGTTCGTGAACGTGGCGTTGTTCATTTGCGTCATCTGGTTGTTCACACGGCTTACCTACGTGCTGGAGGCGCGCCTGGCCCGTTGGACCTCGCAGTCAAATACCAGGTTTGACGATTTGCTGGTGCCTTTCATCGGCAAGAGCCTGCGCGTGGTTGTGCCTGTTTTGGCGGTGATCCTGGCCTTGCCGGTGGTCGGCTTGCCGCCCGCCTATAGCAACATCGTGAGCAAAGCCAGCAGCATCCTGATCGTGCTGGCCATCACTTACGTCCTTTTTCAATCGGTCGCGGCCGCGGAGAAGCTTCTGCTGACCGAGTATGACATTACCAAGACCGACAATCTGCGCGCCCGCAAGGTTTATACCCAGGTGCACGTTTTGAGCAAAGCGCTCCATGTGGTCATTGCCATCTTCTGTGCCGCGTCCATCTTGATGCTTTTCGAGGAAGTCCGCCGGCTTGGCACGAGCATTCTGGCCTCGGCGGGAGTGGTTGGGATTATCATCGGGTTTGCGGCGCAACGGACCATCGCGAACTTGTTCGCGGGTTTCCAATTGGCCGTGACCCAGCCAATCCGGATTGACGATGTTGTCATCGTCGAAGGCGAATGGGGACGAATTGAAGAGATCACTCTGACCTACGTGGTGGTCAAGATATGGGATCAACGCCGGATGATCGTTCCGCTCAGTTACTTCATCGAAAAGCCATTTCAGAACTGGACCCGGGTCTCCGCCGACCTGCTGGGGGCGGTCATGATCTATGTGGATTACACCTTCCCGGTGGAGGAACTGCGCAAGGAGGCCAAGCGAATTGTCGAAGGCAGCCCGTTCTGGGATCGCAAATTCTGGAATCTGCAAGTTACCGACACGACAGAACGGGCCATGCAAGTGCGCGTGCTCGTGACCGCCTCTGACTCAGGCAAAGCTTGGGATTTGCGGTGCGAGCTTCGGGAAAAGCTCCTCGCTTTCGTGCAATCGAACTATCCCCAAAGCCTGCCGAAAGTGCGGGCGGAGCAGAAAGGTTTCGAAGGGAACGGCCGAACCGCCACGCTTGCGACCTAGGGAGTCTGCCAAAGAACTTCTAAAATAAAATATGCGTCCCTTCGAGGTGAACTAAGTTTTTTTATATTTTTGTAGAAATCCGGTTGCGTCCAGGCAAAGCAACTGGTAAAACACCCAGGTTCCTCAGTAACACTCGTAGCGAAGCGAAAAGCTTTGCAGCGTGCCTGTGGTTCATCTACTCAGCCGCTCCTTTGTTCGGGGAGCGGCCTTTTTTTCTCGAGGATAGCTGCCCAGGGGAAACGCCCGCCGACGTCCGGCACTTGACGGCTGGAAATACTCTGGGCCGACTGGCCGAGGGCTCAAGCGGACTTGGCCAAGCCCAGGTTCTTCAAAATGCGCACGGTCGATTCCGCTTTGTTCAGCGTATAAACGTGGATTCCAGGAGCGCCGCGCTCCAGCAGTTCCTCGCATTGCCGCGTGCTGTATTCCACGCCAAACTCAGCGACCGCGTCGTCGTCACTACCGATTTCCTCGAGGCGCCGGGCCAGTGACTGCGGGACGCGCGCGCCGCAGAGGGCGGCGAACCGCTGGATCTGACTGGCGCGGAGGATGGGAATGACTCCGGGAACCAGCGGAACTTTGACGCCGAGCTTTCCCGCGAGATGATCCCGGAACTCGAAATAATCAGCGTTATCGAAGAAAAGCTGGGTGATGACGAAGTCCGCTCCGGCCTCGACCTTCTCCTTTAAATAGCCCCAATCGGTCACTTTGCCTGCCTTGCAGGCAACATGGCCTTCGGGAAACCCAGCAACGCCGATGGCAAAATCAGCGCGGGCGCGAATGAACCGGACCAGTTCGCTGGAGTAGGTAAAGCCGCCGGGAGTCGGCTGGAACTCGCCTCCGCCGGGCGGATCGCCGCGCAAGGCGAGGACATTTCTGACCCCGAGAGCCTTGATCTGGTTGAGCAGGTGCCCAATTTCCTCTTCGGTGGATGAAACGCAGGTCAGATGCGCCACGGCGGTCAACCCATGCTTGCGTTGGATTTGATCGACGATCATCAGGGTTTTGTCGCGGGTGCTGCCGCCGGCCCCATAGGTGACCGAGCAGTAATCGGGTTGCGTCGCCAGGAGGGACGGAATCGTCTTTTCGAGCAACTGACGGTCTCCCTCGTCGGTTTTAGGAGGGAAGAATTCGAAGGAGATAACGGGCTGCGCCGCGCTTTGCGCCGCCGCATAGATGTCTCGAACGAGTTTAACTGGCGATCCACTGGGCCGTGTCATGTGCTCGATATCAAAACCGATGTCCCGGCGGATCGCAACTTTATCTGTAGCCCTCCGCCCGGGCGCGGCGCCCGCCCTCCGGACGATGTCGTCGGGACAAAACCCGGATTCGACACGGCGCCGGGAGCCTGCTAGAACGAGCTTCACCCGAAGGCTGATCGTCCGATGGCTATCATTAGGCTCATATTGCTTCTGGCCGCGTCAGGGGACCTGGCACGTCCGGTCCACGTGAGAGCGGAGGCGGCGGCGGACATGGTGTTCTTCGATCAGAAGATCCGGCCGATCCTGGAACAACGCTGCTTCGAATGCCATTCCCACCAGGCCGGCAAGATGAAGAACGGTCTGACGTTAGACTCCCGCGAAGGCTGGTTCAAAGGCGGCGATTCCGGCCCGGCCCTTATGCCGGGCGATCCGGACAACAGTCTCCTCATCCGCGCGGTTCGCTATACGGACCGGGACTTGCACATGCCCCCCAAGGAGAGGCTGTCCGAAGACGAGATCGCTTCGCTGGTCGAATGGGTGAGGCGCGGGGCGCCCGATCCTCGGGTCCAGGCTGCGCCGGTTGCCGCGCCGACCGCCCCGCAGGAATGGTGGTCCTTGCGCCGGTTATCGCGGCCGGCTGTGCCCGGGACTGGGCATCCGATCGACGCCTTTATCGAGGCCAAGCTGGCGGCGGCCGCCATTCAACCGGCCCCGCTGGCTGATCGGCGCACTCTGATTCGACGGCTCACGCTGGATCTGCACGGCCTCCTGCCGTCCCCCGAGGAGGTAACATCGTTCCTGCAGGATCCGGACCCGCAGGCCTACGTGAAGCTGGTGGATCGGTTGCTCGCTTCGCCTGCCTACGGCGAGCGCTGGGCGCGCCATTGGCTGGATACGATTCACTTTGCCGATACGCACGGCTTTGAACACGATTTGATGCGAACCAATGCGTGGCCGTATCGCGACTATGTTATTGAGAGCCTCAATCGCGAGACGCCCTGGTCTCGCTTTGTTCGAGAACAGCTGGCCGCTGATGTCTTCTTTCCCGACGAACCTGCCCTGACGGTGGCTCTAGGGTTCATCGCCGCGGGGCCCTGGGACCAAAGCACCGCTCAAACTGCCCCGCGCAATTTCGAATACCTGGACCGCGATGATATCGTCACTCAAACAATGGCGACGTTGGCCAGCAGCACGGTCAATTGTGCCCGCTGTCATGACCACAAGTTCGACCCGATCACGCAAGAGGACTATTACGCGCTGCAAGCTGTCTTTGCCGGCATCGGCCGCGGCGACGTCGCTTACGATAGCGATCCCCGCCTCGATCGCGAACGGCGAAGGTGGAAGCGATTGCTTGCCGCCGTCGAAAATCAAGAGCCAGAGGTGCTGCTTGCGCCGGAGAACGAATCGGAAGTGCGCGCCTGGGAAGCGCTGCGCGCCCAGGAAGCACGTTGGGAAGTGCTTCGCCCTGTCACCTACACCACATCCAGCGCGGCTGAACTCCGCTTGTTGGAAGATAGCTCACTCCTGGCGGAAGGGCCGCGACCGGAGACGGACACTTATAGCATCACCGCCAACTCCTCCTTATCCCAGATTACGGCCGTCAGGCTGGAAGTCCTCTCGGACCCGGCTTTGCCTAAGAATGGACCCGGCCGGCAGGACAACGGCAACTTTCATCTTTCCGAATTCAGCGTTCAGGTTTTCACGCCCGGTGGCGCGCGCGGGGTGAAGGCGTCTGTTCGGGCGGCCACGTCTGACTTTGATCAATCGGGGTGGACGATCCGCCATTCGATCGATGGGAACGACAAGACCGCTTGGGGCGTCGATCCTCAAGAAGGCCACTCGCATCGCGCGGTCTTCGAACTCGGTCAAGCCCTTGCGGTGACGCCCCAGGCACCATTGGTCTTTCAACTGAAACAAGTGCATGGGCAGGGTCACGTCATCGGCAAATGCCGGCTGTCTGTGACCGCGGATCATCCGCAGCGGGCGGCCATCCCGCCGGCGGGCGTGACGGAGGCCCTGCGGGTGCCGGCAACGGCCCGTTCGGAAACGCAGCGCCTCGCGATGGCCACGTTTGTCCTGCGCCGAGTGGCCGAAGACAGACTGGCGGCCTTGCCGCGCCCGAGCCTGGTTTTTGCCGCTGGGGCCGATTTCTCGGCCGTGGCGGAAGGGGGCTTTTACAGGCCGTGGCGAAGGCCGAAAGAGGTCCACGTTCTCAAAAGGGGGGATGTCGACAAACCCGGGGCTGCGGCGGCGCCTGGGGCGTTGAGCGCCGTCTCGGCCTTGCCGAGTCGATTCGAGGCAGCGAGCGAGCGGGGCGAGGCTGCGCGGCGCCAGGCGTTGGCGCAATGGCTGACGGATGCGGAGAATCCGTTGACTTGGCGGAGCATCGTCAACCGGGTTTGGCATCATCATTTCGGCCGCGGCCTGAGCGATACGCTCAACGATTTTGGGCGGATGGGAAGCATCCCCAGCCATCCGGAACTGCTCGATTGGCTGGCGGTTGAGTTCCGCGATTCGGGCGGGTCCTTGAAGCGATTGCATCGCCTGATCGTAACGAGCGCGGCGTATCAGCGGTCGGGGCGTTTTGACCCCGCCGCCGCGGCTAAAGACCCCGAAAACGCCTGGCTTTGGCGCCGGCAGAGCCGGCGTCTCGACGCCGAATCTTACCGCGACTCCGTCCTGGCCATGGCCGGCCGATTGGACAGCACGATGGGCGGCCCGGGCGTGCAGCAATTCAAATTGGGCAAGCCAATTCAACTCACCCCAACGGTCGATTACACCCCATTTAGCTGGGATAGCCCGGGAGCCGGCCGGCGCAGCATCTACCGCTTCGTCTACCGCGGCCTGCCCGACCCGTTCATGGACGCGCTCGACTTCCCCGACGCCGGACAATTGGCCCCGACCCGTTCGTTTTCGGCGTCGGCACTGCAGGCGTTGGTGCTGCTCAACAACGACTTCGTCCTGCACCATAGCCAGCGGTGGGCGGAGCGTCTGCAAAGACAGTGTCCCTCTTGCGAGGACCAAGTGCGGGCCGCCTTTCAGCTCGCCTATCAGCGCGAACCTACTTCCGCGGAGCGCGCCGACGCCGCTGCTTGTGCCGCCCGTGACGGCTTGCCGGCGCTCTGCCGGATTTTACTGAACAGCAATGAGTATTTGTTCGTTGATTGAACCGACCCTATCTCGATGAAAGCCCGCTTCGATCATTGGTTGGGCGCCGGCCAGGCTCTGACCCGTCGCGATTTCCTCTGGCGCGTTGGCGGCGGTTTTGGCGGCGTGGCCATCGCCCACTTGCTCGCGCAGGAGGCGCTGGCCGGCGGTGCTGCGTCGCCCAAGGGAGAGTGGAACGGCGGAGTGCATCACCCGGCGAAAGTCCAACGGGTGATTCAGCTATTCATGAACGGGGGGGTGAGCCAGATGGACACGTTCGATTACAAGCCGGACCTGGCCCGCTATCACGGCCAGATGATCGGCCCGAAGGAAAAGCCGGAGGGTTTCACAGCGGAGGTGGGGGCGGTAATGAAAAGTCCGTTCGAGTTCAAGCAGTATGGGCAAAGCGGCCGATGGGTGAGCAGTGTTTTTCCGCACCAGGCGGAGTGTGTGGATGAGATGGCCTTTCTGATGGCGATGGCATCGAAGACCAATGTGCACGGCCCGGCCAGTTACATGATGAATACGGGCTTTCTCCTGCCTGGGTTCCCGTGCATGGGCGCGTGGATTTCGTATGCGTTGGGCAACCTGAGCGACGACTTGCCCACCTTCGTGGTCTTGCCAGACGGGCGTGGCTTGCCCTACAACCAGCGCGGGAATTTCAGCCCCGGCTTTCTTCCAGCCAAACACCAAGGCACGGTGATTGATGCGGGTTTGAAGCAACCTGTTCCGGACCTCTTTCCCAAGGAGCGGTATGCTTTCGTCAGCCCTCAGACGGACCGGGACGGCTTTTCGCTCCTGGCCAAACTGAACCGGGAGCACGCCTCGAGTCATCCGGGTGATTCGCGCTTGGAAGCCCGCATTGCTTCCTACGAACTGGCCGCCCGGATGCAACTCAGCGCGCCGGAAGCCTTCGACCTTTCACGCGAGAGTGAGCCGACCCGGCGGGCCTATGGAATCGGGACGCCAGCCACGGAGGATTTTGGGCGACGCTGCTTGCTGGCGCGGCGGTTGGTGGAGCGAGGGGTGCGTTTTGTCCAGGTGTGGAGCGGCCCGCAGGGAGCGGTGAACAACTGGGACAACCACGGCAATATTTTGAATGAACTGCCGCCGATCGCCGCGAGTGTCGATCAGCCGATCGCCGCCTTGCTGCGCGATCTAAAAGCGCGGGGGCTGCTCGAAGACACGCTCCTGGTCGGCAGCACGGAGTTCGGCCGAACTCCGTTTGCGCAGGGAGGCACAGGCCGGGACCACAACGGCGGGACGTTTGTGACCTGGCTGGCGGGAGCGGGGATCAAAGCCGGCGCGACTCACGGGCGAAGCGACGATCTTGGCTATCAGGGAGTAGAGGGCAAGACCTACTGTTACGATCTGCACGCGACCATTCTCCACCTTCTGGGCATCGATCACACCCGTTTGACCTTCCGCCATGCTGGCATCGATCGACGCCTCACTGATGTCCACGGCGACGTCATTCGCCCTATCCTCGCTTAACGGCCAGGCGTCGGTCGGAAAGTTGCCTTCAATGGCGCGCCAATGCTGTTTCCTGCCAGCCTCCGCCCAACGCTTTGATCAACTGCACGGCGGCATTTTGGCGTCTTCCGGCCAATTGGGCCCGGGCCCGCTCCGATTGGAGCGCTTCGCGGCTGGCATCGACCACCTCCAAGTAACTGACGATGCCTCCCCGGTATCGCTCCGTGGCCAGTGCCGTCGCCCGGCGGGCATTGGCGACCGCCCGCTCCTGGGCGGCAGCCTGATTTCCCAGATGATGAAGAGCCGAGAGGCTTGTCTCCACGTCTGCAAACGCCACCAACACCTGTTGCCGGTAACGCGCGACGGCTTCTTCATAGGCTGCCTGCGAACGCCGATAGTTGGCGCGGTTGCGCCCGCCGGCAAAGATCGGCAGCGAGAGGCTCGGACCAATTGACCAGGCCCGGCTGTCCCATTTGAATAGGAATCAACCTCGGCGCTGACGTAGCCGCCCGAAGCTGTCAAGGCAATGGCCGGAAAAAGGCGGCTTTGGCCCTCCAATTCGGGCGCTCGCGGCCGCCAATTGGGCGCTCGGCGCTGGCGACATCCGGACGCCGTTCGAGAAGTTGCGCAGGCAGCCCGGCCGGGCACCGCCGCTAAAACCGGCGGCGCCGCCGCTCCCAGGTCCAGGAACTGGTGCAATCCGAAAGAGGGACGGCTGGGCCCCGACCAGGACGTAGCGACGCTTTCTCCAGTTCATTTCGACGTTGCGCCAGGGAGGCGGCGTCGGCTTCGGTCACGGCCAGTTCGGCTTCCGCCCGCGCCACGTCCAATTCGCTGCCGATGCCGCCGTCGAACCGGCTGCGCACCAGCTGGACTTGCTCCCGGCGCAAGTCCACGGTGCGCCCGACAATGCCGATTTCAGCGTCGAGGGCGCGGAGGGAGAAGTAATTCTGGGCCACGTCCGCTTGGAGGTGAGAAGGATGTTGCAATAGTCGCTCAAGCTGGCTTGAGCGTCGGCGCAGGCTCCCTCGAAGCCGCGTCGGATTCGCCCCACAGGTCGATTTCGTGAAGGATCGAGCGGCGCGCGGAAGGTGTTGGCGGTGACCGCGCCAAAGCTCGGCTGCTGGTTGGGCGAGAACCGATCGCGCGACCAGCTCAGGTCGAGGCTGAGGCTGGGCAGAAGTTCGCTTCGCGCGACTCGGGCGGTGGCGCGGGTTTGGTCGACCCGTGCGACCGCGGCGCGAAGATCCTGATTGGCGTGGAGCGCCTGGTTTTGCAGATGGTCGAGCGTCGGGTCGGCGAAGAGTCGCCACCACTCTCCCTTTGGAACGTGGTCGAGCGGGTTACCTTCTTTCCAGTCGCCGAGTTCCGCCGCTTGATAAAGGGGGGCGGTGGCCGTGGCGGGGCGCTGGTAGTCTGGCCCGACTTTGAAAAGCGCAGCCTGAGTGGGGGCGGCGGAGAAAAGCAGGGCGGCTCCGACGAGGCCAACAGTGGCGCCGGCCGAACCGAGGGCGGGGTGATTTGGCTCCGGCGCCGAGGTGGGCCGCTTTTTCCAACCGAGTTTCATCAGGGCGACATAGAACACGGGCGTGAGGAAGAGGCCGAACAAGGTCACGCCGATCATGCCGGAGAAGACGGCAATGCCCATGGCTTGGCGCATTTCCGCGCCGGCGCCGCTTGATTTCACTAATGGGAAGACGCCGGCGATAAAGGCGATGGAAGTCATGAGGATGGGGCGCAAGCGGAGGCGGCAGGCTTCGATGGCTGCTTCCACCGGGGATTGGCCTTCGTCCTGTTTGACCTTGGCGAACTCGACGATGAGGATGGCGTTCTTGCAAGCCAGGCCGATGAGCACGATAAAGCCGATCTGAGTGAAGATGTTGTTGTCACTGCCCTTGAACCACACCCCTGCGATGGCAAACAGCAGGCACATCGGCACGATTAGGATAATAGCGAGGGGCAGGCGGAAGCTCTCGTATTGGGCCGCCAGCACCAGGAAGACGAGCAGGATGCAGAGGGGATAAACGTAGATCGCGGAGTTGCCGGCCAGAATGCGCTGGTAAGTGAGATCGGTCCATTCGGAGGCCATGCCTTTCGGAAGGACTTCATTGATCAGCTGGCTCATCGCGGCCTCCGCCTGGCCGGAACTGTAGCCCACGGCCGGTCCGCCATTGATCTCGGCGGCAGGATACCCGTTGTAGCGCATGGCCCGGTCAGGACCGTAGCTTTCTTTGACCTTCACCAGCGTGCCGAGAGGGACGCTCTGGCCAAGCGCGTTGCGCGTCTTTAAGCGGGTGATGTCTTCCGGTTTCCGGCGGAAGGCCGCATCCGCCTGCGCCACGACTTGAAACGTCCTTCCAAACCGGTTGAAGTCATTGACGTAAAGCGAGCCGAGGTAAATCTGCATCGTCTCGAAGAGGTTCTGGAGCGGCACGCCCTGGGCCTTGGCTTTGACGCGGTCGATCTCGGCATCGAGCTGTGGGACGTTGACCGTGAACGTGGTGAAGAGCCCACCCAAGCCGGGCGTCTGGCCGCCCTTGGCCATCAGGTTTTGCGTCGTCTGATAAAGGGCGTCGTATCCGAGGTCAGCCCGATCTTCGATGAAGAGCTTGAAGCCGCCAATAGTGCCCAGGCCCATCACCGGCGGCGGAGGCACCGCCAGGATGAAAGCATCCTGGATCGATCCGAACTGTTGATTGAGGGTATTGGCGATTTCGGGGCCGCTCAAATTAGCTGCCTTCCGCTCTTCAAAGGGCTTCAAACAGAAGAACACGATCCCCGCATTGGGCGCCACGCTGAACCCACTGATGCTCAACCCCGGAAACGCCACCGCATCCTGCACCCCAGGATTCTTCAAGCCGATTTCCGACATCCGCCGAATCACGTCTTCGGTCCGATCAAGGGACGCAGCTTCCGGCAGTTGGGCAAAGGCAACCAGGTACTGCTTGTCCTGGGTGGGCACAAAGCCGGTTGGAACGGTGTGAAACCCCCAGCCTGTCAGCACCACGAGACCGCCATAGACCAGGAGCGCGACCGCGCTCTTGCGAATGACCAGGCCAACTCCATGTCCATACTTCACTCCGGACCAGGCAAAGATGCGGTTAAAGGGGCGGAAGAACCAACCCAGGGCCAAGTCCATGCCGCGGGCGAAACGATCTTTGGGCGCGTGATGTCCCTGAAGGAGAATGGCGCAAAGAGCGGGGGAAAGCGTGAGGGAATTGAACGCGGAGATGACCGTGGAGATGGCGATCGTGATGGCGAACTGGCGGTAGAACTGGCCGGTCAAGCCACTGATGAAAGCGGTCGGAATGAAGACGGCGGCCAAGACCAGGGCCGTGGCGACGATCGGGCCGGTAACTTCGCTCATCGCCTTCTCGGCAGCGGCATGAGGCGTCAAGCCGAGGGCAATATTGCGCTCCACGTTTTCGACCACCACAATCGCGTCGTCCACCACAATGCCGATGGCCAGCACCAGGCCGAAGAGAGAGAGATTGTTGATCGAGAAACCAAGGCCAAGCATGATGGCAAAGGTCCCAACCAACGACACAGGCACTGCCGCCAGCGGGATGACCGACGCGCGCCAGGTTTGCAGAAACACGATCACGACCACGACCACCAGCAAGACGGCTTCGAGCAGCGTGTGAATGACCGCTTCGATCGAGTGCCGCACGAACACGGTCGGGTCATAGACAACGGCATAATCGACGTCCTGCGGGAACGATTTTTTGAGCTCGTCCATGGTGTGGCGAACGCGCTTGGAAAGGTCGATGGCGTTGGCGCCCGGGGCCTGAAAAATAGGAATGGCGACGGCCGTTTGGTTGTTGAGCAAGGCGCGCAAAGAGTAGCCGGAGGCGCCCAGCTCAATGCGGGCGACGTCTTTGAGCAGCGTTTTCTCTCCGTGTGGGCCTGTTTTGACGATGATCTGGCCGAACTCTTCTTCCGAGATTAAGCGGCCTTTGGCATTGATTTGCAGTTCGAAGCTGACTGGCTGGTCGACCGGCTGTTGCCCGATCCCACCGGCGGCCACCTGCACATTCTGTTCGCGAATGGCGTTGACGATGTCGCTGGCGGTCAGGTTTTGTGAAGCGATCTTGTCCGGATTCAGCCAGACACGCATGGCGTAGTCGCCCGAGCCGAATACCTGCACGTCTCCGGCGCCCGGGATGCGCGCGAGCACATCTTTGACCTGGAGCGTGGCGTACTTGCGCAGATAAACGTCGTTGTAACGGCCGCCGGGCGAGAACAGATGCACGACCAGGGTCAGGTCGGGCGACTGTTTGACCGTCGTGACGCCCAGGCGGCGCACCTCCTCCGGCAGCTTCGGCAACGCCTGGGACACCCGGTTTTGCACTTGCACCTGCGCCTTGTCGACGTCGGTTCCCAGTTTGAACGTGACCGTGATCGTCAGCACGCCGTCGCCGGTTGCTTGCGAAAACAGGTAAAGCGAATCCTCGACTCCGTTGATCGCCTGTTCGAGCGGAGAAGCTACCGTCTCCGCGATGATTTTGGGGTTGGCGCCTGGATAATTCGCCCGCACCACAATCGTCGGAGGGACTACTTCCGGATACTCGGTGATCGGCAATTGCCACATCGCCATTAGTCCAAGCAGGAAAATGATGGTCGAAAGCACCGCCGCGAAGATCGGGCGGCGGATAAAGAAGCGGCTAAAGTTCATGCGTCTTGCGTGGTTGGCCAAATCGCCCCACGATCCGGGACCGGGTTTTCAGGCGCCTCGGCGGTGCGGCCGCCGAGGCTGATTTGAGAGACAGTTAGTCGGAGGGGCCAGTTCCTCCTGGCCGCCGCATCAAACAGGGTTGCGGCCCGAGCCGCTTTCCTCAAAGGTCAGAGTCGTTCCTCTTCGATGTCAAACATCGAACCAGCGGTAAATCACGCGGTTTCGCGGAATAAACTGGGCAATGTAATCCTCCATACTCCTGCAGTTCCGGGAAAGACCGCTCAGGTGCAGATCGCGCTGGCGATTTGTTCCAGACAATCCTCTCGGTATTGGACGGTTTCGCTTGCTTGCTGATCCACGTGGCGATCTCGTCGAAAGGCGCTGCTGGCCACGAACGCGCGAAAGTCGTCGTAGGCGATTTTGGCGAAGCTGGACAGACTGGTCCAGAGGGCAGTTCGAATGGGTATTCGCCTTCGGTGCCGGACAGCACCGCCCGGCACTTGTCGACCGCGCGGGCGGCCAGGACGTAGCCTCCCAGGGTGCCCTGGCGTGGGCCGCGCGGGAATTGTTTGCCATTGCGAAGGTCTCGAGCCAGCAACTTCACTTTCTCCAGGTTCTCGTTCATGATTTACCTTTCTCAACGTTTCGCTACATCCGAGCGGTCTGCTTTTGGCGACCGCCGCTTCCGGGAAACAGGTACGTCGAACCTGCTGCGCCGTTCACCACCATTTCTCCAGCTTCCAACCCCGAGCGAACCACCCGTTTGCCGTCAACCACCGGCCCAAGTTGGACCGGCCGATAGGCGACGGTATTGGTGGATGTCAAGGTCAGCACGAACTTCTGTGCCTGGTCCGCCGAGCGCCTTCGCCACCAAAACGGCAGAGGACGTTCGCTTAGCGGCACGCGAATCCGCGCGAAGAGCCCGGGACAATCCGGCCTTCCGGATTGGAGAACACCGCCCGCAACAGGATGCTGCCGGTGCCGGGATCTACCCGGTTGTCGAACGATTCGATATGACCCCGGTGCGGGAAGCCTTCCTCATCGGCCAGCTGCAGTTCCACCGGCACCTTGCCTTGCCCGTCCGTTTCCAACCCTTTGGAGCGGGCGAGCGCGTTGAACCTCAGGAGGGAGTTCTCATCCAGGTCGGCATAAACATAGACCGGATCGGCGGAGACCAGCGTTGTCAGCAAGGTCGCTCCGCCAGGGAGCCCGCTGACATAGTTGCCTTCCGTGAGCAATGCGCGGCTGACCCGCCCTGAAATCGGCGCGCGAACTTTGGTATGTTCCAGGTCGAGAGTGGCGGACTTGAGTCCGGCATCGGCGGCGAGCAGGCCTGCTTTGGCTTCCTGGAACCGGGCCTGGCGGGCGTCGCTTTCTTCGATCGAGATGGCTTTGGTATTGAGCAATTGCGGAGTGCGTTCGGCCTCCCGTCGGGCGTTCTCCAGCCGGACCTTGGCTTGTTCGAACTCGGCCTGGCGGCGGTCAAAGTCCGCCTGGTGCCAGCGCGGGTCGATCACGAATAGGACGTCGTCCTTCTTCACCAGTTGGCCGGACTGGAACTTGACCTCCTGGATGTATCCGGAGACGCGCGGACGAATTTCGACCGCTTCGACCGCCTCGGCGCGGCCAGTGAACTCATCCCATTCGACGATCTCGCGCTGCTCGGCCGGCGCGACCGTGACGGTTGGGGCCGGCGCTGGTTTAGGGTCAGCGACGCTGCGATCGCAGCCGGTGGTGATCAACGCCAGGCTGATGACGGTCCCAAAGCAAAAAGTATCGCGTAACAACTGTGTCATGTCCCCTCCTTGTCTTTAGCAGACTGGAACTGGTGGTTTGGAAATTTCAACTCGATCGCTTACGCCGCCAGAGCATTTTTGCCTTGGATCAACTCTTGCCGGGCGTGCCACGCCGCGACCGCGCGGGCCTTCTCCAGAGCTAAGTCAGGGAAGACGAGCTGCGGATACCCACTTTGCCAGGCCAAAGCCTCGGCTTCGTTCAGGGCAAGTTCGAGCACATGTCCGTGCGTCTCAAGGATATGGCTGAATTGTCGCCAGACAGCGGTCTTCGCGTCGGCGATGCGTTGTTTACACGCGGCGACGCAGGCGGCGGTGCGGCTGGGGCGGGTAGGGAGCGAAGAGAGAGGGTAGTTCATAGCGTCGTATTTGGTAGTTGCCTGTTTAGTCAAGTATCTGTTTAAAAAAATTCAGCGTTGCGCCGCAACCTCATTCACTCCCTCTTTGACCCCCAGAATGTCGCACGTCCCACGCATGGCGTCCTGTAAGATTTCCAGATTATTGTCGATCCGCGCCTGCGTCAAAAGACCCTGGTAATATAAGAATAGCGTCCTCGCCTTGGCGGTTGCGTCCGGCGCGACGGTCAAGCCTTCCGCATGGGCATCTCGAATAGCCGTTTCCAGGTACCTCCGCTTGGCGTCGAGAATCTCCTGCACCTTTTTCTGCAGCAATTGCTCATGCGTACTCACCTCGGAGCCCAGAGAAAACAATGGGCACCCCAGGACGCAGCCGCATTTGCAGTGAATTTCGGCCTGCACGCGGTAGATGTAAGCGCAATACCGTTCCAGGCGCTTCATCGGGGGCAGGGTGGAGGAGAAAATGGCGTCCAGCTCAGGCCGGCGCCGATCCCAATCTTCATTCAGGGCGGCCAAGGCCAAGTCGCCTTTGGATTCGAAGAAGTAGTAAAACGAGCCCTTTTTGACGCCGGCCTTTTCGCAGATTTGGTCGATGGTCGTGGTGCCGTAGGAACCAGCCCAAATCAACTGGCTGATGGCGCACGTCAAACGTTCTCTGGCATCACTGACCCGGCCCATAATCGAATGGTTTGCTTCAGCTACGGCTACTGACCGAGGCAAGAGTCGCGCAAGTTGACTAGTTAGTCAACTACAATTTTTATCCCTGGTCGCTGATCCGGTTTTCACTCGGCTTTCTCACGGGAGTTGTCGTCCTTGCCAGAATTTGAGGACTGCTTCGGTGCGGGAGTGAACGCCGAGCTTCTCGTAGATCTTCTTGAGGTGGGTATGGACCGTCCACGGGCTGATTTCCAGCGTCGAAGCAATTTCTTTGTCCGGAATGCCCCGGCACAAGCAGGTGAGGATGTCTTGTTCGCGCGAGGTTAAGCAGGTCGGGACAGGTGCGGGGTGAAGGCGTTCGGGACACAGAAACATGCGCTGAATGTATCCAGAAATGGACGCCTGCCATTCGGGCGGCGATGGGGCACGTCGATTCCACGTGTCGCGGATCGGGTCGAGCAAATCTTTGGGTGGGCGTCGGCGGAAATAATAGCCGCCAGACACGCCTGGTTGTGACACGAAGAGTTCGTCGCTGCTGTCATAAACCCGATAGGTCAGAATGGGGGTATAGCGCTGACGGTTTCCCAGGGCCGCGGCGAGTTGGTTGGCGGCAGACCTGGCGAGCAGGCGGTTCGCCAGGACCAGGTCAACCGGGGCGTGCCGGAGCGCGGCGAGCGCTTCTTTTGGATGAGCAAAGCCACCGCCGCAGCGGTATCCAGGAAGCGTGGCGACCCAGTTTTCCAAAGCGCGTCGACAGTTCGCATCAGATTCAACCACAGCTACTGAAACCAAGTCGCCCCGAGGCACGGAGCTGAGGCGAGCGGCTGGAAGGCCTTGGACTGAGTTCGGGATGGTGTAAAGCGTCGTATAGGTGAATACCATCGGATCTTCGCGCCAGAAGATCGCTAATGTGAATTCACGCGGGTAACGTTGAAGCACGGCGAGCCAGCCGGCACTCCGGACGTCACGGTGAATCAGGGCGGCTTTGAATGCGGCTTTCTCTTCGATATCGGTGCCGAGAGGAAGAAATAGCTGCTTCCATCGGCGTATTCGATGCGGGCGGAGAACTCTTCGAAGGGCGGCGATCGAGCCAAGCGGCGTGCTCACGATGAACCGGTTGGCGCCGCGGAATTCAATCTCCGGCCCGAGTTCGGACAGGGCCTCGGGCTTTGAGGGTGACAAAGGCTGGCGCTACGCTGACCATAAGACGAAACGATTGTGATCAAGACGGGCGAGCCGCCGCCGGCACCGCCGTTTCCTACTACCGCCCAGGCTGAGGCGGGGACGAGCGTCCGTCCTGGCGCGCGGGCTCACTAAAACGGGCGAATCCACCAACCCTATGCCATGCCGCTCAAGGACCTGGCAGTAGCGAGAACAGGGCGGGCCAGGGGTGAAGGGCCGGCTGCTGGAGGACCTGCGCGGCGATCTTTGGCCGGAGCAGCATTGGTCAGTTTCGGGGAGGTTTGTCCAGTTTGGAGCACTGGCCCGGCGACGGAATCGTTGCCGCGGGCGAAGCTGACGAGCAGACGCCGCCAACTGGGTTGCTGGAGGATCAGGCGGGCTCGTCAAGGCTACCGCCGTGAGGCTTGAGGATGTTGGGCCGGCGGCCGTGGACGGGTGTGCGGACAAGGGTCTTGATGATTGGCATCTTGGCAGCTTCTGCCCGCGCAATGCTGCAGTGTAGGCGGACAGCGGCTGATCCGCCAGTTTCTCTGCCTGGCAACGCCTCGGTTGGGCTGGACCAGCCGACGAAACGCAAGTGCAACTCCGTGAGTTGCGCCGGCAAGGCGACCTGTTTCGGCAACAGCTGCGCCGGCGCGCAGGCGTTGATCGATGACCTCAACCGCAAGATGCTGCCTTCAACAGCCCGAAGGAGACATCAACTTTCCATCATGGGATCAAGAAGCAGCACCAACAGCGCTGATGCGCGCCCCGCTGGCGGCTCTGGGCAAGGTCACTTGGGGGGCGAAGGGGCTGTCTTCCTTTTTCAGCTCGGGTTCCCACGGGCGGTTTCGAACGGTGAGTTTCGGGTGGACGAAGCGAAACTCTTCATCGAGGTCCCGGTCATGGACAGCGTTTATGTGTTCCATGAAGAACTGAATCATTTTGCGCGCAGGACGAACATCAACGTGAACGCGGGCGAGTTGTATGTCGACCTCGAAACCTTTCCCGATTCTGGAACCAGGAAAACCTGTTGGCGGTTGCGGATGGGCCGGATCGGCATTCCTTTGGGGAAAGTGGCTGAACCGAGACGCGATCGACAACCCGCTCATTTCCCATTCGATCAGCGGATTTTTGGGGAGTGGACGAAGGGGTGAAATGTGGCCAGAGACTGGCGTAGCTCTCTTACGTCCTGGCAGCGCAGAATGGCGGACATAGTTCCTTGCGGGACTTCAATGGCGACAAAACGGTCATCGGACAGTTGGTTCGACCAAAGTACATGGCTGCATTTGAGCGCGGTAGATGCGAACGGGAGACCTCGATGCAAGGATGATTATCTCGGAACTCTGGTGGGAGTCGGGTTTTGTGCATGGGATCGGGTCCGCCGGCACCGGCGGCCTGCGCTTCTCGGCGAATGTGTTTCAAAGGGACGTCAACTGGCTGGACGGAACAGCCGTCAAAGCTTGAGCGTCTTGCGGTATGATGACAACGATGCTTCCCGGCGCAACTCGCGGGATGTTTACTTCTACTCGGTTGAGGCGGTTGCAGCCCGCTATGTTAAAGAAGGTGTATGCGGCGGCGCTGGAGCCAAGTGTTTGCGGATGGTGGTTTTCCGCTGATTGAAGATGGCAGTTCGGCGCGCTGTTGCCGACAGATTGACCCTGGACCTATCGCTGCTGGCGAGCCTGGGGTTGGGTTACCAGTTGAGGCCAGCAGTTGGTCTTCAAAGCCGGTCTTCACGGAGTTTGGACGTGAATTGGATGGAACCGGCCGCCATCACGAGGACTTGCTCGCCCTGCAGGCCGCTTTGTACGATCAAATGAAACGCGCGGTTTTACGTGGCGGCGGTCATGGGGATGATCCTCACGGCAGGCCGGTGATATCGTCGGGAAGGTGCGGGCCGAGGGGAAACAAGGGGCGGGCGACGAAGGTGGCGGGGGCAAGTATGCGAGCCGCAAGTTCTTTGCCGAGCGGTGGATTTTGCTGAGCTGCGCGGTTGTGGTGCATATTGTCGGGTCGCTCGGGCGAATGTCGCTCGAAGCAAAGGGCTGGAGGTGGTGTCGACTCGCCGAATCGACCAGAAAAGGGCCGTGTTCTCTCCCCGTCCTGCCGGTCATGGTCGGAACGACGGTCGAATGGCCGAATCAGGACGAGATCTTCCACAATGTCTTTTCCATTTCGGAACCGAAGGAATTCGACTTGGGCGCAACAAGCATCCGGACGTTAAGCGCGTCACCTTCGACCGGGTCGGGCGGGTCGACGCTTTCTGTTCGATTCATAAAGCGATGAATTGCGTGATCCTGGTGCTGGAAAACCCTTACTTCGCCGCCGCTGACCAGGACGGCCGTTATGTGATCCGGAATGTGCCTGCAGGGGTCTACAAGTTGCGCGCCTGGCATGAACGGCTGCCAAGCAGCGTCAAGGAAGTCACAGTTCCTTCCCAAGGCCAAGTGACGGTCGATTTCACGCTCGGGGTTACGGCGCAGCACGATGACCCGAGATGACCACCTGGCGGCGTGGCCTGAATTTCCAGCAAGGTTCTCCTGCCCGTGATGAGCATCGCATGGTGCTGCTGGTGGTGGTGCCGATGGGAATTGTCAACCGCCGCATTTCCCGCCAGCTCGAACTCAATGCCGCTGAGGAAGCCTCCGTGGTAGACGCCAGTTTGCCCACAAAGACCTGGAAGGGCTCGGGCCAATGCGTTGCTGTTGCGCTGCTGAATGTGCCGAACGAACCTCGGTTTAAGGCGGTCTTGAAATTGTCTGATCCGAAGACGCTAGCGGTGCTCCTGAAAGAACTGGCCGAAGAATCGGACGGCGACTTCATCCTCTTTGGACAGAGCCAGCGGGAGTTAATTGCAGTTCAGCCGCCGGCCTCGGTTGAACTTCAACGAGGAGGTAGCACCGGGTGAATCCGCGATCGACCAGGCGATGAGCCGGCGAGGCGGCGAGGCGAAGACGATCGGCGCCGGCGGTCGCTATGCGATGTGGTTTCGATCTCGGTCGCGATCAGGGAGAACGTCTTTGGCGCCTTGACGTTTGGCATCGGGCAACCAGGCAGTCGTGGAGGAATTCGAATCACCCGGAGCGAGGTGCTACTGATCGACGGCCAGATCGCGGCGGGAACGGTATTGGCCCGGGATCTTTCCAGCGCGCTCGCTGCGGAGTTGGACGCTTTCCGACGCCGCAGCCCACAGCGGAGCAGCGCCGGGACGCACGGCCCAATACCGTGACGATCGGCGGGCATTATGTTCGTCGCGCGGCAGTTGGACGCGGGTCTCACTGATCCGCGGCTTGAATACGCCCTGCTGCTCTCCTACGAGAAGCCTCTACGTGTGCTTCGACCCAACGCACCTTTCTTTGGTTGCAATTTGCAGGAATCCTCCTGGGCGGCGCCTTGGTTTGGCTGCCCATCCGACAGATACCCAGCCCGCTCCGGCAATTGCGCATTACCGCCGAAGCGGTAGGTCGCGGTGACTTTTCCTGCCGGGTGGAGATTAGCGGTTCGCATGACGAGTGCGGCGAATTGGCTTCGGTTTTCAATCGGATGACCGGCAATCTGAAAACATCCCGGGAGGAGTTGGAGAGGGCTGTAGAGACGCTGCAGACGACGCAGGCGCAACTCGTCCAGAGCGAGAAGTTGAGGGCTATCGGCACGTTGGCAGGCGGCATTGCGCACGATTTCAACAATATCCTGAGTGCGATTCTCGGGTTCAGCGAACTCGCAATCGAAGACGTGCCGGCGCAGAGCCGAACCGCGCGGAACCTACGCCAGGTCATCAAAGCGGGACATCGGGCCAAGGACCTGGTTCGCCAGATCCTCGCTTTCAGCCGTCAAAACCAACCGCAGCGAGTGACGATGCGGTTGAGCGGCATCGTGGATGAAGCCTTGAAACTCCTGCGAGCAACCATTCCAAGCACAATCGAGATCAAGACGATCATCCGGACGGAGGCGGATACGGTTGTGGCTGACCCGACTCAATTGCACCAGGTGCTCATGAATTTGGGGACTGGCATAGCCACGCGATGCGGGAGAACGGCGGCGCCTTGACCGTGACACTGGAACGATGCGACCTGCCTTTTGTCCAGGCAGGCCGCGATCTTAAACTGCCGGACGGGCCTTATCTGCGCCTGACGGTTGATGATACCGGACACGGAATGTCCCGGGAGGTGGTGGAGAGAATCTTCGAACCGTTTTTTACCACCAAACCGGTCGGCGAAGGGACTGGGCTGGGGCTTTCGGTTGTCCCACGGGATTATTCAGAGCCACGGCAGGGCATCGCCGTGTCGAGCCAACCAGGCGTCAGCACCACGCTTTGAGATCTTCCTGCCGCACGCCCATGGGCGGGGAAGTCGGCAGGGCCGTCGCCGACGAGCCGTTGCCGGGCCAATCGGAGCGGATCCTGGTGGTGGATGATGAGGAGTCGCTTGTGAACCTGATGCATCAGCGGCTCACCCGGTTGGGCCGATGTCGTCGCCCATAGCGACAGCCTGAAGCGTGGCAGGACTTTCAGAAGGCTCGGGGGGCTTTCGACCTGGTGATTACTGACCAAACCATGCCATCTGACGGGAAACGACCTGGCCGGCCGGATTGGGGGATTATGTCCGGAAACGCCCGTAATCCTGTACGGCGGCTCTGGCGCTCGTGAACTGCGCAACCCATGTCCTGCCGTCGCCGACTATCGTCGAAGCCGGTGGGCTTCACGGAGCTGAGCCGCAGCATCCGGCAGGTATTGAAGGCTACCAGTGAGACCATCCCAGTTTAACCCTTCTGCTGATTCATCCTGTAGGCTTGCCCACGTTCTGGTTATCGACGACGACGAGCAGCTTCGGGCACTCCTTTGCGAGATTCTGGAGCAGGCCGGAGTACTGGTGCGTGAAGCGGCCAACGGCGCTCTAGGCCTCAAACTATTCCGGGCCGAGCCGGCGGACGTGGTAGTTGCGATCTGATCATGCCGGAAAAGGAGGGGGTCGAAACGATGCTGGAGCTGCGCCGGGACTATCCCCGCGTTCCTTTGATCGCCATCTCCGGTGGCAGGCGGACCGGACCGAGGGATTATCTAGCGATGGCCAAGACCCTAGGGGCGGCCAAACGGTCTCCAAGCCATTTTCGCGAGACGAAATCGTCAGGCGGTGCGGGAAGCGAGCGGCGGTCAGGTCGAGTAGGAGGCGGCGATCAATCAGAATCTCTTGGCGTTCGGCAGATTGCGCTTGCCAAAGTCGTGGTAAATCCAGTAATTTGCTTTCAGGGAATGGCTTTATAGTCAAAAGCTGTCCGGCGCATTACGAGAAAGCTGAGGGATGACCGTCAAGCATATCGAATCCGTCGACTCTTACGCGTGGGTTTATGACCTGGTTTTGGAAAGGTTTTCCAAAAGCGGGCGCGAGCGGGCGCCGGTTCTTCTCAGCTTTTCCCGGGAGCCAAGCTGTTGGAAGTGGGGGTTGGGACGGGACTCTCTCGCTCCCGATGTGCCCGCGCAACGTTGAGTTCACCGGCATCGACCTCTCCCAAAGATGCTCGACCGGGCGCGCAAACGGGTGCCCAACCTCGGCCTGCGCAATGTGCGGCTCCGCAAGAAGATGGACGCACCACTCTGGAGTTTGCCGACAACACCTTCGATCGAGTTTGGCAGCCTATTTCATTTCGACCGTGCCCGATCCCGTGCGGGTGATTCAAGAAATGAAGCGCGTTTGCCGTCCGGGTGGGTATTTGGTCTTCCTCAATCATTTTCAGAGCGACAACGGGCTGGTTCAGTTCTTCGAGAAAGCCCTTTCGCCTTTGTTTTACCGCGTTGGCTTCAGAACGGACCTTGACCTTTGGAGCTTGATGGAACAAGCGGGGCTGGAGATGGAGCGTCTCGAGAAAATTGATTTCCTCGGGCACTGGAAAGCGGTCCGGTGCACAATCGGAAGTAAGCCAGCGGCATCGGCTCAGAGCTGTCCTCTTTGTGGACAGTTACGTCCTTAGCAAGGACACCTAAAGACAGTCAGGACACCTCCAGGAAGGTCAGAAATTCAGCCGCGGCTGCACGGGCGCTTGGCCGCAACTTTCCCTCGGGCGGATCAATGCGCGGCGGCGTGCGACGGAGCCAAAGCAGGAACGACTTCTTCCGTTTCCCACTGTGTTTCCGGCAGCGGCATCTGCGCAGCGGATGCATCAAACGACGGCATCGGTCGGCTAGCCAAAAGGCAAGGCTCGCAAAGAAGGCCGCTGAGAGAAGCATCCACAGGATGATCAAAGTCAGATCATGGCAAAATGTGAGCAGGCTGCAGGCCACGGCCCAGAAAATTACCAGCGTTTGGAAACTTCTTTGAAATCGTGTGCCTGCAAGAAACTGGATCCTGAACTTCTCTCCGTCTGTCTCAGTCGCGGCTAAACCAAGACACGGCCATGCGCTTTGAGACACTCGGTTGACCTTCGCACGACATCCTCAGGGCACTTCTTCAATCGCGACCCACCGCCGGCTCGTCGTGCCCATTTGCTTCCCCGCGGGAATGGCCGTCGCCTTGAGAGTGCCTTTGCCTTTCGCTCCTTTGATCTCGAGGTCGAGATCGATGCTTTGGCTGCCGAGACTTTCCAACGTAAAGGGCCGTTCCGTGCTCGCCAGGGCTTTTCGGTTCTCGTTTTCGAGGCTCAAGGTCAAGCACCCGGAAACCGGCGTATCGTCGTCATTGATCGGCGCTCCTTGAACGACTGTGTTTGGCCACGGGCAAAGAAGCTGAAAAAGTTCAGGTAGACGCCGAGGCTTAAACGCTTCCCCCACGTAATCGGCAAACGCCGGGTCGAGGCGGAGATTAGTGACATCCTGGAAGTGATCGGCTGTGTAGACCCCCGGACCAACTGCGGGTGAGATGGGCCAAGTGAATAATGCCGGCGTATTGGCGATGAGCCCGCCAGAACTCCGTCTTGGCCGCTAAAGATAGGCGTAGGTCAGGCGCTCCCGAGCTGTGCTCTGAGTCGTTCCGAGGAGTTGCGGGTAGGCTTTTTCAGTCAAGCGGGAGCGGGAGTTCCATCGCGGTTAAGCCATAACCACCCGTATTCGTTGTTGACGGGGGGCATGATGATCGGATGGAAGCGATCCGGGACGAGGCTTTCCGTCCATCGCTTCCAGATCGGTCATGTGGAACGTCAACTTCCCAGTACCACCACTGCTCATCAAGTAAGGGTGATCTTCGACTGGATCATCAGGTCCAACCGGCGGATTGTAGCTGTTTCCCGAGACGCTTCGACAAATCCAGACCCCTCACTTCCGGAATGATGCGCGTTCGAAGGAATCGTCCTTCGTTTCGTTGTTGGCGTCCCAAACAACAAGGCTGGGATGATTCCGGTTGTCACGCATCCAATCTTTGCTGGCGAACCATCTCGTCGGGGTCGTATTGCCGCGAGTAGCCGCGATACCAGCCGGGCCCACCTGTCCAAACGAAGAACTCATTCTGAATCAGCAGCCCAACTTCGTCGCAGATCTCCAGCCAACGGTCGGGAACCGGCCGATGCAGAACCTAAAATAATTCCAGTGCATTCGTTTGGGCAGCCCGCCAAAAGCTCACATTACCCATTTCCTCGCGCCGGGGGTTCTGGCACGAAGGATCCTTCAAAAGAACCGATGCAAGGTAATGTTCGAACCGCGCAGGTAATAAGGCCGCCCGTTCAATTGGGCCCGCCGACTGGGACCATCGAACCGAAACTCTCTCATGCCAAAGCGGGTCTTTACGGAATCGCCTGCCGTCCGCGATTCGACTACGTAGAGGAAGGGATGCTCCGGTGACCAAAGCTGTGGCTCGGGATGCGGACGAGTTTCATCCACTAGCTTCTCTTCGCCAGGAGCGAGCGTGCCAAGGCGGTCGTTACCCCCGCCACGGTCTCGCCGCCCTTCCACGTTCGAACGGTGTGGGCGACCTGCGCGGCGACCGGCCCGGTCCCGTGGTTCTTGACCCGCGCCTGAATCAGAACGGAGCTGTCAGCCAGGCGTGGAGCGACCTGGACCGTCTCAATGACGGGGTTCTCACTAAAGACAACGGAAACGCTGTCGTAGATCCCAGGCGTCCATGATCTTCTCGAAGTCGGAGCCGGTCGAGAGCAATCAGGCAAGCACTCCGGGGTGGCGAGCGCCAGCCACGAATGATCAGGGTGTTGATGGCATCGCCGGACGGCGCTTTCCAGGTGGAAATAACTCGCTGTAAAACAGCCAGGATAGTCGCCCAGCGGACTGCCGTTCAGCCAAACAGCGTTGAAATTGAGCTTTATTGATTTTGAGGACGGCTATCGCGTGCCGGGGCGGCGCCCGGAAACTGGTGCGATGCCGAAATAGTTTCGGTCCTGATTAGGACTTGCGGACCAGTAGTTCGTGTATTCGGCTGGCGCCAGTCGGCGGATCCGGTTGGCCAGATGCTCCCCGGCTGAAAAAATTGTCGACGACATCGGCAAAGGCCGGCTTGGCCGAATGAACCAAGCCAGGGACCGGCACGGTGTGTTCGAAAGCGGTCAGGACCTCTTCGGCAAGCTTGCTGTCGGTGATGGACCGTGCCCGTCCGGGGATAAAGTCTGGCGTTCCCCATGAGCCGCTTGGATGGTCAGACTGAGGAACGACAAGCAGGAAAACGACCAGCGGGCAGATGCATACCTAGTAGTTGTGCGGGTGGATGCCGTCTGTCAATGGCGTTGTCTTATTGAGACGGCAGCCTGGCGGGAAATAAGTAAAGAAGAGTAACTGAAAATGGGGCGTAACAAATGCGTTTGCAGACGGCTTAATGACACTGAGTTGGACCATAGTTCCAAATTGAAAATCGGACAGTGGTCGCCATTACCGTACCTGGCGGCGATGGCGAGTGAGCCGCATCGCTCTTCCCGGGGTCAGCGCTGCCCGATCGCCCGGCGCCTTTTCCTCGAGCTCGCTTATTTGTGCCGGATCCGAATGGTCTGGGAGAGCCGGCCCAAAATGGACAGCGTCTTCTTGGGCAAGGCCGCTGCGATTTCTGCGGGAGCACAGGTAAGTCGTCGCAGACGCCTGAACAGTCTGGGCAGAAGGTGCGAGTCTCACTTCGCTTCAACCGCGGGACGCGGACACACTCCCTGGCAGAAGCATTTGCGACAAGCCCGGCATTGGAAAGTAGCATGGTGTCGAGTGATGGAGGCAGGCAGGAGTGGCCATCCGGGAGCGACACTGCGACCTGGCGCCGTTTCCGTGGGCAAACTGGGCACTGAGATCCGCACGTTTCAGTCTCCTCACGGCGTTCAGGGAGGGGCCGGCCATTGCCCAGGCGCAGGACCGAACCTGGGGCGAGGGCGCTTATTTCCACCGGGCGTCCATCGACGAGGGTGCCGTTGCTGGGGCTGAGGTCACGAACGCGCACGGAGTCACGGTCGAGAACGATTTCGCAATGGAAGCTGGAGACGGTGGCATCCCGGACGCGGAGATCGTTGGTCGATTACGGCCGACCGTGTTGACCTTGTTCAGTTCGTGCTGAACCGGAGGGCTCGTTCCCACTAACCAGAACACCGGGACATAAGACAACGCTGCTAACCAACTGTAAGCGCGGCAATCGGAGTCTGCCAAACGGGAAATCCGGGACGGGATGGGGCTGGGGGCGCCTCGGCGGCGGGAGGGTTGTCCCCGAAGGAACGAGGCGTCTAAGTTATGATAGGGCAAGGAGGTGCGAAGTTTTTGGAGCGGGCGGCCGGCTCGTCGTCCGTTGGCGCCGCGGCGGTAGCAATCCGGCTTGGGCTTCGGCCAGGCAAGCGCGGAGTTCTGCTGCCAGGATGGCGACGTTGGGCTGCTCCATCGTAATTGTCGTGGTGCTGGGATGACGTTAACGGCGACGCCCCCTGGGCGAGCCCATCCCAACCGAGCGTCGGATCGATGCTGGCGGCTGCTTTCCGGGCGCGAAGATTACCGTCCCTTGTAGGAAGGTGGACAGAAAGTCTAGCAACGCTTGCCAGTGCGCCTGGGCATAACGAACGTAGTGATCTTTTGGGTAGGCCGACATGTCGATCAGGTCGTTCAAATCAGGCTTTGGGGGTGCGTCCTGTTGAGCTTTTGTGCAGCCGTTTCTGAATGGACTTCCCCAGCTCTTGCGTTGCAGGCGGGTGCACCGGACGGACTTTGTTGGAGGTAAACAGCCAGGAATGCATGTTTGCCACCATCGATCGCAACTGTTCGGGCGCCAACTGAGCTTGCTTTCTCGCCCAGTGGGCGGGGAGCTCTCCAGGAGCTGCCGACAAACCAACCAATCCGGCCTCGCTTTTCGAGGTTCAGCCGCCATTTGAAAGGCAACCAGGCCGCCGAAACAAAAGCCCCCAGAGTAGGGGCCTTCCGGTTGTCGCACGATCAATTCATCGACATATCGCGTCGCCATCGCTGCGACGGAGGTGAAAGGTTCTTGCGGCGAACGTATGCCAAAACATGGCTGATCCGGACCGAGGAGTTCCGCCAGTGCGATAGTAGAAGAGGCGCCCCCGCCGTCGCCGCCGAGGGGCCCAGAAGATGGGTGGCCCGAGGCTACGGCTTGAATATTGACGAGCAGGGCCAATCCGCCGAGCTGTCGGTGTCGATCAAAAGTTCGGCCAGTTTCGCGATAGTCGGGTAGCGGAAGAGAGCGGCAAGGGCAGTGTGCGGCCGAATTCCCGTTCGACGGCGGCAAAGAGGCGAATTGCCAGCAGCGAGTGACCGCGAGGTCGAAGTAGTCGTGAATCATGATCCAGCCCGAGGATGTCGCGCCAGATGGCGACCAGCTTCGCTTCAATCGGCGTCCGCGCGGCACGTAGGTGTCGGGGAAATCCGTCCGGGGCCGATCGGTCTGCCGGGAGCTGGGCCCGATCAACGCCGTTTCGGTTCAGTGGCAGTTTCGGCAACGGCGAGACGACTTGCCGTAGCGCCATCGTACTAATCCGGGAGCCTGCTTTGAAGAAACAGGCGCAGGTCCCACTTCCTTGCCTTCCTTTAAGACGGCGAAGGCGACCAGCCGTTTGCTGCCAACCGCATCGGCGCCGTCAACCAGCACGACCCCTCCTGCACGTCCGGATGCGCGACGAGGACAGATTCAATCTCTCCTAGCTCGACGAAACCCGCGGATTTTTGGTTGGTTATCGACACGCCCAGCCGACTCGACGCTGCCATCGAAGCGGTAGCCAAGATCGCCCGTCTTAGAGGCGGGCGCCGGGTTGCGCCACCAAGGGTCCGGCACGAACTTCTCGGCCGTCAATGGATCATCTTTCAAATAGCCCCGAGCAACCCCAGGACCGCCCACGCAGATCTCGCCCGGCACGCCAATTGGCACCGGTTCGAGCCAGCGATGCGAGCCAGATAAGCGTGGTAGCGATTGGCCGGCCAATCGGCGGCGTCGTCGCCTCGATGGGAACGGCCGTAATCGGGTGCCAAGAACTGAATGTGGTCGCTTCCGTGGGCCCGTAAACATGCAGCAGCCGTTCCGGGGCGTCACCTCCCAGAACCCGGCTGACCCACTTGGGATCGACCGCCTCACCGCCGAAGAGGACGTTCTTGATACCTTTGAATGCGCCCGGATGTTCGGCGGCGATTTGGTTGAACAACGCCGTCGTGACAAACAGGGTCGTGACTTGTTCGCCTCTCAGTTCCAGCGCCAGTCGTTGCGGCGAGAGAAGAAGGTCGTGGTCTATCCCAATGAGGGCTGCTCCATTGAGCAGCGCCCCCCAGATTTCGAAGGTCGCGGCATCAAAACAGAGGTTGGACAGTTGCGCGACCCGGTCTGCTCTCGTCCACGTGAGGTAATTGGAATTGCAGACGAGACGAATGACGCCCCGTTGCTCGATCAGGACGCCCCGGGGCCGTCCGGTCGATCCGGATGTATACATGACATAGGCCAACGGAGACGGGTGGGCTGGTTTTGGCAAGTTCTCCGGACCGTCCGGCAGGGTGTCCAGAGCTAAGATCTTAATCGAGGCTTCGACCGGCGACAGGAGAGGTCCGCATCGGAGGAGCAATGGCGCTTCCGTCTCCGCAAGGATGAAGCGAACCCGATCAGGCGGCGAGGCCGGGTCGACCGGGACGTAAATGCAACCCGCTTTGAGGATGCCCAGCAAGCCGACGATGGTCTCGATCGATCGCTCCGCCCAGATGGCAACCATCGTCCCGGGGCCGGCCCCGGCAGTCCGTAACGCTAGAGCCACGCCATTGGCTCGCTGATTCAGCTCGCCATAGGAATACTTCCGCTCGCCATACTGCAGGGCGAGCGCGTTGGGGTGCTGAGCGACTTGTTGCTCGAACAGTGCGGGAATGGTCGAATCAGCTGGATATGGGCGGTCGGTCCGGTTCCACTCCGACACCGCCCGCGCGCGCGCGGCGGCGCTCAGCATGGGAATTCGGGCGATAGGGCGTTCCGGGGCGGCGAGCATTCCTTCGAGGAGGAGCTGCCACGCGGCCGCCATGTGCCCGATGGTTGGTTCGTCAAAGAGGTCGATGGGATACTCAATGCAGAGCTGGCAGCGACCTTTAGCCTGGCGAACGACCCAGGTGAGGTCGAATTTCGCCGTTCCTGTGTGCACGTCGAGCAGTTCGATCCCCAACCCCGGCGAGGACATCGGGGGCAGCGACGGTTGTTCAAACGCAAAAACGACCTGGACGAGCGGCGTGCGTCCTTGGCGCCGCGCCGGCTGCAATTCTTCCACCAAACGGTGGAACGGAACGTCGGCATTGGCGTAGGCGTCCAGCGTGGTCTGGCGCGTGCGCCGAAGCAATTCGAGGAAGTTCGGATCGCCGCCGAGATTCGCTCGCAACGGCAGCATGTTGACGAAGAAGCCGATGATGTCCTCCGTCTCCAGACGGCTGCGGCCAGCCACCGGCGTGCCTACGATGATATCGTCCTGGCCGACATAGCGGCCGAGAAATGCGTGGAAGCTCGCCAGCAGCGTCATGAAAGGCGTCACTCCTTCACGCTGCGCCAGCCCTTCCAGGGCCTGTCCGAGCTGATCGGGCAAAAGGCGCTCGTAACATCGCCCCTCGTCCGAACGCCGCTCGGATGGACGCCGGTCCGTCGGCAAGTCGAGGCGAGTTGGCCCATGCTGGAGTTGGGTCTTCCAATAAGCCAGCTGGCCCCGGATCGCATCACTGGCCAGCTGCTCCCGCTGCCAAACCGCATAATCGCCATATTGCACCTGCAGCTCGGGAAAAGGGGAGTCCTGGCCAGCCGCGAACGCGGTGGCCAATTGTATCAATTCCGCGCCGAGCAGATGCATAGACCACTCGTCGCATACGAGGTGGTGTACGGTCAGCAGGAGGACATGGTCGTCCGTCCGGAGTTGAAAGAGCACTGCGCGGATCAACAGGTCCTTGGCGAGATCAAACGGCTTTCGCGCGGCCCGGACCAATGCCTCGGTCATGCCGCCAGGACCGTCGGCTTCCGGTTCGCCAGGGTGACTGCAAAAAGTCATGGCGAGGGACCGGTGCGGATGGATCAACTGGGTCGGGCGCCCATCGACCGAGACGAAGTTGGTCCGGAGGCTTTCGTGTCGGGCGACAATCTTGTTCAACGCCGCCTCGAGCACGTGGACGCGCCAGGGCCCGCTAAGCCGGAGGGCGAGCGGAACGTTGTAAGTGGCGGTCCCGGGTTCAAGCTGTTCCAAGAAAAAAAGTCGCTCCTGCTCAACCGACAAGGGAAGCCCGTCCAGGCCGATCGGATCGGGGCAGGGATCGGAAGCGGGCGGCGGCGTTGACCAATCAGGGTCCAGCGAAGATAGGGGCGGGGCAGACATGGGTGACCGTCTGGAAAAAAACCGCTTTAATCCGACGAGCCGCCTCGGGGCGTCGTCGCAAACCGCGGAGACACTCTCGTTCCTCTCTTCTCAATCGCTCCACGACAGATCCAGGGTGATAAGATCCAGGGGAACTCTATCTTCGCGCAGGTCCCCGCTTCAATAGGGCATCCTCCCGTTAATGTGCATGGCTCAGGCCCCGAACCATCCCTCGGGTGCGACCCGAGATCAGTATTCGAAGCATTCGCAAGAGTGGTTGCTTCCGCGGAGGAAGGCACGTCGATAGAAAGGGTTTTGGGCGCCGTCACCCGGCAATTATTCGGTGAATCGAGCCTTGGGCGGTGGAAGCACGTAGCGGCCTATGGTATACTTGCGCTGACTAAAAGGATTTGGTTTCACCCTTGTGAGCACCGTCGCCCGCTCTGCGCCTGCGCCAACGGATTGGCTGGAGATGCCGCGTCGTTCGACAGCGGATATTCGCCCGAAAGCGGCGCCTATCGCGGTGCTGGGTGTGCCCATCGACAATGTCTCGGCGGATGAGGCGGTCGTTTTAATCGAGCAAATGATCGCCACCGGGCGGCCTCATTATTTGGCGACCGCGAACGTCGACTTTCTGGTGCAGGCGTTGCATGACGTTGAGTTGCGTCGCATCCTTTTTGACGCGCACCTCGTGCTGTGTGATGGCACTCCCGTGCTCTGGGCTTCCCGTTGGTTGGGCAACCCTTTACAGGAACGGGTCGCTGGCTCCGATCTCGTTCCTCGGCTGATCCAAGTGGCGGCGACCAAGGGATACCGCCTCTTCTTTCTTGGCGGCAGCTCCGAGGCGACCGAGACCGCCGTAGAGAAGCTGCGGCAACGTTACCCGGCGCTGATCATCGCGGATTATTTCTCTCCGCCTTTCCGTGAATTGCTCCAAATGGATCATGAGGAGATCCGTCGTCGCATTCGCACCGCCAAGCCGGACCTTCTCTTCGTTTCGTTCGGCTGCCCTAAACAAGAGAAGTGGATCGCCATGCATTACCAATCCCTTGGCGTGCCGGTTGCGGTCGGCGTTGGGGCGACGATCGACTTTCTGGCCGGCCGCGTGGCGCGGGCCCCGCAATGGATGCGGCGGCTGGGACTTGAATGGGTCTTCCGCCTGGCCCAGGAACCGCGCCGCCTGCTTCGCCGTTATTGCCGCGATTGTTGGTATTTTCTCCTGTTCCTCCTCGCCCAATGGTCTCGAACTGGCTGGCGCTTGCGTCGCCACCGCGGTCGTCCCCCAGCGACAGTCCATGACCTCATCGCCGTCCGGGAAATCTGGTGCCCGGAATGGCTCGATGCGCTGGCGGTGACGCGCGACGCCGACGTCTGGACTCAAGCGGGCGAGGCGGATGCTCACATCGTCGTCCGGCTCGATCAGGTGCGCTTCATTGACAGCACCGGCATCGGCCTGCTCATACGGTTGCGCAAGCGGCTCGCTCAAAGAAAGCGCGAACTGGTGCTGGTGGGAACCACCCCTCCGGTGCGGCGCTGCTTGCACGCGATGCGGCTATGCCCCTTTTTCCTATCGGCGGAGAATGGGGAGGCAGCCATGCGCCTTTTGGCCGAGCTTGGCCAGGCACGTCCGACCGGCCTCCAATTGGCCGCAGGCGATGTGGCGGCTGTGCTGGAGTGGCGAGGTGAAGTCACCGCGGCCAATGCGCCCCAAGTGTGGCAGGAGACGGAAACGTATCTGACGGGTCAGGCTTCATCCCGGGGGCGCTTCGCGATTGACCTGTCCAGCGTGCGGTTCATCGACAGCACCGGTATCGGTTTGCTCATCCGGGCGAAGAAGTGGGCCCAGCAAGTGGGCGCTAGACTGGACCTGCTCGCTCCGTCCGCCAACGTGCTCAACGTCATTCGATTGGCGAGGCTGGAGGCCTATTTGCTGGGCGACTGCCCGCTTGCAAACGTTCTGGAAAAGGAGCAGGATAACAGGTGGAGAGCCCATGAGAACCCGCGATGACATGGTGACTCGATCTGGCGGCGGCGTCCTCGGCGCAGCCCTCGCGGTCACCTTCGTCCTTTCCACCCAGACACTGGCTCGCCCCCAAAACCCTGAACCAAGCCGTTCGCTCACCGTCCAGAGCGATGCGCCCTCCTCGATCAAGCAACCAACCGACAGTGCGCAAAAGCCAGCAACACCGCGTGAGCCCCCCTGGGGTGTCTATTCTCCCGGTGTCGCCGACGTGCTCCGTTTGGTAGAAGCAAAGGTCAATTCCGGCATTGTCAAAGCCTACATCCAAAATGCCCCGGTTGCTTACAATTTGACGGCCCAAGAAATTATCAGTCTCAAGGACAAAGGGGTGTCGGAAGATGTGGTCCTCGCTATGCTCAGCCGAGGGGGGCAATTGCGGGCGGAGGCGTCTCGGGTTCAACCGCCGGCTCCAATCTACGGGCAGCCTTCGGTTGCGACCGAAACGCCGGTCAACCTCCCTCATTACCAGGCCGCGCCCGTGACCTACGTTGTGCCGGAACAAGCGGCGCAACCGTCCTACTATTATTGGTATAGTTACTCGTATCCGTACTACTACCCGGCCTATAGCTACTGGTGGTGGACCCCGTTCAGCTATTACCGCCCCTTCCATCACGGGTGGTCGTGGTCGCATGACCGCGATCATCGGTTCGCCTGGCATCACGGTAACCAGGCCCGGGCCTTTTCACCGGCCAGTCAGCGGTTCGGCAATCCGATCCGGTCGGGGTTCGGTGGGCGGCCTGGATGGGCGCAGCACTCGATGGGCGGTCCGGGCCGCAGTTTCGGCATGCAACGCGGCATGGGTCAAATGGCCCGCGCCGGCGGGTTTCGCGGCCGGTAGATCGGAGTCTGAGCGCAGCCCCGGTCGCGCCGTCCCTTGCAAGCAGCTTGCAATCCAACCCGGCTTCGCGTTGCCTGGGCAGACGATGCAGCTTCCCATGCAAACCAGCCGCCGCCAGTTTCTGGGCCAGAACATCAAACGAGTCGCTTTGGCCTGCCTGGGCGCTCATGCTCCGCTCGTCCCTTCAATCGGCCAGGAAGCGACCGCCGGCTCCTGGCAGATCGGCTGTTACACCCGCCCGTTCGACAAAGCTGACTGGCGAGTCGCTTATGATGCCATCGCCGAGGCTGGCTACAAGTACGCCGGCCTCATCTCGTCTCTGGGCAAGAACTGGATCATGATTCGGGTCGATACAGCCCTCGAAGAAGCTCAGCAGATGGGTGAAGAAGCGAGAAAACGCGGGCTTACCCTCCTGTCGGTTTACGCCGATTTTTCCGTGGCTCAGTCCCTCGAAGCGGGCATTCAGGGTTTGCGCCGACTGATTGACCGTTGTGCCGCGTGTGGTTGCCCCAATCTCCTCCTCGGCGGAGTCAATGAAGCCGGCCTGGCGGCGACCTACTTCCAGGCGGTCTCGGAGTGCTGCGATTACGCGGCCAGCCAATCAGTTGCGCTCAGTATGAAGCCGCACGGCGGCCAAAACGCCACCGGTCCGCAATGTCGTCGCGCGATTGAGAAGGTGGGGCGCAGCAACTTTCGGCTCTGGTATGATCCCGGCAATATCTACTACTACTCCGATGGCGCGCTCGATCCGGTCGAGGATGCCGCCGCCGTCGACGGACTGGTCGTGGGGATGAGCGTTAAAGATTATCGTCCGCCGAAAGACGTGATGGTGACACCTGGCACTGGGCGGGTCAGGTTCCGGGCGGTGCTGGAGCGTTTGAAGGAAGGGGGCTTCCGGCGGGGCCCGTTGCTGGTCGAATGCCTCGAACAAGGGGACCTGAAAAAAGTGATCGGCGAGGCGAAAAAGGCCCGCGAGTTTCTCGAAGAACTGGTTCGTTGATTCCAGGCGCACGGAACCGACGAAACCTTGCGCTGGCACTTCAGGACGTGCGCAGAGCGAGGAGCGCCTTTAAAGCAGCTTTGCTTTCCGCCTCCTTTTTGCTCTTGCCTGTGCCCCGCCCCAATTCCTGGCCACGGTAATAGACGGCGCACTCGAAAAGCCGGTCGTGGTCCGGCCCGCTGACGGAGGCAAGTTCGTACTGGACCGGTTCGGGCGACCGCGCTTGCAGCATCTCCTGCAGCTCGCCCTTCGGATTCTCGAGGTTTGGGATCACTTCCAGCTCGCCAAACTGGGTGCGAAACTGGGCTAGAATAAATTGCTGCGCGGCGGCGAACCCGCTATCGAGGAAGATAGCGCCGAGGAGAGCTTCGAACGCATCAGCCAAAGCCGAAGGACGCTCCCGCCCGCGGTTGAGTTCTTCCCCGCGGCTCATGACCAGGTATTGACCCAAGTTCAGCCGCCTTCCTTGCTCAGCCAGGCTGCGACGATTGACCATTTGCGCTCTCGCTTTCGTCAGCGGACCTTCCCCAACGCCGGAGAATTTCTCGTAGAGTTCGCGCGTCAAGGCCAGCTGGAGGACGGCGTCCCCGAGGAATTCGAGCCGTTGATTGTGTTGAATGCCTGCGCCCTGTTCGTGCGCGACCGAAGGGTGAGTGAGGGCGAGCCGCAAGAGTTGGGGATTGCGAAAGGTATAGCCCAGCTCCTCTTGAAAAGAATCGAGATTCACTCCTGAAATGAGGAAGACGCTTCGGTTGCGGCCGGCGGAGGTGGCACCATCTCCGGGGGAGCTGCCGCGGGAAGGGAGGCCGCGGCTTCGGCGGCCGTCACGGCCACGGGCTCGGCCCCAAGCGTCGTCAGCCCATGCTCCAACAAATGGGCGACGTCGCGCTGGACTTCTTCCAGTTGATCGAGTTGCAGTTGAACATCAGGAATGGTGAACAGATCACCGCTCTTGGCATGTTCGTAAACGAAAGCGCGCTGGCCATTTTCGTTCAATTGCGCTTTGACTCGGAAAAGGCGTTTGCGTTCGAGCATTACGGCCAGAATGAAGAGAGCGCCGGCGTGCTTGGGATCATTTCGTTCGAGCAATTTGCGCAGGAGCGTTTCAGCCGTTTCCTTCTGAATGGGCTCTGGCGGGGCAGGGGGCGGCACTTCGTAAACGCTTTGCCAATGAGAGACGAATCCTTTGCGGTCGGTGGCTCCCTGGCTGTACTGGGCCGTCCAGCAGTCCTGACAGACATCGAAACGCTCGTACGATTGCTTCTGATCAAACAGCAGCGTATGAAAAGTTTCCTGATCGGAAAAATGTCTGTGACAGGCCTGGCACACCTGCCCGCGGCTCTGGATATTCCACTCGATCATGCGGCAACTTGATTCATGGATCTTCGGTTGCAATTATCTCGAACTCAAACACAACTGCAACTTTAGATTTTTCGTTTGACCGAGGTCAACGCTGCTCCGTCCCGATCGTGTTTTGATCGGACCCGACCGATCCAAACGGCGACGGGTTCGCCGCTGGCGTGACGAAGCATCATCATGAGCCAACCTATCCGATTCACTCTGACCCAGGCCGAGATCCCATCACACTGGTACAATATCCTGGCCGATTTCCCCGAACCGCTGCCGCCGCCGCTGCATCCCGCGACCAAACAACCCGTTTCCGCCGATGCCTTGCTCGCGATCTTTCCGGAGAACCTCGTCCAACAAGAGGTCAGCGCCGACCGTTGGATTCCTATCCCCGAAGAAGTCCGTGAGATTTACGCCCTCTGGCGGCCCACGCCGCTGTTGCGGGCAGTGCGTTTTGAAAAGGCGCTCCAGACCCCCGCCCACATTTACTATAAGTATGAAGGCGCCAGTCCGGCTGGCAGCCACAAAGTCAATACCTCGATCGCCCAGGCGTATTTTAACAAGGCGGCCGGAACCAAGCGGCTCGCCACCGAAACCGGTGCGGGGCAGTGGGGCGCTTCCCTCGCGCTTGCCTGCAGACTTTTCGGTCTCGAATGCACCGTCTACATGGTCAAAGTGAGCTATCAGCACAAGCCTTATCGGCGGATGCTGATGCACACTTGGGGGGCGACCGTCCACCCCAGCCCGAGCGATCAGACCGAGTATGGGCGCAAGCTGTTGCAGGATGATCCTCATTGTCCCGGCAGCCTTGGGATGGCCATCAGCGAAGCCATCCAGGACACCGTCACCCATCCTCACACCAAGTATTCCTTGGGCAGCGTGCTTAACCATGTTTGCCTCCATCAGACCATCATCGGGCAGGAAGCGATCCATCAAATGGCCCTGGCCGGCGAGGAACCGGACGAGATTTTTGGCTGTGCCGGCGGCGGCAGCAACTTTGCCGGCATGGTCTTTCCCTTCCTGCAAAAGAAGATCACGGAGCGCAAGCCCTATCGAATCGTGGCGGTCGAACCGACCGCCTGTCCGTCGCTGACCCAGGGTCAGCTTCGCTACGATTTTGGCGACACTGCGCAGCAAACGCCCTTGCTCATGATGTATACACTCGGGCACGATTTCATGCCGCCTCCGATCCATGCGGGTGGCTTGCGTTACCACGGCATGGCCCCAACCGTCAGCCATGCGCTCAAGCTCGGTTTGATCGAAGCCCAAGCCCAGCATCAAACCAAAGTGTTCGAGAGCGGCACTCTTTTCGCCCGCACCGAAGGGATCGTGCCCGCTCCGGAATCGGCCCACGCCATTCACGCCGTGGTAGAATCGGCCCTCGAAGCCCGCCAGGAAGGGCGCAAACGCGTCCTTTTGTTCAACCTCTCGGGCAACGGGCTGCTCGACTTGAGCGCCTACGAGACCCATTTGGCCGGGAAGTTGCAGGATGTCTGATCTGCCGTTGCACGCTTAAGCCAGAGATAGGATGTTCATGAAAGCACCGTGGACCTGTTTATTGTTAGGCGCCTGCTGGTGCGCCCTGACCAGCAACCAAACTCAAGCGGCCACCTTTTCCGGCCACTATCCTTCCGGAGCGGAAGGGATCAAAGGGGCCAGCCTGCCGCCGCCCGGCTTGTACTTGCGAGATTACAACTTGTTCTACGACGCGGATTACTTCCCGGGCGGGCCGAAAGAATTCGAGGCGGTTGCTTACATCAACGCGCCCCGCCTGATTTATATAACCGACTATCAGATCTTCGGGGCGAACTATGGTCTCGATCTGCTGGTGCCGTTCTATTATGGACAGGTCCAATTTGACGCTGGCGGCTCCCGCTTCAAAGACTCCACCTTCGCCATGGGTGACCTCCAGTTCGAGCCCTTGCTTCTGGCTTGGCATTTCAAACAATTCGATTTCGGGGCTGGCTATGCTTTCTGGGCGCCGACAGGCGATTACAACCGCGACGGCCAGCGCCCTTCGCGTTTGCTCGGGAAGGGTTTCTGGTCCCATATGATCACTGCCGGCGTCACTTACTATCCGGATGCCGAGAAAGCCTGGGCCCTCTCGGCGCTGAATCGCTATGAGATTCACCACGAGCACCAGGACTTCGACTTCACCGCCGGCGATACCGATACCCTCGAGTTCGGCATCAGTAAAAGCGTCACCAAATCCATCGAGATCGGCGCGGTGGGTTATTATCAGAAACAGACCACCAGCTACACCCCTGCGGCCAGTGGCCCCATGGATCATGTCGTGGCCTTGGGGCCTGAAGTCAGCGCCTTCTGGTCCAAGCTGGGCTTGTTCACCTCGCTCCGCTACGTGCGCGAGTTCGACGCCAAACAGCGGCCGGAGGGAAACACCGTCACCCTGACGCTAACCAAGCGCTGGTAATCTCGTCTAGCGCGGGATCAACCGCACCAGGACAACGCCGTGCCGCGGCACAATCGCGCCGAAACGGACGGTTGATTCGCCCAGGTCTTGCTGCCGCCATAGATCTCGAAAGGCATGCTTGCCGGTAAGGCCCAACTCGCTCCAATCGACACTCACCCGCGTTTCCGTCTCACCCCGGTTGACTAGTCCCACCGCGCGCGAACCGTCCTCCAGTTCTTTGCACCAAACTTCCCGGCCCCCGTCTTTGGTGACGCGCCGGCCTGGCTTACCCAGTGGATCCTGATCCACCGCGATCACTTCGTCATTGGTCAGCAGGCTGAGAGTGAAGTCATCCAGGCGCGTAATATCGCCGCTCAGAATCAACGGGGCCGCGACCAGGCACCAGAGCGAGACATGGGTGTATTGTTCGTTTGGAGTCAGGGGCGTCGGCACAGTCTGCCCCTTCCAGTTGCTCAAATAGCCCAGCAGGAGGTAGTCAGGATCGTTCCACGCTCCGGGTCCCCCGTATCGATGAAGTTCGTTTTTTGCATAAACATCAAAGCCGTCGCGGAACAGGGCCTGGCCGATGCCTTCGAAGCTTCCCCCGAGATCGCCAGCAGTTCGCCAGCTATTCGCCCGATCTCTCGTCCCCATTCCCACACATTGCCCATGCCATATTGACAGAGGTTCAGGACCACGTCGCGCGGTTGCTGACGCAGCAAGGCCGCGATCTGGCGATACGGCTTTTCCAGTTCTTCTCGACTATTACCCTTCCCAAGGTTCCCGTAGGAACACCAGTCGTGCTTCAGAAAATCAAAGCCCCACTCCACGAAGCGGCGCACATCCAGTTCCTCGTGCTGGTAAGCCCCGACGTGCCCGGCACAGGTCGTCGGGCCAGGCGACGTATAGATGCCCGCCTTGAGGCCCTTGCCATGAATGTAGTCGGTCAACGCCTTCATGTCCGGAAAACGACGGTTGGCATTAACCTTGCCCGCCGCATCGCGCGGTTCGCCGCCAACGGAGGGATCCGTCGCCCCCGGCTGATCGCCCAGCAATCGTCAATGTTGACGTAGCTGTAGCCGTGGTTCATGAGCCCGCTCGCCACCATCGCGTCCGCCGCCTCCCTCATGATTTGATCGGTCACGTGGTTCTCCCACACATACCAGCTGTTCCAGCCCATGTGCGGCGTCAGGGCAAGCTCGTCCCCGCAGACGATCTTGAATGGCCGCTCGGCCGTACCGAACCGGTTGCTCGCCTTCACCACCACCATGGACGTGCCTTTCTTCTCAATCGTGCCGGTGATTTGCCCGTTCGTGGCGTTGACTGCCAGTCCCGCCGGCAAGTGATCTGCCGCAAAGGTCATCGGCCTCTCCCCCGTCGCGGGAATCGTAAAAAGGAAGGGAGATCCCGGCCGGACACCGAACAGTTTCGGACCGTTGATGCGCGGTGTGGCCGGCGCCGGCGGCGTTAGGATGACCCGTTCTTCTTCTGGGCGCGCATTGCTTTGCGCACTGGTTGGCAAGCCAGACAACCCGAGCATGAGGATGAGAACCAAGGATCGCATAAGGTTTGGATGTCAACCCCATCTCTATCTTGAAACCGAAGAGGAGTCTTTGACGCTGATCAACGGTTCGAAGCGCCCGCCCCGTCTTCGCAAACCGCCGCACATTAGTTGCCCGCTCCTAACCCAGCCCCTTCACTCGCCACCGCGTCATGACTTTGAAAATGAAATAGGCCGACCCGCCAATGAGAGAGAAAAAGAAGACGATCAGCAGAAAACTGATAATTCGGTCTTTGATCTGAGTGCGCATCAACGGCCGGCACCGAAGGCCTGCGAGTGACGATATCTCGCGGCCAACTCGCTTGAAAGTCAATTCGCCGGACAAGGAACCAGCGACGAAGGCAATCAGATTCCGCGGAAGGAGGCGTCGCATGGGCGCTCCCCCCGCGGGAAACCGGCCTTACCAGGCGACTTACGGCTGTTGTTCCGGAGGTGCTGGCCGACGTTGCGGACCACCGCGCCGTTGTGGACCGTTCCCTTCCGGACGAGGTCCGCGCAGTTCCTGCACCGAAAGTGTTCCGTCCCCGTCTTTATCGAGGCTCTTCAGAGTCGCAGCTGCGTGGGCCAACTCGGTCGCGTCAATGGTTCCGTCCCCGTTGGCATCGAGCGCCGCGATTATGGGCGGACGGGGCGGGGCAGGCCGGTCCGCCTTGGCGTTGGGCGGGGGCGTTCCTGCAGGACGGGCTGGCTCGTATTCCTCCGCCGTGAGCTTGCCGTCCTTATTGCCATCCAATGCAGCCAAGGCGGTGGGCGCATTGGCCAGTTCGGCGGCGTCGATCGTGCCGTCCCGGTTTGCGTCAAGCGCCTGGATGAGGGGCGATGGCATACGCCGGCCGGGACCCTCGGCGCCACCTGGCCGGGGTGGCGGTGGAGCATCGGGGCCCTGGGCGATGACCTGGAAGCTGGCCAGAGCCAACGTGATGAGAATGGTGGGTTTGAATGTTGCGTAAACGTTCATGCCCCCACCTTACACCGGTCCGCCTTAAGCGGAGGTGAAGAGGTCGCGACGATCGAAATGAAGGCGTGCGGAAGCGCTGCTGGGTCTGTCCAATAAAAAGACAAGCGTCATTATGAAGCCGCTCCCCCGTCTCTGGCCCATCCTCGCCTTGGGCTCCTATGCCGCCTTCGCTCTCATCATCCTGATCCATGTCGCCCCTCGCCTTTGCCTGAGTTCTCGCCCTGAGCCAGCCGCTGAAGACTCCTCCACGGCCCAGGGCGACGCCCTCCGCAACGTGCTCGCCCAAGCCGGCCAACACGGCACCGGCGCCGTCCTCTTCCTGCTCGCCCAAATCCGGCAGGAGGAGCAAGCGATCGCTGTGCTTCCGGATGGCCGGACGGGGGCAGGGTTTCGCGAGCGCCAACGGGCGCGACTGGCGGCTTATCAGGCCCTGACGTCGTCTTCTGGCCTGGACGCGCAGGCGGAGGCTCTTTTGCCCGTGCTGCTGGGTGGCTTGGTCGATTCGGATCGAGAACTGCGTCGGGCGGTGGTGGTGGTCTTGTTACGCATGAGGAACGTTAACGTTGTCGCCGTCCCGGCCCTCGTCAGCGCTCTTCAGTCACCGGAAGGCGATGCTGATGACATCACTCTCTCCGTCCAGCAGGGAGCGGCTTATTTGCTCGGCAAGATCGGCCCCTCGGCAATTCTCGCCGTGCCCGAGCTGCTCCGGTTGGTGGATGATCACAATGTGGTCACCAGCGCCGAAGCTGCTATAGCGGTGTGGCTAATCACCCATGACCCGGACCTGATCAGGCCCAGAATCGACAACATGTTGAACGAGTCCAGCGCGACCCCGCAGATCGTTGCCCGGGTCATTCTCCGGCGCATCGGCCCGCACTTGGAAACTGCACTTGCGCAGGCAGATCGAACAAACTGCCCTCACGCTGATCCCTCGCCGTTGCCTGAGCCCGAGGGGGGCGATGCGGACCAGTGACCGATTCTTCCCACCCGGGCAGTCGGAACCAAAGCCTCCTGGCGTGGCTCTTACCTGCAGGAACAGTCTTTGCTTGACGAAAGGGTGCTTCCGCGAGCATAAGCGGCGTTACTGCCCTGACTGATTTGTGCGCTGGCGGGCGCAATCGCGGTCCTGGATCAGAAGAAGCTTATGGAGATGATTACCAATGCGGCAATTCGGCTCGGGCTGGCAATGTCCCTTTTGGTCGAATTTACTTTACCGGCGCAAGCGCAGCCCATCTCCGACTACGGCTTCCAAGTCAGCGCCAGCGTTCAAACAGATCCTCCCCAAGTCACTTTGTTTTGGCCAGTTGTTCCGGGAATGACTGGGTATCTGGTCTATCGCAAAGGCAAAGATGATACCACTTGGGGGAGCCCAGCTTCCGTCGCTGGCAGTGCCGCCGGCTACATCGACCAGAACGTGACCGTCGGCATCCCTTACGAGTATCAAGTGCTCCGAACGTCCACCAATTATGACAGCTATGCTTATCTTTATTCCGGCATTCAGCTGCCCTTGGTTGAATCCCGCGGCAAGGTCATCTTGATCGTCGATCAATCGGTCAGCTCCGTCCTGGCTCCTGACCTGGCCCAACTGCGGCGCGATTTGGTCGGCGACGGCTGGAAAGTGGTGCGGCACGACGTGCCGCGGATGGTCGCCAACCCAGCCGATCCAGATCCCCAGCTGTGGGCGGTTCGTTCGAACGAAGTGGCTACGGTCAAAGCATTGATCAAAGCCGAATACCTGGCGGACCGGGCGGAGGTCAAAGCGGTGCTTCTCTTCGGTCACGTGCCCGTTCCCTACTCGGGCTCGGAAGCGCCCGACCAACACGCGGATCATCGCGGAGCTTGGCCAGCTGACGTCTTTTACGGCGACATGACCGGCACCTGGACCGATTCGTCGATCGATATCACCCAAGCCTTGGATCGACGGAACCACAATGTGCCTGGAGACGGCAAGTTCGATCAGATCTATACTCCGTCGGAAGTCGTGCTTGAAGTCGGTCGGATCGATATGGCCAACTTGCCGGCGTTGCCCCTGACAGAGGGAGAACTGCTGAGACGTTACGTCAACAAAAACCATCAGTACCGGCAGAAGCTGATTGCGATCCAGCCTCGGGCCCTGATCGACGACAATTTTGGCTTGCTCAATCGCGAAGTCCCGGCGGTCAATGGATGGAACAATTTCGCGCCGCTTGTCGGCGCCAACAACGTTATCGCAGGTCGCTGGCTCACCGATCTGTCCGCGGGCGATTACCTGTGGGCGTATGGGGCCGGGGCAGGCACCTTTACCAGCGCGGTCGGCGTCGTGGAGACCCGCCATTTCCTGGTCTATGACACGCGCGTCGTCTTTGCCATGCTCTTCGGGAGCTACTTTGGAGATTGGGACAGCGAAAACAACTTGCTCCGCGCTCAGCTTGGAATGCCGAGTTACACCGTTGCGACCCTCTGGGGTGGGCGGCCGGATTGGTATGTTCACCATATGGCCATGGGTGAGACGATCGGGTTCAGCACCCGCCTTTCGCAAAAGAACATGGGTCTCTATCAGGCGCACCTGAAGATGAACGGAATTTTCGTCGGGCTGCCGACCGATGCCGATACCAACGGCGTCCATATGGCATTGATGGGCGATCCAACCCTGCGCTTGCACCCGGTCGCGCCCGCCGCATCGTTCATGGCCCTGACAAACACCAGCGGCGGAGTGGACTTGACCTGGACTCCTTCGCCCGACTCCGTCCTGGGCTACTATGTCTATCGCGCGCCTGGGCCTGATGGCCCTTACGTCCGCCTGACCTCAGCTCCGCTCGGCGGCACTTCTTACGCGGACGTGGTGCTCTCGTCCGATCGTTACTATATGATCCGAGCGATCAAGCTCGAGACATCCAGCAGCGGCACTTACTATAATGGGAGCCAGGCTGCCTTCGCTGAAGTCCCCTCGCGGTTGGTGGCGACTGATGCCAACTCCTGGTCGGGCGGAGGTGGCGGCATTTGGAAAATCTCCGACGCCACTGGAACGGCGGGGGCCGCGCCCGGGTGGGACCTCGTTCAGATCGACGGCACGCTCAATGTCAGCGCGACCTCCAGCCAGCAATTCACCATCCAGGTCGTCTCCGATCCCGGCCCCGATTTATCCGGCCCGCCCGCCCATTTCAGCCCGGACGAAAGCTACACCTGGCCGATTCTGACCGCTTCGGATTCGGTGCAAGGCTTCGCGGAGTCGAAACTCGACCTCGAGACCGGCGCCTTCCAAGGCGATCTGGGCGGCGGACGCTTCAACGTCGCCCTGACGGATGACGCCAAGACCGTCAATCTGGTCTTTACCCCCAATCACGCCCCCGTCACCAAGCCGGCGGTTTTCAATCGCGCTTGGGACACGGTTCTGCGGGTGCGGATTGACGATTTGCTGGCCCGGTTCACGAGCGATCCGGACGGGGATGCCCGCGCCCTCGTCCACGTCGGGTCGAGCACCAACGGCACCATCATTACATCCACCGGCACGTTCCTCAATTTCGCTCCCGCCAATAACTTCGCCGAAACCATTACCTATTACGTGCAGGATGTCCGCGAGTATCGCCCTGGCGATACGGTTCGAATCGTCCCTGGATCTCTCACCATCCAACCACTCCCCGAGGCTCTCCAGTTCACCGCCCATCACGCCATTGAGATCGAGTGGAAGGGTGAAGTCGGCAAGATGTATCAAGTCCAATCGCGCCTCGAATCTGAAACCGACTGGAAAGATCTGGGCGAGCCGTTTCGCGGGACCGGCGAAGCCACCTCGCTCTTTGAGCGAACCGATGGCGGCGCCAAGTTTTACCGCATCATTTCTCTGCAATGACCCAGCCGCGTCGTTCCTCCATCATTTGAGCAACGCCCCGTCTCGCATGACGCCTCTTTCGCGACGCAACTTCCTTCAAGTCTCCGCTGGCGCCGGCATGGGCGCGCTCCTGCCGGGGTCGGTGTCAGGCGCTCAATCCTCTCGCGTGAAAATCCAGCAAGTCGAGTCTTTTCCCATCCTTTACCCGATGGTCGGCCGGTTCAAATTCTTTGAAGGACCGAAGGGGCGGGCCGCGGGCCGTCCCGCCGTCGTGGTCAAGATCACGGCCGACGACGGCTCGGTGGGATGGGGCGAGAGCGTTCCGATTCCGAAATGGAGCTATGAGACGGTGGAGTCGGTCCATACGACCATCCAAAAGTATCTTGGCCCTGCGCTGATCGGGGCGGATCCATTCGATATCGAGGGGCTGCATGTTTTGATGAACAAGGAGGTCGCGCCTTCCTTCTCCACCGGTCAGCCCATTTGCAAGGCCGGCATCGACCTGGCGTTGTTTGACCTGACAGGTCGACTGCTTCGGCAAAAAGCTGCGGACCGATGGCAGCGCCGCGGGCTGGACGGCGTCACCCTCAGCTGGACGCTTAACCCGCGCACGCTGGAAGAAATCGAACCGCTCATCGCGGAGGGGCGCAGCCGTGGTTATCGGCATTTCAACGTCAAAGTGGCGCCGGATCCTAAATTCGATGTGGAGCTTTGCCGGACGGTGAAGCGGTTGGTTCCGGATGGCTTCCTTTGGGCCGACGCCAACGGGGGTTATGACGAAGCCACCGCCCTCGCCGCCGCCCCGAAGTTGGCCGACGTCGGCGTCGCGGTCCTCGAGCAACCTCTGCCCGCGAACCGCCTTGGTGGCTACCGACGGATCAGACAGCAGCGCGCCCTTCCGATCATCATGGATGAAGGCATCGTTTCCACAGTCGAGCTGGAAGAGTTCGTCCGACTGGAGTTGCTCGATGGCGTCGCGATGAAGCCGGCGCGTTGCGGCGGCTTGACCGAAGCGCGCCGCCAGATCGAATTCGTTTTGAACGCCGGCTTGATCTTTTTGGGGAGTGGCCTGACTGATCCAGACCTCTCTCTGGCCGCCTCCCTTTTGCTCTACGGCGCTTATGACTTGAAGTTCCCGGCCGCCTTGAATGGGCCGCAATTCGTCCACGGCACCGTCCTTCGCGCTCCCTTCGAGGTCAAGGATGGGCAGCTGGCTGTGCCGACCGGCCCCGGTCTCGGCGTGCAAGTGGATGAGGCGAAGATCGAACCCCTCTTGATTCGTAACATCTAAACTCGGCTGCTCGCTCGACGCATGATTCCTCCACGCTTTCGCACGCGTCTCCAGTCCTGCTTCGTCATCAGCGGTCTGATGCTCGCCCAGGAAATCGCCACCACCTGCGCTGCGGACGAGTTGGTGGTTCCGCCGGCGGAAGGGATGCTGCAGGTTACCGTGCCGGTCACATCGCAATCGCTGTCCTCCGGAAGGCTGGTCGAAGATCCAGGCGCCGCCGAGCCCATCGCTTTCGATCTCGTGCCGGGCTGGGGCCGGGATGGACTGCCCTCGGCGACGGCCCGGCGGCTGGTCGCGAGCATCCCGTCAAAAAGCGGCGCCCAAGGACCTCGCCGCTTCCGAGCCCTTGAGGCTGTTAAAGCGGTTTCTGGTCCAGGGAGCGACTTTCGTTATGAACCGGTCAGTGGCCAATCACTCGGGTTATGGGAAGGCCGCAAGCCGGTATTCGTCTACAACCACGGCGTGCTGACGCGGCCGGGGGTTCCGGAGGACCGTTATCGCAGCACCTACGTACACCCCATCTATGGGATCGACGGTGAAGTTCTGACCGATGATTTCCCGAAGGATCACTATCACCATCGCGGTTTGTTTTGGGCCTGGCCTCACGTCAAGGTCGCCGAGTCGAACTATGACCTGTGGGATCTGCGCGGGATCGAACAGCGATTCGAGCGGTGGCTCGACCGCCGTTGCGGCAGCGCCGCCGCTATTCTCGGCGTCGAAAATGGATGGTATGTCGGCGGCCGGAAGGTCGCGCACGAACGAGTTTGGTTGACCGTCTTTCCAGCCGGCTCTACCGGCAGGGTCATCGATGTCGACCTCACCTGGGTCCCAACCAGCCAGTCCATCACCCTCCTTGGCGCAGAGGAAAAAAGCTACGGCGGGTTCACCCTTCGCTATGCCCCGCGGACCGGCACGATCATTACCACCCCGCGTGGCAGCTCACCGGAAGATCTGGCAGTCACTCGGTTGCCTTGGGCCGATCTCTCCGCCCGGTTCGAGGGGGCACCGCGGGAAAGCGGCGCCGCTGTCTTCATCAGCCCGGATCATCCAGACTATCCGCCGACCTGGCTGACGCGCCATTACGGGGTTCTCTGCGTTGGCTGGCCCGGCGTGAAGGCAGCAACCTTCCAACCCGGGGAAGAGATTCGATGCAGTTATCGCGTTTGGATTCATCGCGATCGCCCGGGAGTCGATGAACTCACGGGCATGAACCGCCTCTATCAGTCTGGGCGCCAGGCACACTGGGCCGCCGCTGATCAGTGACCTCTTCGCTCGGAGGCAGTTGGGGGCTCTGCTGACTGCAGCGCGACGGGAGCACCGCCAAACAGTTCTTCCAACAGTCCCAGGTCGGCTTCCAGGCAGGCCTTTTCAAAGGCGCCCCGCTCCTCCGTCAAGGCTGCTCGAACCCACTGGGTGAACGCCGCTGCTTGCCCGCCAAACAACTGCTGCAAACACTGGGCGATGTGCTCGATCGACGATCCGCACGGCAGGCTGATCTCCCCTTCCAACCGGCCGTGAAACCAACCCCAAGGCAGGGAGGCGAACCCTGTCTCCGGATGCAATGAAAGCCAGCAAAGCCGCGTCAAAACAGCGCGCAGCGCGTTCGCCATGCTGCCGAGCGGACCGTGCCTGCGCCACCCGTCCGATGGATTCTCCGCCACGCCGAAGAAAAGTTCCTCCCCAGCCCATCGCCAGGTGAGATAGCGCGGCGCCGGCCGCCAGGTCCCGGCGCGATTGAACCTTGGCCTGACCTCACGAAGCAGCGCCGATTCCCGTGCCAGGGCCGCGCCTTCGTCCTCACACGGCTGGAGCTCGATTTGAGCTACCAGCCGCACCAGCCGCAAGTGACGTCGCGGCATGCGATCCGGATTGGCGACGCGATAGCTGCCCAGCCGCTTCCGGAGGTTTTTGGCTTTGCCGATATACAAGATGTTGCCGGCGGCGTCCCGCATCAGATAAACGCCGGGCGTCTCGGGCAGCGCCTTGAAAAAGTCGGGCCCGAGCCTCTCAACGAGCGGCTTCGGATCGGGAAAGAGCAGCGGTTGGGCTGCGGGCACGACCGGGATTAAACACCCGGCAGCGGGGGCCGACAATGACAGACTCGGAACAGCCGTCACGGTCCGCGCGGGAAGAGCCATGAGCGGCCGCCGCCCTCGATCCTTGCCGGCAGGTGACCGCCCTCGCCCTCGGTTCTCGGCCAGCTGCACTGAGCGGGGAGTCACATCCGCGGGTTGCGCCCTCCCGTGGAAGTTTTGCGTCTTTCCTGTAGCGTGAGGAGATGTTCGATCATATTGGCATTTTCGTGAGCGATCCTGCGCGCAGCTTCCCGTTTTTTGAAAAGGCGCTTGCTCCTTTGGGTATCGTCGTGAGGGAGCGCCAGCGTCGATGGGGCTCGATCGTGATGAGTTCGGAGGAGTGGCCGCCATTTCTCTGGATTGGGCCCGCTGGCGGCAGCTACTACGGCACGGACGTGAAGGTCGCGGACCGGCGCCCGCTGCATTTGGCGTTTAAAGCGCCCAGCCAAGCTGCGGTGGAGGCGTTTTATCGGATCGGCCTGGAGGTGGGCGGCCAAGACAACGGGGCGCCAGCCATCTGCGGTCGCGGGGTCTATGGAGCCTATCTGCTCGATCCGGACGGCAACAATATCGAAGCCATTTATCGCGAGCGCTGAGCCGGGATGCGCCTCCCGCCCCGCCCCCAGGTTGCAAAGCCGCTTCTGGTCCACGACCTCTACTGGTGCTCCGCCAGCCGCGCTTCTGCCAGGTCAATATCGCGCTGCACCCGGCGAAGAACTTCGTCGTTGATCACCTCTTCGTTCCTCAGGCGCAGAATCGTTTCCCGCTCCTGTCGCAGCGCTTCGCGTGACAATTGTTCGAACTCGTCGGAGAAGCGGCGAAGGGAAGGCCCAGCCCTGCGCGGATCAGCGGTCTCGAGTTGGCGAATGTGGTCTTCATATTCCGTGCGCAGCCGCTCCCAGGCGTCGGTCAAGGCGCCGCCGCGCTGCCCAATCTCATTGAGGCGCGCCAGGGCCTCGCGATTGGCGGCCAAGCGGGCTTCGTGTTCCTCCTTTTCGATCGATCGATCGTCTTGAATCTTCAGCTGACGAATGAGGAAAGGCAGACTCAGTCCTTGCACCACCAGCGTGGCGAAGATGACGACAAAGGTGAGAAACAGAATCAAGTCGCGACCGGGGAAAGGTGAACCGTTCTGTTTGGCAGTGGGAAGCGCCAGCGCAGCTGCCAGGGAAACAACTCCCCGCATCCCGGTCCAGGCGACCACCGTGACGTGCTGCCACTTCGGATAGGGATCCCTGGCGCGAACGCGCTTCGAGATCAAACGGGGAACATAGGTGGCTGGAAAGACCCAAACCATGCGAATGACGACAATCACCCGCCAGGCTGATCAGCAGCGCGTCCTGCACCAGTGCCGGACTGGGATGGCGGCAGCCGCCAGCCGCGCAGCATCTGCGGCAATTGCAGCCCAATCAAAGCGAAAACAGCGCCGTTGAGCAGAAATTCCACCATTTCCCAGACTGGTCCTCCCTACAGCCCGCGTCTCGAAATTGAGCAGCTCGACCATGAACCAGCCAGTGCGGAGCGCAGCCACCACCGCCAGGACGCCCGAGGCGCCCCACGCTTCCGCCAGGAGTAAGCCACAAACGGCGTCAGCAAGGAGACGGTGATTTCAATCGAGGGGATCATCCACCCGACGGTAAGTACCGCGCCAGCCAGCCAACCAGTCGCCAACCCGACCACAACGCCGCCCACGCTGACGAACACAAACCGGACACTCGCGTGCGCCAGGGAGAATGACCCTGTCACCACCGCGGCGACCGCAAGTTGGTATGCAACCGGGGCAGTGGCATCGTTGACCAGGCTTTCCCCTTCGGGAAATCGTGACAATGCGGCGCGGCACGCGCAGGCGCTCAGCGATCGCGGTGGCGGCAATCGCGTCCGGCGGCGAGACAATCGCGCCCAGAACAAAGCCCGCCGTCAGGGGCAGGCCCATGAAATAATGAGCGCAGTACGCCACGGTCACGGTGGTGAACAGGACCAGCCCCACCGCCAGCAGAGAGATGGGACGTAAATTGGCCCGGAAATCGCGGAGTGAGGTAAATAGGGCCGCCGGAAAAAGCGAGGGCGGCAGGAAGAAAGGAACACCAGCTCCGGCGAGTTGAATTTGCGGCAGTTCGAGCGCGAATCACAAAGACCGCCCCTCCGACCACAAAGAGCACCGGATAAGGAATTGTGAGACGACGCGCGACCAGCCCCAGGATTGCCACGGTCATCAAAAGCCCAACGAAGATCTCGACAAGACTTGTCATGCCAATGCGCCGCACTCGCTCTCGACCTGCCATCGGGCGAAAGGAACAGCTCCCAGACTGGTGATGAGTTCAACGATAGACGCCGCGCAGCGTATCAGCCCCTCCCTTTCGTTACACGGAATAATCCACCCCTGGAGGGTCGCATATCCCCGCGTGGTCTCTTCCCTTGACGCGCTTGGGGCAAACCCTAAATTGGCGCGCACGCTTCGCATCTACTTATGAGTTTCCACCTTGACCGGACCTTTCCCCTCAACCGGCTGTTGTCGCCGGCGTTGCCGCTCGCATTCGTCTTGCTCATCGGTCGCGCGGCGTCTCCCCCCGAGACAGCGAACAGTCCCAAACCGCAGCGGCCCGCTCCCGTCGAAGTCGATCTGCGGCCCAAGTTTGAGCAGTGGGACCTGGCCCGGTGGCGCCAGGGGGGGCGCCCCACGTGCTCCGCATTCACCGTCGCCGGCGCTTTGGAATTTGCCGCCGCCCGGAAGTTGGGCAATGGCACCCGTTTCAGCGTCGAGTTCCTGAACTGGGCTTCGAACGAAACGACCGGGGACAAGGACGACGGCGGCTTTTTTTCCGATTTGTGGAAGGGCTTTCAGGCGCACGGCATTTGTGGCGAGCCGGCAATGCCCTACCGCCCTCAGTTCCAGCCCGATCAGGCGCCTACGCCCGATGCGCTCGTGGAGGCTCATGCCCGGCTCAACTTGGGGCTGCAGTTGCACTGGATTAAGGAGTGGGACGTCACTACCGGCCTGACCGACGCCCACCTGGTCGCCATCAAACAAACACTCCAATCTGGCTGGCCGATCTGCGGCGGTTTTCGCTGGCCAAAGAAGGACGAATGGAAGGACGGCGTCCTGCAACCGTGCGGCCCCGATGATGTCCGTGACGGCCACAGCGTGCTCCTGATTGGCTATCGCCAGGACGGCGCTCAGCCGGGCGGAGGGGTGTTTCTCTTCCGCAATACCAGCGGGGATGGACGCGACGGCGCCATGCCCTACGCCTACGCCCAGGCCTACATGAATGACGCCGCCTGGATCGGATTTTGACGGCTTCGCCGGTGAAGCCCCGGGTGTTTCAGTCCCTCAACCCCGCAACAGATGGAAGACGTCGGTGCGGATCTTGGTTGGATCATGCTGCCAGCTTTCTTCCCAGTGGCCGTAAATCTCCCAGCAAATCCCCGCCAATTGGCGTCGGTGCGTGGTGGCCCATTCGCGGATGGCCCCATGGGCATCCCCAAGACGTCGATAAGGCCCGAAATGCGCCGTGGCAGCGACGGGGCCCGCAGGCAGCTGTGAGCATCGGATCCGCTCGTTGCCGGCAAACGGTCCCGACACCTCCGCCCCAACTTCGACAAATCCATCCTGAAGATACAACGCCGTATGACGGCCTGGCTGGGGCAATCCGGTCGATCGAATGAATGCCCAGACTTCGCCACACGCGGCCGGCACGAATTGCGCCAGCTCCGGCTGCGGCACCCGGCTTCGAATCACCGCGGTCGTCACCGCTTTAGATTCCGCAAGTTCGATTTGATAGCGCATCAATTGGATTATTGTATGTCGACGCGTAGCCGGTAGAAGCGCATCGAACCATCAGCATTCGTATCGACCAGTTTCTGAATAGTCCCATTGCCAACTCGGCGCATGACCAGTTGCCAGTCGGATCCGATGAGCGAATGGTTGGCCTCGAGCGAATAGGTCAGGCCAGTGGCGGTGGTGATAAGGGAGGAGAAACCGCCGCCGTTCCTTTCGGAAGCCCACAACCTGGGGCCGATCGGATCGCCCATCAATCTTACCAAGTGGCGTCGAGCTTGGCCGTTGACGGAATCAAATTGACCGCCAACCAGAATCGCGCCATCGGCTTGCACTCGCACCGTCCTGACCGGCAACTGCGAAATAGGTTCGAAATGAGCGGTAAAACCTCGGTCTAGGGTCCAGTCTGGGTTGAGACGGTTGAGCTGTCCTTGATCAACTGGAAAGCCGAGCATCAGAATGCGTCCATCTGGCGCCACATACACCGGCATGCCTTGCGCCTCGAAGAGCTCTGCGCCGGTGGAGGCGATCACATGGATTCTCGCGTCAAAGGCGTTATTGCCCCAAAGAATGATCTCCCGAGCGGATCCCCGCGCCAAAAAGTAAGATCCGGCCAGCACCGGCGCAAACCCTAGATCAACCGTCCCATTCGTGCTTACGCGAACAGCAAATCCTTGGAATGTCCCGGAGGCCAAGATGCTGCCGCCATCATCGACGATGGCGTCGTTGATCGAAGCACGAACTCCAAAAACATCACGGTATGGGAGAGTGACTGGGGAAAAGCTCGGGTCAAGTGCGCCATCCGGAAGCAAACGTAGTAGACGCGTCTCAGAGTCCTGAGGTCCGTTCGTCACGGTTTGGCTGCTCACGACGAGCTTATCGTCCGGCTGCACGAGGAGCAACTTGGCAGTGTTCGCGGGAGGTTGAAAGCGCGGATCAACGCTCCCGTCGCTGTTTAAACGCTTGGGTTGGTCGGCTTGCAGGAGGACCTGGCCGGTCGACTGCAGAAAAATCCCGGTCACCGTACCGACGGGTGGTGGATTGAATAAGGTGTCTAATTGTCCCGACGCGTTCAGCCGTGCTAGGCCGGGCCGGGCAACACCATCGTACGACCTGAATTCACCCGCGATGAGAATCGTTCCGCGCGATTCAACTGTGACAACCGTGACGGGAGCATCCGGCCCTGAACCGGAGGCAAATGTCAAATCGACGTCGCCTGGTGCAGCGCAGACGATCTGGAGCCAGAGCGCCAGAGACAAGACTGCACCGTAAACCAGTCTGCTGCGATAACCGTTTCGGTCTTTGGCAAAGCGGAAGAGGAACGGCCGATCGTGGCAGCGGTGGATTAAATGGTAAACCCGTCCCGGAACCACATAACGATCGACCGTTGGCATGGGGCGATTCTACACTCGATCGGCCAAAATGATACTGCTTAGAAAGCGAGGCCGAAAGGAAAGGTTCTGTCACATTGTGTCTGTTGTGTCTGGGTCACATTGTGTCTGGTGTCACCGGAGTAAGTTTTTGGCGGGGAAGGGAATGGCGAAATAAGAGGGCCAGTTTGGGCCCTTAGCCTTAGCGGCGTTTTTGGGGGCCGTTTCCGGTTCGTAAGCCGGCTCATTCAGCTCTTGAAATCACTACATGTGTCGTGATAAAGCTACATCATTCTCCAAGAGAAATGAAGAAAACCAAACCTGCCGAACTTACCGGAACCGAATGGGCCATTCTCAAAGCCGTCTGGGACCGCCAGCCTTGCACTGCCCCTGATGTGACCGAAGCGCTCGACGAGAGCAAGGGGTGGGCTTACAGCACCGTCCACACCCTCATGGATCGAATGGTGGAGAAGGGCTTATTGGTATCGGAGAAGCTCCGGCGTATGGACATCTATCGTCCCGCCATCACAAGGCGGCAGGCGCAGAAGCGGGAATTACTCTACGCGCTCAAACACGCCTTCGACAACGCTCTGACTCCGATGATGCAGTGCCTGCTGGAGACCCGCGAACTGAGCGCTGAGGAATTGAGCGAACTGGAGGCAGTTTTGAAACAGAAACGCAAACAAGCAGGAGCCAAGGAGTAGGAGGATCACAATGCCAACCGTGCCACTCGACGAGGTGACTTCCGCCCTCAATTCCTGGGGGGCGCGATTCGCGGAGATTGCGGGATCGATGCTCGTTCAGTCCACGGTAGTCGCGGTCGTTCTCCTCGTGACGGTCTGGGCATGCTCCCGAACCCGCGCCGCTTTGCGATACGGTCTGTTGATGCTGATACCGGTGAAATTGTTGCTGCCGACTTCGCTGAGCTTCCCGACCGGGTGGGCCTACTGGGTTCAGGAGCCGGGGCCGCACAAGCAAGCTGAACCGCTCTACGCCCATACGGTCAGCGGCAGCGTCGAAAATCGAACCGAGCGCGTCACCACAACCGCTCTATCGGCGGAAGGGGTTCTCTTCCTCCTCTGGATTTCTGGCATGGGGATTCTCTCGGCGTTAATCGTGGGCCGCTACCGCCAAGTCGCCCGTCTGACCGGCACGCCAGCCTCACCCGAGTTGGAGCGCGAGCTTGACGCCTGCCGCGCACAGATGGGAGTGCGCCGGACGCTGCGGCTCAAAATGTCAACCACCTGCGCTAGTCCCGCCGTAAGCGGTCTGTTGAAGCCGGTGATCCTGATCCCGAACGGCCTGGCCGAGAAACTGACGCCCGCACAGCTTCGGCACGTCCTGCTGCACGAACTGGCGCATGTCAAACGCGGTGATCTCTGGGTCAATCACTTGCAGGTCGCCCAGCAAGTCCTCCATTGGTTCAATCCCTTGCTTTGGGTGGCCAACAGTGTGACGCGCCGAGTAAGGGAAGAGGCCGTAGACGACCTCGTGATGGCCAGGTTGGGAGCGGAGGCCCCGAACTACCCCGCCACCCTCGTCTCCGTGGCCAGAATGGCATTCGTCCAGCCTCCGTTACGGCTGGGTTTCGTTGGGATCATGGAATCCAAGGCGGCGCTCAAGCGGCGTGTGACCCGACTCGTCCAGAATCCGATCGGTCCCATGGTGGGACTAGGATGGGCTCGAACCGGACTGATCGTCGCAACGGCAGCCGTTCTGTTGCCGATGGCGCGCCCCAGTTCAGGCGATAAAGCGATGGGACAAAGGCAACAAACCGCTAAGACCGGTTCCCGTGGAGAAGATGGATCGAGAATCGAGCTTGCCGCGCCGACCCGGTTGGAGTTCCTCCGTGCCCTGCAAGCCCAGGGAATGACCTACGAGCAGTTCCGCGAGAAGTTCGTTGGAAATCGTGTCTTGAAGCCAGGTGAGTTGGAAGAAATCGCAAGGAAATGGATGGCCGCTCAGAAGGGCGCTCCCACGAACAGCGCCCCAAGCACCGTTGCCAGGATCGTGATCCAGCACATTGGCCCGGCACAGGCATCCGACGAGGAGATCAGGGCCAGAATCGGCGCGAAGGAAGGCGAGCCTTTGAGCAGGACGCAAGTAGATGCAGACGTTCGTTCTCTCTACGCCACGGGTCTGTTCTCGAACGTGCGTGTCGCGCAGGAGCCAAGCGCAGAGCGGACTATCTTAACCTACGTGGTGCAGGACAGACCTCGCCTGGAGAAGATCGTGTTTGAGGGCAACACGAAGATCGGAGACGCCGACCTCCTCGAAAAGCTGGTCTGCCGCGTTGGAGATCCGCTGGACGAGCGGAAGCTCTTCAACGACACCCAAACCATCCAAAATATTTATCAGCGGCTCGGCTTTTCGGACGCGGGCGTCAAATACAGGGTTAGCAACGACGAGAAGGCGGGAAAAAGCACGGTCACATTCGAGATCAGGACCAGGGACGACGCAAATGCCAATCAGTCTCCGACTTTCTCACCTGACGCCCGTGCCTTCGTCATGGAGAAGACGGTTACGGTGTGGGATGTCGCGAGCGGCAGGAAACTCCAAACCTTGCCCGCTGACACCAACAGAATTCCATTTCGATCAGTGGCGTTTTCCCCGAACGGAAGGTTGGTGAGCAGTGGGAACACCATCATTGGATGGGATGCCCCAAACAGTAATGAGGTCACGACTTCCGAACCCCAAAGCAACGTCATCCGCTCCGTAACATTCTCACCGGACGGCAAGTGGCTCATCCTGACCAACTCGAACGGCACGCCGACGCTTTGGGAGCTTGCCCCCCGGCGGATTGCGCCACGGAATTAACTCGCCAGCTGAATTGCCCGGCAAGACGATGCGGACTCAGACTGGAATCATGTCTGATCCGCAGTTCCGTGATTCCTCGACCGCGACCGGCGTCAAAGACGACGCGCGGCGAAAGTAAGACCAAGGTCGGCATCAAGAAGCTGCCGCGCCTAACGGCAGTGGAGACAGCGGGAGACGAAGGCTAGCCTGCACCCGCCTTGCCTTTGAGCGTCCTGGGATCATCCGCGTAAAACTCAACGCAACCGCACTCAGCGGAGACGTGAACCGCAATGGATAGGCTACAGCTGCAGGGAGCGGTAAAACGCAGCGTCCATGGGCGGGGTCGTTTCACGATATTCGATAACGCCCGAAGCCGGTGCCTTGTTGGTGCTAATTGTGTCCCAAGGTCCGCTGACACTGTGGGCACGCTGCAAGCGGTAAGTGACATCGGGAACAGCAATGAAACTGAGGACGAAGCCACTGCTGCGTTCCGCAGCCAGGCCGAGTCGTGGGCCCGGGGCGAAGCCGGTGAAGACATAGGCGGCTCCAGAGTCCCGAGCACTTCTCTCGGTTTGATTTCCATTGACCCCAATACCGTTGCTGTCTTCGGCATGCCCTCCGACGATTACCGTGTCGCCGGACACGGCTACCATGTGATCTGCCCCAAGATCGTCTCCGTAGTCTTCCCCTGGTAATGGGCCGGCTGTGTTAGAGCCTTTAAGGTAAGCCCGCTGGGTCCAGTTTGTCCCCTCACGGACAAAGACGTAGGCGGCGCCAGCGTTGAATGCACTCTCGTCGCTCGGACCGGGGTTGATCCCCGGGGTCCTGTTATCGTCCCCAGGAGCCCCCGCTACGAGCACGTCGCCAGACAACGCCACGGAGAATCCTAAGCCATCGTCCCCCAAGACAGAGGAGGCTTTCAGGTAAGCTTGTTGGAGCCAATTCGTGCCCTGGCGGACAAAAACGTAGACAGCGCCGGCGCCTGGAGTGCGGTTGTTGTTTTGGTCGCCATTCACCTCAACGGCGTCGCTGCCCTCCCCAGCCGCCCCGGCGGCGACGGTATCGCCCGATATGGCGACGGCCCAGCCGAATTCGTCGCTTGACCCGGTGTTGGACGCCTTCAGATAGGCCTGCTGGCTCCAATTGGTCCCGCTACGAACGAAGACGTAAGCCGCACCGGATTGCAGGGCGCTATCGTTGCTCTGGTTACCGTTGACCCCTTTAGCGTTGCTGTCTTCGTAAACGGAGCCGACTACCACGGTGTCGCCCGATATGCCAACCGAGACGCCGAAATTATCGCCGAATGCTTCCCCCGAGGATGGTCCGCCGGTGTTGGACGCTTTAAGATAGGCCTGCTGGGCCCAATTGGTCCCATCACGTGCGAAGACGTAAGCCGCGCCGGAATTCAGCAGGCTGTTGTCGTCCTGGTTGCCATTCACTCCCCGGGCGTTACTGTCCTCAAAAGGCGCTCCCACCACGACCGTATCCCCTGAGATGGCCACCCAGTGGCCGAAATGATCGCCGTTTCCCGGATTGGAGGCCTTGAGATAAGCCTGCTGAACCCAGTTGGTCCCGTTTCGGACAAAAACGTAGGCGGCGCCTGAGTCAGCGGTGTCATTATTCGTCTGATCACCATCGATTCCAGTGGCATTGCTGTCCTCGTAAGGGGCTCCAACGACCAGCGTGTCACCTGAAATCGCTATCGCCCAACCGAAAAGGTCACCAAACTCTTCCCCTGGCCATTGCCCACCCGGATTGGAGGCCTTGAGATAAGCCTGCTGGACCCAGTTGGTTCCCTCACGCACGAAGACATAGGCCGCGCCGGCTTGAGGTGCGCTGTTGTCGCTTTGGTCACCATTGATGCCCGTGGCGTTGCTGGATTCAAGAAGCGCCCCGACGACAGCGGTGTTACCCGAAACCGCCACTGACCAGCCGAAATTATCATTTGTCTCGGCGTTGGATGCTTTGAAATAAGCCTGCTGGGCAGGTGGCAGCGCGGCCAGGCCGGTCGTGAACGCAGGGCAGACCAGGGCGAACATGGCGAACATGGCGAACGTTGCGAAACGAATAAGCTTTAGAAACGTTCGCTGCTCTTCTGGTTGAAGTGAGTTTCCGTTAGGACCCCGGAGGCGTATTGCGGCCATAAAACGATTGTTTTTGTTAATTGTTGCTCGATTTGTGATGAGGGCGGCTTCGGCTCGAAGCCCCTTTTCCGCTCCCCACCTAACGAGATGAAGGAAACGGTCAAAAAGGTTGCACTCGCCACAGGCATGGGGGTGGCCTTGGCAGATTGCGATTCTGTGGTCCGAGATCAGCGGTTCACCGAATGTCTAATGTCCGACGCCGTCCGTTCCTCCTCTTGCCAAGCGGCCACTTCCGCCGGGTTTGCCGCCCGCCACACCCTTGCCGTCCCGTCGGAATCACTGGTCAGAATGGACCGACCATCTGGAGAAAAGGCAACCGACCAGACCGGGCCGCTATGGCCTTTGAGCTCGAGGAATTCTCGTCCGGTCTCGGCATCCCACAACTTCGCCGTTCGATCCTGACTGCCAGTGAGAATCCGCTTCCCGTCCGAAGAAATAGCCACTGATAACACCGCGGCGTTGTGCCCCTTCAACACGAGCAATTCCCGCCCATTGGTCGCATCCCAGACCCGGACCCTTTTGTCTGCGCCGGCAGAAACAACCGTCCGTCCACCAGAAGCGAAGGTGACTGCATAGACCTCGCTGTTGTTTCCCTTGTGCTCTTTGAACGCAAGCAACTCAAGACCGGTCGTGGTATCCCACACTCTGGCGGTGGTATCGAGACTCCCGGTGACAATCTTGCTTCCATCTGGGGAACAAGCGACCGAAAAAACGTCAGCCATATGGCCTGAGAGGGTCAGCAAACATTTGCCGCTGAGAACATCCCATACCTTGGCTGTTTTATCGGAACTACCGGTCACCATCTGCTTCCCGTTCGGGAAGAATGCCACCGCTCGAACGCGATTGGAATGTCCCTTGAAGGTGCGCAGTAGTACGCCATTGGCGGCATCCCACAATTTGCCGGTATGGTCCTCCCCGCCTGTCAGAATGCGATCGCAGTCTGGGGAAAAGGCGGCCGAAAACGTGACATCATTGTGGCTCTTCAGGGGAAAAAGTTCGCGACCGCTGAGGGCATCCCACAGCCTGGCTGTTCGATCGGCGCTGCCTGTGACAATCCGATCACCCTTCGAGGAGAAAGCGACCGACCAAAGCTGGTTGCTGTGGCCCCGCAGCTCGAACGGCTGGTGCCGACTTTGGATGTCCCACAGTTTAACCGTGCGATCCAGACTGGCGCTTACAAACTGCTGGCCGTCCGGGGAAAAAGACGCCATGGCAACCTCGTCGGTGTGGCCCATGCGCGTGAGCATCTCCTGTCCGTTGTTGGCATCCCACAATTTAACAACATGATCGCTTCCGGAAGCAATGATCCGCTGTCCGTCCGGGGAAAACGTCGCGTAATTGGCTCCCACCAGACCGTGCAAGATTTCGAGCAACTCACGGCGTTCGGCAAGCTCCCACACGGTGAGCTGAGCCCAACCAGTTGTGAGAAGCCGCTTACTGTCTGGAGAGAAGTTGACCGAACCAAAGCCCTCAGACTTGCTGGTCCGCCGAAACAGTTCGCGACCGGTTGCCGCATCCCAGACTATTACCAGGCTATTGTAATCGCCGGTCGCGATTAGCCGGCCGTCCGGAGAAAAGGCCACAGCCGAAACCTCCCCCTTGTGCCCTTTGAGTGTGTGCCTTTTCTCGCCGGTAGTAGCGCTCCACACCATGGCGGTGCTATCGGCGCCGCCAGTGATGATCCAGCGTCCGTCCGAGGAAAACGCGCTCCATCCAATGGCCCCACTGTGTTCGGCGAAGCTGCATATTTCTTGACGTGTCGCAGTGTCGAATACCTTCGCGGTCCCGTTGGTGCCCCCAAACAGGACTTGTCGGCCGTCGGGAGAGAAGAACGGGTTGTTATCGAACGGACCTTGAGGTTGAAACCTGAGCAGTTGCTGCCCACTCGCTGCGTCCCACACTAAAGCTGTGGACGCACCCGCACAGCCCCCCAAAATCCGCTCGCCATCAGGGGAATAGGCCACCCAAAGCAGTGGGCCCGGAGCGCCGCGAATCGTTTTGAGCGCCAGATGCGTTTGGCGTTGCCAATAGTACCACTCAAAACGACGGTCGGGCGAATCTCGAGTTTCTTCCAATGCCTTTTGAATCCCAATTCCATCGTTATGCTCCCAGGCTTGCTGGGCTAAGCTCATATTGGCGAGATAGAGCAAGTGGTCGCTTCGTTGCCTTTCGCGGTTGATGCGTGTGACAGCAACGGGCGATCCGATCATCACGATCAAAAGAAGGATTGAGATGAGAGCCAGAGAGCCAGCCAAGCCTGGTTTTCGCCGGCACCACCGCCAAAATCTTTCGCGAGGGCCGACGGAGCGCGCTAGGATTGGCTCGTGCCTGAGCCAACGACTGACATCTTCCCCAAGCGCCTGTGCTGAGGGATAGCGACCGGCAGGCTCTTTGCTCAGGCACTTGAGGCAAATGGTCTCGAGGTCCCTCGAAATCGACGGGTTCAAAAGCCTTGGGGAAGTAGGTTCCCGATGCAACACGCCCTCGAGCACACCCTCGATGGACTCGCCATCAAACGGGGGACGACCTGTCAGCAAGAAATACAAGACAGCGCCCAAAGAATAGATGTCGCTGGCCACTGTCACCCACGTTTGTCGGCCTCGCGCTTGTTCCGGTGACATATAGTGGGGGGTGCCGATCACCTGGCCGCTCAGGGTCATGTCGGAATCCCCATCTAATCGCTTGGCCAAGCCGAAGTCGGTGATTCGTGGTCGGTCCAAAGCGTCAATGAGGACGTTGGAGGGCTTGATATCCCGGTGCAGAATCCCGCGTTGGTGCGCGTAATGGATCGCTTCGGCGATGGTCTTGAGGTACTCCGCTGCCTGCTCCTGGGGCAGAGGGTTTCCGCGGACGCGTTCCGCGAGATTCTCACCCTCGACCAACTCCATGGCAAAGTAATGTTGACCCTCGTGCTCACCCACTTCGTAGATCGCGACAATATTTGGATGCTGGAGATTGGCGGCGGCTTCGGCTTCGGTCTGGAAACGCTTGACGAAATGAGGGCTGGAGAACTTGCCCGTCAATAACAGCTTCACCGCTACCATGCGATTGAGGCTGACCTGCCGCGCTTTCCACACCAATCCCATGCCGCCGCGTGCGATTTCCTGAACCAATTCGTAATCTCCAAGTAATAAACCCTCTTTGCGGTGGCCCGGGATGCGTCCGAAACCAAGCCCGTGGGGCGATCTGCCGCAGCCGCCTCCGGATCGAAGGCGTAAGCAAACAGGCATTTGGGACAGCGGCTCCCCAGGGCGCTCGCGTAAAGCGGAGCGCCGCACCGGGCGCACTTGCCCTGCAGGCTCATTATCGTTTGAAGTTAAACCGTCATCTTTGCCATGAAGCAAAGGTGACAAAAGGTTGCATGATTGCACGACCAGGAATTCAAATTAGCTCAATGCCTCAAAGAGATGCTGCAGCTCGTCTTCCAGATCGGTCATACTGCCCAGCGTCTGGACGAGCTCCTCCCGCAGGACTTCGCCGTAACGCCGCCGAAGCCGGGACACATCCGATTTCACCGTCCCTTCGGTCATACCGAGTCGCATTCCGATTTCCGCATAGGTCGCAGCGGCCGTTTCACCCGGAAGAAACTGTTCGAGCGCCTCAAAGCGTTCTGCTTTGCCTGCTTCCCTGAATTCCTCGCGCAAGCGAGCCCGTGTTTTCTCCAAAAGCGTCAACGCCCAGGTGCGGTCATAGGCTTTGTCGGCGCTTACGTTATCCGCGGGCGACGTCAAATATCTTGCTTCCAGGTCTATCTCATCGAGGGAGACCGGCTGTCGACCGCCTCCCCGTTTTTGGGTTCGAGCACGATCCCATTCGTTGGCTAAAAAGTGCTTGAGTGAAGCCAGTAGGAACCAACGAAATCGTCCCCGCTCCCGACTAGCCGCTCGCAACCAGTTCTTTTCGAGTAGGCGCGCAAAGAATCCCTGGGTCAGGTCCTTGGCGTTATCGGCACTCTCGCCACAGCGGCGCACGTAGGCATACAGCGGAAACCAGTAGGCACGGCAAAGACTTTCCAGGGCCGCAAAGCTTTCTGCGGAAGAATTTTCGCCCGCGGACAGCACGATGCTCCAGTGTGTCTGCGGAAAAGCAGCTTCCCTCGAAGACTCGCCGTCGTTAGTCACGGCGGGGCATTCTGGCACGATACGACAGAGAAGCGAGCTGGAAAGAGCTGGCGTGGCCCAGTTTGCCCGACCTTCGGCCAGTCACAGTTTGGAACATCACCAAAACAAGGCATCCACCACCTTGATCCTCAACTGAGACCACGTCCGGCAGAAAACGCCATCCGCGGGAGGTGCTCACCACAACATGCAATCAGTGGGCTGCGTGATTGCTAATGGCTTCCGCGTGGCTCGGCGAGTTGGGTCAAGTTGCAGGCCAGAAGGGTGGTAGGGAAGGCACTGTCTTGACGCGCGCAGCCGAGCACGAGAATTCGGAAGCAATTCAGGCTAGAAGGTTCGCTCTAAGGGAGTAGGATTACGATGACGAGTAGGATTGCGGAAAGGAGCGGCGGCACGACCCGCACCTTTTGTCGGGAGGATGGGGCGTCCATTTTTCATACACAACATAGAGGCAGATTGAGCGTTTAGGGCCATCGCAGCGGCTTTGGAGCTCGATAGGCCTCGTTTCTCGGTCAAAAACTCGGCGCCAGACACATTTCATGCCAATTGCCGCTGCCGTTTATCCGAGCGAAGTCGGCATTGCCGAGTCTGCGTGTCCATTTTTGAGAGCCTACTGTCGCGAATTTAGTCAATTTCGGGCTGTTTAGGGCGTTTTTCAGGCTTTTCGATGTCCACAATTGTGGTACGACTGCAGAGATTTGCTTCTTTGCAGCGGGCTTGACGCCTCCTTCGTGGTGGCAACTCGCGACTCAACCGCCGTTTTGGGTCCGAGAAGCCTGGCTGGCAAGAGCCGCTTGCCTCAGGGCTGGGGCAGGGCGAAGCAGTAGTAGGAGGCGCCGGGTTTGGTTTCCGGTTTGCCGCCGCCGCCGGCGGCAATGATGACAAATTGGCGTCCGTTGACTTCGTAAGTGGCGGGGGTGGCATAGCCGCCTGCCTCGAGTTGGAATTGCCAGAGGAGCTTGCCGGTAGTCTTGTCGAAAGCGTGGAAGCGCTCGTCCATGGCGGCGCCAATGAAAACGAGGCCGCCGGCCGTGACCAGGGGTCCGCCGATGTTGAAAGTCCCGGTCGGGGGATAGCCTTTGGCTTCCAAGGGCGGATAAGTCCCGAGAGGCACTTGCCATTGGATTTCGCCGCGATCGAGGTTAATGGCGCTCAATGTTCCCCAGGGCCGCTGGTTGACGGGAAAGCCGTTGGGGTCGCGAAAGTCGTGATGGCCGGTGGCAACGAATGGAATGTCATGGCTCCAACTAAGTTCGAGCTGGCGCAAGTCGATCTTTTCGTCGCTCCCTGGTCGAAAAGAGCCGCCACCGCCCGCCGCTCGAGCGCGGAGAAGGTGGCAAAACTGGGCATCTGATTCCGGCCCGTCGCCAAAAGGTCGAGCACTTGTTGCTGGGTCAACCTTTCCTTAACCGATTTGAGGGTGGCGAAGGCCGGGGCGGCCGGATTATTGGCCTTTTCGAAGCCGTGGCACGCGGAACAAACCGTGCCGTAGATAGACCGGCCCAGTTCGGTCAAGGTCATCTCTTCTTTGGGCCGAGCGGGCGCCATCGAGATCCACTCGGGTTCGTTGCTGGCGTTGACATAGAAGAGGCGCGTTTCCGGGTCAAAGGCGCCGCCGCCCCATTCGGCGCCGCCGTTGAATTGAGCAAGGTAACAGAGGGTTGCAGGGCTGGGGGAAGAAAGATGCTGCCTGTGGCCATGGTTCGCAGACGCGCGAGCACGTCCGCGCGCGCCTCGGGCGTCAAGTCCGTCACCTCCGCTGCGGTGAACCGCTGTTGGGCAAAGGGCGGTGGCTTGACTGGAAATGGCTGCGTCGGCCAGCTCTTCTCCCCGGGGATTTGAGAGTTCGGGACGGGCCGTTCTTCCACGGGGAAGAGAGGTTTGCCGGTGGCGCGGTCGAGGAGGAAGAGATGGCCGATCTTGCCGACCTGGGCGACGGCATCAATGCGACGCCCCTGATGTTCCACTTGGACCAGGTTGGGGGGCAGGGAGGTCGTAGTCCCAGAGATCATGGTGGACGGTTTGAAAGTGCCACACTCGCGCGCCGGTGGAGGCATCCAAAGCCAGGACGCAATTGGCGAAAAGATTTGCCCCATGCCGGTTCCCGCCCCAGTGGTCGTAGGAGGGAGAGCCTGTACCGGCAAAGACCAGGCCGCGCTCGACGTCCAAGGTCATCCCACCCCAGCAGTTGGCGCCGCCGACCGTCTGCCAGGCGTTCGTCGGCCAGGTCTCGTAACCAACTTCACCGGGATGCGGAATGGTGTGGAAGATCCAGCGCCGCTCTCCGCTCCGGGCGTCAAACGCGCGAATGTGCCCTGGGGCCGATGGAGTCGGGCCTTCACCAACGACCGAACCCAGGATGAGCAGGTCGCGATAAATGATGCCCGGCGAGGTCGCGGTCACCGAGAGGAAAAAGACATCCCGATCGAGGCCGTCCCGCAGATCGATTTTGCCGCCTTGGCCGAAGGTGCGGACCAGTTGCCCATCATTGGCGCTCAGCGCGCAAAGCTCGTTGCCGGCGACGAAAAAAATCCGACGGTCCGCGCCGTTGGCCCAATAGGTGACCCCGCGGTTCACACCGCGTCCGCCGCGTCCGTTCCACGGGTCAAAGATCCAGCGGGTTTGGCCGGTGGCGGCCTCGAGCGCGGCGACTTTCAAGCCCGCGGTGGTGAGGTAAATGATGCCATCGATGATGAGCGGATTGCATTCGATCGTGCTGGCCGGCTGCAGACGCATGTCGTCGCAACGATAGACCCATGCCGGTTGAAGCTGAGTCACGTTGGTCCGGTTGATCTGAGCCAGCGGCGAATATTTGGTCCCGGCCGGATCGCCCCCGTAAGTCGGCCATCCGCGGTCAGGTGGTTGGACGGCCAACCATGGCAACAACCAGAGGGCGCACTGGGGAAGCTGGCTCAGCATGGTCCTTGCACATAGCAGCTTCATCCGACCGCGGCAACTGTGCTGTGCCTTTCCTCTCCGTGGACCGCGGGCCGTCGCTGGTTGAGGCTGCGGTTCCAATGGTTAGGTCGAAGCTGTGCCCTCCTTGCCGGAGCGCGGGCTTGAGTCCGACAGGGCCCGCTCGATTTTGTGCCTGGGCGAACGAAAGTTCGCGTTTCGATGGTTGAAGGTTCGCACTCCGTGCTCTTCCCGGACTGGGGGCCGCAAGTGCGCCCGCCGATTGGATCACGCGAACCTGCGAGCTTCGGTCGGGGCAAGCCGGATTCGAACCGGATCGAGCCCGTATCGTTACCCGACCGCGATCCACGTTGCATCGGGTTGCGATCGGGTTGCGATCGGGTTTGTCTCGAACGACGCCTGGGAGATCCCGGGATTCACTCGCCCTCTTCCGGGTGAGTACACAAATTGGGGTCCGGCGGTGTCTGTGACGATGGAATGTTCGTAACGGCATAACCAAAACTCAGTTCTTCCGACCCGATGCTATGAAATGGACTTTGCTTAAACGCGGGCCCGCCTTGCTGCTGTTGATCAATGCCTTGGCCGGGTCATGGCCGGCTTTGGCCCAGGATGGGGAGGGTCCGCGGGTTCCACGGGCATTGGAACCGCGCTTAAAGGAGTTCATTGGACAGAAAGAAGCGCTCGCCCGCCGCCTGGCTGAGCGGGAGGGAAAGGAACAGCATCCTGATGTCTGGAGGTTTTTCAATGCGGCCAAGGTGGGCGATTGGCCGACGTTAGTGGAAGCGTATCACGTTTTGCGGAGCGGCGCGTACCAGTATCTCGGCGGAGACAAGGATGAGCGGCTGATGACAACGGTGTGGCAAGCGGTCAACGAATCCTTCGGGGCATACGACGAAATCGCCCAGGGCGATGAGTTCTATGTGACCTACTTTGGCGAGGAGATTATTAAGTCGATGCCCGCAGGCAGCATTTACTTTGGCGGGACCGACCCCGGACGGTGGCTCGTCACGGCCTTCTGCAAGTCGCATAACGATGGGGATCCGTGTTTTGTGCTGACGCAGAACGCGCTCGCCGACTCGCTCTATCTTCAGTATTTGCGTGAGCTTTTTGGGAAGAAAATCAACCTGCCGACGGCGCAAGACAGTGAAAAGGCGTTCAGCTTTTACATTCAGGAAGCCAAGAAACGGCTCGACGCGGACAAGTTGCTGCCCGGCGAAAACGTCTATGAAGATGACAATGGCAAGGTGCAGGTGTCGGGGCAGGTGGCCGTCATGAACATCAACGGTCTCCTGGCCAAGGCGATCTTTGACGCCAACCCCGACCGGCTATGCTTTATCGAGGAAAGCTTCCCCTTGGAATGGATGAAACCGCACCTTGCCCCGCATGGCTTGATCATGAAGCTGGAGCGAAAGCCAATCATCGAACTGCCCGTGGCGGTCGTGGATAAGGATCGGGCGTATTGGACTCAAATCACCGATCGCGCCGTGGGCAATTGGCTGAAGCGGGAGACATCAGTGAAAGAGGTTTGCGCCTTCGCGGCGCGAGTATTCGAGAGTCACGATCAGACCGGGTTCAAGGGAGATGCGCGGTTCTTGAAGAATGCCCCGGCCCAAAAGACCTATTCCAAACTGCGGAGCGGCATCGGGTCCGTTTATGCCTGGCGCTCCCGGAACAGCACGTCCGCACGGGAAAAGGAGCGGCTGGCGCAAGAAGCCGACTTTGCTTTCCGGCAGGCCTTTGCCCTTTGCCCATATAGCCCGGAGGCGGTTCTGGGCTACGCGCAGCTGCTGGTTGAGCAGAAGCGGAACAAAGAAGCCCTGCTCCTGGCGGAGACGGCGGAGAATGTGTCGCCGGGGAACGGCAGCATCAACAGTCTGGTCTGGAAGCTGCAAGAGAAGGAACAAAAGGCTTCGGAAGAAAGGCCTTCGCCTTGAGTTGCCGGCACATGGCCGTCCCTGTTTCATTAGGCGTGGGCGGCCCATGACGCTGCCCACGGTCCTAAAATTGAGCTGGGCTGCCGGCCGCGGTTGGCCAAGGTGCCGCGGAGCGAGCGAGGGTATTGGCGGGCGCGCTGAGTGCTAACGGCTTAATGCGCGCGATGTCGTTTCGGGTGAAGATTTTTCAGTTGATCCAGGATCGGCATCACATCGCGGACGGCAAAGGCCCGGTCATCGCGTTCGTCTTCCTCGAATTGGGCGCCGAGTTCACGCGCGCAACTGCGGAAGTAGGATTTCAGTTCAATGGCATTGGCCACCGGGGGATGAATGGGCAACCGATCGGCCGGACCGGAGTAAGCGACCGGCGCATCCTCCATTTTCGATGCGGCTTTGATCTGGGCCGCAACGGTCTGTCCATCGGTTAAGTGCAGGGAGCAAGTTAACGTAAACATGTGATCTGAGGTTGCTTCTGCCACTCTGATTCAGGTGATGGCGTTGCGCCCGTCTATTCTTGGCAACTGCTGACTCTTTCTTGCCGGGTCCTGGAGTCGGTGCGAAACGAAGACGAATGCGGTTGTCGAGGGAAAAACTGGATGGGGAGTTACGTCCCTGCCGCTCGCGCTGCGGAACTTTGTTGAGAAACGGCGCGGGGTGCTCGTTTCGATGCCTTCACCGCCGGTAGCGAGCTTTCTGCGCCGCACTCCATGCGCGCAGCCGCTCCTGGTAGAAGGCAACCCGGGCGGGGAGGCAGGCGGAAAGGTCGACCTGTTCATTGGGATCGTGGGCGAGGTCGAAGAGATGCGCGCCCCCGGTTTCGACGTCCTCGATGAACTTCCAGGCCCCATCGCGCAGGCCGAGCCAGGGCAGGGAATAGTCGGTGAAAAACAGGGCGAGCTGTTGTCGGGCGGGAAGCAGGGAAGAGCCGTCGTGTTCCGGAGATGCCGGCAGGCCGAGCAGATCGAGGATTGTCGGAGTGAGGTCCAGGAGGCTGGCGATGCGCGCCACCCGGTGTTGGGCGCGAAACAGTCCGGGGGCGGCGAAGAGGAGCGGGACATGGACGTTTTCTTCGTAGATGAAGAGGGTATGTCCCACGTTGCCCGGGTGCTGCTCAAAAGCTTCGGCGTGGTCTCCCGCCACCGCGAACATGGTGTTCTCAAATAGTCCTCGCTCCCGCAAGCCATCCAGCAACAAGCCTAAGGCCGCATCGCCTTCGTAAAGCGCGTTCCGGTAAAGGCCGGGCTCAGCGCTGTCCGGGAACGGACCGTGGCCGTCGGAGACATAGGGATGATGGCCGGCGATGGGCAGGTAAGTCAGGAAGAAGCGTTCTCCATTCAGGCCGTCAATCCACGCCAACATGCGCCGGACGGTGGCGGCTTCGTCCACCCCAAAGCTCGATTGGCGCTGGCCGCTGATCTCGCCGGCGTCGGCCAGGAGTTCAAAGCCGCGGTGGCGAATGATGGCTTGCATGCCCAGGTAGATGAAGCGCCCGGAATGGAAAAGGGCGGTGCGATAACCTTGTTGCGCCAGGATTTGCGCCAGGCTCGGCGTGCGCACGGAGGCGTAATCATCCGGTGTGGTGTCAAAGGCTGGGTAGCGCGAACAGACGACCGAAAAGAGCCCTTTGATGCTTTCGGGATAAACAGCATAGGCGTTCTCGAACAGGATGGAGGCGGTCGCCAGGCGAGTGAGGTGAGGAGTCGGGTCTTCGGCCGCCCCATAAAGACGCAGATATTGCGCTCCGGTAGATTCGAGCAGCAGCAAGACGACGTTGCGGCCCCGACCTTGGCCGCGCCATGGCGTCAGGTCCGACTCGGCTGGCGGCGGCGTTGGCTCGAAAGGGCTGAGCCGCCATTCTTTGGCGGTGGGCTTGGCGGTAATGCGCGGAAAGGCGGAAGCGGCCAGTGTTATGCAGGCGTTGCGATGCAGGCCGGCGGCGGACAGTTGCCCAGTCGCTTGGCGTCCGCAGCGGAACGTGATCCAAGCGGCCGCAAGTGCGACACCGGCCAGGGCCAGATCCATTGGCGCTGTTCGGTTGAGAAGGCGGCGCGACCGTGAATGCGACCGCAGGATTATTCCGGCCGGGAACAGGCAAGCAGCTGCCAGGACGGCAAGGGTCGAAAGACCGTTCTGCCAGTTAACGTAATACCGGATGGAATCGGAGAGCGCGCCGCCGGCGGCTCGGGCCATGGGCCAGGTCAAGGGACTGCCGAAAAGGAGTTGGAGCGGCACATTGCCGGCGGTGTAAGCGGCGGTCAGGCCATAGAGGACCCAGATGGCGCGTTGTCGGCGGATGGACAGTTCGAGGGCGGCGAAAAGGAGACTGAGGCATAGGTCCGGCCAGAAGTAAGCCAAGTCCCAATTCGATACGGGGACGCCATGTCCTGCGAGGACGATGGTTTTGGCCGTCAGCAGCACACCGAGCAGAGCAAGCGCCTTCATGATTCACTTCGCGTGTTTCTGCGTCCAACCAGCCGCAGCTTTACTCGACTCCACCCACCACATTCAATCGTTTGAGCAGAAGCGGTGAGATGACCACTCCGACGCCACGGCGGCGCCAGATCCAATCGTGAATGAGCAAAGTGCGGCCGACGGTTTGGTGCTGCCCGCGATAGAGCGCTTCCCGATCTCCCCGGAAGCACAATGGAATGATGACCAGGTCGGCATGGAACTCCTCTTGGCCTGGGAAAATGCCATGGACAAGCTCCATCCGGCTGTCCAGAAAGGGCTGCGCCAGCCGAATATGCTCCGCGTCGCATTCGAGAATGGTCAAGCGGGCGTGAGGCACGAGTTGTCGCAGGACCAGGGCCGTCCGGGGATAGAGGCCGCCACCCACGATCAGGATGGAGCGGGCCGGCTGGAGGCGCGGCAGGAGGGCGTCGAATGCCATCCGGTGGGAGGCGAGGACGAGGCGCTGCAAGCGGGGCGAATGGAGGACCAGTCGTTCGAGCGAGTCCAGGCTGAAGAGTTCGAGCCAGCGAAGCACAGCTGGCCAACGGCTGGTGCGAGCGTTGTGCCAGCGCCGTTGGGTCAGCTGTGTCCAGCAGGCGGTGGGGCGTTGATGATGCTCTACGTGATAACCGTCATTGAAGAAGAGCCAGACAGCAGAGCTCCGTAATGACTCGTGGTGCGGGAGGCGTGTTCATAGTAGCCATTGTGGCTTTGTGGGCGCACCAGCCGGGCAGGTAGGTGCCGAAAAAAGCCGGGAGCAACCAGGTCAAGGCCAGCCAGAGCGTCCCGACGCACAACGATTCGACCAGCAATTGGCCGGAAGGGCAAAACGCCACCGCCGTTCTGCGTGGTGCGCCAGGTGCCGCTCCCGCCAGAGCCGTTGAGGGATGCCCAGCACCACGCTCAAGCCAGAGGGAGAACGCCCGGTTCAGACCGGTGCGGCGGAAGAAACGTCGATGAATAAATTGGTGGGCGATGGTGTTCGAACTCCACCAGAGGCCCAAGGCAATCAATCCCAGAAGGCCGCCCAAACCAGCGCGGCGCCGTGCGTGGAAACCCAGCGACACAAGCAAAGCGTCCCAGGGACTGCGCCGCCGCCGCGCCGAGCGAAGCGATGGCCTGTAGCCTGGCTGGTCGTCGCCCCAGCCGCGGGGAATTCAAACCCAGGCGAGCTTTGGTCGATAGACTCATAGGGCATTGGTTGAGCGCGAAACTGGGGCGCGGGGTTGAGCCCGCCGCGCTCCGATTGCCCGTTTACTTTGATTTGGGAGAGCTCTGGCCCTTGTCGTTGGGATTGGCTTTAGCCGGGTCCAGGTGGGCCGCTTCGTAGAGCTTTTGCACGGGGGGATAACCGTTGCCTTTGATTTTGACGATCCCGCTAGCGACGGGGTATTCGTCCGGGTTGCCTGGTTTTTCGTCCGCCTTGCGGAGCCGGCCCATTTCCCGGAAGCGGCTGGCAAAGCCGATCGCTTGCCCCTTGCCTGCCAGGGACTTCAGATCGGCCCATTCCCTTTCGCATACTTCTTTCTCCCCTGGTTTGAGCTTGTAGTAGAGATAGCCGGATTGGGGCGGCGCATATTGATCGCGGTAACCACCGGGCCTGGCCAACGAGAAGGTGCCAAACAGTTGGATGCGCTCCGGCGCATCGGCGTTTGGTTCCAGGACGGCCTTGTCGATGATCGCATAGATGCCGATCGGGTCGCTGGCGCGGGCCTGGCCGGTGGTTAACCCGACGAGGGCAATGCCCAGCAGCAGCGCGGGGATGAGGCGCGTCCCGGAAAGAAGCGGCCTGGTGATCCGAGTCGGTTTCATGGGAGAAAGGCGCTCGGCGGTGGTGAGACTGACGGTTGGTGTTGCATTCATCGCGGCAAGCTAAAGGCAGATGGAGGCGGAGTTGTCAGACGAATGTAAAAGGAGTGTAAAAAGGTGGTGCGTTCAGGCTCAAAAGATTGGCGACGGCGGCAAACGATGACACATTCGGCGCTAACCCGAAGAGCGGTTGGCGCACGCACGGTAGGCGAAGAAGGCTGAGTGGCCGGGCCGAAGCCGGTGGGCGCGGAAGGTGAGCAGGTAGACCTGCGAGGAGTTACTTGAGGAAGATTGCCTGGATATTTGTGGTCTCCGTGTTGGGGCCGAGCCTGGCCTTGGCCTGGCTCGCCGTCCGGTCGCTCAGCAATCAGGAGATCGTCTTCGAACGCCAGCAAACCTTGCTTTACCAGAACGTTTGCAATGGTGTGGCCAAAGACGTGATGGCATTCATCGAGAATCGCAAGATCGAGTTCGGCCGGCAGGTCGAGGCTTTGCTCGCGCTGAAAAACCCAATGACCGTGGCCCGGCAGTTTGACGCGCTGTTGGTGGAAGTCTGGCCATTGGCCCAAGTCGGCTTTGCCGTCACGGCCGATGGCGAAGTGGTCAGCCCTTCCTTGTTTGGACGTCCCGACTCGCGCCGTTTTCGTCTCGAGAACGACTCCTTCCTCAGCAACCAGGAATCCGTCGAGGTTTACTGGAAAAGTCCCAAGGGCGACATTCCCCTGTCCCAACTGGACGGCGCCAAAGGGGACAAGTTTCGAAAGGTCACACCGGAGAAGGGGGCCGGCGCTGAGGGTAAAGTTCCCTCCCGCATGAGCGCGCAGGAAGCGGAGTTCAAGCAGTTCATCGGGAATGCGAGCGATGGCATTCTCGCCCGCTTTCTGCAGAACAAGCTCAAACTCTGGATGTGGTATCGGTCGCCAGGCAACACCCAAGTCGTCTTCGGCGCGGAGATCAAATTGCCTTTGCTCCAGGAAAGCCTTCGGCCTCTCTTGCAGCCGGAGCGGCCCTTGCAACCCGACATCTGCGTCGCTCTGCTCGACGACACCGGCAAGCCGGTGGCGCGATCGCATCCGGAGTTTACAGCCGATTGGAAGCGGCCCTTCGTGGCGGCGGAGATCGGCGAGGCGCTGCCGCATTGGGAAGTGGCTGGATACTTGTTGAATCCGACCCGCCTCACTCACTCGGCGCGGACATTGACATTGACGCTCGGTTTGCTGGTCTGCGTGCTCTGGCTGGCCATCGGCGTCGGAGGGAGCTTGCTTGTGGCTGATCTCCGGCGGCAATTGCGGCTGACTCGGCAGAAGACCGACTTCGTCAGCAACGTCTCCCATGAGCTGAAAACCCCCTTGACCTCGATTCGAATGTTTTCGGAATTACTGGCTGATGGGCGAGTGACAGATCCGGGCAAGCAGCGCACTTACCTGCAAGTCTTCGCCGGAGAGACGGCGCTCCTGACGCTGTTGATCAACAACGTCCTGGACTTCTCCCGGATGGAACGGGGCGAAAAGCAGTATCGTTTGGAACCATGCGATATTGGCCAGATCGCGAGGGAAGTGGCGGAGACAGCGCGGCCGCATTTGGAAGCGCGCGGCTTTCATCTTATCGCGGAGTGGCCTGACGGACCCGTCCATGTCCGAGCCGATCGCGACGCTCTCGCCCAGGTCATCCTCAACCTGTTGTCCAACGCAGAAAAATACTCGGGCGAGAGCAAGGAGATCAGACTGCAACTGCGACGAGCCCGAGGGGTGGGTGGGGAGAGCGTCGAGCTGCGGGTGCTGGATCGAGGCATCGGCGTGCCCGCAGGTTTGGAAGAGAGGATCTTCGAGCAGTTTTATCGGGCGGACGATTCGTTGAGCAGCGGCATTCCCGGCTCGGGGTTGGGGCTGACCCTGGCCCGCCAGATCGCTCGCTCCCACGGCGGGGAGATTCATTTCGAACGCCGGTCCGAAGGAGGCAGCTGCTTCATCCTGCGCTTGCCCATATGAAGGCGAAAATTCTGATCGTGGAAGATGATCCGCATATTCTCCTCGGGTTAGAGGAGGTGCTGAAGAGCGAAGGGTTCGATGTGGCGCTGTGCCAGCGGGGGGACAAGGCGATCGAGGCGGTGCCCCGGCATCGGCCGGAATTGGTCATTCTGGATGTCATGCTGCCCGGCCTGAGCGGCTATGATGTGTGCCGGGAATTGCGGCGGCGGGGAGTGAATCTGCCCATCTTGATGCTGACCGCGAAAGGGCAGGAGATGGACAAGGTCGTCGGGCTGGAACTCGGGGCGGACGATTACGTGACCAAGCCGTTTGGCCTGCGCGAGCTGCTCGCGCGGATTCATGCCCTCTTACGGCGGGCTGGACCCGCCGGATCGGGCGGGAAGGCAGACGAGCCATTCCAGGTCGGAGGCTGTCTGGTCGATCCGAAACGGCTGGAGGTGCGCCGCGGCAAGACGGTGGAAGCGATTACGGGGAAAGAGCTGAGATTATTGGTCTATTTCCACGCGCACGCCGGCGAGGTCCTGGCGCGCGATCGCCTGCTTCGGGACGTGTGGGGCTACCAATACGGTGGCACGACCCGGACTCTGGACCAAACCATTGTGCAGCTGCGGCGCAAGATCGGGGACAGCGGCGGTGAACCGCGATACATCGTGACAGTGCATGGGATCGGCTACAAACTGGCCGGCAATTCCTTGTAACAGACCGAGCGGAAGCAGGGTTAAAGAGGTGGCGATCGAAACAACCGCTCGGAACGTTCAAGTTAGTGTGCTGACAGCACACCGGTGGGAACAGGAAGAGCGCGCCCAGCTCCTGAACTTGATTTTGTATCGGCCTCATCTCCTGGTCGGCGGACTTGGCAGCTTGCGCTGCCTGGGCGCCTTTCTTTTCGTCTTGTCTGGGGCAGTCACACCGCTGTTGCGGGCCGACTCGCCGGTCGTCATCAATGAACTCGCCGCCGCCGGGCGCCAAGGTTTGCGCGATGAAGACGGAGACACGCCCGATTGGGTCGAGCTGCTCAACGTTTCCGGCCAGACGGTCAGCCTTCAGAGCTGGAGCTTGAGCGAGGAATCGCGTCGGCCCAAGACGTGGGCGCTACCGGCGACGAATCTGCCCCCGGGCGAATGTCTGGTCGTATTCGCCTCCGGCAAGAATCGGGGGCAACCCGGCCGGCCATTGCATGCGAATTTCAAGCTGCCATCGGAGGACGGCACGCTGGTGCTGCGCGGCCCTGGCGGCGAGCTGTCGCGGGTAGATCATTACCCGGCGCAGGTTTCAGGGGTATCCTTCGGGCGCGCCAGCGGGCTCGAGGCGACAGGTCCGCGGCGGGTGCTGGTCGGGGCGGATGCTGGGCTGCGCTACTTTCTGGCGGTTGACAACCGGTTTGGGACCAACTGGATCGCGCCGAGCTTCGATGACACGCGCTGGCGTCGAGGCCGGAATGGCATCGGCTATGACACGCGCCGCGACGATTACCGCGCCCTGATCCAAACGGATCTGCGTCAGACCATGGCGGGCCATTGTGTCGGCCTTTACTTGAGGATTCCCATTGTCCTCAGCAACGACGCCGCCCTCGCGGGGTTGCGTCTCTCGGCGCAGTACGACGACGGTTTCGTGGCCTGGTGGAACGGTGCGGAAATCGCCCGGCGAAATGCGCCGGCGGCGGTGGCGTGGAATACGCCGGCAGCAGCGACCAGGCCGAATGAGAAGGGCCAAATGGCCGAGGAAATCCACCTTGCTGGCCTGGAGCGGCATCTGTTGAACGGCACGAATTGGCTCGCTGTCCAGGTTTTGAACGCCGGCCTCGAGAGCAGTGACCTTCTCTTTCGTCTTCAGCTGGATTTGCCGGTTGTGGCGCCCGAGTCGGACAGCGCCAGAGCTCCCGCCTACACTTACCTGTCGGCGCTTACCCCGGGCAGTGCCAATGCGGCCGCGGTCTGTTCGGGACCGCGCATCGAATCGGTCACCCGAACGCCGCTGGTGCCGGCGGGCTCGGGACAACCGATCACAATCACCGCGCGGGTGAAGGGCGCGAGCGTTGCGGTCTCCGAAGTGCAGTTGGTTTATCGGGTCATGTCTCGCGAGGAGGTGACCTTGCCGATGCTGGACGATGGCCAGCATGGGGATGGGCCCGCCGGCGACAGTGTTTACGGCGCACTCATTCCCGCGAAGACCGCTCAAACCGGACAGATGATCCGTTACGCGGTCTTGGCCCGGGATGCGAATGATCAATCCTCCCGTTGGCCGCTCTTTGCCGACCGGGAGGGGTATTCGACCTACGACGGGGTGGTGATTGCCGATGGCGGGACCGAGAGCCGGCTTCCGATTCTGCAGCTGTTCAGCAATCGCGAGGCGCGGTCCGGAAAGCGCAATGCCGTTGCGGTCTTCTACGACGGCGAGTTCTACGACAATGTGACAATCACTTCCCATGGCCAGATCTCCCGCGGTTTTCCCAAACACAGCCTCAACCTGCACTTTCCCCAGGACCATCCGTTCCTGGCCCGGACCAACTACGGGCGGGTCAAAGCTGTCTCTGTCCTGGCGAACTACGCTGACAAATCCAAAATTCGCAACACGCTCGCGTATGAAATGATCGGGGCGTCTGGATCGATGGGGCATTTCGCCTTCGCCGTGCGCATGGAGATGAACGGCAAATTCTACAGCGTGGCGGAGATCGTCGAACGCGGCGACGAACGCTTTCTGCAGCGGCTCGGGTTGGATCCACAAGGCGCCCTCTACAAGATGAACAGCAATCTGAGCGGCGGCCATGGTGGGGAAAAGAAGACGCGGCGTTACGAAAACTCGCGCGAGCTCGGGTTGTTGGCTGGGGCGGTTTCCGAAGAACGGCCTCTCGAACAGCGCGCGGCTTACGTTTACGGCCATGTCGACCTGCCTCAATGCATCAGCTACCTGGTGGCGATGACGCTGATCAGCAGCGACGACCACGGCCACAAAAACTATTACCTTTATCGCGATGCCCGCAACACGGGTGAGTGGGCCCTGTTGCCCTGGGACGTTGACTTGAGTTGGGGACACAACTGGACGGGCGAGTATTTCAATGAAGCCATGTTCTCGGATAATCCCCTCAACCTTTATCGCAACCCGAATCGCAAGCCGCGCAATTCGCTCTACGCCGTCCTGTTCGAATATCCCGATTTTCGGCAGATGTATTTGCGCCGTCTGCGGACGGTCATGGACGAGCTGCTGCAGCCGCCCGGGACCCGGCCCGAGGCGCTCCTGATTGAGAAGCGGATTCGGGAACTGATGGATCAAATCGATCCGCCCGGGGTGAAATCATCGGATGCGGATCTGGACGAAGCGGCCTGGCCGTCGTGGGGAACGCGCTACACCGCCCGTCAGGAAGCTCAGCGCATCATGAGCGAGCATTTGCCGGGACGCCGGCAATTCCTCTTCAAGAGCGCGCGGGCCAAACTGCTGGGCGATTCGATTCCGGGGCCGCAAAGTCGGAACGTCCAAATGGAATTGAATAGCCCTGATCCGCAGGTGGAACGGTCTCAGCAGTTCATCTCTATCCGGAACCCGAACCCATTTGCGGTCGATGCCAGCGGGTGGCGCCTTCACGGGGCCGGGGTCGATTACCGTCTGCGTGCGGGGACAGTCATCCCAAGCGGGCGCTCGCTCTACATCGTCGCCAATGTCCCCCAGTTCCGCACCCGTCCCCCGGCGTCGGCCGGCGTCGGGCCGTATTTTGTCCAGGGCAACTGGCGGGGTTCGTTGCGACGCGATTCTGAGCCGATCCGATTGGTGACTCAAACCGGCGAGACGGCGGCGTCGCTGGGTGGGCCGTAAATTAATCGGCGCGCCGGGCGGTCCAAGGGGCTTCGGCTTTACGGTCGCCCGCATGCGTTTCGATGGTCCCTTTAATGGTATCGCCGGTCTGCTTGCCTTGATAAATCACGAGGACCTTGGCGTCGCCCGTCCCGCGCTCGATCTCGAAGTAGACGTCGCCATTTTTGACTGAGCCGTTGCTGATGTGAAGGCGGCGCCCTCCGCGGCCGCTGCCCGGAACGACCCCGGTCAGCACTTCACCGTCCTGTTCCAGCTTGACGCGTGCTTCATAGCGTCGACCACGGAAGGTGGTGGTCCATTTCCACACGCCCTCGGCGCCTTCGTGGGCGCGAGTTGCTTCCCAATCATAGGAGCGGGTTTCTCCGGCCCAATTCGATTCAATCTTGCCGCGGATCACCTTGCCCGACCAAAGTCCCGAATAAGTGGTGATGATTTCGCGCTCGCCCCGCCGGCGAATGACCTGGAAGCGCAGACGGTTTGCCGCGAGGGTGACGTTGGTAATGCCGATCTCGGTCCCGGGGCGAAAGCTGGTGCTGCCGGTCAACCGGCCTTCCTCCGTTTCGAGAACCAGTTTGGGCTGAGACGTTGTGCCGTCGGGCATGGTGAAAGTCCAACGCCAGGTGCCGTCGATGCTGGGTGTGACCGGCGCGGCCGGGGACTCGGGTTCGGGTTCCGGGGCGGCAGCTTGGGCCGGCCAGACCAGGAAAGCGGTGCAAAGGAGCAGGAGATGGAGTGGGTTCACAGGAGGGCCTTTCACTTGATCGCGAGCGCCTCGGCCGAGGCCCGCACGCTGAATTTGAGTGAAATCTTCTCTTCGTCCCGGTTATTGCGGCCGCTATAGGTGACGTCCAGCGCCTCGCCTCGATCCGAGACGGTAAAAAGACCGAAGCAACCTTCGCCTGGTTTGACGCGGTAGACCCCCTGGCTGTAAGGGCCGCCTTTGATGGAGGGTTCTTTGTCGAGGGGAGCGGCACACATGACTGGAATCGGCGCGCCGCCGCCGGTGGCGTAGTCGCTGTTGCTGCCGTCGTCCGCCGCCAGCATGTGAGAATCGGCATGGAGGATGCAGACACCCCGAATCCGATTCGCTTTGATGAAGTCGGCAATCTCGCGGCGTTCAGTGCTGTAAACACTCCACCAGTCCTCAGCGCCGGGAACGACGAACTGGTTGGTCTTGGCATTGGGTTCGGTCCGCAGCTGAGTGTGGTGGATGTAGCCGTATTGGTTGGTCTTGATGCCGTGATAATAGTTGGTGCCGGCCTTGCCGATCCAGGCGACGGACTCGACCCAGCAGATCAGCGGGTATTTGCCGTTGGCGGCCAGCAGTTCCTGTTTGAACCATGCCTTTTGCTGCGCCCCGAGCATCGTCTTGGCGGCATCATCCTTCTTCTTGGCGTCATCTCGCTCCGACCGGCAGTCCGTCACGATAAATTTGACTCGGCCGACGGAGAACGATTGGCAAATCGGTCCACCGTCTCGATCAGCAAAAGCCAAAGGCAACGGATAATGAGGCACGTTCTCGGCATAGGCGAGGCGGGCGGCTTCCCGGGCGGGCGCCTTTCGATTGCTGTTGTTGCCGGCGAAATCGTGGTCGTCCCAAACATAGACAAAGGGGACCTGGCGATAGAGGGCGGCTTGTTGAGGCGAAGCCAGGACGGCATCGTAGCCGTCACGGAACCGGCCGAGGTGATTCGTCTGGATGTCGAGGTAATGGAAGTCGCCTAAATTCATGAAAAGCAGCGGCCGGTGCTCGCGGATCCGGTCAAAAGTATCGAGGGTTGAGCCGGTGCGGGCGTCGCCCGAAAAAGCGATCGTAAAGGATGCGGGCCCCGCTGGCGGCAGGGTCTGGAACTGTCCTGCCTTGCCTTTTTCCAGCGTTCCCTCGACTTCAAGCCCGTAGTAATAGGAAGTGGCCGGCTCGAGGTTGCGGGCGACGAAGCGGACGACGTTGCCATGTTCGGCTTCGGCCACGACCGGCGGATAGGTTACAGGATCCGAGAGCGACTGGCTTTTGCTGACCAAGAGTCGAGCCGCCATGTTCTCACGGAGAAGCTTGGCTTTGACGATGATGGACGCGGGCGTGACCGCGCCGGACCACGGGCCGCGGTCGATTAACGAGAAATCCACCCCGAGTTGGTCGCAGAGAAAGGCGTAAACATCCGCCAGTTGTTCGACGCGCTCGCTGAAGGCCGTGCCGATGCCATGGCCGGAACTGGATGTGCGCAGCAAGATGGGCCTGGTGGCGGTGTTGGCCGCTTGCAGCCGGGCGGTCATCTTGCGGGAATGGGCGGGATTGACGCGCCCGTCGTTGGCTCCCGTCATCATCAGGATGGCGGGGTAACTGGTCTGGTCCTGGACGTGATGGTACGGGGAGTAAGCATAGAGGGCCTTGAACTGAGCCGGGTCATTGACCGTGCCGAACTCGGTGGTGTTGAAAGTGCCATTCGCGTCCAGCTCAGCGCGGAGCATGTCATACAAGCCAACGTGGCTGACGACGGCGCGAGCCAGGCTGGGGTGTTGTGTCAGGGTCGCGCCCATCAACAAACCGCCATTGCTTCCGCCCCGCAGCGCCAACCTGGCCGTCCGGGTATAGTTGGACCGAATGAGGAACTCGGCGCAGGCCGCGAAATCATCGAAGACATTCTGTTTGTTAGTCAACGCCCCGGCGTCGTGCCATGGCTCGCCGAATTCCTGGCCCCCCCGGAGGTTGGCCATTGCCCAAATCCCGCCTTGGTCCAGCCACAGACGGCGGGTGATGTCAAACTGCGGCAGCTGGCTGATGCCAAAGCCGCCGTAGCCCGTGAGAATGGTGGGGTTGTTTCCGTCGAGCTGAGTGCCGCGCTTCCGAATGATGTTCAGAGGGACTTGGGTGCCATCCCGGGAGGGAACCATTTCCCGGACCACCTCGACGTCACCGAAGCCAGCTGGGGCGCTGCCGGCCAACGGCGTGGTCGCGATGCGTTCCCGAGTTCGACTTGGATTGTAGTTCAGCCATTCGTAGGGAGTCGTGTAGGTCTCGACCCGAAAGAGGATGTCATCGCCTCGCAGCACGACCAGTTCCGTCACGGCCGTTGGGACCCGCTCCTCCACGCGGCGCACGGCCTGATCGAAGTAATCGAAATAGGCAAACTGGCCGGGACCGCCGTTGACGTAGACCAAAGCCAGTCCGCTTGCGGCCGGTTTGAAGTTGGCGATGACCTGTTTACTTTCGGCCAACGCCACAGACGCTTCGCTCAGATTGGTCGCAGTCAGGGGCAGGCGGAGGATTTGCCCCTTGGGCGCTCCTTGAAACGAGAGCAGGTAGAGGGCGGGATCGCTGCCCCATTCCACGTAGAGAGGGTCTCGGCCAAACTCGACCAGTTTGACCTCATCGCCAAAGCCCGCGATTTCACGCCACTGGCCGGAAGGCTCTCGCAGGTAGTGCGCCAATTGCCCGCCGTCCCCGTTGGCCACGGAAGCGAGAACGCGGGCGCCATCCGGACTGCTCTTCAGCTGGATTTCCGCGATCCGCGGGAAATCCTTGCCAAATTCATAACGATCTTGACTGGCGGGCTCGCCCAGTTTGTGGAAGAAGATCTGCTGGTAAAAGCCGAGTTCTGCTGGGGGTCGTTCTTCTTTGCTGGGATAGCGAGTGTAGAGCAAACCTTGGGAAGTCCACGCCACGCTGCCGCCGGCGGTCGGGCCATGCACGCGAGGAATGACATCGGTCAACGGCTGTCCAAGGGAGGTCGAATAGAGATGAAGGGTGCCAGCTTCAGAACCGCTGTCGGAAAGCGACACCGCCACCCATTGGCCATCGGGCGAGGGGACGAACCAATCGATGGTCGTCGCGCCGTTGGTCGTGAGCCGATTCGGATCAAGGACAACCTTTTCCGAGGTGAGGTTGGTCAACGACGGCATCGTCACGAGCATCGGCTGCTGCGCCGGCGGTTGAAACTTGAGCGCAAAAAGACGGTCCCCTCGCCAGGTCAAAGAAGAATAGTCGGGCGCGGTTTGGACGGTAAGTTGTTCCAGGCGATCTTTGATCCGCTGGCGCACGGGCAGGCCATCCAGATAAGTGCGCGCCTTGGCATTTTGTTGGGCGGTCCACGACTGGACGTCGGAATCGGCGGCGTGCTCCAGCCAACGGAATGGGTCAACCACGCTCAGGCCGTGGTATTCGTTGGTGGCGGCGAGGGGTGGCTTTGGCGCGACGACAGGTGCCGCCGCGGATTGGACGGGCGGATCGGGAGTGGTTGCGGATTTTTCCGCCACTTTCGAATGGCAAGCCATCAAGCCGAGCCCGGCGACGAGCATGCTGACCATCCGGACACCAAGTGACTTCATTGTGTAAGCGTCATTGTTTCACGTCCTGGCCACGACCCCAAGGGTGATGGGGAGCATGGTGGATCCAAGGAGCACCGCAACCAAATACTCAAACCCAGCACCGGGCCGGTTTGTTCCAACATTGTGCCATCCATTCATTGGACGTCTCATCTCCGCCCAAGGCTACAAGTTGCACGCGAAAAGAAGGCCGCCGCTGCCATCGGTGGCCGGACGGGGCCGGGACCGCGGCCTGCTTCCGGTCGTAACCGCCCGATAACCAGGCTGTCATTAACTTCATACCCAGCTATACTGGGGTGAGCTCATGAATGCCAACGTTCGATTCACCCTCAGACGGTCACGCCGCACAGGTTTCGGACCAATCCGCGCCGTCGGTTGTTGGATGTGCTTCGCGAAGACCTTGCTTTGACCGGAACAAAGTTCGGCAGAAGGGCAGTGCCGGGCCTGCACCGTCCTGCTGGATGGCGATCCGGTCCGATCGTGCCTGACTGAGGTCAGCGAGGTCGAGGTCAGGTCGGCACGATCGAAAGCCAACTCGGGACGGCCACCTTCATCCGGTGCAGGAAGCTTTCCCTTCAGGCCGGGGCGATGCAATGCGGCTATTGCGTTCCGGGCATGATCATGCGGGACAACAAGCTTGCTCGGCATACCAAGTCCGAGCAAGAGTCAAACTATCGAGGGATTGAATGGCAACCTCTGCCGCTGTTGCGGCTATGTGAATATCTTGAAGGCTGTCCAGCTGGCGGCGCGCCTTCGATTCCGAGCATAGTGGAACCCAACTGATCTTGAGTTTACCGAACTGAACGTTACGAACTTCACGAAGGCCCTGCCCATCATTTCCACGTCAACCGACGTGAGTTCATCCAGACGGTCGGCGCGGGGCTTCTGATTTCGATCGCCTCCCCCGTCTCCTTTGGCCAGCGCGCCGAAAGGGATCGTCCGGGAACGCTCGCCCAACGCCTGCACATACCGGCGCCGATGGTTTCGTCACCGTCTTGACCAGCAAAGTCGAAGTGGGCCAGGGCTCGCGGACGCAACTGACCCAGGCGGCGGCCGAGAGGAACGGCAGCTTCCCATCGACCGGGTCCGATGCTGATGGCCGACACGGCCGTTGTCCCGGACGACGGCACCGCGGAAGCCGGACGACTCCGGCCACCGTGCCGGCCATCCGCAAGGCCTGCGCGGCTGCGCGCCGGCTGTTGGTCGAGGCGGCGGCAAAGCGTTTCCAAATCGAGGCCGATAAGCTGTACGTGGTCGCGGACGGGCGTGTGGTCGGCCTGGGCGCTGGGGAAGAATTCAGTTACGCGGATTTGGCCGCCAATAATGGCGAAGCCCTCCAAAGGACGCGATTGCGGGAGTGCCGTTGCCGGCGTGCAGGAATGGCGTGTTCCGGGCACGCCTGTGGCGCGGATTGGGGCGGCCAATATTGTCACCGGCGCCCACCGCTACCCATCCGACATCGTGCGTCCCGGCATGCTCTACGGGAAGGTGCTGCGTCCGGACAGCTTCGGTGTTGTCCTGGCGGAGATCGACGTGGGGATTGAGCGATCCGGAGTTCCGGCGTGGTGAGGGTGCGCGACGGAGATTTTGTCGGCTTCTGCAGCACCGACTTCCTTCGCGGCGGAAGAGGCGCGGGAAGCTGCGGCCAGAACGGCCAAATGGAAGACGTCCCTTCCAGCCGAGCAGCTACTTCGAGCTGTTCGATTACCTGCGGCAACACAGCGGATCGGATCGGCCTCGGCGCGAGGTGACCGGTGATCCGGACAAGGTATGGGCTGGCACCAAGACGGTCCTGCGCGAAACGTATCAGGTTGCCTACATCCAGCACGCGCCGATGGAGCCGAGGGCGGCGGTGGCGGAGGGGACAACGGACAACTGACCGTCTGGACGGGCACCCAACAGCCCGCCCGCGTTCGAGAAGACCCTCGCTCGGGCTCTGCGCCTTTCCCGTGATGCGGTCCGCGTGGTCGTGCCGGATACGGGCGGCGGATTTGGGGGCAAACACTCCGGGGAGGTGGCGATCGAAGCGGCCCGCCTCGCCCAGGCCGCCCGAAAGCCGGTCTGTGTCCGTTGGAGCCGGGAGGACGAATTCACCTGGGCCTATTATCGTCCCGCCGGTGTGATCGAGCTGGCGGGCGCTCTGGACGAGAATGGAGCGGTGGTCGCCTGGCAGCACGTCAATTACAATTCGGGCGCCTCAGCCATCGGCTCTCCTTATCGCATTCCGAATACGGCGACCGAGTTCAAGCCTTGCGATCAGCCGCTGCGGAGCGGTTCCTATCGCGCGCTAGCTGCCACCGCCAACACCTTCGCCCGCGAATCGTTCATGGACGAATTGGCCGCGGTCGGAGGGATCGACCCGCTTGAATTCCGATTGCGCCACCTGACCAACGAGCGGTTGAAAGGTGTCCTCGTGGCCGCCTGCGAGCGCTTTGGCTGGAAAGAGCTCTGGCGCCGCACCACCGGCCGACAAACGACCGGCATTGGTGTGGCTTGTGGCACCGAGAAAGGTTCCTATGTCGCTTGCTGCGTCGAATTGGAGATCGGTCCCGGAACTTATAAGCTTCGCCGCGTTTGCGAGGCGTTCGAATGCGGCGCCATTCAGAACCCGGCCAATTTGCGCGCGCAGGTTGAAGGCGCGGTCATCCAGGGGATGGGCGGCGCGATGTGGGAGGAGATCCGCTTCAAGGATGGCAAGGTCCAGAATCCGAAGTTTTCGCAGTATCGCGTTCCTCGGTTCAAAGATGTACCAGAGATCGAAGTGGTGCTGGTTAACCGGACGGATTTGCCATCGGTGGGCGGCGGCGAAACCCCGATCATTGCGCTTGCCCCGGCCATGGCCAACGCCTTGTTCCATGCGACTCAAACCCGAATCCGTTCATTGCCCATTCGCAATGCCGCGTATCATCCGGTCGTTTGAAGCCTCGCCCGTCGCTGGGTGGCTCAGCGTGATCCTGGCGGCCGGACTCGCGCTTTCGACGAGCGCGGCGAACCCGGAGCCGAGCGGCTCGCCGCCGCTTACTCCCGGCGGCGGCCACGTCGTGTCCGCAGCTCCGCTGGTCGTCTCGAAGGGAGAAGCTGCTGGCACCTACCAGGCCTTTCCCGATGTCGCCCGCCTGACCAACGGCGATCTCTTTTGCGTGTTCTATGCGGGCTATGGGCATGTCTCCCTGCCGAAGGAAGGTTGGCCCCGCGGGGGACGGATTTGCGGTGTCCGCTCTCCAGATGAAGGCAGAACCTGGTCCCGGCCGGAGATTGTCTACGACGGGCCATTGGATGATCGCGACCCGCATGTGGCTCAACTCAGCGACGGCCGCGTGGCTTGCAGTTTCTTCACTTATCAGCGCACCAACCAGGGCGTGTGGTGCAACACTTCCGTGGTTTTGTCGGCCGATCAGGCGACCCATTGGGACGACCAGGCTCGCATCGTCGCCGCGGGCTGGCCCAGCTCCGCGCCCGTCCGCGAATTGCCCAGCGGCACCCTCTTGCTCGGCGTCTATCGCGAAGAGGGCGGAAGCGCCTACGGCGGGGTCATTCGATCGACCGACCGCGGGCGCAGCTGGTCAGCTCCCATACCGATCGGCCAGGGAAGCGGGGTCCGTCTGGATGCCGAAACAGATTTGGTCCGGCTGCGGGACGGGCGTCTCTATGCGGCGTTGCGCGGAGACCGGGTGCCGATGCATTTCGCACTCAGCGCCGACGAGGGAGTGACCTGGTCCAAGGTGGAGGACATCGGTTTTCCTGGTCATTGTCCTCATTTCACCCGCTTAAGCACCGGTGAACTGCTTTTGAGCCACCGTCTTCCGCGCACCGCGCTCCATGTCAGCGCGGATGAAGGCAAGACTTGGCGCGGGCCTTACCGCATCGATGACACTCCCGGTGCGTATCCCTCCACCGTTGAACTTAAAGACGGCACTGTTTTGGTGGTGTATTACGAAGAAGGGGAGGGCAGCGGCGTGCGCGCAAAACGATTTCGCGTCCGGCCGGACGGCCTTGAATTTCTGCCCCTGGAATAAGCCGAGCTGGCTCAGTAGGCGCGAGTTCTTCGACCGACGCTAGACGCTCGGACAGGCGGTCATGGGTTCTGGGGAAGCGCTGCTGTTGGTCGGCCAGACGTCGCTGCGACGGTCCAGACATTCGCGAACCAGCGCTGCCAACCGGCCTGGGCGATAGGGTTTCGGCAGGAAGTTGAAGGCCGTCATCAGGGTGAGATCCTTGCCCGCGATGCCGGGGCTATAGCCGCTCGAGTAGATCACACTCAAAGCTGGTTTCTGGCGGGTGAGTCTCTCGGCCAATTCGGCTCCATTGATGCCACCTGGCATCACCATGTCGGTGACCACCAGATCGATTTCGTGCTGATGGTCAGGCCAGAGTTTGAGTGCCTGGACTCCCGATTCGGCCGTCAGCACTTTGTAACCATGCAGGCGGAGAATTTCGACGGCCAGTTCACGCACCACTGCCTCATCTTCGACGACGAGAATGGTCTCCGTGCCCTTGGCCGCTTCGATTGGGGCCGCTGGCACCGGCGCCGTCTGCAAGGAACGGGCCGCGGCCGGGAAGTACATTTTGAAAGTGGTGCCGCGTCCGACTTCGCTTTCGACCTCCAGCCAGCCTTTGTGTTGCTGGACAATGCTGTAGACGGTGGTCAGGCCGAGGCCAGTGCCCTTGCCTGGCTCTTTGGTGGTAAAGAAGGGATCGAAGATGCGGTTGACGATGGCCGGATCGATGCCGCAGCCGGTATCAGCCACCGCGATACAAACAAACTGCCCCGGTTCAACCTGCGGATGCTGCTGGGCCTGCTGGGCGCTGACCGTGGTCAAGCTGGTCCCGATGGTCAAACGACCGCCCCGCGGCATGGCGTCGCGCGCATTGACGGCCAGGTTCATGAGGATCTGCTCGATCATGACGCTGTCGGACTGGACGGCGGGCAGGCGGGGGCTTTGTCGGGCCAGCAGGATGATATCCTCTCCCAAGACGCGGTGGAGCATCTTGAGGACGTTGCTGATGACCTCGTTGATGTCGAGCAGCTCCGGCTGGAGCACTTGTTTCCGGCTAAGGGTCAGCAGCTGCTTGACCAGTTTGCCCGCCCGATCCGCGGCCAGGGAAATCTTTGCGAGCGATTTGCTTCCCTCCGCTTGAGGTCCGAGGCGCATCTGCAGCAGGTTGGTGTGGCCCTGGATGACCGTGAGGAGATTGTTGAAGTCATGGGCGACGCCGGCCGCCAGCTGCCCGATGGCCTCCATCTTCTGCGCCTGGCGCAACTGAGCTTCCAGGCTGAGCAGTTCAGTCACGTCCGTCGCGTAGCAATGCACCGTCTGGCTGGCCGCGACCGGGAAAAACGCCCAGGAAAGGGTGCGGCTGCTGATGGAACTCTGCAGCGGAAGCTTGCTCTTTCCGCTGGTCAAACACTCGAGCACGATGGCCGGCGTGTCTTCCGGCAGCAAGGCGATGAGGGAGTCTTTCGCCAGGTCCCGGGTCATCTTTTCAGCGGCTTCATTGGCGTAAATGAGCGTGCCGTTGGCGGCCAGTTCAAAGACAGGGTTTGGATTCTTCTGCGCGAAACAAGCCAGTCGTTGAATCTTCTCTTCGGCCCGTTTGCGTTCGAAAGCGTAGCGCAGGGCGCGTTCGAGGAATTCGGCGTTGAGTTGGCCTTTGACCAAAAAGTCAGAGGCACCGGCGCGGGTCGCTTGCAGGTCGACTTCGTGGTCGCCCAGCCCGGTGAGAAGGATCATGGGGGCGTTACTCCCACGCTGCCGCGCTTCCGCGACCAACTCGAGACCGGTCCTGGGGCCGAGGCGAAAATCGACCAGATAAATATCGTAATGCGCGGCGAGGATGGCCGCGAGCGCTGCGTCGTACCGGTCGGTCCATTCCAGCTGATAACGACTGGCCTCGATCTCGGAAAAGAGATCGCGCGTGATCAGGTAATCCTCTTCATCGTCGTCGACGAGGAGGACCCGGATCGGCCGCTGGTCGGCCTCAGCTTCCATATTCGCGGTTGGGGAGTTGGACGATCTCGAACCAATATTGGCCGAGAACTTTGATGGTTTCGACGAGCGACGTGAACGAGACTGGCTTGGTGATGTAAGAGTTCACGCCCAGGTCGTAGGTGCGCAGAATATCTTCTTCCGCTTTGGAAGTGGTCAGGACGACGACGGGGATGCGGCGCAGTTCGGCATCGGCTTTGATCTCGCGCAGGGCCTCGCGCCCATCTTTTCTCGGCATATTGAGGTCGAGCAGGATCAAGCCGGGCCGGGGAGCGTTGGCCAGGGAAGCGTAGGCTCCGCGGCGATAAACGTAATCGACCAGCTGCTCCCCATCCTCGACGAAATGGATATCGTTGGCCAGGCGGCATTCCTTCATCGCCTCCCTGATCATCTCGCGATCGTCCGGATCATCTTCGGCGACCAGAATCGTGATCATTTCGCCGTGCTTGTTCATGAGGGGGTGGCGGGCTGATTTTGGCACAAGGGTAACCGGACAATGAAGGTGGCGCCTTCGCCTGGTTTGCTGCGGGCGGTGATTTGACCGCGATGGTGTTCGACAATCCGGCGGGCGATGGCCAGGCCCATTCCCGTGCCCTCATATTCGGAGCGGCTATGCAGCCGCTGAAACACATTGAAGATCCGATCCAGGTACTTTTCGTCGAAGCCAATTCCGTTGTCGGCCACGCGCAACTCGAGGACCTGATGGGGAGGGGCGTTCCGCGGGGCATCCGGGGCAGTCTCCTGCAGAATGTGTCCTGTGATCTTGATCTGAGGGACCTGCCCGGGACGGTTGAACTTGAGCGCGTTTCCGATGAGGTTTTGGAGCAATTGCCGCATTTGAAGCGGTTCGGCTTCGATGGCGGGCAGGGATTCCATGACCACTTCGGCCTGAAGCTGCTCCAGGCGAGCTTCCAGATCGCCCAGAACTTCCCGCCCCACTTGCGCCAAATCCACCCGCCCAAAAGGCCGCGGCTTCGTCGTCAGCCGCGAGAAAGTCAACAAGTCATTGATCAGCGATTGCATGCGGGCGGCCGCTTTCAACATCCGATCCAGGTAGTCGCGCCCATCATCGCCCAGCGGTTCGCCGTACTTGGTCTTTAAGCGATCGCCAAAAACACTGATTTTGCGGAGCGGTTCCTGTAAATCATGTGAGGCGACGTAGGCAAAATCTTGCAGCTCGCGGTTGCTCCGTTCGAGCCGAACGGTTAGGTCGCGCAGGGCTGCTTCCGCCGTCTTCCGCTCGGTGATGTCGCTGAACAAACCAAGCAGTCCAATCACCTCGCCATCGTCGGCCACGACCGGCACCTTGACCACTTCGACAATCCGATGGACCTTGCCAGCCACATTGATCTCTTCAATCGTTTCCGGCGTGCGCAGCGACATGATCCGCTGATCATCCGCCTGATATTTTGCCGCCAGCTCCGCGGGGAAGAAGTCACGGTCGCTTTTGCCGACCAGTTGCTGCGGTTCCAATCCGAAATCGGCGGCAAAGGCGGCGTTGACGGATACGAAGATGGAATCGCGATCTTTGAAGAAGACGCGTTGCGGAAGGCTTTCGATGAGCGTGCGATAGCGCCGCTCCAGTTGATGCAGGGCTGCTTTCGGGCGCGTGTCGAGAGAAGGCGCTGGGCGAGTCGCCGGCTCGGCTGGCGGCATAGGTTCGCCGCTCCGATCTCTCAAAAACCAGCTGCGATTGATCGCTCGAAATCACAGAGCCTTTCGTTCAGGTATCGTGCTCCTCGTGCGGAGCCAGCCGGGAGGTCCCCACGCGCCCAGGACCTACACCCGACCTACACCTCCCTATCGGTCGATTGCGGCAAGTGCTTAAGTCGGTGGCAGATCGTCCGGGGCCAAGACCTCCTTTGGAGTGGGCAAGTCGAGGTATAACGGGACGCGAGAGACGGCTGGCGGAGGTGGTCGAAGCTGGAGCGGCGCCGTTTCAGCTTGCCACATGCGGCCATGGTCTTACCCTGGGCCACGAACCCGTGAACTTCCTTTCCCTCATCTTGGTCGCGTCTGCTGTCATGGCTATGACCCCACCCTCCCCAACCCGCTCCGCTCCAGCGCTCAACCCCGACGCGATTGCAGGCACGTGGACCTGCGTGTCCGCGATCATCGACGGGCGCCCCTTGCCGGAAGAGGTGACCAAGCGACTGCGCCTGACCTTAACGAAGGAGAGCTACCGCACCACCAAGGGCGATCAGGTTCTTTTCGAAAGCACCTACAAACTGGACCCCAGCCGGTCGCCGTGCCAGATCAATATCATTGGCACCGAGGGCGATCTTGCGGGCAAAGAGGCCCAGGGCATCTGCGCCCTCTCGGACGACCTGTTCAAGATCTGTTACACCATGCCCGGCCGGCCCCGGCCAGCACAGTTCGAGAGCCCCGCGGGTTCCCAGGCTCAACTGATTGTCTGGAAACGGACCAAGGGCTAGCTAAGTCTAAGAGAGAGCCTGGGCAGTCCGCAGAACAACCGGTGGCTCATTCCCGTCAGAGGGGCTGATGAGCCGTGACTGGAGGCGGCGTTAAATCGTCTTGGGCAACTCCCACGGCGCACGCCGGAGGCGGTCGAGGTGCTGGTTGGCTTCGGGATCATCCGGGAAAATTTCGCGGGCGGGATCCCATCGCAGCTTGCGCCCCAGGCGTCGAGCAATATTGCCCAGGTGACAGACGGTTGCCGAGCGATGACCGATTTCTGCGTGCGCGATTGGCTTCTGCCGGCTGCGGATGCAATCCAGCCAGTTCTTTCAGATGATAGTCGCGAAAGCTGGTTGGCTTATGGCGCAATGCATCCTCCGCGAGCTCTTCCGGGTCCGATTCGCACCGCCCTCGGTCGATAGTGAGTTTGCCTTTGTCGCCGAAAAAGATGGCACCGCCTGATGGGCCGTCACCCACTTCTGTAACCACGCCGTTGGCGTAGCGGAAAAAGACGGTTGGAACGCTGCAGATTTGATCGCCGCGTGCGCTCGCCTCGGGTTCGGTATAGGTCGGGGGATCGAACTTCGCCCCTTCGGTCCACACTTCGACGGGCCCGGTCTGATCCATCCCCAGCGCCCATTGCACCTGGTCGAGCCCGTGCGAGCCCCAGCCGGTCATTTCTCCTCCAGAATAGGGTCGAAACGAGAGCCACCCTGGCTTTGCCCGCGGGAGATAGAGATCCTGGTTGAACGGGACTGGTTCGGTCGGACCGCACCACATGTCCCAGTCAAGCCCCTCCGGGATTTTTTGCGCGGGCAACTTGCCTTCCCAAGGACTTGGATAGTTGTGAGCGACGACCCGCTCGATTTTCCCGAGACCGCCGCTGCGGACCAGCGCGCAGCCGGCATGGTTTGCCCACATGCTGCGTTGCTGGCTGCCAGTCTGGAAGACGCGTTGGTACTTCTCGACTGCCTGGACGATCAAGCGGCCTTCCCGAATGGTTAAGCTCATCGGCTTCTCCACATACAGGTCCTTGCCCGATTGGCACGCGTGGATGCAGATGGGCCCACGCCAATGCTCCGGCGTCGCAGTGACGATGGCATCGACATCCTTGCGCTCCAGCAGGCGGCGATAGTCCTGGTAAGATTGGGCCCCATGCCTCTGGGCGGCTTCTTGGGCCCGGTTCAGATTGACGTCCGCCACCGCCACGAACTGCGCTTCCTTCAACGTGACCAAAGCGCCGAGAAGACCGCTGGCCTGGCGGCCAATCCCAATAAAGCCAACCCCAATGCGTTCATTCGCCCCGAGCACCGGCCGGGCCGATATCCACGGGCCGGCCAGGCTGGCGCAAACAACCGTCTGTCCAGCGCTGCGCAGAAAACGGCGACGAGTGACCTGAGTCCGGTGTTTCATGGGCAATTCATTCGTTGAGGGCTTGGAAGATTTGTTGATAAAACTGAGGATGACTTTCCCAAGTTTGAGCCGTGATCAGCTTGCCGTCCCGGACACACTCTTGCTTGTTCCAGGTGCCGCCGCACTGTTCGACTTCGAAACGGACATTGCAATAGCAGGTCAACTCCCGGCCTTTGCCCAAGCCCGCCGCCAACAGGATCTGAATCCCGTGGCAGATGGAAAAGATCCATTTGCCCCCGCGCTCAAAGGCCTGGACCAATTTGATCAGCTGGGCTTCGTGTCGCAGAAATTCCGGCGCCCGTCCGCCGATCAGCAGAATTGCTTCGTAATCCTTGGGACGGACTTGAGCGAAGGTGATGTCACTCTCGATCAGATAACCGGGCTTTTCGATGTAAGTGTTCCAGCCGGGATAGAAGTCGTGAATGACGGCATTGAGGCGCTTCTTTTGGGTGGCGGCGATAACGGGCTGATATCCCGCCTCGCGGAAGCGATGCTGGGCGTATAGGATTTCGAATGACTCGCCGGCGTCGTCGGTGACGATCAGGATCTTCTTGGGCATAGGTTGACTAATACCCGCTTCGCAACGCACAGGCAAAGGTAATGTCGCATGCCGCCGGCCGACCCTTGGGCGGGCCGCCCGCGAAGCGATTGATCGCGCTCAAGGAAGGAGCGGGACAAACTCCGTCTGTCCTTTCGGCAGGACCAAGGTGACGCGGTTAGCGACGACCTGGGCGGGCCGCTCCTTGACTTGCCACCCGCCTGCGAACAGTTCGATTTCTACGGCCTGTCGGCTATCGCTTTCCGATCGAATCACGACCCGGCCGTCCTGGTGGGCGGTCACATCCATGACCATGTCTCGCAAGTGCACCCGCGTCACGGTGAGTTCGGGCCAACGGGACGGCAACTTCGGCTGGAGCTGAAAGCCCGTCAGCGTCGGCGTGAAACCGAGAAACCCGTAAAGCATCACCTGAGGGACAAGAATGCTTTCGAAGAATTCGCGGTCGAGTCCAAGGCCGCCTGGCACGTTGCCGCCTTGCATGGTCCCGCGCGACGGGTCCTTCGCGTAATACGCGCGATAGCCGCCTTCGGCCTCGGTCTCAGCGAACCACGTCAGAATCTTTTGCAGTCGTTCCCAGGTGTCATCGGGACCGTCTACGGCCAGTCGGCACATCAGGTCGTGATAGGAAAAGCCCAAAACGCCGCCGCCGTCCTGCACCTGGTAACCCCACGGGATGCTCTCCGGATTGGACCAGCCCCAGAAATAGTAGTCCAAGTTGCGTCGCGTGCTGGCGCGCGGGCCGAACCGCCAGTGATAAATATCCTCGCCGGTGGAAGTGTCGCCTTCCACCAGTCGCCGGCCGCTGATCCAGTCACGAATGCTGCGCGCTTGAAGGGAGGTGGCCAGGCCATAGTAGACGGCCTCGTTGTTGAGGAAAGTCCAGCCGTAGTCATGCATAACTCCGTCCAGGTCGACGGTCCCAAATCGACCGGTTGCTGGGTTCCAAAAGCGGCTCCTGCTGTAATCCCGGACCTCATGAGCGTGGCGGCGCAGATCGTCGGGATCGAAAGCATCAGCGCTTCTGGAGACGCCCCATTCCGGATGAGCCCGAATCTGCTGCTCAACCGTGGCGAGGTCGAGAAGGGTATCGTAGTAGTAAATGGTCGCGAGCGCGTCTTCTCCGCCAAAGGGCAGCAGATCCCAGTAGTTGCCGCCGATGCCCTCGCCGGGAACGATCTGTTTCGCTCCGTCGCCCGTTCGCCGGACTCCGCTCCGCCCCTCGTGGCCGGGCCACGTCGTGTAAATACACTTGCGTTGGCGCGTATCGAATTCCCGCATCGTGAAGCGCATGGCCGTCCTCACCCGGGCGATCTGCTCTCGCAGAAAGGCCAGATCGCCGGTCCAGGCCACGTAGTCCCTCACGGCCCGAATGAAGTTGAGGTTGTTGATGGGATGACGCGTGTCACAGGCGGTGTGAAAGGATTTGATCGTAACCTGGGCTGGGCCGTCGTTGTTCAAGGCGATGCGCAAACCAGTGATCGTCCCTGTCCATGCGGGCGAGCGATACACCGGGATCATAGTCCGCCGTTCCGGTGATGAGGCGGCGACGTCGCGCGACGGGGTTGGTGGAGGCGAGAAGTAAAAGCGGCAATCCGAGTTGAAGTTGGTGCGCTCCGCCGTCGTCCATTCCACATAGCAATTAGCGCCATCCAGGCCGGATGCCCACCAGTTGAGACGCAGCCAGGGAGCGGTTTTGGCCGCGATGGTGAAGGCTGGCGTTTGCAGAGTCGCCGCCGGCGCCGTCAATGCGAGAGCCCAACCTTTTGCGGTCACTCCTCCATCCTGGCTGTGCGCCCACGACCAACCTGCCGGGGTGGAGAGAGGGGCATCGTAGCCAGTTACGCCCGTGCCGCGAAAATGCCACCCGATCCCTTTGGCCTGGGTCCAGAGTGGAAACGGCCAACCGCCGGCGTGGGCCAAGCCGTCATGTTGTTGCGTCTCGACATAACCCTCTGCATCGATCGACCGACTGCCCAGGGCTTGCGCCCAGCGCCGCTGCATTTGCCCCAAGTCATGGCCGCTTCCCCGCCCCGGCCAGAGCGTTGACATCGGCATCCATTCGTCCCAAAGCGGGATCAAAGGACCGGCCGGCTGATAGTGCAACCAGAAGAGCTCCCGGAGCAGGCTCAGTTGCCTTTCCCAGCCGGGAACGATGAATCTGGGAAAGTCGTCTGGCACCGTTGGCGGCTCGGAACGGGATGGTTGCTCTTCTGCGTTGGCGGCCATTCCGAAGGCGGCCGCCACGCCAATGGCCAGGAAAATTCGCGCGTTCACGTTGGGCACCGTAAGCGCGTCGACCGGGAGGGGACAAGACAAACCGACTGTCCGTCAAGCGAGGAAGTCCTGTTGGAGGCGTTTCATCAAACGAGCCACTTCCAGCATCAAACGGGCGCGCGTTTCGACTCGATCTTCATCCCCGCCGAGATCGATCGGTTCGGCCATCAGGCGGCTGTAGCGCCGGCTGAGCGGCAACTCTTCGGCCGTGTCACCCAGCGCTCGCAACAAATCGAGCACGACTTGAACTTGGGCCCGCGTCTGACGGATCAGTTTCAGGGCGGCGGCGGCGGTCAGCGTTCCGTCTTGGACTCGATGGAGAGTGCCGCAAACAAAGGTCCGGCAGCGGGTGGGGCGTTGGGCGTAAATCTGGCAGAGCTGGCCGTCGAAGCAGGCACAAGGTTGAATGAAGGCCAATTTGCCGCGCTTGCGCTGCAGGGTGAGCCCGGAGGATTGCAGGGCGTCGGGGGCGTCTTTGCGAGACAACTCGACATCGGCAAAGAGCGCGCCGTTGCAGCAGAGACCGCATGCCGGGCACAAGTCAGCGACAAAGCGTTGCGATCCGTTCGGGCAATTCACGCTCCTGAAAGTAGGTGTTGGTTCGCGATGGAGCAAGGATGGCCCAAGGCAATTTCCCCATGTCCGATTATCCGTCCGGCGGCTACCTTTGGATTGTGAGCGAGGAGACCGATCAAGAGTTGCTGCGGCGCTACGTCGAAACGAAGGCGGAGGGAGCCTTCGCCGAGTTGGTGGCCCGCCACATCCACCTGGTCTACTCCGCGGCGGTGCGGATGGTGGTCGATCATCATTTGGCCGAGGATGTCACGCAGGCGGTCTTCGTCGTCCTGGCGCAGCGCGCGGCGAGGCTGCGCGATTGCGCTTCCCTTTCCGGTTGGCTGCATGCCACCGCCCGCCACCAGGCGTCCAGCCTGGTTCGAACGGAAGTGCGGCGCCGCTCCCGAGAACACAAGGCGGTCGCGATGAACCTAAATACTGCGGATGCGCAATCTCTCTGGGAACAACTGGAGCCTCATTTGGATGAGGCGCTCGGCGCGCTGACTCATGCCGACCGCGATGTCATCCTCCTGCGCTTCTTTGAACGCAAAAGCGCCCGCCAAATTGGCGACCGCTTCCGCTGGAGCGAGGAAGCGGCTCAAAAACGCGTCACCCGGGCGGTGGAGCGTCTTCGCTCCATCCTCGGCCGGCGCGGCGTCGCTGGCTCGACCGGGGCCCTGACGGCGGCGCTGGGCTTCTACTCGGTCCTGACCGCTCCGGCGGGTTTGGCAGCCAGCGTTGTGGCGCATTCGACCGCCGCGAGCGCCGCTACGGTCGGAACTGCCGGCGGCCTGGCGGATTTGCTGATCGTTCTTATGACCACCAAGAAATGGGCTGCTTTGAGTACCCTTGTCATGGCGGGGTTGGTCCTTGTCCCACTCGTTTTGTATGCACCGGCGCCGGCGCCGCGTGTGGTCGTGCAGTTTGGACCTGCAACCGCTCCACCCGCGACTGTCCCCCGAATGTCGACCAATTCCAACCTTGTTTGGGCGGAGATCGAGTCGAGCGACTACCGCCAGTTCATTGCCAATCTTCGCGCCAGCGGCGCCCCGGAACAGCTGATCCGCGACGCCGTCAGCCTGGAGATCTACCGCCTCTTTTTGCCCCGGCTTCGTGAGATATGGGATCGGGCGGGAGTCAATCTGCCCTATTGGCAGAAGCGTCTTCCTTTGGGCCAGATCCCGCCCGAGCAGGCGACGGAATTGGCGGACGTCCTGGCCGAGTGCCGGGCGGTGCTGGTCAGCTTGTTCGGCCCCGACGCTCGGGTGCAGGACGCGCTCAATGTGGTTACGTGCCAACCCGACTTTGAGACTCTGCGGCTGGCCTGGCTGCCGCCAGATGTGGCCCAGCGCGCCGCCGCGATCATCGAGACACTTCGCCAAGAGGAAAATAACCGCGCTCAGACTCGAACCACTTGGGTCGACCAGGACCGGCAGTTGGATCGCAAGGTCGCCGCCCTTCGCGGCATCATGACTCCTGAACAGTTGGAAGAGTACCGCATTCGCGAGCATCCACGAGGCGCTTTGCTCCGCGCGCAAACGCGGTATTGCGATCTCTCCCGGGATGAGTTTGCCAAGGTGCTGTTGTCGAAGGATTCCAATTTGCTGGCGCCTGCTTTAACGCTCGAGCAGCAACGCGATCGAGAGCGGGAGTTGGGCGCGGTTCTTGGGGCGGAGCGGGCCGCGGCAGTCTTGAGGACATCCGATTTAACGTTCACCAGCGCGCAAGAGGCGGCCGACACTTACGGTTTGACAGGTGATGCCGCCGAGCGCGCCTGGCGATGGAAGTGGGAAGCGATTGCCGAGCATGAGCGGGTCATCGGCGACGATCGCCTCAGCCCGGCAGAGCGGCGCGACGCATTGAACCAGTTGGTCAACCGAATGAAGACATCCTTTGTTGATTTGTTGGGAACGAATGGCTTCCGCCTGGCGCGACGCGATGGCGCTTGGTGGGAGATTATCAGCAAGTGACGTGCGCCTTGGGTTCACGGCCCCGGCGAAGAAATTGATGATGGGGAAGCAGGTATGATGAAGTTACTGTTGATCACCATGGCGGCGACGCTGATCGCCGCGGGCTGGATCGTCTGGTCGAAGCGCTCGCGCCGCGCGCCCGTGACTATTCCCGCTCCCATCCGGACCGTCATCCACCGCGACCTGGCCGGTTCTCCCCCTGCCACGCCGGGTCGCGTCGAGGTCAGCCGCTATCCCAGCCCTTGGGCCGCCTTGCATGCCGGGGACCATCCTGCCTTCGTCCAGCTCTTGCGGGACTCCGGCTGCCCGGAAGAAACCGTCCGGCTCTTCACTCTCGCAGCTTTGGGGCGGAAACTGCAAAAGCAGGTCGAAGGGCCGGAGGAGGCGCGGGTGAAGACGGGACGGTACTGGCGGGATGAGGCGCGTCCGGAAGAACAGCTGCAATGGGTCGCCGAAATGAGGCGGCAAAGATCCGCTTTGGAGCAAGCGTTGGCCGGCCTGGTCCAGATGGAGGGAGCCGCGTTCCGCCGCGAGTTCATCGAACTGTACCGCGGCACCGATTGGCTGCCGGCTGCGCAGCGCAACGCACTCGAAACATTGCTGAGCCGCCAGGTCGCTGAGGTCCAGGCCCAGGAGCGGCTCGGCTTGACGGGCCTCCGCGGCCTGGCCAGCGAACCGGGCGAACGAGCCGAGTTTCTGGAACTCCGCCAGCGACACCGCCAGGAACTGGAACAGCTCCTGGGAGCGGCTGGCCTGGCGGAATACGAGGCGAGGGAATCAATGGAAGCCAACTACGTCCTCCAGCACCTGCCGCCGGCCAGAAGCGAGGACGAGTTCCGCCAATTGCGGCCGCGGCCCGAGAGGTCGGGTTCAACCAGAGCGACATCGGCCTGGACGACGTTCCCGCCGGCGTCCGCATGGAACGCCCGAGACTGAAGAACCGCGTTCTCGATCGCTTTCGTGCGCGGCAGGGCGCGGATCGTGCCGCCGAACTGCAGGAAGCTGTTTCGGAAGAGGATCAACGCAGGGAGCAACAGGAGAAAATCGAGACCGAAAATCGGCTTGTTTCCGAGTTGCAGGCCTTCGCCAAGCAGGGCGGAGTTGATTTGCCCGACGCCGAAGCACGCGCCCTTAACACTGCCCTTCGGCAACGTGGCGCCGCCCTCGATCGGGAACTGGGCGATCCTTCCCAGCTCCCGGAGTCGGAGCGAGCGCAACTGATGGAGCGCATTCGAGCGGAGATGGAAAAGGTGGGCGTGGACGTGATTGGGGACAAAGGCCGCATCGTGGTCGAGCAGATCTGGAAGAACCGGAAATGATTCGGCTTCCGTTGCCGCGAGACCAGCTGCTTGCCGCTTCCCTCCCTTCACCGCTCCGGGCGGCAAGCTGGCCCGGCGCGCTGAAAGGCGGGCGAGGCCGGGAGTCTGGCCTGGCTATCGGTCCAGATTTGAGCCATTCGACCGATTGGGCTCGGCTCGGGTGACGGCCTGGGGCTTCATTCGCCAACGGCCATTGGTTTGAACGAGAATCTTGTCGCGGCGATAGGAACTGCCGTCTTCTTTCTCATAATCGATGGTCAAACGGACCACGTTGGTAGCAAGGAATTCCTGGCCGGCGACCCGATAGCCAATCCCCCCGTAGAAGCCTTCGCCGAGGTGGATATTGTAACCGGGCTCCTGGTCGAAATCATCCGGCACGTCCCAGAAGTCCTTCATGCGCGTATTGGTGGGGGGCTCCTCTTGCTGATGGCCCGCGGCATATTGAAAACTCTGCAACGCTGCTTCGGGCGTGGCAAACCCGACGTCGGTCAGTTGGCGGTAGTAGCGGAAGCCGGGCAGTTCCGAGGGCTTAAAGCCACTGTAGACGGCGAGCCAGTCATTAGTGCGCTGCGTATCGTCGTCGCTGTCCGTCGCCCCGGTCAAGGCAAGTTCGCGGCGCAGCACTCCCACTTCGCCACGCAATCGCAGCAATTCGGAAGAGGGCGCGCGAGACTCGATTGCTGGCCCTGTCCGGGAGACGGGAGTCGAGGCGCTGTTGGTCATCGCCCTGCGCGCTCTGCCCGCCGGTCGAAGCTTTTCGAGGTCGGTCCGTTGGGAAAGGAAAAGCCAGGCCGCTCCGCTCAGCCAGAGCGCGATAAAAGCCAATTGAAAGCGTTTCATCCCGTCACAGCGTCAGCCGCCAACCGCGCGCGGTGCGGCCCAGGTTCAAGGTATTGGTGACCGTGCCGTCGGTGCGGTATTCGCGCAGGACGAGCTGGGTTCGGTTTTCCGAAATCGGTCTTTGCGCGACGAGTTCAACGCTTTGAAGCGGGAGCATTTCGGCTTTCAGTTGGGCCATCATTTCTTCGCGCCGCTCTTGGATGGCGAGCATCCGAATGTCCTCCGGGTGGGGCTTTTCGAGGTTCATGGCCAGAAAACCGTCGAGGTCGGCTTCGCGTTGCAGGGCATAGAACGATTGAGCCGCGGCCGCGGGCGTGCTGGTGCCGGCATATGGCAGGTCGCTAAAAGGAACTTGCTGTCCCACGCGAAGTAGAGTCGGCCCGGCGCGTTCGTTCTCGAGGGCGGGTCGGGCGGGACCCGGGGGCCGCGCGGCGAGTTGGGCCCGCACCGCTTCAATCTCGCGGCGCAGCTTGTCCATTTCTTCGGCTTCGGCGGCGGTCTTGTCGATGGCAGGGAAGAGTGTCGCCGGTGGAATGGCTTCGATGCTGGGCGGGGGCCGCCTCTGCCCGGCTTGCACTTCCTTCAAGAGGCGATACTGCATGGTCAGAGGCACGGCCGTTGCCAGGATCACACCGGCTAAAACGGAGCTTTGGAGTTTCGTCATCGTCAAGAAGGTTGGTAGGTTAGCCGACCAGGCCGCGGCCGCGGCGGGAACGGCAGGGATGAGGCTCGCCGCCACTGCCGCCGTGGTCACGCCCGCGGCCAAGGCAGCTGGGGCGCCCTGGACTGCGTAGCTTCCGAGAAGTGTCGTCATCGTGGCCACTGAGACCGTGACACCTCGCAGAGCGAAGCGTTCGCGCATTCGCTCAAGCGCACGTCCCACGCGCTTTTGGGCCGCTTCTTCGCTCAGGCCGAGGCGTTCCCCAATCTGGCGGGCGGTTCGACCCTCAAAGAATCGGAGCAAGAGCGCATGACGGTCCGACTCGGAAAGGTCGGCCAAGGCATGATCCAGATGCGGAGCGAGGTGCTCCCAAGCGGCGTCAGCTTTTGTGTTTTGGGTTTGCATCACAGAGGCGACTTGCTCGCGTTCGCGGCGCCTGACTTCGGTGCGGACGGCCTTTGCAGCCAGATGGCGGGTAGTCAGGTGCAACCAACCGGATAACGGTGCGCCAGCGTGAAGTCGATCGACAACGCGAGGCGCTTGTTGGGCCAGGGCCACAAAGACACTTTGGCTGACGTCCTCCGCCAGGTGTCGGTCTGCTACCAGCCGCAGAGCTGCGGAATGGACCAGGTTGAGATAGCGCTGGACCAATTCCGCGAAAGGCGCTTCCGCTTTTCGGAGCGCGAATTCGGTCAGCAACTGCAGATCCGGGCTTTCGTTCACTGCCTTATGTTACCCGCGGTTGTGAAAACCGGACAAGAGCGGTGGAAGTATCGCCGGGAAACCAGAAGCTGGGGCTGCGATGGGTCAGTTGGGACCGGCCACGCGCGTCCGCATCCGCACCACCGAGGTTGCGACGAGGTGAGGAAGGCGATCCCGATGTCGGCGCGCTTGCCGTTTGCTGCCGCTGCAGTCTGGCTCGACACCCGGTGCTGCTGGACAAGCTCGGCGCCCGTGTGGGCAAAAGAATGCAGGTTCGGGCGGGCTGGCATCACGGTTGCTACGACTCGAACCGCTGGATTAGACAATCTGGGCCATCCGGCGTCTAAAAGTCAGTCAATCTAACTTAACCTAAGGTCCCAGAGGGCGAAGGGCGTATGGGATCTGGGAATGACGGTCACTCTCGGGGCGGTTCACGCAGCATGCTGAGTCAGCGGCAGCGGCTGTCCTCGCGCTCGCTCCGGCAAACTCCTCGGCCAATCGCCCCTGCCGCTTTGTCCCTCACCCCCTTCTCAAAGCGGCCTCATTCAACCCCCTCCACATCCAACCCGTGAAAGCGAAGTTCCTTAAACTGAGGCTGAACCAATGGCTGCTTTGTCTGGCTGGAAGCGTCCACCTGGTCGCCAAGGACGCGAATACGCCCGCTCAATCAGCCGAATTGGCTGCGCTCAATGGGCTGAGTTTGGAGGAGTTGAGCGCGGTGAAAGTGACCTCGGTTTCGAAGAAATCCGAAAACCTCAACACGGTCGCGGCGGCTGTCACGGTGATCTCCGCGGACGACATTCGGCGATCGGGCGCGTTGACGTTACCGGAGGCTTTGCGTTTAGCGCCAGGAGTGCAGGTGGGCCGCGTGGACAGCGCCCAATATGCCGTCAGCGTCCGTGGATTCAATGACACCTTTGCCCAGAAACTGTTGGTACTGATGGATGGACGCAGCGTCTATACCCCTCTCTTTTCTGGAACGCTTTGGCAAGCCCAAGACACCATGCTGGAAGATCTCGATCGAATTGAGGTCATCCGCGGTCCGGGTGGCACCATCTGGGGCGCGAACGCGGTCAATGGCGTCATTAACATTGTCAGCAAACCGGCCCGCGAAACCCAAGGCTTTCTGCTCTCAGGCGGCGGTGGCTCCGACGACTTGGGCTTCGGCGGCTTCCGTTACGGTGGCCAGCTCAGCACCAACACGTTCTTCCGCCTCTACGGCAAATACGACAGATGGGACCGTTCGCATCTGGTCGACGATGGGACGGCCAATGACGCCTGGTGGAAAGGCCAAGGCGGCTTTCGGCTCGATTGGGATCCCTCGACGTCCGACCGATTCACCCTCCAAGGAGACCTCTACGGAATGAGCATGGACCAGACATCGCCCCAGGTCACCTTGCCCAGTTTTGGAACACCCCCTCCGCTGGATGGCTATAATTCAGCACGAGACTCGCGCTGGGACCAAGGCGGCGGCAATGTGCTCGGCCGATGGACCCACCAATTCTCGGAAGAGTCCGACCTCAATGCCCAGGCCTACTACGATCGTGAGCAGCTGAAGATGGCCCTCTTAAAGGAAACCCGCGATACCTACGATCTGGATCTCCGCCATCGCGTCGGGATTGGCGAACGAAATGAGGTCGTCTGGGGCGGCGGTTATCGTGTCAATCATTCTCATGTCAGCGACAGTTCGGAAGTGACCTTTAGTCATGCCACACGCGTCGACCAGATCGCCAACTTCTTCGGCCAGGACGAAATCAAGCTCGTGCCGGATCGGCTGCGGTTGACCGTGGGCAGCAAGGTGGAGCACAACGATTACACCGGCTTTGAATTTGAACCGGGCGCCCGGCTCTCCTGGACCCCGACGTCCAAACAGACCGTCTGGGCGGCGGTGGCCCGGGCTGTCAGGACGCCATCGCTCTTTGAGAACGAAGCGAATGTCGCTCTGGCAATCGTTCCGCCCAACGCGCTCAACCCCTTGCCGACATTGGTCTCGGTCAGCGGCAATACCGAGTTCAAATCCGAAACGCTCGTCGCTTATGAGTTGGGTTATCGCATTCAGGTGCATCCGCAATTGACCTTGGATTTAGCCACCTTTCTGAATGACTACGATGATCTGCGCAGCACCGACACCATTCTGGACCTGAGTCATCTTCCCGACTACGTCCATTCTGAAAGCTTCTTTAGTAACACGGCCAGCGGCCGAACCTACGGCGGGGAACTGGCCGCCACCTGGCAGGCCGCGGAATGGTGGCGGATCTATGGCCAATTGACCGTCCTGGCCGAGAGCCTGCGCGAAACTCGTGACCACTTGGCGAACGAGAGCCGCAAACCCGACTTTGCCAGCCCCGCATATCAGGCGTCGCTTCGTTCCAGCATGGATCTCGGACGCCATGTCGAATTTGATCTATGGCTCCGCTATGCCGACCAGTTCGATTCCTCCACTGCCACCGTTCCTGGCATCCGCAGTTTCGATCCCCAAATCCCCAGTTACGCGACTCTCGATCTCCGCCTGGCGTGGCGCCCGACCCAAGGATTGGAATTAGCGTTGGTGGGACAAAGTCTGGCCGGTTCCCACCGGGAGTTTAATCCGACGTTCATTTCGACCCAGGTCACCGAGGTGAGCCCCAGCGTCTACGGCAAACTGACGTGGCGATTCTAAGCATCATTTTTTCGCTCCGCCCGTTCTGCTGCGCCGTCCGGGGCATCGGTTGGATGACGCTAGTGCTGCTGGCTGGGGCAAGCTGGCTGCCGCGGTGCGCGGCCGCCGATAGATTAGGGGGGGCCAGCGAGTATTCGCTCAAGGCGATGTTCCTCCTCAACTTCACCAAATTTGTCGAGTGGCCCGACCAGGCGTTCTCCGGTAACGCCGCCCCTTTTGTCGTGGGAGTGATTGGGGAGGATCCTTTTGGTTCGGTTCTCGACGAGGCTTTTGCCCATCAAACCGTCGGCGGCCGATCGGTGGTCATCCGGCGCTACACCCCAGGCACCCTCGGCATCGACTGTCAGGTTCTCTTCGTCGCGCGATCGATCAAGGACCAGCAACCCGCGCTGCTTCAAGACTTGCGTGGACGGCCGGTCCTGACGGTGGGCGAGGCCGATCAATTTCTGGAGTCGGGCGGCATGATCAATTTTGTTGTCATCAAGGAGCGGGTGCGCTTTGAGATCAATGCCATGGCCGCCGATCGGACGGGGCTCAATTTAGGGGCAAAACTGCTGGGAGTAGCGGTCCGAGTGATTTCGAGCAAGCGGCCAGCGCCATGAACTTCCTCCACAACCTGTCGTTTAAACGCAAACTCTTGTGGTTGACTTTGCTGACGACGTCCACGGCCCTTGGCTTGGCCGGGTTGGTGCTCGTGGCCTATGAAACGCTCAATTTCCGGCAAGCGATCGTTCGTGAAGTCTCGGCCCAGGCGAAAATCCTGGCCAATCTGAGCACCGGCGCCCTGTCCTTTGGCGATCCGGCGGTTGCGCGGGAAATGCTCAACGAACTGCGCCATGAGCCGCACGTTGCGGCCGCGGCGATTTTCGACGAGGACAACAAAGTCTTCGCGACGTATCAGCGGCTGGCGGCTCGCCTTTTTCCTCTTCCGATGGCTCCGCCAGACGACGAGACGCATACGTTTCAAGCCAGCCATCTGCTCCTCTACCGCAAAGTGCAGCTGAAGAACCAGCCGATCGGGACCGTGCTGATCGTATGGGACATGCGCCAACTCTATGTCCGCATTGGCCAGTACGTCGGCATTGTCTTTGGAGTCTTGGTGGCCTCCAGCCTGTTTGCGCTTTGGCTTTCCTCCCGGTTGCAGCGCGCCATCTCCACCCCCATCCTGCAGCTCTGCGCCACCGCTCACAAAATTGCAGACGAAAAGGATTTCTCTTTGCGCGCGGAGGAATTCGGGACGGATGAAATTGGTGTCTTTACCTTGGCCTTCAATCAAATGTTGGCGCAGATCCAATTTCAGGATGCCGCTCTGAAACGATCGGGGCGGCAGTTGGATGCGTTGATTCATTCGATTGACGGTATTGTCTGGGAGAGCACCCCGGACATGTCCCAGTTCACTTTCGTCAGCCGTCAAAGTGAAAGGCTCCTTGGCTACAAGCCGGAGGACTGGATGGCGAAAACTCAGTTCTGGCATCTCAAATTGCATCCTCAGGATGCGGGGCGTGTGCTGCAAAGCTGCCAGCAAATGATTTCCCGGCGCGACCCATACAGTCGCGAGTATCGCATGCTCGCCGCCGACGGCCGAATTGTCTGGATGCGCGAAAGCGGACTTGTGCTGGTCGAGAACGAACGGCCTATGGCCATCCGCGGCATTTTTCAGGATGTGACAGAGCAGAAGGCGCGGGCCGAAGAGTTGGCCATGCTCAACCGTCGCCTGGTGGAACAATCGCGCCAGGCGGGTATGGCCGAAGTGGCCACCGGCGTGTTGCACAATGTCGGCAACGTCCTGAATAGCGTCAATGTTTCCGCCACTTTCGTGAGTGATCGGCTCCGTCAGTCCAAGGTGACCCGACTCCAACGCGCCGCCGATCTGTTGGCCAATCCCAATGGAGGCTTGGTCGATTTTCTGACACATCATCCCAAAGGCAAGGTTCTCCCGCAGTATCTCTGCTCGGTCGCCGCCGAATTGACCGCTGAGAACGCCGAATTGGTCAGAGAAATGAACGAGGTCGGCCAGCACGTCAGCCATATTAAAGAAATTGTCGCCATGCAGCAGAGTTACGCCAAGGTATCAGGGGCCTATGAAAACCTCTCCGCGGCGGAGTTGGTCGAAGATGCCTTGCGCCTTAACTCAGCTGCGTTCGAGCGACATCGAATCGAGGTATCGCGCCAGATTGATCCGGCTACCCCGGCCGTTTGTGCTGACCGTCACAAGGTGCTCCAGATCCTCATCAACCTGCTCCAAAACGCCAAATACGCTTTGGAAGGCCAAACGGCGAAGCCCAAGCGCCTGACCATCCAACTGGGCCCCGCGCCTGCCGGCCGGGTCAGAATCATTATCGCGGACAACGGCATCGGGATCGCCCCGGAAAACCTCATTCAGATTTTCAACCACGGCTTTACCACCAAGAAAGATGGCCACGGCTTCGGGCTCCATAGCGGGGCAAATGCTGCCAAGGAAATGGGCGGCAGCCTGACTGCCCAGAGCGACGGCGTTGGCCACGGGGCGGCCTTTTCCCTCGAACTGCCGGTAGCCAACGCCACCCGTGTCGCCGCCGAGGAAGTCATGATGGAACAGCCAGCCTGAGGATTCCTTTGAACACAAATGCCCCCTATCGCATTCTCATCATCGACGACAATCCCATCATCCATAATGACTACCGCAAAATCCTCTCCGCGGGCAAATGCCCTAACCCGGCGGTGGACGTTTTGGAGGCGACACTCTTTGAGGACCTGGTCCCTTCCCGCCCGATCATGACCTTTGAGGTGGAGTCCGCTTTTCAGGGACAAGAAGGTCTCAAACTGGTGGAAAAGTCGGTTCTCGAAGGCCGCCCCTACGCGCTTGCGTTTGTGGATGTGCGCATGCCTCCGGGGTGGGACGGCGTCGAAACGGCCGTCCAAATCTGGCGAGCGTGCCCGGAATTGCAGATCGTCATTTGCACGGCCTACTCGGATTACCACTGGGAAGATATCGTGCGACAGTTGGGCCGGCTCGACAGCCTTCTGATGTTGAAAAAGCCCTTCGACAATATTGAAGTCCAACAAATGGCGCATGCCCTATGCGAAAAATGGCGCCTCGCCCGGGAGATCGAAGCCCAAACCCGTGACTTGGAGCAGAAAATCCTGGAGCGCACCGCACAATTGCAGGCGGCTTTGGGCGCCGGGCCCAATCGGAATGGCACTGCCTCTGCGCCGACCGCGGCTCAGAGCTGATGGCGCCGTTGCCGGCCGCGGCCGTGATTTCAATTTTGGATTCTTTGATCTACCTCAATTTTTCCGAACGGCTCTGCGCTAAGGTCGCACGCAGATGCAAACAGAAAAGCCCCTGGCTCTCCTTCGGAACGGTTGTGCAGGTAGTTTTGGAATCGGCACGGCCGCTTCTGTTTTGAGAGCCAGGACGCCGGGCCGCCTTTTCCACCCGGCTTTGATCAAGCTCCCGCGGCGCTGGCAGCCGCTCGCCAACATGGTGGCCGCTTGCACCTTGGCAGCCTGCCAGGCGACAGCGCAAATGTCGGCGACCCATGCGACCGCGGCGCCCGCTCCTTCCGCCCCGCCTGCCGCCAGTGCCGGACTCTTGAATGATTGGCTCCGAAGTCAGGACTCCGTTTTCGGCCCGATGGATTTAGGAGGCCAGTTCCGTCCTCGCTATGTTTCGCAGTCTTATTTTGCCGTCCCGGGTGGCGGTCCGACCGCCGTGGACTTTCGCGCCAACAGCCCTCATAGCGAAAACGATTTTCTCCTGCTCCGCACCCGACTCCATCTCGGATACGCGCCGGCGGACTGGCTTCAGTTTTATGGCGAAGGGCAGAATAGCTCGTCCACCGGAGACCGGCGGAATCCCAATCCACAATCGGATGGGCCGGCCGATTTGCACCAGGGCTTCGTCAAGTTAGGCGGCGGGTCGGATGTTCCTCTCAGTGTAAAGGTCGGGCGACAGGAGCTGTCCTATGGAGACGAGCGCCTGATTGGCGCCTTTGATTGGGACAATATCGGGCGCGCTTTCGACGCGGCCAAGCTGCGCTACGAACAGAATGGGTTTTGGGTCGACGTGTTCGCCGGCCGCGTCGTGCTGCCGGACGACGATCGTTTCGACGCGCCAAACTGGCGGGACTGGTTCTCCGGGCTCTACGCTTCGACCCGGAGTGTTTGCCCGCGGACCGAACTGCAATTCTATGTGCTGGCGGATAACGCCGGCGTGCGCTCGCCCAAGGCCGTCACAACGGCCGTCAAGGGGAACTCGCCCCGGGACATTTACACGGTTGGGGCGCGTTTCCAAACGCTTCCCGGCCAATTGAACGGGTGGGATCTCAATGGCGAATTCGCCGGCCAATTCGGCGACTTTGAATATGCACCGGGCACCGCGGGCGTTGTTGCGGGCAAACGGCTGGATCAATTGGCCTACGCGGCTCACCTCGAAGGCGGTTACACCTTTGTCCAAGCCCAGATGAAACCGCGTCTCGCGCTTGGGTTGGACCATGCCTCCGGCGACAACGATCCCACGGACCAGGACCACCATACGTTCGTGAACCTGTATCCAACCAATCACAAATTTTATGGCGCGATGGATTTGTTGGCCTGGCAGAACCTGATCGACCCTTATCTCAAGGCCAGCATTGTCCCGGTCAAGAACCTGTCGCTCGCTCTGACTTACAATGCGTTCTGGCTGGCGACGACGAGCGACTTCTTTTACCAGGTCAATCAAGCCCCGCGAACCGCGGGTGGCTACGGGCTTCACCCTGGCAACGGCAGTTTCGCCGGTCACGAGATCGATCTGGTGGCTACCTGCCAAATCCGCCCTTACTTCCAGGTCCAGGGAGGTTACGGCCACTTTTTCACCGGCACTTACGTCGACGACACGTTTGCGAAGATGGGCGGCTCTCACGACGCCGATTGGGGTTATGTCCAAGCTGTGTTCAGTTTTTGACCTCTGCGGGTGAACCGGAGAGAAGCACGCGGACTTCCAAAATGCGCATCAACAAAGCCACGGCGAAGCGGGCGGCGATGGCCGGGGCCTGGGCGGCCACATCGGTTTTCCTGGCCCTGCTTCTTCGCGGAGTGCTGGCTGAAGAACCAACCGATTCCGGTCGGCCGCGCGCGAACATGCCGGTGGCAGACAGCCCTCTGCCACCGCTGCCGAAGGTTGCCCGTCCTCTGGCGAAGCAGCCGCCGGTCGGCCTCGCTTCTGATACTCACCTCGACAAAAAACCGCCCCGCGCGACCAAAGGGCTCGATCTGGTCAAGGCCGGCTGGACCTACAACTGCATGGAATGCCACAAGCTCTTCCCGGCGCGTTGGCACTACGACGATCGTTCATTCAACGAACACAAAAATATCGTCCTCGACCATGGCAACAATCGCTTTTGCCTGAACTGTCATCATCCGGTCAATCGTAATGCCTTTGTGGATTACGACGGGGCCGAAATCGCGCAGGCCGACGTGGTCAAGCTCTGCGCCAAGTGTCACGGAACAATCTATCGCGACTGGCTGGCGGGCGTGCATGGGCGCGAGAACGGATTCTGGAAAGCGGACCTGGGAGAGAAGACGAAGCTGCGCTGCATTCAGTGCCATGACCCGCACAGTCCGAAGTTCAAGGCGATGCAGCCCCTGCCGCCGCTGCGTTATCCAAGTCGCGCCGCCAATCCGCCGCCGACTGGGACAGCAGGGCATCCGTCCGCGCCTCATTGACCATGAGCCACGATTCACCAAACGAAGTCAGCCCGAAAACGATCGAGCAGGTTTACCGTCCGATGAACCGGCGCACCTTCCTGAAAGGCGCGGCGGCTTCCATGGTCGGGGTGGCCGGCTTGATGGCCGCGCTGCAGCCCTTGCTGGAGTTGGAGAGCGGGGCCATCTCGCTCGATGATTTGCTGCAGAAGCACTATCGCGAGCTGAAGCCGGAGGAGTTGAATCGAATCATGGCCGCCCTGGCGGACAAAGCCGAGAAAGCCTACGGAGTCCGCCCGGACCTTCGCGACGCCAAGCCACTCGATGGCGTCGAGTTTGCCTACGCCCTGAATCTGACCCGCTGCATTGGCTGCCGCAAATGCGCGCATGCCTGTCTGCGGGAGAATAACCAGTCGCGCGAGGACCCCGATGATATCGAGATGTCTTACATCCGCGTTCTCGAAATGAACAAGGGCGCGATCAATCTGGAGACGTCCAATGTTTACTACGAACCGGCGGCCGTCCCGCAGCCGGATAAATACTATATGCCGGTGCAGTGCCACCAGTGCCGGCAATCTCCCTGCACCAAGGTGTGTCCGGTCCAGGCCACGTGGCAGGAGCGGGACGGGGTGGTGGTGGTGGACTACAACTGGTGCATCGGCTGTCGATATTGCATGGCGGCCTGTCCCTACGATGCCCGCCGTTTCAACTACAAGAAGCCGACCTTGACCAGGGAGGCCATCAATTTGAATCAGGGTTACCTCAGCAACCGCATTCGCCCCAAAGGCGTCGTGGAGAAGTGCACCTTCTGCCTCCATCGGACGCGGCAGGGAAAGTATCCCGCATGCCTGGAGGTTTGTCCGACTGGGGCCCGTGTCTTTGGCAACCTGCTCGACCCCAACAGTGAGATTAACTACATCCTGAACAACAAGCGCGTTTACATCTTAAAGGAGGATGTCGGCACTCAGCCGCGCTTCTACTACTTCTTCGACAAATGAGGGACTACGTCACTTTTCTCTTCCGCGTCTGGCGCCTCTCCTTTCAAGGCAACCGGAAGTATTACGTGTGGATGTCCGTGCTCACCGGCCTCGCCCTCGTCGGTCTCCATGCCTGGTGCCGCCAGTTCGTCGATGGGCTCCAGACGACCGGAATGACCAATCAGGTCAGCTGGGGCGCGTATATCGCCAACTTCACCTTTCTGGTCGGCGTCGCGGCCGCGGCGGTCATGCTCGTCATTCCCGCCTACATCTACAAAAAGGAGCACATGCACGAAGTCGTGCTGTTTGGCGAACTGCTTGCCATCGCCGTCATCGTCATGTGCCTGCTTTTCGTCACGGTCGATCTCGGTCACCCGGATCGTTTCCATCACATGATTCCCCCGTTCGGCATTTTCAATTTCCCCGGATCGATCTTGTCGTGGGACGTGATCGTGCTGAACGGCTATCTGCTGCTCAACCTCCATATCGCGGGTTATCTGCTCTACTGTCGCTACTGTGGCCGCAAGCCGACGAAACGCTTCTATATCCCCTTTGTGTTCCTTTCCATCGCCTGGGCGGTGAGCATTCACACCGTGACCGCTTTCCTCTACGTCGGCCTGGCCGGCCGGAGTTACTGGCATCATCCCCTCGTCCCTTCGCGCTTCTTGGCATCTGCTTTCGTGGCTGGTCCCGGCTTGATGATTCTGACCTTCCAGCTCATTCGCCGGACCACCAACTATTTCATCGGAGATCAGCCCATTTTCACTCTGCGCATGATCATGACCGTTGCGATGATCATCAACATGTTCCTGCTCGCCTGCGAACTCTTCACCGAGTTTTACTACCCCACACAGCATGCCGCTTCGGCGCAGTATCTCTTCTTTGGCTTGCATGGCCACTCCGGCCTCGTGCCTTGGATTTGGACTGCGATCACGCTGAACTGCGTTGGCTTGGTGTTGCTCATCACTCCGCTCAGTCGGGGCATCCGCTGGTTAAACCTTGCTTGCGTCACTTGCTTCGTCGGCATCTGGATCGAGAAGGGCATGGGCTTGATTATTCCCGGTTTCGTGCCGTCGTGCCTCGGGCAGGTCGTGGAATACCTGCCGACCTTGAATGAGACGCTCGTCTGCCTTGGCATCTGGGCGACAGGCACCCTGATGTTCAGCTGGATGCTCCACGTGGCCATTCCCATCATGAACGGTTCGCTCCGCGCCAATCCCGATCTCTCCCCAACCACCAAACAAGCTTGAGAATCCTATGAAAAGTAGCTCCAAAGAAGTTTTACTATGCACGAGCGTCCTGCTGGCGGCCATCCTCTCCGCCCAGGCTGGATTCACCCTCAAGGAAGTCTCGCCCCAAAGCAAAGCCTGCGCCGAGTGCCACAAGAAGGAGAGCGCCGCTATCTACCAGCAATGGGGATCAAGCAAACATTATCGCGGCAACGTCGGCTGCTACGAATGCCACATGGCCCTAACCAACGACGTCGACGCCTTTGAACACTACGGCCAAATCATTTCGACCATCGTCACGCCCAAGGACTGCGGCCGCTGCCACGAAGGAGAGGTGACGGAGTTCAACTCATCCCATCACGCCAAAGCCGGCCGGATTCTTGGCTCGCTCGACAATGTCCTCGCCGAAATCGTCGAAGGGAACAAGGGCTTCAAGACGGTCATGTCCCCAAATGGAGTGTCCGCCGCGGCTGTCAATGGCTGCTGGCAGTGCCACGGCACGGAGGTGAAGATCGGGCCGAACCATAAACCCGATCCGGCCAGTTGGCCCAATACGGGCATCGGTCGGATCAACCCGGACGGGAGCGAAGGCTCCTGCGCTGCCTGCCACGCGCGCCACGACTTCTCGGCGGCCCAGGCGCGCACCCCCGATACCTGCGGCAAGTGCCACATGGGCCCGGACCATCCCCAGATCGAGATCTATAATGAATCCAAACATGGCATCGCCTACCGCGCCAACGTCGACAAGATGAACTTGAACAGCGCCAAATGGATCGTCGGCGAGGATTATTCCGCCGCGCCGACCTGCGCGACCTGTCATATGAGCGCGACGAAGAACCAGCGCGTCACCCACGACGTCGGCTTGCGCATCTCCTGGAACAACCGCCCTGAAATCTCGGTGCGGCCCGAGGTTTCGGATGCCAAGCTCGGCCTCGTCACCAAAGATGTTCCCTGGCTAACACGACGCACGAACATGGTCGACGTCTGCTCCAGTTGCCATAACCAGAATTTCACGGACGCTTTCTACCAGCAATATGACGGCTTGATCGACCTCTATCACGAGAAATTCGCCAAGCCCGGCCTGGCCCTTTACCAGGCCGCCAAGCCGCTCCTCAGCCCGGCGCAGTTCAGCAACCCGATTGATTTCACCTGGTATGAAATCTGGCATCACGAAGGCCGCCGCGCCCGACATGGTGTCTCAATGATGGGCCCCGATATCACCCACTGGCACGGCACCTATGAAGTCGCCAAACACTTCTACTCCCATTATATCCCCGAATTGCAGGAGTTGATCGAAAAGAACAAAAACTCCACCGATCCGAAAAAGAAGGAAGCGGCGGAAAAACTCGAGAAGCTCCTCGACGACACGCTCAACCAATCCAATCACCAGTGGTACATCAACAAAATGACTCCGGAAGAGAAAGCCCAGCGCGAAAAGGAGCGCCAGGAATTCCAGAAGCGTTATTCGAAATAGTGGCTCGGTCACGGCGCGCCCGGCCTTCCGGGCGCTCCATGGCTCATTGACCCTGATTATGCTGACTCGAGCCGATGAAATCCGCCGGTTGAGTGCCGTTGAATTGGAACACCTCGGTCAGCAGAGTCTCTGCGACCACCTCGTGGCGCAAGCGGTCGTGGCCCATCAGAAATACGCTCCGCTCACCGCCGACAAACTCGAGGCGCTCCTTCACGATGCCGATGTTGTCCGCCACCCGGTTCGTCTCGTCTTCGAGTTTGGGGCAATGGCCCTGCATCAGTTCGCCCAACCAGATATCGACTGGCGCAACACCCAGCTCGATGGCCGGACCCTTTACCTTCGCCCGTTGCTCCGGACCTGTCCTGACCTGCTGCCGCTGGCGGTTGCTTACATGATTCCGTTGATCAACTACGGCGAAGTCATCAGCGATGCCCATTGCCTCAGTTACGGAGCAACGCTCCTTGGCCTGGTCGAGGAGGACTTTTATAACCAGGTCTGCAAGATGTCCGACTTGGTCGGCGCGGAAGCTCGCTTGGCCAGTTCGTCCCCACCCACGCTCTGCGGTTAACGCTGCGTTTGAAGACGATTCGGCCGGTCGGAAAGGGCGTCCCCTGCAGGCGAGGCGGGTGGATCGCGTTCAGCAACCAATCAAGCGCCCCTGAGGCAGCCATTTGCGCTCTCGCTTGGCAGCGCTATATTGCCGCGCAACCATCCGGACGAGGTGCGCCGTACTCGGTTAAGACAAGACGACGCGATGGAGATCATCGTTATGTCTTGGTTATTCTTAATCGTGGCCGGATTGATGGAAGCATTGGGCTGTTGGCAAGCCACCGACGGCTTTTCGAGCACTACTTCCCTCTCTCCTCGTCGGCGGCGCCGTTGCCGGCAGTATGGTCTTATTGGCCCTGGCCGTGCGCGAGAGTTGCCCATCGGCACAAAAACATCCCATTTGGGTCGGCATCGGCGTCTTTGGTGCAGCCATCGCGCAGCCGCTTCCTGTTTGGCCAACCGCTGCGCCTTGCTCAAATCGGATTCCTTGGCTTGTTGCTGCTGGCCATCGCAGGGCTCAAAGCGACAGCCAAATGAGCGTTCGCGCTCGACGCCGGGAGGACTCCCGAGCGCGCCCGTGTGGACGGTAAAGCCTGGCCCGGTCACGGAGCCGGGCGGACGAATGACCCATGGCGCCGTCGTTGCCCGTGAATGTGGTCTGCCAGCCGTCGTGGGCGTCGCGAAGGCCACCCGTCGTCCAACGACGGGCAGCGCATCCGCGTGAATGGCACCGACCGCTGGGTGCGGTCTCTATCAAGCCCTTGTTCAGTTGGTCGGCCGGACGCGCGGGAAGCCGCGCGCGCCATTCGGGACAGCGCCCGGTAAGTCGTGCTACCCGCACTGCCTTGGACACTGGGCGCGAGCACCGTGGGCCAGGAACCCGGGTTTTCGGTAAAATCGATCGCGTAGGTCTTTCCCGCCGCCGAATTCCAGCTCAAGGTGATCCGGTTGGTCTGCGCACGAATTGCACCCTGGTGATCTTCCAGATCGGCGGTCGAAGTGGCCGTGGCGCCCGTATCGATCAGCCGGAAGTTATCGAAGTAGAGAGTATTGCCATTGGCCCGATCACCTTGCCCTTCCACGACCATAGCGGAGCCCCTTCGGCCGTATCGGACCAAGTCAGCTGGTCCAGGGTGATGGAGACAGTTTCCACCTGCCCGGTGGGAGCGTCTCGGCGAGCAGGCTCGCGGGGAGAGGCGGCTGCCAGCGTGTCAAACCCGGTCACGGCTTGAGCGGGTTTGCCCTCTTCGTCCCGGTCCGGATAGATGAGGTCAAGAAGCGCAACGTGCGGCGCTCTAATTCCGCCGGCAGCAGCCGCTCATCGACCAGTTGATCCAGCTTGAGGATTTCGGCGAGCTTCGTCCTTGAAGGGGATGGTAAAGTCAGCCTGCCAATCCCCCGCGCCGGAAAAGTCGACCTTGAGAGCATGGCTGCCTTCGGTGACACGGATGTCATCGGCTGCCGCTTTGGTGTATTGACTGTAAGTCGTCCGGGGAGTTCCCCCCAACCGGTGAAATCCGCCACGCCGCCGACCGGATTGCCGGGATCTTCGAAACTCTGCAGGAGGGTCGTGACCGGCTTGGCCCCGGACGCATACGTATCCACCAGCCGGATGTTATCGATGTAGACCGTAAGCGGACCGACAAATGGCTGCTCGGTTGCGCCGAAGTTATCGGAAATTCGAAGCACCACCGGGCCGTCTTCCTCCATCCCCTGGATCAAGTCGAGCGCCAGGGACATGGTGCGCTTGCCTCCATTCGGGCCCGAAGGCGTATTCAATTGGTCGTTGTGCGTGCCCAGAAACACCTGCTCGTTCATCCAGCTGGTGCCGCCGGGAAAGACAACATCGAATCGCAGCACATATCGGGCGACGTCCGTCTTTGATCGCTTCGGATTTTTTGCTGACGCCTCGTCGAGAGCGTGATCCGCAAAGTCAGGCACCAGCCTTCCGCGGTCGAGATCCATTTGGGCGTTTGTTTCCGTGCGTCACGTTGCCGTCATCATCGCCTCCTTTGGCATACTGCTGAAAAGTAACGTTGTCCGGAATGCGCGGGCCGCTACAATCCACATGCGACACGCTGTCGATGTTGTCTTCGAAGTCTTCCGAGGATTACGGCGTTTTCGGCGAACAGGTTGGCGGCTGCCACAGGCAGTAAGCTGACGACGCTGGCCAACAGTGGAAGATACTCTTATCATATATTCAGATACCCAATGACGCTGCGGCCGGCGCTCATCGCTCGGGGAAGGCGCGGCCGCTTCTAGGCGTATGGTTTTGGCACCGGCCACGCGGGTTTGCATTGACCATCGTCAACTTGCGGCCGAGCGATGGCGACATCAAGAGCAAGAGCAGATTAAGCTGAGCCCAATTTCGCGGGGGGGGTTCTCAGGGCGTCATCCTGATATCGATCCTGCTCTTGATCTGACTTAAAACCGAAGAAGTCCTCACGGCCGGTTCACCAGCACGATCACCTCGGACGGCCCAACATCCCGGATCTCCACAAACGCGTTACCATTCCGGACCTGCACCGGCAAGCGTTGTCCAACCCGCTGACTTCGGGCAAAGCCAGGCGTCGCAGCTTGCTGGGTGTTGGCGACCACTTCGAAGATGGCATTGGCGCCGCTATTCAGCCTTGCATCGACGAGGATGTCTCCCCCGCGCGCGGCGGTGCCATGGCCATTGACGATGCAAAGCGCTTCTTCGTCGGCCAACAGCCGCGACCAGGCAATGATCTCGCCCGCTCCCGGCAGGGCAAACGGCGCCTGGAAATTCGAGATCGGCCGCTGATATTGCCGGCCGCTGCGCAGCACCGGAAAGCGCTTCCGCACCTCTGCCAACGCTTGGATTCGCAGATAAGCGGGGGATTGCGCGTCGAAGCAATGCTGACCGCTGGTTCCAAAAGGCCCGAACCCAGGCAGGCCCGGGTCTGTCACGGACCCGGCGCCCCCGAAAGCAGCCTGGCCGTTGGCCAAAGGATGCTCTGGGCCAAACATCGCTTCGCGAAGGTACTTATCTGGCGGTGGGTCCCCGCGGTTGTAGTCCGGCAGAAACTGATCGCGTAGCGCTTTCTCGGGCCCGGCCAACGACTGTTCCGTGCCGTAGTAGATGCATGGAATCCCAAGCGAGAATAGTTGCAGGGCCACGCCCGCGACCACTTGCTGGGGCGAAGCCGCATCGCTCGAGAAACGCACCTTGTCCCCCGAAACATGATCATGATCGTCCAGCACCGACACATGCCGTTGCCCCGATTCCCGATGCGAACCAAGCGCGTCTTCCCAAACGCGGACAAAGCTCAGATAGGCTTCCGGGGGGATCAGTCCCTTCGCCACCGAATGCAGTGTCCGGCGAATACCACCAATATCGAGGGTCGCGCTCAGGTTGCGTCCCAGAACCTCCCGGTAGCGGGCCGCATCGTCGTCCGATCCCGCGACCTCGCCCACCAGGAAGAAATCCGCTTTGCCCAGGTTGGCCGCGAATTCCAGGATTGCGCCGCAGAAATTACGCCCAGTTTCGGGCGAGACATGCTTGAGCGTATCGAGTCGGAAACCGTCGCAATCGAGCAAGGCAATCCAGTATTTGTAGCAGTCGGCCAGGTCGTTGAGGAGCTCCGTCCCGTCGAAATTGAAGTCGCGCAGATCGATAAAGTCGGTCCGCCGGAATTCGGCATGGGGATCCTCCAGGCTGCCCGCCCCCAGGTTGCCTGTGCCCGCTCGAGTGTAGTAGTCATCTTGCTGCAATTCTTCCGGCCACACCCCCGTTTCGACGGCGCCTGCCCCGAGTGCCGCGACGCGGTTGCCATCGCCGTCAAACCAATCACCCTTCTGGTAGAAATCCGGGAACGGCTTGAAGGGAGGCTGGCGCTCCCCATTCGCATAAACCCAATTGCACCCGGAATGATTGAAGACGACGTCCAAAATGATCCGCAGACCCTTCGCGTGGGCCGCTTGGACCAGATCGGCCAGGTCCTGGCGCGACCCAAATCGCGGATCGACATCCAAAAAGTCCTGAATGGCATAGCCGTGAAACGTGTTCAGATGCCGCCGCTGCTTCAAGACGGGTCCAACCCAAACGGTCGTGACACCCAGCCCTTTCAGGTAATCCAGCTTGCTTCGAATGCCCTGGATCGTTCCTCCTTGCCACCGCTCCCCACCCGACTCGGCCCACCGATCAAAACGAAACCCCGCCGGACGCGCCCCGGGCAGATTGCCCCGGTCCAGCAATGGGCGAGTCGCTTCCTTCCCGTCGCTAAACCGATCGGGCAGGAGAAAGTAAAGCACTTCGTCCCGCCAATCGCCCGGCGAAGGAAAGTACCTTTCTCGGCGCGGAAATGGAATCGAGCGGACGCGGGCCGGGCGTGGCTGGGCAAGCATCGTATCGCGAAATGCCATAAAACATGTCTCCTTTCTCTTTTGCAGGGTGGACGTGGCCGGTCGAAACAGCAAGCAGTAACGGCTGCCGCCTCCGGCGGCGGGCCGGCGCGGACCCTCGGTCGCTTCACTGTGTTCCAGGTTCTACAGGAAATCACGAACGAACTGACGCTGCCCGGACAGCCTCGTCCGGGTCCGCCGCGTCCGGGTGCTCCCAGTGCTCGCCGCCGCGACGGCAATAGGCTTTCAAGCGTTTCCGGAACGAGTAGGCTTAGCGGCACAGTTCGTGCCCGGAGCTGACCGATTGAAAACATCGCTGTTTCGCAGAGCAACTGCAGGGTTCACGCTCATCGAGCTGCTGGTTGTGATTGCCATTATCGCGATCCTGGCCAGCTTGCTCTTGCCAACTCTCGCCCGGGCCCGCGACAAGGGGCGCTCGGCCAAGTGCCAGAGCAACGTGCGACAATTGGCCATGGCCGCGATCATGTATGACGACGATTATCAGGTGTTCCCGATCGGCTGGATCGAAAATGAGGGGTTCATATGGTATCGCCAGCTCCAGCCGTATCTCGGCAGCAAGACCAATGTCTCCGGCAAAGGTGTCTTCATTTGTCCATCGAGTCTACAAAAGGCCCAATCGTCTGAACGCATTCACAGTGGAATGCGCGAAGGCGGCGTCTGGGGCTACCTGGCTTATGCCCAAAACGCCTATATCAATGCCGGCCGACGGGACGTTGGCTCCCGCCATCTCATGGATCCAGCCAGCACCATCCTCTACGCCGATACTGACGGATGGGATGCCTGCCTCTACGCCGATAACGAACCCACCGCCAATGTCTGCTACCGGCATAGCGGTGGCAACGAGCGTAGCGCCCAAACCGACCGCGGCGTCGCCGGCCCTAAAGGCAAAAAGGGCCGCGCCAATGCCACTTTTGCCGATTCGCATGTCGAATTGCGGCGCGACGCTCCCAAGCGTCTCTTCACTCCTGAAAGGGATTAGCATCCACACCCTTTCCCGGCGTCGGCCGGCCACCCCATGATCCTGGACTTCCGCCAGCCGCCAATCGATCCAAGGCTGACCTGGCTGAATCCCCCGCGCCGTTGGCGATTGGACCCGACCGCTGGGTTGGTCCTCGAACCCGATGCCACCACGGATTTCTGGCAGCACACCCATTATGGCTTCCGGGTTGATAGCGGCCACTTCCTCGGCATGCCCGTCAAGGGCGACTTCGTTTTGAGCACGACCGTCGCCTTCCATCCCGTGCACCAATATGATCAGGCGGGCTTGATGCTGCGCGCCGATGCCTCCTATTGGCTCAAGGCGTCCGTCGAGCACGAACAACACGGTCCAGCTCAACTCGGGGCAGTCCTCACCACCCACGGCTTCTCCGATTGGTCGCTCCAGGATTGCCCGTCGATCGGCAAAGAGATCGAATGGCGCCTCAGCAAGCGCGGCCTCAACCTCACCGTCGAATATAAGCCAGTGGATCAGGCCGAGTGGAAGCTGGTTCGGGTGGCTCACTGGCATGCGCCCGAGCAGGCCGGGCTCCACACCGGGCTCTATGCCTGCAGCCCTAAAGGCGAAGGCTTTAGAGCCGAGTTCAAATACTTGCGTCTGATCGAATCTTAGCTCCAGGGCCCCCACCAGGATCAAGAGCCATCGCCCCGCGATCGGCCTGACCTCCAAGTCGCAACCAGGCAGAGGCTTCCCTCGTTCTTTCGGATCCGGCAACAGGATCCAGCGGGCGAATCGGCCCGGTCAATGGGTCGAAGAAAATTGTTCCCCTCACCAAGGCTGTGGCAGAATAGGGGGCGTGAAGAAGAGTCTGGCTGCTTTGCTCAGCCTTTATTTGCTTCTATTCCTGGTGGACAGCCTCGTCTCGGTGGTAGATGACGCGCTCGGGCTGTGGCTGGACTTCCATGCCGTTAGGCCCGTCCGTGGCGTTATTTCCTTTGCGGTGCTGGGCTTGTCCTGCTTGCTTTACCTGCTGTGGGGCGCCATTCCCGCAATCCCGCGTTGGTTTGGAGTCGTTGTGCTCTTCAATTTCGTTGCCGGCCTGGCCGTCATTCCGATTTCAATTTACCACTTCAGCCGGATCCAGTTGGTTGGCTTGATCATTTCCGTGCTGCAACTGGCCGTCGGCGTGACGGTCGCAGGGGCTTTCCGGAGTCGCTTGAAAGCTGGTTGGCAACTGGTTGCGGAGGAAACTCTCCAGGATCGGCTGTTCAGCGCCTGGCGCCTGCTCGCTTTTGTAGGCCTCAACCTCTTCCTCGTTCTGCCCGGTTTGCTTGGTTACCTCGCCGGCTGTGGCGTCCTGGCGGTCGACCACTTCAGCGCCGGCTTCGTCAAGGTGGATCGAACGGGCTTTTCCGTCCGTGCCCGAACGTATTCCCGCGCCGATGGCAAATCGATTCGACTCGTGCCAATGATGCACATCGCCGAGGCTGACTTCTACCGCCGCGTTTCGCAGTCTTTTGATACGAATGCCACCGTGTTGCTCGAAGGCGTCAGCGATCGTAAGAGCCTCTTAAAGCATCACTTGAGTTACGAACGAATGGCCGGTTCTCTCGGTCTCGCTGAGCAACAGGAGAAGTTCACCCCCACCACTGCCCGCGTCCGGCCGGCCGATTTGGATGTCGAGGCTTTTTCACCCAGCACCATCGAATTCCTCAATCTGGTCATTCTGGTTCACAGCAAAGGTCTTACCGCCGAGACCCTGCCTTTGTTCGTCACCAAGACGCAAAACCCCGCCCTGGTCGAGCGGCTTTGGGATGACCTGTTGACACTGCGCAACCGGCATTTAGTTGACGAAATTCAGCGTGAACTCGCCCACAACCAGGCCGTGATCATCCCGTGGGGCGCCGCTCATATGCCAGGAGTGGCCCGGCACATCGAAGAACTTGGCTTCAATGCCGGACGCGCCGACCTTTATTCCGTGGTAAAATTCCACACCTTGTGGGATGGCCTCCTCGGCCGCCGCCGTCCCGGGGCCTGATCCCGGAGCGTCTTCACTGACCTTGCTTCCTGCTTCGCGCTGACGATTCACCTGCTTCGGCCTGCGTCCGTCTTTTCTCGGCACGTTCGTCCCGGGAGCGTCCTTGCTTCGACTCTGCTCCGCCGCCGGTCGAACCAACGTCGAACCAACGTCGAACCAACGTCGAACCAGGGACGAACGAAATGGAGCCTGTCGCCGTGCGAACCAGGCTGTTGCTCCAAAGACTCGCCAGACACACGTTCACCCTTGCGTACGGGCTTGTCGAAGGAGCGTGCCAGGCATGCCATGGGAGCCAGGCGCGAAGTCAATCAAGGGTTAGGAGGGAGTGACTTGACACGAGCGCATCTGTGGCCAACGTGATAGGATACGGAGCCTGTCGTGCGGAAGCGTCGACCGTTCGGGAGGGGGGCCAACGGTTGCTTGGAGTCGTGGCGAAATCGGCGTGATCGAGAACCGATGTATGATCAGAAAGATGTTGTATACAGTCGTAACGGCCTTGGCCAGTTTAGATGCGTTTGCAGATCCCTTGTGGGCTCCCGCTAATAGCCGGTATTTCCTCAATGCCCAAGGCAAGGCCGTTTATTTAAGCGGCTGGCACACTTGGAACAACTTCCAGGAATTGAGCGCCGTCTCCAGTTTGAATTTCCGAGACTACTTGGACCGGCTCTCGAACGACGGAGCTAATTTCTTCCGACTTTGGAACTTGGAGTCGCTCCAGGTCACCTATCTCGAGTGTCCCGTCGGGGGGTGGGGTGACGTTTCCCCGTTGCCCTTCGTGCGCACCGGCCCGGGATTGGCCAACGACGGCAAGCTCAAGTTCGACTTGAACCGGCATAACCCGTTTTTCTTCAATCGCCTCAGCAACCGGGTGGCGATGGCTTCGAGCCAGGGAATTTACGTCATGGCGATGTTGTTTGAAGCCATCGAGCCCATTTCCGGCACGAATTTCCACTGGAGTCCGTACAACGCCGCTAACAACGTCAACGGCGGGGTCACGAAGGGTTCCGATGTGTTCACCTTGAACGAGCCTGGGATGGTGCCCATTTACGACAACTACATTCGCAAATTCGTCGACACGCTCAATGGCTTCGACAATGTCCTCTTCGAACCAGCCAACGAGCCGCAGCCTTATTCGAGCAACTTTATCTCCCATGTCATTGATACAATCCATACCTACGAAGCGACCAAGCCGAAGCAGCATCCCGTCATCTATTCCAGTTTCTACTCCGAGGCCAACGACCTGATCTTCGCCGCCGACAACGCCGATTGGATCGCGCCCGGCGCCACGTTGAAGAACCGCGAGCCCGACCCTTATATCAACGCCCCCAAGCCGTGGTTGATGGATACCGACCATATCTGGCTGCCCTCAACCGGCGGCTGGCAGTACGTCTGGAAATGCTTCCTCCGCGGATACAACTACGTGCACATGGATTCGGGCATGCTGGTCTGTCCCGAGATTGGATGGGCCCTGCCGGATCAGAAACTGCGCCGCGCGACCGGCGATACGGTCCGCTTCGCCAATCGGATGGATCTGTTGCAGACGACGCCCTCCGCCACCGTCAGCTCCACGACTTATGCCCTCTACCAGGCAGGGCAGGAATACCTCGTGTGGCAGCCCGCGGCCCGTAGCAACTTCATCGTCCAAACGGCCGCCGGGCTCTATGAATATGAATGGTTCGCGCCCGATCCCTCCACCACCGTCGGCCGTGGCTCCGTCCGCCTTAACGCCGGTTCAACTACGTTCACGCCGCCTGCCACTTACCCAGGTGGAGTGGTTCTTTATCTCCACCGCGTGCCGAAGGGCGGCGATTTGCAGCGCCCGCGCCTCCTCACGATTAGATCGAGCGACACGATTCGGCCCGGTTCCGTCGTCGCCGAACCACCTGGGACGAATGGGGCCAGCAAAGGGACCACGGAATTCACCCGAACCTACGCGGACGGCATGGGGGTCAAGCTGCACGTGCCGCGGCGAATCGGAACGAAGACGTTTCTGCAGTGGCTCAGGAATGGCCATCCTTATGATAGTGCGTCGTCGACGTATGTCCGGATGGACACCAACCAAACGGTCACGCCGGTTTACGTCGAGGGACTGGCTGCTGCCCAAGTTCCCGAAGCCGCTGACTATACCCTGGTCTACTCGGTGGAATTGCCCAACCGCGCTCAATACAACGACCCGGGTGTTCTCTACGATGTGGACACGCACGGCAACCTGACTCGTTTCAGCCGGATCGCTTACTATCTCGAACTGCAGACGCCTGGAGGTCCACCGGAATATGTCTGGGTCTCAATGGACGCCTTCACCCAGGACGCGACCAAGATCGGAGTTCCCACGGCGCCCAGCGGCGCGTTTTTTCAGCAAGCTGTTACGAATATGAATGTGCAATCGAGCGTGGCCGGCATGGTCACTGGGGAAGGCCTGGCTGGTGGTTGGCTTGAATTCTGGGCAGGGAATTACGGCGAGCCGAACCAGGCAGCCGTGCCCAATGCCAGCAGCTCGCTCTATGACTGGGGCGATACCGTCCGGCCGGATGATGTGGGCTACGGTTCCATGCAGGTGCACAATGCTGCGGCCGGTCAGACGCTGTTTGCGTTTAATGGGTGGGGCAACATTGCCGGCGGACATGGCATCGATCTTGGCATCGGCAATTACTCCGGGACGCATCCGGATTGGACCTTCGCCCAGAATGCCTCCAGTTACAGCGCCAAGACGCTCGAGGTCTATGTCCTGGCGGACTAACCGCCATTAGCTCTTGGGTGCCGCCGCCCCAAACGTTTCGGCAACGGCCCGGCAAAGGCCAATGAACGTGGCCTGCTGGAGGTTGAGATGGGCGTCCTTGTGATGGAGAATCCCCCAGCGCCGCTTGAGCTTGGCTTTGCCGAGAGGGAGGGCGGCGAGAGAACCGTCCGTTAGTTCACTCTGGGCCACCCAAGGGGCGAGGATGCTCACGCCGAGGCCGAGCTTCACCAGTTGTTTGATGGCTTCCATGTTGCCCAGCTCCACCGACGTGGGCAGCACGATCTTCTCCCGAAGGAAATACTGCTCGATCATCTGAAAGAGGTAGCTGGTTTTGGTATAAAAGATGAAGCGCTGCTGCGCGATGTCTCTTCGCTCGACCTTGCGCCCAATCGCCCAGGGATGCAGAGGACTGACATGGAAAAGAAGCTCGTCTTCGAAGATGGCTTTAAACTCGAATGGGCAACTGGTGCGGGGTTCGAGAGACAAGGCGAGGTCGATCCGGTTTTGAACCAGGAGCTCGAGCAACCGAGGCGTGTCGCCCGTCTCGATGTGAATCACACATTGGGGAAAGCTCTCTTTGAACTCACGGAGCACCCCGGGCAAAATGTACTGGCATGCAGTCAGACTCGTTCCAATTCTGAGCCGCCCGTGCCCCCACTTGCCTAACTCGGCGAGGCGCGCGCGGGCCAAGTCCATTTCACTCAGGATGGTTTCAGTGTGGGCGAGAAGCTGCTCCCCAGCCTGGGTGAGAATCACGGATTTGCCCAGCCTGTCCAAAAGACGACAACCTACCTCGTTCTCCAGCGCTTTCATCGAGTGGCTGACCGCTGATTGGGAAAGATGTAACTCGCGCGCCGCCCGGGTAAACGAGCCGGTTCGGGCCAGAGTAGCGAAGGCCCGAAGTTGTCTGCCGTCCAGGGGGACGGACCGTGTATGAACGCCATTCATAGCCGACGTGAAAACAATGAACCGGGTATTTCGGTTCCTTGGAACGCGCTGGCATGCAAAAAGCGTGCCCTGGTTCGCGAAGTTTATGGAACGTGTCGGCTTGACCAAAATGCAACACTCGACCAGGCGGGCGCTCCGCCTGGGTTTTGTTCCTTTGTCGGACTGCGCGCCGCTGGTCGTGGCGGAGGAGCTAGGATTGTTTGCCAAGCACGGCCTCAAGGTTCAGCTCAGCCGAGAGATCGGCTGGGCCACCCTGCGGGACAAGCTTTCTTACGGCGAGTTGGAAGCGGCGCACGCGCTCGCTCCTTTAGCGTTGTCAATGAACCTCGGCTTGGGCGGGCTGCGCACCGAAACGGTCGCCGGCCTGGTCCTCAACTTAAACGGCAACGCGATTACTCTTTCAAAGCACTGGCTGGCCCGTGGCGTGAACGACAGCCCTTCTCTGGCGGCTTACTTGCGCAAAGCGGACGAGCCGCTGATTTTGGGAGTTCCCTTTCTCTATTCCGCTCATTACTTCCTTCTCCGCCGCTGGCTGCAAAGTCTGGGGATCACATTCGATAAAGTGGCCCGCCTGGTGGTCGTGCCGCCGCCGCAGATGCCTGTCAACCTGAAGGCGGGCAACCTCGATGGTTACTGCGTCGGTGAACCGTGGAATTCTATCGCGGTCCTCGCGCGAACCGGGTGGCTGGCGGCCACGAGCCATGATATTGCTCCGCGCCATCCCGAAAAAATCTTGCTCGTGCGCCGCGACTTTGCCGAAAAGCGCGCGGAAGAACACGAGGCTTTGATTGCCGCTTTGATCGAGGCGGGTCGGTTTTGCGCCGATCCAGAGCAGTCCGACATGATCGTGAGACTCTTGGCCGCCCCGCGCTACCTCAACACGACCGAAGCGGCCCTGCGTCCCAGTTTCGGTGGAGTGTTGAATTGCGGAGAAGTCGCGGCAGCGCGCATTCCCGGATTCAGCATCTTTGCAGGCGAGCAAGTGAACGAACCATCGCCCGATAAGGCCGCCTGGCTGGTGAACAACCTGCGTGACAGCGGCCTGTGCCGTGAATCGGCCGCCTCGTTGGGTGCCGTCGCCCAGCGGTGCTTTCAGTCCGAAACGTTCCGGCGGGCGTCATCACGTCTGGACCCATCGACATATGAACACGTATCTTCCATTGAAGCGCAACCGACGTTTGCCTGAAGTCAGCCGACGCGGATTCATCCGGCGTGGGGCAACCCTGGCCGGCCTGCTGGCTGGGTTGCCCGCCGATTGGAGCGGCGGCGTCTACGCTACCGAGGGTCCCGAGGTCTCAGCGATCAATTTCGGCATGATCGCGCTGACCGATTGTTCCCCAATCGTGATCGCCCATGAAAAGGGTCTCTTCAAGAAGCATGGCATCCAGTCCACCGTCACAAAGGGAGCCAACTGGGCGGCTATTCGGGACAATCTCAGCAGCGGCACCATCCAGGCGACGCACATGCTGATCGGGATGCCAATCGCCTCCACCATGGGCCTGGCCGGCTCCCCGAAGAAGCCCATGGTCATCCCGTGGCTGCTCAATCGCAATGGCCAGGCCATCACCCTGAAAAATGAATGGAGAGGCAAGGTTTCGGACAATCCCAGCGCCCTCAAGCTGGCGGTGGAGAAGGCTCGCAAATTAGGTGAGCCACTGACGTTCGCGATGACCTTTCCGCCTGGGACTCACGCCATGTGGATGCGTTATTACCTCGCCGCTGGCGGCATTAACCCGGACAAGGACGTCAGCTTAATCGTCGTTCCGCCCGCCCAGATGGTCGCCAACATGAAGATCGGCAAAATGGACGGCTTCTGCGTCGGCGAGCCCTGGAACGCTCGCTCGATTGCAGACGGGATCGGCTTCACCGCCGTCTCCACCCAGGACATGTGGAAAGACCACCCGGAGAAAGTCTGCGCGTTCCTGGCCGATTTTGCCGACAAGAATCCGCGCACCGTCAAGGCGGTCCTGAAGGCATTGCACGAAGCCAGCGTGTGGCTCGATCAGCTCGAGAATCGTCCGGAACAATGCGAGATCGTTTCGCGCGCGACCTATATCAACTGCGACAAGAACGTGATTTTGGGCCGTTTGCAGGGCCGCTATGAATACGGAGACGGGCGGAAGAAACAGGATGAATACGCGATGCATTTCAGCAAGCGCAACTGCAACTATCCGCAGCCGAAGTACTGCAAGTGGTTCCTCACCCAATACCGGCGCTGGGGCATGGTCGGTGCGCCGCCGGACTATGACGGGATTACGAAGAAGGTCATGCGGACCGACCTCTACGAGGAGGCCATGAAGGAGATCGGCTATGCCCACGGTGGCCTGAACAATGACAAAGAAACGCTTTTTGATGGCCTGATCTTCGATCCCGCCGCCGATCTGGAAACTTACGCCCGCAGTTTCCCGGTGCACAACTTGAAAGGATAGCGATGAACCGAACGTGGCTGCAAAAGATCGATTGGCTCGTGCTGCCGCTCCTCGGCTTTGTTGCCGTCTTGGGCCTCTGGACGCTCTCGAGCTCCACCTGGGCGAAGGAGCTCCCATCCCCCATGAAGACGTGGCAATCGAGCAAGACATATATTTTGGAGCCGTTCGCGAAACGCGGCGAGATGGACCAGGGCATTCTGCGGTTTACCTGGTATTCGCTGCAGTTGGTGGCGAAAGGCTATGTCCTCGCGCTCGTCATCGGCACGCCGATCGGTTTTCTGCTGGGACTCTCCCAGCTTTTTGCGAAGACCTTTGATCCGATTATTCAAGTGCTGCGGCCCGTCTCGCCGCTTGCCTGGCTGCCGCTTGGGTTGGTGCTGTTCCTGCGCTTCGGCAAGGACGCTTCCGAACTGGGAGCCTTGTTCACCATCGCGCTTTGCTCGATGTGGCCGACCGTGTTGAACACCGCCGTCGGCGTGCGTGCGGTGCCTCAGGACTATCTGAATGTCGCCCGCGTCTTGAAACTCTCCCGCCGTGTAACTCTGATGAAGGTGCTCATTCCCGCGACCCTTCCCTACATGTTCAATGGCTTCCGGCTGAGTCTGGCATCGCCTGGCTAGTGATCGTTGCCGCTGAGATGTTGACGGGCTGTCCCGGCGTGGGCGGCTCTCTGGCAGGAATACAACGCACTCATTTACGAACACATCATCCCTCTGCATCGCCACGATTGGCATCGTCGGATTCATTTTGGACCGGTTGATGAGCGTCGTCGAACGCCGCTTCCGCACCGCTTAAGCGTTATGGCCTTTCTCGAAATCAAGCAGCTCTCCAAGCGTTACCCAGGCGCCGCGGTCCCGGTGCTGTCCAATATCGACCTGGCGATCGACAAAGGCGAGTTTGTGGCTGTGGTCGGGTATTCGGGGGCGGGCAAGACGACGCTGATCTCGTTGCTGGCCGGATTGATCAAACCTGACGCCGGCTGCATCAGCCTCAACGATCTCGAGATAGCCGCGCCTGGGCCGGACCGAGGGGTGGTCTTTCAAAATTACTCCCTTTTGCCCTGGCTGAGCGCCTTCGAGAATATCTACCTGGCTGTTGACCAAGCATTCCCCAATTGGGCTTCCACCAGGAAAAGCCAACACACCGCCCGCTATCTGGAGTTGGTCAATTTAACCACCGCCGCCCAGAAGCGCCCGAGCGAACTCTCGGGCGGAATGCGGCAGCGCGTTGCCCTGGCACGCGCCCTCGCGATGGAACCACAGATCCTTTTGCTGGATGAGCCCCTCTCCGCTTTGGACGCCCTGACGCGGGCCACCCTCCAGGATGAGATCAGCCGCATCCGGCAGGCCACCAACATGACGGTGGTGCTTATCACCAACGATCCCGATGAAGGCATCTACCTCGCCGATCGAATCATTCCTCTAACGGCAGGACCGCAAGCGACCTTGGGACCGTCCTTTGCCGTGAGCATACCTCGGCCGCGTGATCGCAAAGCCCTGAATCACGATCCGCATTTCAAACAACTGCGGCGCGACGTAAGCGAATTCCTGTTGCATTCGCGCCGCGAGCGGCACGCCACCGTCACGCGCAAGCTGACTTTGCCCGACATCGCGCCGGAGGATCTGTCGCTGCCGCGCCGCCACTCCCGTCCAGTTCGAAGGCGCGAAGAGAAGCGGGAAACGGTCGAGGTGGGCTCATGAGCCATTACGTCGAACTCTACAATTTGACGAAGTCCTATTCGACGCCGCGCGGGTCGACTGTGATCGTGAAGGACTTCAATCTCACGATTGCGAAAGGGGAGTTTGTCTGCCTGATCGGGCATTCCGGCTGCGGCAAAAGCACCGTGCTTTCCATGCTCGCCGGGCTTAACCCCTTCACCAGCGGCGGCATTATTCTCGCCGGCAAGGAATTGGTCGGCCCCGGCCCGGACCGTGGCATTGTCTTTCAGTCGCCCTGCCTCCTGCCCTGGTTGACCGCCCTTGAAAATGTGCGGCTGGGTGTGGATCAGGTTTTTTACACCGCCAGCCGGGAAGAGCGCCGCCAGATCGCCGAATACTATCTGACAATCGTCGGTTTGGCCGATGCCCTCAATAAAAAGAGCGGCGAGCTTTCCCAGGGCATGCGACAACGAATCGGCATTGCGCGGGCCTTTGCCTTGTCTCCCAAGATGCTCCTTCTGGATGAGCCCTTTGGCATGCTGGATTCTCTTACCCGAATGGAGCTGCAGCAGGTCCTGATCGACCTGTGGCGCCGGGACAAAAAAACGGCGCTGATGGTGACCCACGACGTCGATGAAGCCCTCTTTCTTGCCGACCGAATCGTCATGATGACTAATGGGCCGGAGGCGGAGGTCGGCGACATCCTTGAAGTGCATTTTCCCCGGCCACGCGAACGAGCGGCCGTGCTCGAGCACCCGGATTACTACGTGCTGCGCGAGCAGTTGATCGAATTCCTCGAGGTGCGGGCTCATCAGAAAGCGGGCGCGAAAGATCCCGCCAAACCCGGCCTACCGCGTCCCGGCAAACTTACGTCTCCCTCGGTCGACTTCACTTGTATTAATCCCGCGTAGATCTGGCAGCTCAAATCCTGCATGAACCGAACCTTGCAAGTCATCTATATTGGCACTCTGGCCGGCGTCCTGGTTCTGGAAACCGCGGCGCAATATGCGCCCCCGCCTCCGCCGGCGCCGTTCCCGGGCTTTTTGAACGAAGCTCTGCGCAAGAATGACCCTTACATGAATCAATGGGATTTCGGCGGGAGTGCTCGTCTCCGCTACGAAGTAAGAGAAGGCTTTGCCATCCCGGGGTCGGTTGGGTCGTTGGATTTCCGGGATCACGGGGCGGACGTCAACAACGAGTACTGGCTGGAGCGGATCCGCTATCGCGTCGGCTATACCAGCAAATGGTGGGGTGCGCTGGTGGAGGGGAGGAGCAGCTGGGCGCAGAGCGATGAGCGGTTTGCTTATGGAAACGCGCCGGCGGTGCCGGGGACGAGGGCTTATCGCGGCGATGGTCCCGAATCGGACGCAGTGGATTTGCATCAGGCTTACATGATATTGGGGAACCACAAGGAATTCCCACTCTCGCTCAAGATCGGGCGGCAGGAGCTGTCTTACGGGGAAGAACGACTCATCGGCGCTTTCGGTTGGAACAACATTGGCCGCGTCTTTGACGCCGCCAAATTGAGGTGGCAAAACCCGTGGTTCAACGCCGACTTCTTCGCCAGCCGGGTGGTCATCCCGGAAGACGGCCGGTTTAATGTCAACAACGATTACGATTGGTTCTCGGGCGTTTACGCAACGAGCAGCCGCGTTCCCAAGCACTTGGTCGATTTTTATTTGCTCGCGCGCAACGCCAGTTCCGAAGCAATCGCCGCGGAGCCCAGACCCGAGTTTCCCCAACCCAGCGCCCGCGACATCTATACGGTCGGCTTCCGCTTTAAGTCAAAGCCAGGCGAATTGGGTCCGTGGGATTACCTCCTCGATGCCGCCTATCAGTTCGGTGATTTCCAGGATCGACGCTTGGGCGCCACTTCGCCCCGTCTTGATCATGAGGCATACATGGTGGTGGCGCAGGGCGGTTACACTTTCGCCCAAACGTGGGCTTCGCCTCGTCTCGGATTGGAGTACGCTTTCGGCTCCGGCGACAGTAATCCCACCGACGGGCGGCATGAGACCTTCGAAAATCTATTTCCCACCAACCACAAGTTCTACGGATACATGGATTTTGCCTCTCTCCAGAACCTGCACAACGTCCGCGGTATTTTTCAGCTCAAACCGCATCCCCGCGTCAGCGTGGCGCTGGAAGGGCATGGGTTCTGGTTAGCCGACGCGCATGATAACTTCTACAACGTGGGCGGCCTCCCCCGGGGCGGTGTCACGCCGACGCCGGCTGGAAATGGCTACGGCATCAACCCTAACTACGGTCACTTTTTGGGGACAGAACTCGATCTGATCGTGGGATATGCCGTGACGCGGTTCGCGCAGCTGGAGGCTGGCTACGGGCATTTCTTCGTCGGGGACTACATCGCGCGGAGCTTGTCCGCGCCAACGCATGGGGCCAGCGATGCGAATTATGTTTATCTCCAGGCCAGTCTCAATTTCTAGGCACCGTGAACCTTCTGCCTCTCATCCCCGAAACCGCTCCGTTCACGGCTGAACAGCGGCTTTGGCTGAACGGCTTCCTGGCCGGTTACTATTCGCGACTGAATTCGCCTGGATCCGTTGCAGCGACCGCTGCGCTTGGGTCGGCCGGGGAAAGCCCGGCGGGGCAAATCTCGCTGCGGATCCTCTTTGGGAGCCAAACTGGGACGGCGCAGAATCTGGCTGGCCGTATTGGGAAAGAGGCGAATAAACGCGGGATCAAGGCGACAGTAACGGACGCGTCTGATCATGCCAAAATCGATTGGCAAGCGGAAAGGCATCTCTTGATCGTCTCCAGCACCTACGGCGACGGCGACATGCCCGACAACGCGCAGGCTTTCTGGGACTGGCTGGGCTCCGCTGCCGCCACCTCCCTGGCCCACTTGCGGTATGGCGTGCTCGCCCTGGGCGATCGAACCTACTCCGATTTCTGCGGTGCCGGTCGAAAATTCGACTGCCGGCTGGCAGCTCTGGGCGCCGAACGGCTCGTCCCGCGAGTGGATTGCGATCTGGATTATGAAGCCGCTGCCCGCTCCTGGACGGAGGCCGCATTAGGTGCGGTCCTGAAGCCTGATGCCGGGCCGAAGCAGGTGGCCAGCGCCGGCCCGGCGGAGCGCCACCGAAAGGCCGAGCCCCACCCCAACGGAGTGGCCCCTGCGTTTTCCAAGGAGCGACCGTTCCCGGCGCCGCTGGTCAAAAATCTCCTGCTGAGTCGCTCTGGCTCCGGCAAAGAAGTGCGGCATTATGAACTCTCGCTCGAAGGGAGCGGGTTGAGCTACCTGGCCGGAGATGCTTTGGGCGTCTGGCCGGCGAACTGTCCGGAACTTGTTAATGAGGTGCTGGCAGTTGAGCAACGGACGGGTGAGGAGGTTGTGAAGGTCGCGGGGGTAGATATGTCGCTGCGGGAAGCGTTAACGCGGCACCTCGATATCACTCGGCCGTCGCCGGAATTGCTGGCGGCCGTGGCGGAGAGAGTGCCAGGACCGAGTTGGCCATGTTGTTGATTCCGGCCAGCCGGCCGAACTAAAGAATTGGCTGTGGGGCAGGAGGATCGATCTGTTGCACTTGGCCGGAGAGCCCTTGGGGCTCGAACTGTTGTGCCAGCGGTTGAAACGGTTGGGCCCCCGCCTTTACAGCATCGCCTCCGGACCTTCCGCCCATCCTGGCGAGGTGCATCTCACCGTCAATGTGCTGCGTTACGAGAGCCATGGGCGCGTGCGCAAGGGGTTGCCTCCGCTTTCTCGCGGATCGGCCGGCGGCACGGAATCCGTCAAAGTATTTGTCCAGCCATCACCCCGATTCAAACTGCCGCCCTCCTCCGACACACCAATGATCATGGTAGGACCGGGAACTGGCATTGCCCCGTTTCGCAGCTTTCTGGAAGAGCGACAGGCCGCTGGAGCGCGCGGAAGACACTGGCTTTTCTTTGGCGATCAGAAGCGGACGACGGATTTTTTGTATGAAGAACAGCTGACCGCTTGGCTGGCCGAAGGGCATCTGACCCGGCTCGATTTGGCCTTCTCCCGTGACCAGGCGGAAAAGCTATACGTGCAGCATCGGATGGAGGAGCACGCCGGCCAACTTTGGGCGTGGTTGGAAGAAGGCGCGCACTTCTACGTTTGCGGCGATGCGGCTCGCATGGCCAAAGACGTCGATATGGCCTTGCATCAGGTAGCCGAAAAGGCGGGCGGCAAGAGCCCGGAGGAGGCCGTCGCTTGGGTCGCGCGGCTGAAGGGGGAACAACGCTACCAACGCGACGTGTATTGAAATGAATCCAGCGCTTCCTCTCGACGATATTAATGGGACGCCTTTGACGCTTGACCAGCGCCGGTATCTGACCGGCTTTTTTGCCGGCGTTGCCGCCCGCGGGATTCGCTTCGATGATGTCGAACCGTCTCCGGTTGATCGAGGCGCGGCCTCGCCGGACGATCTCATCTTCGAAGAGCGGGTCAAACGTGAGCTGCATCCACTCGATGCCTACCCCCAATTGGTCGAGAATGCCGCTGCCAATCGCGCTCCGGACAAAGAAGAGCTGTTTCGATTCAAATGGCATGGGCTCTTCTACCTCGCTCCCGGCCACGACGGATTCATGGCCCGGCTCCGGATTCCGGGCGGCTTTCTGAACTCATTCCAGCTCCGGGAGCTCGCGGCCGTCGCCAGGGAGTTGACGAGCGGTTACGTGCAGATAACCACCCGGGCTAACTTGCAGATGCGCTTGATCGAGCCGAAGAACGCACCGGCCGTTTTGCGACGCATTCAAAGCGTTGGGCTGCATACGCGCGGGGCCGGGGCGGACAATATTCGTAACATCACGGCCAATCCTACCGCCGGCGTTGATCCGTTGGAGCTGATTGACGTGACGCTCTTTTGCCTCGAGCTGGCTCAGCTCATCATCAACGACCGGGCCTTCTACAACCTGCCTCGAAAATTCAACATTGCCTTCGACGGCGGTGGACTTATCGGAACGGTGGAGGATACGAATGACATCGGAGTGAAAGCTGTTGCGGTTGGCAACGAAATCCACTTCCGGCTGGCCGTGGGCGGCGCGACCGGCCACAAAGCGTTTGCCAACGACCTGGGTACCCAAGTCAGGCCCTCCGAGGTGATTCAAGTGATCGCTGCGCTCGTCCGCGTCTTCGTGGCGAATGGAAATCGCACGGATCGGAAGCGGGCGCGTCTGAAGCACCTCTTGGAGACCTGGTCGCTGGATCAGTACCTGGAAGAGACCGAAAAGCAACTCGGTCGGAAACTGCCGCGAGTGCCTTTGGACCCAGCGGCTCTCGCTTACCCCGGACAGAAACGGCCGCATACCCACGTTGGCGTGTATCCGCAAAAGCAAGCAGGACTGAACTATGTCGGGGTCGCGGTTCCGGTCGGGCAGCTTACGCCCAAGCAAATGCGTCGCTTGGCGGAAATCGCGGAACTCTACGGATCGGGAGAAGTGCGATTGACCGTCTGGCAAAACCTGATCCTGCCGAACATTTCCGACGGATTTGTCGAGACGGTGAAAAAGGCGTTGCGGCGAATTGGATTCGCGACTGAGACAACGCCGCTGCGGGGCGGTTTGGTGGCATGCACTGGCAACTCCTTCTGCAAATATGCGCAGGCCAATACCAAGACAACCGCGCAGGACATCGTGACTTATTTGGAAAAGAAACTCTCGCTTGACCAGCCCATCAACATTCATCTGACCGGCTGCCCCAATTCCTGCGCCCAACATTATATGGGCGACATTGGGCTGCTCGCGACCAAGACGCGGCATGGCGAAGGCTTTCACGTCTTTGTCGGCGGCGGCTTCGGCGCTCATCAAGCGGTTGGACGCCAAGTGTTCACCGGCGTTTCGGTCGGCGAATTGCCGGCGACCCTGGAACGGATGTTGTCAGCCTACCTGGCGCGGCGCATGGCCAGCGAGACGTTTCAGCAGTTCACTGCCCGACACGATCTGAATGGTCTGCAGGTGATGTTCACCAACGGGGAATGAGGGCTTCCATCTCGCATCAGACGCCTACTCTCCTGGAGGAACTGCTTGCTGAACAGCGGCAGTTGACCGCGGTGGATCGCTTCACGCAGTGGCATGAGCGCTCTTCTGCCCCGGCACAAGAGCGTTACTATCAGCATCTCATTCCGCTCGAGAAGCCCCGCTTGGGGGAACAATACGCGTTTGCGGTTGATTTGGATGCGTGCACCGGCTGTAAAGCTTGCGTGAGCGCGTGTCAT
>JAXMHN010000029.1:0-75774 GCA_046346765.1 Verrucomicrobiota bacterium | reverse complement strand
ATGGCATAGACGCGGCGTCCGTCGGTCGCCATGGTGGCCGCCGCGTAGCCGGTTTGCTCCGGCACTTCCGGTGCGTGGGAGGGTGGCGGAGCCTTCGAGGGAACGGCAGCTTGCCACAGAAGTTCGCCCTGGCCAGTTCGATAGCAGAGCACCTTACGCTCCTTGGCATCGCCCCCGGAGAGGAAGAGCCGCTCTCCCCAGATAATCGGGGAGTTAAAGCCGGCGGCGCTGAGCGGGCTGGTCCAAAGGACGGCCAGGTTGGCGGTGCTTTCCGCGGTTGGGGAGATGGGCCATCGGGCGATCGCCGCTCCATGCGGCCCGCGAAATCGCGGCCAGTTTTGCTCCATTTCCGATTCGGAGGCGAAATCCTCCGTCGGCTGGGAGATCTGGGCGTTGCTTTCGGGCAACGCCTGGAGAGGAAGCCGGTAGGTGGACAAACGCGATCGAGCTCCGAGCGCCACCGCCACGCTCACCAAGACTAACAGAACGCCGAAGGCGCCCACGGCCCGCCGGGCGAGCGAGGCTTGCCTGATCCATTCACTCGTTTTCGCAGGATCAAATCGCGGCATCGGGACGTGCTGGTGCTGCCCTGCATTCCAACGGCTCACGACCAGGAACAGGCTCGCGGCAGCCAAGACGAGCCATGCCCCCGAACGATGCAAGCCAAGACGCTGGAAGTAGGCCCGCCGCAACGTGACATCGACTGCACGGATCTGAGCCTTGATCTGCTCGTCCTTAGGTTGCGCAACCAGTTTGGTTTGAAGATCGGCCAATTGGGCAGATTTGAATGGGGTTGCGCGTCGTGAACCCAGCTGCGACCACAACAGCGTGAGGCACGCCGCCACGAGGATAAAACCCATCACCGCGGCCCATCGGCCGGAAACGTCCGCAGCGCTCCGGCCAGCCGAGGCAGCGGCGCTGGCCGAGGCGGGAGGATCTGCTCTGGGGACGAGCGTCATCACCTAATTGCCGTCGGGTTGGGGGTTCGCGTTGGGTTCAAGTCGCGTTTTGGGTCGGCGAGTGGGCCCATCGGCTCGGTCGGGAATCCGAGGCGGCTGCGCTCGGCAGGGCGGCGGCGGGACAGTAGCAACGCGTCAAGAGAGGCAGCTCGCCGCGGTCCGGCTCGAAATCCGCTCGCTGTTGGCGCAGTGACAGGCCAATCAGCTTAAAGCCAAACACCAATCCCATCCAAACGCCGAAGGCCCATCCTGCCGAAACGAAGCGCTTTTGGATGCGAACGGCCTCGGCCAACAGCGACTTTGGATTGTCCTCGGCCCGGCGCAGCGCGAGGGCCGCCGCCGCGCTGCGAGAGGGGCTGGGTGGGCTAGTTGCCGCAGATACGATTCGGCCATAGCCACCGTCGGATGGAGGCGGGCGGCGCTGGGGAGGACCTTTGAGCGGCCCAGCCCGCACTGAGGGCGAGTAGAGGCAGGCCGAGGAGCAACGCACCCAGCCGGCGACGGTCCGTCCTGAGGCCAGCAGCTGTCGAGGGCGTGGCTTGCGGCTCCTGAATGGCGCCATATGGGCACGAATGTTCACACAACCGGCACTGTAAGCGTTCGGGGTGACGGTGACCCGCCACTTGGAAACCTTCGCGGCCAATTTGAGCAACGCTCCGTATGACAGAGAAAGCGGCAGTAAGGACGGCCAACGAATACCCCATTCAATAGCAATCCGGCGCCGAGTAGGAGCAGGCCGAAAGCTGCCGCTCCGGCGGAAAAGAGGGACGAACGGATCGTATTGACAGATAATGAATGCGCTGCCGGTGCCGGCAAAAGCGACCGCCGCGCCCAGGTAAGCGTACGGAATCAAGCCGAGCGTATGCTCGAGCCACGACGGGACTTTGACCGGCCGGAGCAGCACGACGTCCTGCAAGGCACCATGAGGGCAGACCGCGGCGCAGAACGAGCGGCCGGCCCAGAGTGCCACCACCAGGGGGAGGAGAAAAAAAGCCACGACCGCTATGGGCACCGCATAGCTCGGCTCGAAGAGGCCGAGCGCCAGGTTTTGGACGGCCCCGATCGAGCAGATGCAGCCTTGCCGGTAGAAACCGAAGTAAGCGAGGGAGAACAAGGAGAGTGCCGCCACTGCCCGGCGGGAGCGCAGTTTGAGGACGAAGTAAGTCGCCAGACCTAATCCGGCGACAAGGACAGTGACGTCGACGTATTCCAACCACAGGCCTCGCGCTGGCGGCGTCGGCGTCACTGGCAAATGATAGCCGCTCTCAAAATCCGGGGGCGGAAAACGCGGCTCACTCCGAGCCGGGGAGGAGATGAAGAGAACCAGCGCGCTGATGGCAAAAAGCGTTATCAGGCGGCGATTCATTGAGCTTACCTTCGAGGTCGCACGGTGGTCTTTAATGGCCGGCGCTTTTCAGTAGATAAGGATGGTCGACCGGCACGCGCTGGAACGCGCCGCCGGGACAGACTTGGGCAATCCGGCATTGATTGCAGTTGAGGCAAAGATCGTGGCGGACCTGAAGAAAGAGCGAGCCATTGCCGAACCGATTGCATCCTTCCACGCATTTGGCGCAACCGATACACAATTGCTCGTCGATGACGTACTCGTAATACGGGTCCTCGACGAAGCTCCGCCGAATTGCGGCCGTGGGGCAGAGCTGGTTTTCGGCGGCAGTGTTCAGTTCATTTGGCTCCGGGATAAAATAGCCGGTGCAAAGCTGGCAGTAGCCGCACATCGCGTGGGCGTGGAAGCATTTGACAGCTGATTGCTCCAACACGCAGGCCTGGGCGCACTGGTCGCAGCGCAGGCATTTGGCCGGATCAATTTGCCAAACGGTTGTTTTCGCGGTTGTTCGGGTGATGGTCAGCCCGAGCAGGCCGCCGAGGCCGGTCATGCCCGTCAGGCGGGCGCCATCGCGCAGGAACTGGCGGCGATTGACTGGAGAATGCGGAGGCGTTTCCATTGGGGGTCAGCCTGGCTTCACGTTCTCTGCGGGCGGGCGGGTATTGGGCTTGTGCGCCATCACCCGAATGTCCGCTCGAACGAGGTCGAGCACGTAGATCCGGTTTTGTGAATCGACCGCCGCGTCCAATCCGCCGCGACGACAATCCGAACCCGGTCCGCCGGAGCACGCGCGGACGTTCTCCTGGAATGCTTCGGGGCCGGCGACCACCGATTCGAGTTGGCCGTCTCGGCGGTAAATTTTCACGCGAGGCAGTCCTTTCTCGCAAGTGACCAATCGACCGTCCGGCGTGAGGGCCAGGTTGATCGGGTTGCAGCAGCCGCAGAAGCCTTCCATGTTGGCCGTCGGCTTTCCCCAAGCCATTTCAAAATCGCCATCCACGGTGTAGGCCTCAACCCGGTGCCGGCCGGGATTGGTCACACGGAGCAGGCCGTCCGGATGCATTTCGACATCAAAGAAAGGGCTGGGAATGATAAAGCCGGGGATGCCGCGATCCGGGTCCTTTGCGCCAATTCGCCCGATGAGTCTGCCCGTCTCGTCGCATTTCAGGAGGATGCGATTCCCGGCGTCGGCCAGAAACACCGTGCCGTGATCGCTTGTCATGCCGGTGATCCATGTCTTTGCAGGAAAGGACGGCCAAGTGCCCTGGTGCTGGCCGTTGCGATCGAAGACCTCCACCACGTCCCGCATCGCAACATAAATATGACCGGCGCGGTTGACAGTGATACAGCTGGCGCGGTTCCTCAGCGCCAAGTCCAACTCAACTGCCCTATTCCGGCCGAACACAGTCACATACTGACTGGCCGCGAGATAGATCCGGTCGTCCGGGCCGACCGTGATCCGGGCGGGTTCAGGATGGGGACTGCTGATCCGGCCGACCTCTTCGTAGTGGAGGAGTTCGGGCGGCGTCTTTTGGAAGCGGCTCAGATCATACTGGAAAGGGTTCTCGTCGGTTTTGCCGCTCCGGGGTGATGAGTCGCCCAAGGCGAGGCTGGAGCTCAGGGTGATGAGGCCGCCACTGATGACGCTTTGGCGGACGAACTGGCGGCGAGTGAGCATCGATTTGGGTTGGGAGTGGGCCATGTCAACCTCCGGCGGGGATGTCCTTGGCGAGGCGAGCAGGTGGCAAAGAGCACGTCGCTAATTGGGTGCAGTTTCCGCAGAAACTCAGCTGAAGGCACGTTTGCCCAGGGAAGCGAAGCTGCTGTCGGCAGGTCCAACCGACGCCGGCACAAAGGGACAGGCCTCCGAAGCGGGCCAGACCGCGCAAGAACTCACGGCGGCTGGCCGTCTGCTGCGTCACCGACTTCTTCATTCGGTCTCCCACTGAAAACGTTTCGAGCGCGGACTCGCTTCGCGTGCGTGAGGAACTTCTGCCCGAACTCTGAGGAAGTTTCGGTGGAAGCGGGCGGTGGTGCTTCCTTTGTTTTGCTCATTGCTGCTCTTTTTTTGCAGCTGCTATTGGGAAGCCGTCCGCGTGGCCAGTTCCAGGCAGATGAGCCGGGTAAAATCCCGCAAGAGCAAACGGGTTCCGGCCAGCGCCAGGGGAGCCCAGGTTTCGCGTCCTTTGAGGACCTGGGCCTGAGCCAGGCGGCGATAATGCTCTGGAGTCGCTTCGAGCATCGTCAGGGTGCCGGAATCGTTGACCGCCAGGATCAGGTCGTCGACGATGAGGAAGGAGCCCAAGCCGAACGTTGTATCCGAACCGCTCCCCCAAAGGACCTTGCCTGCGCGATTGAGGCAGACGAATTGACCATCGGGCCTCACGCCATAAAGGTGCTGCCGATAGTCGATCGGTGTATGTTGAGTGGCGCCAAAGGCAGCGGGGTCGAGTTTGTAGAGGGTTTTGACTTGCCATCGAGGAGCGTCGACGACGAGTTGCGCCATCAGGCTGCCGGCATCGTAACCGCCGGAGAAGAATAATTTGCCGTCTTCCAATGGCAGTGGGGAAGGGACCGTGGCGATGCTGATCTTCCAATCGGTCGTTTCCCAGAGAACATGTCCGTCCCGGGCCGAGACGCCGACCGCGCCGAGGCTGGCGCAATAGACGTAGAATTTCTCCCCGGCGAACTCCATTGGCATGATGGAAGAATGGGTCATCTTCCAATGACCTGGGTTGGGGGTTTGCCGGGGACCCGGCCGCTGGCTGCCTCGACGGCGATCAGCAGAGCGCTCGCCGCCTGGAGCCAAAATGACATGACCGTCCTCGATCAAAGGGCATTGCCCGGTACCAGGCGGGGACGGTCGCACCGAACTGCTGGACCAGATCGATGCCCCAGCGGAGTTCGCCGCTTTGGGCGTCGAGGCAAGTGACATGGCATTTGGGACCCATCGCCACCACCAGATTGTCCCGGACAGTTGGGACGGTGCGGGACATACCGTGATTCCGCTTGATCGAGATCGGGTAAGCGTACCGCCAGATCTCCCGGCCGTCGTCGAGCGACAGACAGCGGATGGCATCGCGCTTTCCTTCTCGGTCGTAGTCCATTAGGTAGACCCGCCCGTTCGCCACCGCCGGACCGGCATAGCCCTCCCCAGCCTCGATGCTCCAAACCGGACGAGGACCAGCCGCCTCCCACGCCCTGACCAGTGGGGCGGAGCCGCTGATGAAACCCGTTCGCTCCGGGCCACGAAAACCGGGCCACAAGCCGGGCAGATTGCTGGGACGCCCAGTTCCCATAATCAGACGCCCGGCGAGGACAGCGTTGGACGCGCCGCTCGATCCGGTGCCTGGGGCGCGGTCGGTGCCGGGCAGGCGCTCTCTCAAAGGAATTCCGGGGCCGCGCGTCGCCCAGAAGGCGAGGCATCCCAACCCGAGCAAGAGGGTTGCGAGCGGCAGCCACCGTGACGCGCTCGAGAAATGGCGGGCGGGGCGTCCCCCTTCCGGGGAATGGGCGGAGGACGGCCGCATCCGCTAGCCTGTTGTGGCGGTGCTGCCGGCCGGCCTCGTCGGCACCAGTTTCTGACTGGGATATCCGGACACTTTGACTCCCTTGGCGCGGAGGGATTGCGCCACGGCCGGTTTGAATTCCTCCGGTACGCTTTTGAGGGCGCTTTCGAGCGCCTTGATGGATTCCTGGCCGGGAATCCGTTCCAAGGCTGCCCGGGCATCTTCCCGGCTTTCGCGATTAGCGAGGAGGGCTGCGATCGGCGCGACGGCATCCTTTTCGCCTATTTCGGACAGCATCCACAAGGCTTCATGGCGGACAAGGCTGGACGCATGCTTGAGCAGCTTAAGCAACTCGTGCGCGGCTGCTTTTCTCTCTTTGTCGGCTCCAGGGCGACCGGCGTGGTGGACGATCTGCCACAAGGCCCGTTTGGCCGCTCGGGCCACTTCGAAGTCGGAGTCGGTCATTACGGACGAGAGTGGGCCAATGGCTGGCGCACCTTGCGGTCCGGCGTTTTGCCAAGCTGGTCCCCGGACCTTGTCGTCCTTCGCGCGCATCTGAGTGATGAATTCATCCAGCGAAAGGAGGTCCTGGGCGGACGAAGAGGAGGCGGCCAGGGCGGCAGCGGCGGTGAGCCCGGTTTGGTGGAGGCTGGGTTTCATAGGTGAAGGCGTCGGTCGGGTCATCCTCAGAGGTGATAGGGAAAGCGTTGCGGACGGCTCATCAAACGGTGGGCGGCTGGATCGCGGAGAATCTCGCGGCGGACCGGGTCCCATTGCAGTTTTCGTCCGAGGATCAAGGAGATATTGCCCAGAATGCAGAGGTTGGCCGTGGCAACCGCCGCTTCGATGTTCATGATGGTTTTGCGGCCTGACTTGATCCCGAGAAACCAGTCTTCATAATGGCCTGGACTCCGATAGACGTCGACTCCGCCGGAAGGCTTCTGAAAGTTGACTGCTTTAAGTTCGGTGTAGACCTGGCTATCGCCAACCCAGACGATGAGGTTGTCCTTGTCGCCGTGGTAGACTGCGCCGTAACTGTCGCGAATACCATCGCGTTTCTTCTTGTCCGCATCGAAATAGGGGATGGGTTCACCTGGTTGACTCCAAATGAGTGTCCAGTCGGGATTCTTGAATTCGTACGTGACCTCCATATCGATCGCGGTGTCCCAGGCGCCAGCCGTGGGGACGGTGCCTTTGGCCTCGATGGACACGGGCCCGGTCGCGTCGGCGTTCATGAAATAGAGGGCATTGCTCATGACGTGCGCGCCGCGATCGCGGATCTGTCCGCCGCCCGAATCCATCAGCCAGCGGAAGGACCCGGGGCAATAACGGGGATTGTACGGGCGCCAGGGGAGCGGTCCGAGCCAGAGATCCCAATCCAGATCCGGGGGCGGATTGCTGTCCGGCACCGGGTTGGTATCGGCAGGGCTGGCGTAATGCCAACAGGTTACTTTCCTGACCTGGCCGAGCATCCCGTTGGCGATGTAGAGATGGGCTGCGTAAGCTTCGGGTTGCGAACGGCCCTGGGACCCGACCTGGACTGAAACCCGGTTCTTCCGGGCGGCAGCGATCATGGCCTGGCCTTCTTCGATCGTGCAGCAGGCGGGCTTTTCCACGTAGATGTGCTTGCCCGATTCGGCGGCGTGGACGGTTTGAACGGCATGCCAGTGGTCCGGGGTGGCAATCACGACCGCATCGATGTCCGCGCGGCCCAGCACGTGGCGGTAATCCACGTAAGGCGTTGCCTGGACGCCAGCGGTTTTGGAGGCTGCCTGGAGGCGTTTCTGGTCGACGTCGCAGACCGCGGCTAGGTTGACGTCGCCTTTCTTCATCCGTTGGACCATCTCGTTCAGATGGTAGCCCCCCATGCCCCCGACCCCAATATGGCCGAGCGTGAGGCGTTCGTTCGCGCCAAAGACTCGCGAAGAGACGAGTTGAGGCAAGGCAATTGCGCCGCCGATGAGGGCGGAGCCCGTTGTCTTCAGGAAGGTCCGTCGATTTAGACCCTGAGGATGGCGAATCATAGGTCGTTTGTTAACCGACCTACTATCGCGCGACGGCCGGCATCAGGCATTGACCTCTGTCAACGCCGTTCGTCGAAGGGAAGCGCTAATGGTGCACCCCGTCCATCGCGCCGCAGGATTCTAATGAAGCAATCGGAAGGAAGGCGACTTGGGCAGGAAGTCTTGTCCTCAATTGGCGGGGGACGCGCGGTTTTTGCCGCTCGGGCTGGCCGGAAGACCGCGCCGCAGCGCCCAGCCCAGCGTGTCAAAACCCCTAGGCCAATCCCAAACGGACGCTGGGAGCTAGCGTGATCGAGTCGCGCAAGCGGGCTGCTTCGCAGGTCAGTCGGGCGACGGCCCGCGAATCCCCCATTTCAATGGCTGCCCAGCAGGCAATCCGGACGCGATCGAGTTGTTGTTGGAGTTTTCGAATATTGATGTTGGTGAGACGTTTGTGCATGTATTCCTCCCTTGTGGCCGTCGCTCGCAGGCGCGGCCGGTTATTGCGATTGCTGTGATCATCTTAACAAACGGACATCGCTCAACAAGCGGCGCACTCCCTGAAAGGAACTTGGTTTTGCGCCCTGTCGGGTACTCATGGAATGCCTGTGTCGGACGAGCTCGCCAGGAATCGCGAGAGGACGTTGAATGCAGCAGGACATAGTCCCATGCGCGCTGTGAGTCTGCGGGAAATAGCGGCTTTGTTTCTCAAATTGGGCTGCACCGCCTTTGGCGGCCCAGCGGCCCACATTGCGCTCATGGAGGAGGAGGTGGTTCGGCGGCGCCAGTGGCTAAGTCATGAGCAGTTTCTGGATCTTCTCAGCGCGACTAACTTGATCCCGGGTCCCAATTCAACCGAGATGGCGCTGCACATCGGCCGCTGTCGCGCGGGCTGGGCTGGGTTAGTGGTTGCCGGGCTGGCGTTCGTCGCTCCCGCGACTGCGCTGGTGACCGGGATGGCTTGGGCTTACGTGCGTTTCGGCCAGTTGCCGCAAGTGGCTGGGCTGTTGTCCGGGATCAAGCCGGTGATGATGGCGGTTGTGGGGCAGGCCCTGTGGGGCTTGGGCCGAATCGTCGCACGAGATCGGATGCGGGCGTTGATCGCGGTCGGCGCGGCTCTTCTGAATATGGCGGGTCTGCACGAATTGGTGGTGCTTTTTGGCGCGGGGATTGGCGGCTGGGTGGCTGCCAGGGCCGGTCGATTTCGCCGGTCAGGCGCTCCTTCTTGCTGGTGCGTTCTGGCGGCTATCGGTCTGCCGCCCATTGCTGCGACTGCGCCTGCTGCGGTCGGTGCACCATTGAGCCTGACGACTTTGTTCCTCTTTTTCCTGAAAGTGGGATCGGTTTTGTTTGGCAGCGGTTATGTGTTGCTCGCATTCCTGCGTGCTGATCTGGTCGAAAGATGGCATTGGCTGACTGAAAGCCAGTTGCTCGACGCCGTCGCCGTGGGGCAGGTGACCCCGGGACCTCTCTTCACGACCGCGACCTTCATCGGTTACGTGCTGAGAGGACCACTTGGGGCGATCCTGGCCACCGTGGGCATATTTCTGCCTGCCTTCATCCTGGTGGCGATGAGCGGGCCGTTCATTCCGCGTTGGCGCGCCTCACCTGGCGCGGCGGCTTTTCTCGACGGAGTCAACGCTGCTTCACTCGCGTTGATGGCGGTCGTCAGCCTGCGCCTTGCAGCGGCCGCGCTGGTGGATATCTGGACTATTCTGCTGGCCGCTTTGTCGGCATACTTCCTCATTCGGCATCGCGTCAATTCCGTTTGGCTCATCGTGGCGGGCGGAGTCATCGGTCTGCTCAGGACGTGGTGACGGACCCCGCGGCCGGTTTGTTAAGGCAGCGGCACCATTCGGAAAAACTGCCACGCGCCAAGCCCGGCCGAATCCAACTCGAATTGCGCTCCCTTCCAAGGCGACGCGTTCGTGCTCAAGTTGGACCAATGGACCAAGTCAGCGGAGGACTGCATGACGTAAGGGATGGGCACCTCGGGCCCAGCGCGCAGGTCGATGACGCGACTCGTCGCGATACCGATCAGGGGCGTTAGTTGCCCGCGCAGCTCTCCGTCCGGTTGCAGCCGGGCTAGTCTTGGACGCGGCTCCTGATTAATTTCCGTGAAGCTGCCCCCGATCGTCATCACCCCATCGGGTTGCTGAGCCACGGAACTGATCGAGCCAGGTAATTCGACAAAGGAGTCCGACTCTGGATCGTTGAAGGGGAATCGTGGCGTCATGATGCCGGCGAAGGGGTCCAGCGCCGTCACTAGTTGGAAGGTAGAATCCCATTGCCCATCGGGCAGAAGTCGGCCGATCACGCACACCCCCGGGCTCGACACCGGCAGCCCGGCGCGAGCCTGCGCCAGGAACAGGATCTTTCCATCCGGCTGAGGAACGAGTCGGTTTACCCTGCTGGCGACGAGGGGAAAAGGGGGAAGATTGCGCACCACAAAATCCGGGTCAGGCTGTCCGCTCAAGCGGAGACGCTCGACCGCAATCCAGTTCGTGCCAGGCCGGGGCAACCAAACGCTCGGATAAGCTTCGCCTGCGAGGAACCAATCGTTGGTCAGGAGGCTGATTGTGGTGATGGCGGGGAGCTTCAGACTTCGAGGTGGGAAACCCAGGTCGATGCTGCCGTCCGGTTGCAGGAGCAAAGCCGTTGCGGAGGTGCTGGTGGCGCCGAAGCCCCACATTTTTGCCGCCGCGATCGCCCCGTCACCTGGTTGGGTCGCGGTTGCCGCGGTCGGCACATGGATGGGAAAGCGAGCGAAGTATTGCAGGTCGCCCACAACCAACACCTGACCATCCGGCAGAGGATGCACTTCGGTCACGGCCCCGCCGGTGGGCGCCGGATCGAGAGACGGTTGCTTCACGATGGCTGACGAACTCACCAGCGGCGAAGTAAAGGTCGTGTCGACTCCTCCATCGCTCTGCAGCCGCGCAATTCCACGCCCGGTGTGTCCGCCGAATTCCTGAAAGACGCCGCCCACCAGCAGGCGGCCATCGCCAAGCATGCCAATCGTGAGCAGTTGCGGTTTCTCGCTGCCATTGCCTGGGCCGCGCCCTGGATCAAAAGATGGGTCAAGACGCCCGTCTTCGAGGACGCGGGCGATTCTTTTCCTTGTTTGGCCTCCGATGGTCGAAAAGTCCCCGGCAATCAACAATCGTCCATCCGATAGAAGGAGCAACGCGGTGATTGGGCCGTCGGGCCCTTCTTTCAATTCGAAGCCAGGATCCACTTCTCCATTCGGCAGCAAACGTGCAACGTTTTGACGCGGAACGCCATGGACGGCGGTGAACTCTCCGGCGATATAGACGCCGCCGGTTGCCGCTGGGATTATCGCCGCAACCGTTCCGGCTACCCCTCGGCCGGGGCTCTGCGCGAAGTCGTTCTCCTGCACGCGCAGCGAGGCCGTTCCGGCCGGACCAACTGTGGCGGTCCCTTGCCGAACTCGCAGCCGTAATGTTGTGGCAAAATCCGGACTAACGACGCCGTCGTCCGGAATCGGCAACCGAACGAAGTTGGTGAGGATTCCGGGCCCGGACCTGGCCGGGAATTGAGCCGTCTTGGATTCGATGCGAGCGTCGGCGATTACTTGCACCTCGAGCGGACCACCCGCGACCCCTGTGCGCCGAATCGGGACGGTGACAAACCTCGTTCTCTATGACGGATATGGCGTCGGTTCCGAATTCTACGTTCACATCGTCGTCTTCAATCGTAACGACGGTTCGCTGCGGTTCGGCCAAGGTCTGTCCGGCAGAAGGCTCTTCCAATCGCAATTCCAACGTGCGGTTTGCCTGCGCCAGGGTGTTGTCGCGCACTTCCAGGCTAACCGGCTTGAACCACTCACCGGGAGCAAATTGGACTTGTTCCAGGAGCGGGACGAAATCCACGCCAGCCACGGCTGTCTGGCCCACCGCTCGCACAAAAACGCTGGCTTGCTTTGAAGCATCGCCCGAGCGGACAACCTCGAAGCGGAGGTTCTGCGCTGTTTCCAGGACCGTGACCGCCGGATGAGTCAGATGCAGCGCGGGCGGACGCGCCGTCTCCGGCTGCAGCCTGACCAGGAAGGGCTGTGGGAGCCCGCCGAAGCTGGCAAAATCGCCGCCGACCAAGATAGCCCCGTCCGGCAGTTGATCCAGGTAGCGGATCTCGGCCGGAGCTTCGGCACCGGCAGATTCGAGGGTGAGCGGACGTGGTGTGGCTCCCGTGGTGGGATCAAAGCTCGGGTCCCAGGAACCGTCTGGGTTGAGTCGGATGACCGTCACGCTGGCGGATTGATTGCCGCGAACGATTGGCCCGGCAAGCAACATCCTTCCATCTGGTTGGAGCAACAGACGGGAAAACACCGAGCTTTGCACATCGAACGAGTGACTCGCGTTTTCGCGGAACGGGGCCATATCCGCCCCGTTCGGGGCGAGCAAAGCCAGCCCGGAACTAAACAGACTCAAACCGAATGACGTACTTCCCCCCACCAGGACCGTGCCGTCCGGATTGACGGCCAGGGCCTCGACCGCGACTGGCAAGTATGCTGGCGGCAAAAAAAGCGGGTCGCGCCCTCCTTTGGGAAAATAGCGCCCAACCGTGACGGCGCTGCCAGCTAGACCGCTGAGACGTGACCCGTCAGGCAAAGAAACCAGGACCGACGGCGTAAGATAGCCGTCGTCGGCCCCTCGGCCGAAAGCTGGGTCTAGTGTCCCGTCAGGCCGGACGAGAACTTGTCCGCTGCGGAAGCTGCCGTGCTCATCGGGGCGGAGCGAGCCCAGGCAAACCACGCTGCCGTCAGTTTGCACGAGGAGGTCGGAAACCATCGCATGGGTCCCGAACGCGGTGACGCCGAGCCTCGCTAGCGGGGCGTAGGACTGATCGACGCTGCCGTCCGGGAAGAGACGAGCCAAACCGGGTGCGACCAGGTCATTGACTTGGGCGAACTCACCACCCACCAGGATGGTCCTGTCCGGCAGCTCCGCTAGGGTGCGGACAACTCCGTTGAAACGATTGGTCCCCGCAAACGCCGGGTCGATCGATCCGTCGGTGCGAACATGCCGCAGGACCGAGTCAAAGGTGGCGTAACCTACATTGTTTGTCGGAGTGACGGCGAGAAACCAACCCCCTCCCGCGCTGCGGCAGCCCGCCAGCACAGGGGCATCGAGGCGCACGACAAAGTTGGTATCCACCTGGCCGGCCCCCCAGTAATTGGTCTGATCCACAATGGTGAGCGTGGCGACCGCAGGCGCCTGGATTTGGACCCCGGGCCCTCCTGACGCCAGATGCAGCGACACGCTTTCGTCGCCCTCGAGTTGGACGTCTGGCCGCAAAGCAATCGACCAAGTAAGGACTCGTTCTCCCGGGGCAAAGGTCAGATTCACTCGGCTGGCCAGGTAATCCTCCCCAGCCGTGGCGGAACCCGTTCCGGTTGAGAGTTGCACTGTTTCTGCCCGGTCGACGGGACCATTGCGCACGACCGCGATGAGGGCGGAGGGCGATCCTTCATTCACACGGAACGTGTCGCTCGCGAACGAGATCGCGCCTGCGCCGCAATCCGAAGTCGAGCGGAGGCGGGCGAGATATGGCTGACTCTGTCCTTCAAAGCTGCGGAATGCTCCTCCTATCAAGATGCTCCCGTCTGCTTGGGTCGCGCTGGCGAGGACGTAGGATTCGGGACCAATCCCAGGATCGAAGCAGAGATCTGTTGTGCCGTCCGCCAGGAGCCTCGCTAGTCCAATCCGTTGGATTCCGTTCACTTCCGCGAACGTGCCGGCGACGATCAGCTTGCCATCCGGTTGAGGCCACAAGCCCAGGATGCGGGAGTAGACGTCTGAAATAGACCGTTGGAAGGAAAAATCAGGCTTGAACGTGGCTACCTTTCGCCCGTCGGGAGTCCAGCGGACCAGAGAATGGGCGCCGTCCATCAGGGCGTTTGCCGACGCACTCGTTGCCTCGGCGACGATGTCGCCTCCGGGCAGGAGCGCCAGGCGATTGATTCGCGTTGTATTCGCTGGCAGTTCGGCAGCAAAAGAGGGGTCGACGCTACCGTCTGGGCGGAGCCGCACAACGCTCGCGACAGCGGTGCCGGTGCCATCCAAGAGCTGGCCGCTGACAAGAAGTTCGTCGTCGGGCAGCGGGACGAGCGACCAAATGATCTCGCCAGTGGTGCGCAGAGGAGAATGAAAACTCGCATCCACGGCTCCCGCGGCATCGACTTTGGCGAGGCGCAACTGGCTTATCGAACCGATGTTGGTAAAGGTGCCTGTTACCCAGAAGCCGGCACGCTGGGAGGGATAAATAGATCCGTAGAGAGCGTTCCGCGGCAGGATTTCAGGCAGGGCAAAGGTTGCGTCCACAGCGCCGCCTGCTCGAAGCAAAGCGACGTTGGTGCGTCCGAGCCCGGAGACATGCGTAAACGAGCCTTCGATGAGAATGCGCCCGTCGGAAAGCGGCACTGCCCTGGTTACCGAGGGTCCAAGGCCATTTTCAGCAATCAATGGCCCGGCAGCGAAGTTCGTGTCCAAGGCGCCGTCTGGTTGGAGTCGGACAAGCGGGGGAGTAAGAGCGCCATTAAAGTTGGTGAAACTCCCAGCAACGAGGAGGCGGCCGTCTTCTTGAACGGCGATGGACCGGACATAAGATCCTGGGCCGTCCCCGGCGGGAAAGTTCGTGTCCAGGAGTAAGGTTTGACCCGCGCAGAGGAGAGGGGTCGCAACGAGCGAGGCGACGAGCGCGGACGGAACAACACAATGCCTCATGCAACCCACATTTATAGCAACCAGTTAGCAAGTGACAAGCCAGCGGCGACGACCAATACTCATTCGCCTGTCACTTCTCCACAAAAAGCTCAATCACATGCCCGTCGGGATCTTGGAGAAAGATCTGCTCGGCTCCATCCGGTCGACTCTTGGGACCGCGAAAGGCGATCTGCTTTTCTTCCAGGTGCCTGGCCCAAGCGATCAGGTCATCAACTCGAAGGGCAAAGTGGTTACCGCGATGGTGCGAGTGCACTATCTCTTTCCGCTCCCCAATGAGATGAAGCTCCTGTTGCGTTCCGAGGCGAAACCAGGCGCCCGGGAAAGTGAAAGCGGGACGCGCTAAAGGTTCCAGGCGCAGAACGTTACGATAGAATTGACAGCTGCGATCCACCTCAGCGACGTGAAGGGCGACATGATTCAGTTCCAGGATCGTCATAGGGCACGAATTGGTTTCAGCGGGAAGATGGCCCACCAGGCGGCGTCAGGCCAGGGGTTTTCCAGTGACATCCATCGGGAGATAGGCGTGGGGGATGGACTCGAGGGCAAGAACAGAGTCGACTGAAACTCTTGCCGTTCTTTGGTGTCCTTCCGATGATGTCGTCGGTGTGGCGTCCCGGGCCGTCCCTGGTTAAAGCGACCTTTCCACCCGTCCAGGGCGTTAAATGGAGATAGCCGGGCCACTCGACACCAAAGAAGTCAAATGGTGCTGGCTCAGCTCAGAAGACGAAGATACAGTCGATCGCGGTCGCCAATACAACATCAGATCCCATGAAAGGTTTGTTTCGGTGTGTCACTCCTGCGCTCCTCGGTGTGATTTTATGCCTACCCGGATGTGGGCGATCTGAAAACAATCCACCTCCCAACCCGGCACCGGCCCAGCCCAAGCCAAGGGTGCGGGTTCTACGTCCGGTCACGACCGCCGCGGAAGAGCCAGCGACCGAGACTGAGAAGGGGAATTCGACCATCGTCGCCCCTCCCGCTGCTGAACGCCCAAATCAAGTTGAAGCCCGCCTGACACCGTTGGCTTCGGGAGCGACCCCGTCACCATCGATTCCTGAGCCCGACTCGCAGCCAACGACAAGTCGTCCCGCGACCGGCTTCGCCTCTCGCAAGGAAGAGGTGAACGCGCTCTTTGCCAACCCAACCCTCCTGCGCATTGAGATCGAAATTCCTCGCGCCGGCTTGTCGGTCCTGCGCCGGGGCGGATGGGGCAATGGCCAGAAGCGGCCGGTCGCCAAAGTCACCGTCAAGGAGAATGGCGTGTCTTATACGAACGTGGCGCTCCACTTGAAGGGAGCGGCTGGCAGCTTTCAGCCGATTGATGAGCGGCCGGCGATGACGTTGAACTTCGACAGCTTTGTGCCCGGCCAGAAGTTCCATGGGTTGGACAAGTTGTCGCTCAACAATTCCGTCCAGGATGGCTCGTTCTTGTGCGAAAAGATGGCCCGCGAGATTTTCATCGCTGCGGGAGTGCCTGTCCCCCGCGCCTCTCATGCCCTCGTCAAACTCAACGGACGTGATTTGGGCCTCTATGTCCTTTTGGAAGGCGCTAACAAGCAGTTTTTGAAGCATTACTTCAGCAACGTCAAAGGCAACCTCTACGACGGCGGCTTTTGTCAAGACATCAGCCCCTCGCTGGCAGTGAATTGCGGCGACAATCCCAATGACAATTCCGGGATGCGCGCCTTGATCGCAGCCGTCCGCGAGCCGAGGGTGAGCTTGGCGCAGTTGGACCAGGTGCTGGACGTCGACCGGTTCCTCTCGATGGTCGCCATCGAAATCATTCTCGGACACTGGGATGGCTATACCCTCAACAAAAACAACTGGCGGGTTTTTCACGACCTGGATGCGAAAAAGATGGTCTTCATTCCCCACGGTCTCGATCAGCTGTTTGGCGTCGGCCGTGGCCAATTCGACCCAGCTGGTTCACTCTATCCACAACACGTTTCCGGAGCCGTGAGTCGCGCTGTGCTCGGCACCCGTGAAGGACAGCGCCGCTATCGCGAGATTGCCGCCCGCATATCCACGAACGTGTTCAAAGCGGATGAACTGACGCGTCGCGTTGATGAGATTACGCGCGGCCTGACGAAGCAACTGGCGGAAACTCATCCGCAGTATGCCAGCCTGCTCCCCCGAAAGGCGACCTGGCTCAAAGCCAAGATCACCCAACGCGCCGAGGGCATTGCTCGCCAACTTGGACCGCCTCCTGCCCCGGTCGAGTTTACGGCGAATGGAATTCTCCCCCTATCCGGCTGGAAGGCGTCGCCGTCCCGCACGGGCGACGCTGCTCTTTCTTCCGCGAAAGACGAGAATGGCAAACTGGTGCTTAAGATCAATGCCGGCAACAGTGGGACCAGCAGCAGTTCCTGGCGCACGAGCGTCATGCTGCCTCCCGGGCAATACCGGTTTGCCGGACGCGTCCGAGTCAATGGCGTGGTGGCAGACGAAGGGGACACGCGCGCCGGAGCGCACTTGAGAATCTCGAAGGGCGAGTTGATCCGACATCTCACCGGGAGTTCGGACTGGGTCCCTTACTCCTATGATTTTGTGGTTGAGGAGGAAGCTCTGAGTGTAGAGCTGATCTGCGAATTGCGTGCTAAAGGGGGGGAAGCCTCTTTCGACGCTGCCTCGCTTCGGTTGGTCCGAACACCCTGAGCCGGTGGTGTGGCGATCAGGCGACCGGCTTACCGGGTGTAACTGCGCAAGAGTGGGGGGAGCGTCCCCACGCGCCCCCCCGACGGCAGAATTAAGAATGAACGGTCGGTCCTGTCCGATCCATATCACTTCTTCACGCCGCGACGCAAAAGGCTGAGTCCGGCGATCGCCGTCCCGAGCAACATTGCTGAACTGCCAGCGTCCGGAACAGCCACTGGCGGCCGTGGGCTGGGTTCCGGGCTTCGTGTTGCGGAAGCTAACGGAGCACTGCTCGTGAGAATCGCTGCGGCGAGGGTAATTTGATAAACAATACGCATAGGAATGAGCGGTGGCAGAACCGCAAGAGCTTTAGTCCCAGCCGTTAAACAGGGTCGGGTCAGCCGGTTTCAACCCTTTCGCGCCTTCAACGCTCTGTCTTCTTTGCGGACATTTTTGCCCATTTTCTGGACTGCTTATCTATTTAAACGCTCGCGCTTCCGTTCTGGTAACCGATCGGCCCGGGGCGGCTGGCTCGCGCTGCTATGGCTGCCTCGACCCGGGACAAGTGGTTTTCCAGTTGAGACGACTCGCGACGCGAGTGGATCGCAAAACTGCACAAGACCGGTCGCGCGATTGCCATTTATTATAAGAAGAAGTGTGTTTAGGATCAGCATCGCCCGGAATGATCTTTGTGGCCTGAGAATTGCACCCTGTCGCGTCAACTGCCATGCACCAGCTCGGCTTGAAATCACCAATCTCCTTTCTTATCTCAACTCTGCTGTTCCTGGTGACCGTTGTCACCCCGCTCTCTCGCGGCGCTGGGCCTGTTATCAGCTCCGTCAGCAAGCAAAACGACCGGCTCCTCGTCTTCGTCAACATCCCTGCCGGCTTCGGCAACGTCGTCTTGGAAGCGGGCCCGGCTGTGGTGGCACCGTTCTCGGAACCCTTGGTCGCTGGAGGTCTGAATGGGGCGGAGGCCATCGTCTCATTTAGTGTTCCGCTCGCGGGGGACATCCGTTTCATGAAGATTCGTGCCGGCGCCGAATCGACCGTACCAACCTCGACTTATTCCGGCCCGGCGTATTTCAATGCGTTTTATCCCAATGATGTTCCACTGACAGATGATCAAAAGGCCGGGCACGTGTTGAATCGGTTGGGCTACGGCGTCAGTCCCGATGATTTGCTGCTCGTGCGCAGTCTCGGGGCGGCGAATTACGTCGAGATGCAGCTAAGCCCTGAGACGATCGATGAGACCGCTCGGTTGCGAGACCAGGAAGCGGCCCTCTTCACGGTTTATCAACCCAGCACCGAAGTTCCGTTGATCAAGCCGGGCGATTTGTGGCGGTACTTCAAAGGAACGCAGGCTCCGCCGGCCTCCTGGAAGGAATTGGGTTTCGACGACTCCAGTTGGCTGCAGGGTCCTTCCGGGTTCGGCTATGGGGACGGTGACGATGCCACCGAGCTGACTGATATGCAGCAGACCGCGACTCAGCCTGGATATCTGACCGTTTTCCTTCGAACCACGATCCAGGTCAATGATCCGACTGTCGACCGGCTGAGCTTGTTCGTCGACTATGATGATGGCTTTGTCGCTTACCTCAATGGGGTGGAGGTTGCGCGCGATAACGTCGATGGCAATGGGCCGGCGTTTAATCAACCGGCCAGTGCGGGGCATGAAGCCGGTTCGGCAGTCGAGTTTGATCTGACCGCCCAGAAATCTCTCCTCCGCGCGGGCGCCAATGTGCTGGCGATCCAGCTCCACAATGCGGAAGTCACGAGCAGTGATGCCTCCATGATTCCAAGCTTGGTCGGACAGAAGTTTTTGCCCATCCCGCCGCGCAAACGGATCAACGGCTTGAATGAACTGAAACAACTCGTGCACGTGCGTGGAGTCGGTTCGAAGCGCCAGCTGCAATCGGCCCTGGCGGACTTTTGGGACAATCACTTCACGACTGATTTCGACAAGGTGATGGAATACTTCAACGCGTTGAAGAATTCAGACGCCAGCGACGCTATGATCGACGACGAAGCCATTGCCGAGGCAGCTCAGGCAGAGTTCGAAGAGCACCAGTTCTTCACCGAGCACGCCCTGGGGAATTTTGGCGATCTTCTCCTCTATAGCGCGACCAGCCCCACCATGCTGATCTACTTGGATAGCGTTCTGAACCGAAAAGGCACCCCTAACGAGAATTTCGCCCGGGAGATCATGGAACTTTTCGCTTTCGGGGTCGACAATCGCTACAACCAAACTGATATCGAGCAATTGGCGAAGTGTTTCACTGGCTGGACGATCCGGAAAGTGTGGCCAGACGACAAGCAAGCTTTCCCGGCATCAGCCCGGACGCCGCCCACCGCCGGCAGCGTCCAGGTGCAAGACACCATCTTCCTGGATGAGGGGCCAGGTTGGAAGTACATGAAGGGAACCGCGGAACCAACTCCGGATGCGTCTGGGGCGCCGACATTAGGATGGACGCAGGCCGGTTTCAACGACAGCGGCTGGCTCGCGGGCGCGACCAGCATCGGATTCGGCGATGATGACGACGCCACCGTCCTGTCGGACATGCGCAATAATTACGTTTCCGTCTACCTGCGTCGGGCGTTTTCCGTGGCGGATCCAGCGGCTCTCGAAAGCCTCCTGCTTTCGGTCGATTACGACGACGGCTTTGTTGCTTACTTGAACGGCGTGGAGATCGCGCGCAGCCCGTCGATGCGCGATACAGGGACTCCACCTCGCTTCAACAAAGCGGCCAGCGCCAGCCATGAAGCGTTGCAGGGCTATGAATTCTTTAACCTCAAGAGCTATATCCATCTCCTTCACCCGGCGCCGCAACCGAACATTCTGGCCATTCAGGTCCACAATATTACCCTCGACAGTTCCGATCTTTCGATTCATCCCCGCCTGGTCTTGCGGGAACTCCTCCCGGGCAGCATCGAGAATGGGGATCCCAACGGCACCTGGACGTTTCGGTTCAACCCGGACCAACACGATCTCTCCGCCAAGGATCTCTTTGTGGGCACACCTAACGAAATGCACGTTCCGGCCAATCGCACCGGTGTGGACGGCCTCAAAGATGCGCTGGAGGTCATCGACGCGATGGTGACTCATCCGTCTACGCGGGAATTCATCTGCCTTAAGCTCATCAATAAGTTCGTTTCCGACCAGATCACCCTGCAATCTTATCGCAATGGGACCGCGCCGGAAGGCTTGCGCCAGCTGATGGATGACGCCATGGCCGCCTGGATGTCAACGACCCCGGCCGGCAATATCAAGACCGTGCTTCGGGCCATCTTCGGTCCGGCGTCGCAGAGCAACTATTTCTGGACCGGCAGCGCCTACCGGAGCAAGATCAAGACTCCGGTCGAATTCATTAACAGCAGTCTGCGCGCGGTGAAAGTCGACCTGCGCGGCGTCAACCTTCCCCTCTACAACGATCGGCTCGGTATGAGCCTTTTCGACCGCGACATGCCAGACGGCTGGTCAGAGCTTGGTTTTGACTGGATGGACACGGGCAGCCTCCTCGAGAGGGTCAAGTTCGTGCAACGATTGTCGGCCAAGACCGATGCCAATTGGCCTTGGGACCTGAATGCGCTCCTCGCTAACGTCCAGCCGAAATCGGCCGAGAATATCGTCGCTTACTTCGATCAGCTTCTCTTCCAAGGGGAGCTTTCACCGGAGAACCGGAGTTTGTTAGTCAACTTTGTTTTGACGGATCGTTCGGGCAATGCGCTCGCGCTGGATCCGAACCGCAACGATTTTGCCTCTCGTGTGCAGGAGTTGCTCGGCTTGATGCTGTCTGCCCCACAGTGGCATAACCAATAGAACGCCCTTTATGAAGAACCTGTCCCGTCGCCATTTCTTTAAGGCTGGATGCCTCACTTTCGGCGCTCTCGGTATCAGCCCTTTCACCAATGGTTTTCTCCAGCGCGAGTTGCTGGCGGGAAATCCCGACAGCGACAAAAAGCTGATTTTCATTTTCCAGAATGGCGGCAATGACGGCATCAACACCGTCATCCCTACGGGCGATCCCGACTACAACACGACCACGCGTCCGACGCTTTACATCCCGTCCAACCTCGCCCTTGACACCGGCAATGGCTTCGCCCAACTCCATCCACGGCTCCAGCCGATGATGGAAATCTACAACAAATCCACGCTCAATGGTCAGGATGGCCCTGGCAACCTGGCCGTCTTGCATCGGATTGGCTACTCCGGCCAGTCTCAGTCGCATTTCGACAGTGAGCAGTATTGGCAAAATGGCGCCCCGGGCAATTCCAAGCTCGAAGAGGGGTTCTTCTACCGTCATCTTGCCAAGACCATCGATTTAAGCGATCAGAAGAACGCATTTGTAGCCGCGGCCATCTCCAGCTCTCAGATGGTCGCCCTCAAAGGAGACCAACCCATCCCCAATTTCGTCCGCGCGGCGGACTTTTCTTTTGCTGGCAATGCGGCCCAATCGCAGAAGTTCCTCGGAAAACTGCCTTCGGTTCCGGGCGGCGGCGATGGTTCGGGTTTGCTTGGCTTGTATGGCAGTTCCCCCGATTCGGCCAACAAGCCTTATCGATCCCTGGTTTACCAGACTGGCCAATTGCTCGGCGCCACTATGGGCACGCTGCAGGCGGCGGTGGCCATGGGCACTTACACGCCTGAGAACGGTGCCGTTTATCCCAGGAACAGTTTCGGCGACAAGCTCACCCAGGCAGCAATGCTTCTGAAAAGGACCCCGGTCAAGGTCATCGGCTTGAACGTCGGTGGTTGGGACACGCACGGCGGGCAGGGGCAGATCAACGGCGACCACGGGAATCTGCTGAATACCCTCGCTCAGGGCTTTCAGGCGCTTTATCGCGACCTGCAGGCTCAATGGGATCGGCTGGTTGTTGTGACCATGACTGAGTTTGGACGCACCTCGAAAGAGAATGGGGGCGGCGGGACGGACCACGCCGACTCCAGCGTTATGTTTGTCGCTGGTGGTGGTGTGCGCGGCGGAGTCTACAATTGCGATGCCACTCGCTGGAAACAGGGCGATATGTTCTCGAAATCGCAGCGCTACCTCAGCCGTAAAACCGATTTCCGCGCCGTCTTTGGTGAAATCCTTACCCGCCACTTTGGTGATAACCCTGCGATGCTCGACGAAATTATCCCGGGCTACGCCGCGGCCACGGCCAAAGACCCTGCCGGCTTCGAAAGCCTCAATTTCATGGCCTGATCGGACGGCCGGAGGAAGGCTCACGGGCGGGGCAGACGCAGGGTTTTGGCGGTCCGTTCAGGGCAGTTTCAGGCCTTGAGGGGTGTATCGGCTCATCAGGTGATGGACCAACGTTCCGCCAACTAATCCTATTAAATACCCGTAGGGGAGGAAACAGGCCGCCAGGCCAACCAGGAGCACGATGGTGAAATCCTGCCTGCAAGAGGCTTGATCGCGTGCCAACAGTAGCAGAGCCAAACCTTCGAAAAGCAGGATCACGCCGAGGATCGGCAACGGAAACACCTGCACGAGTTGCGCAAAACCTCGGCTGAAGCACAACCCAAACACCAGGTAGAGCATTCCGTAGATGATGACGGAACCGCCGGTGCGCGCCCCGAATGTGTAGTGGCCCGCCATGCCACCGGAACCGTGGCAGGTTGGAATGCCACCGAAGACCGGGTTGACCACGTTCATCAGAGCATAGGTGAATCCGATCCGCCGCACGCTCAAACTGCGCTCTGGAAACAAGTCCTTCGTAATCTGGACGGTCGCGAGGATGGAATTGCCAATCGAGAGGGGAATTTGCGGAAGCGCCAGGAGGATGAATCCCGCCCAAATATCTGTCAGTCTCGGCACGCGGAACTGAGGCAGCTTGAAACCAATGCTCTGCGTGACGTTGCTCCAATCAAGCTTGAAGGCGAATGCGTAGAGAACGCCGGCCAGAATAACCAGGAGCGCCGCCGGCAGGCGCCGATGGCCCAATAGGAGCAAGGCGAGCACAAAGGTGATTGTTGCCAGCCAATAGCCCAGCGCCGCTTCCGCCCGGACGTAGTCCTTCAGAGCGAGCGACGCCAGTTGCAGCCCCAGCCCAAACTGGATGCCTCGAATGACCGTTTTCGGGACGATCCGCGCGATCCAATCGATCAGCCCCGTTCGAGAGAGCAGGAGCATCGTGATGCCAATGGCCAATCCGGCGCCGTAGATGAGGTTGCCATTCAGCTTCTGCGTGATCACCATCACCGCGACGGCCTTGAGCGGTTGCACCGGCATCGGCAGCCGATAGAACAGTGCCGTCCCGATTTGCATCAGTCCGTAGATCGTGAGGACGCTGGCACTGTCCAAACCGGCTGCCAGAATCATTCCGATGAGCAGGGGCAGGTCCGTGCCAATATCGCCAAAAGCGCCGGCCAGTTCATTCCGGTCGAATCGTATTTTGCCCTGGTCAGTCACGTCTACTGCTTGAGGAGGCGTACCTCTTCCCACGCGCGTGAGGCTTAACAGAGCCGAGACGCTAACAAAAGCGATTTAGCAGCGCCCGTTCACCCATGGCTCAGTCATTTGACCGGGTTCCCTCACCTTCGCTCAGCTGATCGCCCGTTGGCGCGGCCGGGCTTGCCGCACCTTGACACCAACCTTCGGGGCAGCATCATCTCTCGATGAGGACCGCTCGAGCACTTCTTCCGACCGTGGTTGCCGGTGCGACATTCGCGACCGGCCGATTCATCGCCCTGCGTTAGGACCAGAAGGGCCATGGCGGTCTCTTACCATCCTTTGCGACGTCGGGCGACGGAGATGCTTCTCCTCGCTACCCTCTTCTGGGGCATCAGTTTTCCGGTCATGAAGGCGATTGGCTTGATCCAGCACAGGTTGCTTGCCCATGCGGATACGTGGTTCGCCGCATCCAGTGCTGTGATGGTTCGGTTTGGGTTGGCCGCTCTTCTAATGCTGGCATGGACCTGGCGCTCCCTTCGTCGGATCACGGGGCTGGAAGTCTGGCAAGGCTTTGGTTTGGGGGCATGCGCCGGGATGGGGATGCTCTTCCAAGTGGACGGTCTGAGTTACACGACTGCTTCCGTCTCGGCTTTCCTGACGCAATGTTGTTGTCTGATTTTACCCTGGTTTGTGGCCGCGCGAGACCGTGCCTGGCCCTCTGGAACGATCATACTCTGTTCGATGATGGCCGCGGGAGGCGTGGCGGTGCTGACCGGCGTTGACCTGCGACATTTTCGACTTGGCCGCGGAGAATGGGAAACCCTCATTAGTTCCGTCATTTTCACCGGGCAGATTCTCTGGCTTGAGCGGCCTGTGTTTGCGAAGAACCGGGTGGGTCATTTCACCCTGGTGATGTTTGTAACGATGACGCTGTTTGCTTTGCCGGTAGCCATTCTAACCACTCAACGACCGAACGATTGGGTGGTCTCTTACACATCTCCGACCGTCGTTGGTTTGATCCTGGTCCTTGTTATCTTTTGCACGATGGTTGCCTTTGTGCTCATGAACCATTGGCAGCCGATTCTACCGGCGGCCGAAGCCGGCCTCATCTATGCCGCGGAACCCATTTTCGCCAGTTTATTTGCCTTGTTTCTGCCAGGGTGGCTATCCGCTGTCGCGCATGTTGACTACCCCAACGAGAAGGCTACTTCCCCTCTGCTCTTGGGAGGAGGCCTGATCACCGCCGCCAACGTTCTGGTGCAGATCCGCGCCGCCCGGATGCTGACCGCAGCTTCGCCACCCACCTCGATCGAAGCGAGATCGCGCCTGTCCGAGAAGCGCGACGGATGACTTTGTGTGACGGCCGAAGGCGAGTTCGGCAGGAGGCCCGCGCTTTCGGGGCGCTTGGAAGCAAATTCAGCAGCGCGTCGGTTTAGAAAGACTCGCGGTCGCGCGTGACTGTGGGGGTGCTATGGGCGGCGGTAAGTTCGAGGGACTTTTTCGGGCAAGCTTCGACGCAATAGCCGCAGCTGATGCAACGGAGGCGATCGATGATCCACTTCTTGTGGGCGCGGAGCACGGTCAGAGCGCCGGTGGGGCACTTCTTGGCGCAAACGGTACAATAAACGCAGTTGTCCTTGGTGAAGACCAGTTGACCGCGGGAACCGTTGATCATCCGCCGCGGTTCGAAAGGATATCGACTGGTGGGTGGCTTGGTGAGCGCCCATTTCAGCGCCAGTTTGGACATCTGGAAGTAGGACATATCACCTTTCGGTGCAACTGATGCATGGGTCGATCGTCAAGACTAGGATCGGGACGTCGGCCAGATCACACCCTTGCAGTAACTTGAGCATGGCCGGCAGATTGGCGAACGTCGGCGTCCGGACGCGGAAGCGCTGCAAATGCTTGCTGCCGTCGGCTTGCACGCAATAAACAACCTCGCCGCGGGGTTGTTCCGTGCGCGTGATCGTTTCGCCATTGGGATTGCCGCTGACCTTTATTGCGATTTCGCCTTCCGGCAATTTCGCGCAGGCTTGCCGGATAAGATCAATCGACTGAAGCAACTCTGCACAGCGGACTGCGCAACGCCCGTAGGAATCGCCATCGGTGCGGGTGATCGGGCTGAATTCCAGGTCTGGGAACGCGGCATAGCCGAGTTGGCGCAAGTCTTGAGAGACTCCGCTGGCGCGGACGGTGGGGCCGACGCAGCCGAGGTCGTAGGCGTCGTCCTTTGTCAGCACACCGACGTCGCAGAGTCGGTCCTTGACCGAGCGATCGCCCAGGAAGACCTTGGTAATCTCGAGAATCTCCTGCTCGATAATCTGCAATTCTCTCAGACTTTGTTGGACGCCAGCTGGGTCGATGTCCCGTCGCACGCCCCCGACCTTGCACGAACCGAAAATGACCCGCCCGCCGGTGGTTGCTTCGATGATGTTCAGGACTTTCTCCCGGACGCGCCACGAGTGCATAAACAGGCTCTCAAAGCCCATGCCATCGGCCATTAAGCCAAGCCAGAGGAGGTGGCTGTGGATGCGGGAGAGTTCGCCCCAGATGGTGCGCAGATAGAGGGCGCGTGGCGGCACTTGGACGTGCATGATTGTCTCGACCGCCTGACAATAGGTTTGGCCGTGGATAAAGCTGCAAATCCCGCAGATTCTTTCCGCAATATAGACGAATTCGATGTAGTCCTTCTTCTCCACCAGTTTTTCCAAGCCGCGATGGATAAAGCCGATCGATGGCCGCGCTTCAATCACCTTCTCGTCTTCTACAATCAGATCGAGGTGAACCGGTTCCGGTAAAACGGGATGTTGCGGGCCGAAGGGGATGACGGTGCGGGCCATAACAAGCTATGGGTCAGGAGAGACGACCTTCGCGGCAGCCACCGGCGCGCAGGCGGCGGTGGTTGGGGGAGGGGATGGCTTGGCTGGAGAGGCTTTCACTGTGCCGAAGGGGAACTTGATCGACGTTTTGTACAGGTTGCCGTGAAAGTCGACGGCCATTCCATCGACCTGGATATTGAACAAATCGTGCAGCTCGTTCTCGTAAAGGAGGACGCAACCGTAAATAGAACTGATGCTGGGCAGTCGCGGTGCGGCAGCGGATAAATGGAGGCGCAGGTTCAAAAGTTCGCCGCGCCGGTCAAAGCTGTACGTGACTTCGACCCGGTCCACAAGGCGGGTCGCGCTCATTTGCACGAAGCGGCAGTCATGGGCGCGCAGAGCCCTGACGCGGTCCAGCAGTTGGTCAGCGGCGATCAGTTCGATAGAGGGCTCAGGGGGCATGACCGTTCCTTTTGCATGTAGACCCACGTGATGGCAGGGCTGAAAGACTCTGTCTTGAATTCCGAATAGCCAAGCCGGCGAAACTGCCGCAGGTTCCGCTCGCTTTGGCTGCCAGTGAAGACCTCAAAGCGCCGCGCCTCGGCAAAGGCCTTTTCAATCTCGGCCACCAGGCGGCGTCCAATGCCGCGCCCCTGGAAGTAGGGATGGACCACGACCCGATTCACATAGGCCGAATCGCCTTTCGCGAATCCGCCCACAGAACCTATGATTTTGCCGTTAACCACCGCTTTGATGAAGACGACACGATCGGCCGCTTTGCTTTCGACCAGCGAGGCGCCACTGTTGGGGGCTGTGAAGGCAGACGTTCCTTCGAAGTCGGCATGCAGTTCTTCGAGGGTCTGCTGGAGGGCAGGGACGCTCTCGTCGCCGTAGATTTCTGCTTCGCTTTGGTAAGCGACCTTTTGGAGGGCGAGGATCTCTGGGGCGTCGCTTTTGTGCGCGAGGCGATAGAGCACATGGTCAAGGCTGTTGGCAATCGCCATCATGGCGCGGTTCTTCTCCTCAAGCACGGCAATGGCGCGAACCACTCCATCGATGATCGCTTCCGGCCGGGCGGCGCAACCGGGAACGTAGACGTCGACCGGGATGACGGTGTCGACGCCGCCGGAAATGTTGTAGCATTCCCGAAAGATACCGCCGCTGGAAGCGCAGGTGCCGACCGCAACGACCACCTTGGGTTCGACCAGCTGGTGATAGATGTTGCGGATCACTTCGCGGCTTTGTTCGTTGACGGCTCCGGTCACCAGGAAGATGTCAGCATGCTTGGGATTGCCGGTATTCACCACCCCGAGGCGCTCAACATCGTAAAGCGGCGTCAGGCAAGCGAGGGTCTCGATATCGCATCCATTGCAGCTCGAGGCATCGTAGTGAATTATCCAGGGTGATTTGCTGAAGCTGGACATAAGGGGCCTCAATGCAGCAGGGACAAAACCAGAATGTTCCCAAATCCGAGCACGGCCGCGACAATCCAGGCACTCCGCACCGCTGTTTGCCACTTCAGCCTGGCGAAGACATTATCGACCAGAATCACGCCGACAAAGGCCAGCAAGGCAACGAGCACGCCAATCCAGGGGGTCGAGGCGAAGAAGAGGTAGACCCATCCAAGGAGAAACACGGTCTCGTACCAGTGGGCGATCTCGATCATCGCCAGGGTTCGGCCCGAGAACTCCGTCGTGATGCCGCGCACCAATTCCTGATGGGCATGATGAGAAGACGACAGATCAAAAGGCGACTTGCGGAATTTAATTTCCAAAGTGTAGAGAAAACCGAGGAAGACTCCGGGCAGCGCGAAGGCCAGAGGCGTCGAATAGCTGGCGATGTCGTGGACGAAGAAACTCTTCGTGACCATATACATGCCAATTGCTGTCAAGAGCACCATCGGCTCATAGGCCATCATTTGAATGAGTTCGCGCTCTGCTCCCACAAAGCTGTATGGCGAACTGGCTTTATAAGCTCCCAGGACGAAAAAGATCGCTGCCAACGTGAGCGCGAAGATCACCAGCAACAGATCCGAACCGGCAAAAAACAGGGCACCGGTGAAGATAACCAACAACAAAAAGAAGGCGACGTAGTGATTTTGGGAACGTCGCACGACCACATTCTCCTTTCCCCACAACTTGAGGACATCATAGAAGGGCTGGAGAATAGGAGGACCAAGCCGCGCTTGCATGCGGGCCGAAATCCGGCGGTCCCAGCCGATCAATAGCCCTCCTAGAAGGGGCGCTCCCAGCAGATAAATGATTAAACGCACCCAGGGACTCATACAAAAGCCAGCAGGAACATTGAAGCCAGCAAGGCGCTGCTCCCAATCATGCCCCAGCGTGCCAGCCGCGATTCGCTCAAGAACCCATGTAAGTAATAATTTCCGATGGCTACTTGTTGGACTTGGTTGGAGGACCCGAGAAAGCGAGTGCTGCCGTGGAGGTTAGCGCCCCCCAGATAAGCGTCCGTGACTCGCACCCCGCGGCCATAATTGAGGAAACTGAGGGGGAACAGCATGACCATCAACATCATCATGGTCATGATCACGACGTTACCTTGGCTCATGGCAGCAGCGTGGCCATAAACCTGTTTGATGTACGGTTCGATCCACGAAGCCGAGATCCAAGGAAAGAGCAGGCAGGCGAGAAAGGTCGCCGCGGAGAGCCCATACAAAGTCGTGGCTTCGCCTGGAGTCAACACGTGACCAGCAGGCGCCCGGTCCCCGATCACCTCCAGCAGTTTGCCCATCCATTTGACCCAGAAAAAAAGCGTGGCCGCACTGCCGAAGACGATGAAGATGGACAGAGGAGCGTATGCGTCCACGACGGCCTTCAGGACGGCCCACTTGCTGATCAGCATGCCAAACGGGGCGAGGAACATGCCGGCCATGCCGATAAGCATCATCACCGCCACTTGTGGCATCTGTTTGATCAGGCCGGACATGGATTCGATATCACGGCTGTGCAAGGCGTGCTCAACCACACCCACACACAGGAACAACAGGCACTTGGCCACGGCGTGGAAGATGATCAGCAATACCCCCGCCCAAACAGCTTCATACGTGCCAATCCCGCCGCAGAGCACAATCAAACCAAGGTTGGCCACGGTCGAATAGGCCAAGACCCGCTTGGCATCGCTTGCGGTGATGGCTGCCAGCGAGGTGACGAGGAATGTCACTGCCCCCACCAACGCCACCATCAGTCCCACCTTGGTCCCCGCGATCAGAGGCGCCATGCGGAGCACCAAATACACTCCCGCTTTCACCATCGTGCTCGAATGCAACAAGGCTGACACTGGCGTAGGCGCTACCATTGCCCCCAAAAGCCAGCTGGAAAAGGGTAACTGAGCAGATTTGGTGATGCCGGCGAAGCAAAGCAACGCCGCCGGCAAGATCACCAGGGATTGCTTCGACGCGATGAGCGCCTGCAGTTCGGTCGTGCCATGTCGCTGGTGGACCCAAACAATCGCCAGGGCAAAAGCCAGCCCGCCAGCGAGATTCATCGCCAATGCGCGCAGGGCATTGCGTCGCGCCTCCTCCGTCCGGGTATAGCCGATCAGCAGGAACGAGCAGAGGGTGGTCACCTCCCAACAGAAGAATAACCAAAGCAGGTTGTTTGCAAATACAAGCCCGAACATTGCTCCCATGAAAACAAACAAAAGAGCGAAAAACAGCGGACGACGGTCTCGCACTTCCCGATGCGCCGTGGTGTGGTACTCCCGCATGTAACCCAGTGCGTAAAGGCAAATCCCGCCTCCCACGACTCCGTTGATAACGGCCATCATCACGCTAAAGTGGTCGACGAATAGTGGCTGGGGGGAGACGAAATGCTGGCCCGATCCAATCTCCAGCCAGAGAATGAGCGCCGCCTGCGCCGCCATCAGCGCGGTGACCAGGTGGGAGCGCGCCCGGATACCGACGTAAACGACAAAGGCCGCCATCGTTATTTCTAAAAATAGGAGGATGGCGTCTAGCCCCTTGACGTCGAGTGGCCCGCCCGCCAGAGGGGCTGGAACGGCTGTAGTCGTCAAGGCAAGGCTAAGAGCGGCAACGATCGCCGTCGTTAAGACAACAAGGCTCCGGCGGGCGCCATCCGAGCGAACGAAGAGCATCGCCACCCCCGCGGCGAAGGGTAGGAGAATTAAAGCTAAGACAAGTATCATGAGCTGAGTGACGGCGTCAATCCGAGCTGCTGTCGCCCACTGGGCCCAGGTTACTGGCATAAGTCTTACTCAACTACACGCATATTGTCTAACAAGAAACTTATTTTGACTCTCTGGGTGCATCGCCTTCGCCCATCAACTGTCAATCCGGTCTGCGAATGACGCTTACCCTCCCCGTTGCGCTCGATGACCGCTCGCTCGACCTGACATTTCGCAGCGACAGGCGGCTTTGGCGAGCAGTCGCTGTAACACGACTGCCAGGAGACCTCCTTCCAGCATGGGGCGGCACGCAATTTCCATGGCGCAGGGCAATCCCCTAACGCGAGACAAGCTGGCGCCCCGATTGCGAGGGACTACCAGATCGATACCGTAAGGATCGAGGGTAGGGAGCCGCACCAATCGAGTGGCGACTCGGTTGGTAAAACCGGGGCTATCGCGGGGCTAGGGGTGGGTTGCGATAGTTCCGGTTTCTCCTTTTTTCCGAAGTCTTCCCCAAAACCTTTATCGAGCGACAGCACGATAGAAGCGCCAGCTCAAGGTGCTCCCGGCAGGGTCGTTGAAATCGTAAGTGTCTGCAGAGAAGGAGTTGGTTGTAAGCGGCGTCCAGGTATTCAAATCCGTCGACCCTTCCAGCACGAACTCCTGTCCGGGCGCACCGACAATTCGAAGGACCGACGGCGTGAGAGCGGTGATGGGATGCGGGGCGAGGGAATCGAAGCTGGTGCCTGCAAAAACCCGTCGGCCATCTGGGCAGAGAGCCTCCGCCTCAATCCAATAAGGACCCAGAAACGTTGGACTGACTTCGAAGGTCGGACCGAGCTTGGGCAGCTGATTCCGACCTTCCCAAATGATCTCCGCGCTTGCCAGGTCGAGACCCGGGGCGGCAAGAGTTGCGGAGTTTGTCAGGCCGATCGGGATGGCGGGGAAACGGGTGACGATGGCAGCTGACGCTGAGCGCCATGGTTGATGAGCGAGAGGTGTTTGAGCCATTAAGCCAGCGAGAGAAGCCAGGCTCCGGGCCTGTTGGGCGGCCACCGGTTCGGTTGTGGTGTTGTAAGTGTCCGCCCAAATGTCATAGGGGGCGTATGGGGCCGTTGCCGCGCGGTCTGCAGGGAAACAAAGACCGCCCAGCTCCGCGGGATACGGCTTTAAATCGGGAAGGCCGCTTTGGAGATTGCCGATGGGAATGCCGCTGGGCGGGAGTACGCGCCGATCGTTCTGCGCGTATTGATGAACGATTTCGATCTGTCGGTGCCAACCCAACCCGGTAACCAACGACAGGTTCAGAGGGTTTACTCCAGCCTCGAAAGCCATGTTGCTGACTGTGGCGTCTTGAAGGGCCGGCTGCGGATCCAGTTGCGCGGCGGTCGTCATGTCGAAGGTCTGCTCGAGACTAAAAAACCAACCGGCACTCCGGAAGGCTTTGTTTGGGTCGGGGAAGCTGCTGCCGTATGCATTCTCATGACAGAACCTCACTTGATCGTCTGCGGCGGCACGGATCTCATCTTCGCAGAGGTGGAGGAAGTCGGGAGATAAGGCGCTGGATGGGAGGCGTCCTGTGCGACCGGCGAAGGCGTAGGAGCGGATGGCGCAACCGTAGCCTTCGAAGAGGCGCCACCACGTGAAGCGCCGGGTATTACGGTCGTTAAGGATTAAAGGCGGCGGTCAACTCGGCTTCGAAAGTATGGTCGCCCGTCGCTCCGAATAGCTCTGTTGCCGCCCAGGCGATTTCGTCATCGTGCATGAACTCATCGCCGTAGTGACTGATTTTCTGGTAGGAGCCGTCGCGGCCGAATTGGGCGAAGGCTCGCTGCAAGAAAGCCCAGCCCTGCAGGGCCTGAGCAAGGTATTGGGCGGCCAGCTCCGGATAGGCCCGTCGGAATGTCGGCGAGGAAGCGGTCTGAGCCAGGGCCGCGATGGCAGCGGCCGTGGCCGCAGTGTTTTTGGGAAAAACCGCCTGCGGATCACCTCGATCCGGCAGGACATTGTCTTCGTAGGCCCGAGTGCGAGGATAGACGAGGAAATAGAAGCCGCCGTCGGCGTCCTGCATTTTGGCAAGGAATTCCGCCTCCCATTTGGCTTCCTGCATCAGGTCTCCCAGACCGTCGCCGCTTTCGGGCAGCCCGAGATTATCCAATGCGGCGACGCCCGGGAGGGCATCGATGGCAAAAATGAGGGCGTGAATCAGCTGGGCGGAATTAATGGTATATTTGCTGTAGTCGCCGGCATCGTGGTGCCCTCCGGACACGTCGACTTTGCCACTGTTAACGAAGGGATAGAGGCTGGCGTTAATGGCTTTGAGCTGGGGCGCGGTGTGACGCGGATTGTTGCGGTAGTCGCTGGAGAAATCAGCCAGCGCGTTGTTGACCGCGGAAAACGCCATCGTCGGCACGTCGGCCTTCGCCGTGTGGCAGACACCATGAATGTGGCGGGTAAAGGGCAGTTCATTGACAGTGCCGCAGCGTTGATGATAGAGCCCGAGAGCGTAGGTGCGTGCCATGCACGCGGCAACGCCGTCGTCGATTCGAAAAGGCCTGGATGCTCCCAAGCCGGGAACGACCACGCGATATTGGCCTTGTTCGCGGAGCGGCGTGAAATCGGCTTCCCAAACGTTTTGGTAGGGCGGCGGAACATAGTTGTAACCGACGTCCTGGCGCAGGGACAGAGCGCCGGAAAAGACCACTTGGCCACTGTCTCGTTCCACGACTTGAAAGCCGGAGGATGGGATATCCAGCTCTTGCAGGCTGCCGAGGTAGTAACCGACGATGGCCTTCTTGGAGCAACCTGGAAGGTAACCGACCTGACTGAGGTGAATGACCTGGCTCTCCCGCCAAGGGTCCGCGAGGACGGTGTTTGGCGCATTGGTCGGCCATACCGCGGCGTCGATATCGACCCGCACCAAAGCATGGTCCGGCACCGGGCTGGAAAGCTTCAAATAGAGATTATTGCCGATGCGGAGGTCGCGTTTTTTGAGGGGTGCGTATAATGGGCGACGCCGAAAGCCAATATCCAGGATGCTCACCGGTTGTCCGTCAACGCTCACCTGGAAGGCGCTGGCCGGCGGGAGGCGGAGTTCCTGAGCAGCCGTGACATAATCCCACTCGGTAACCCGGGCCGGTGGTGGGGCTTTGGAGGTCACACGGCTGAGTTCCACGACCGTCGGTGAGAGCAGCTGAAGGGTGGTGGTGCCGATCTCGGGGGGGCCAAGCGGGCTGGAACCGGCCTGGGAAAGGCTGGTTGCGGCCAGAAACAGAAGCATGCATGCCGCCGCCCCGGCCATGCTAATCCCGGGCACGATCTTTTTCATTGGCACTGGAATGATCGATGGTCTCAGCTCGGCCGCGTTTGCGGTTGAACTGGCGTGTTTGAGAGCGGCGAAGAGCAACTCCAAGCGACTTCCCGACGCTAACAGGCGAGTTTAACTGGAAAGCGCGCGCGGAAATCAATCGGAAAAGGGTCTTGAACGAAGTTTTTGAAAGACAATTGCCCGGAACTGCGGCAGAATAGGGCACAATGAGACGAGAGCATACGACGTCGTTCCTGTGGCTCGGCCTCCTGATGGCGGGGATATGTGCCTCATCCCTCGGAGCCGCTGAGAACTTGCTGCCGGTTGATGAGATTTTGCGGAAACTGGTGAAGCGTGCTCAATCGCCACGTTCGCCGGAAGCGGAAGGTTATTACCTTTGCACGAAGCATACCGTGACCGAGGATATGGATTCGTCCGGCAAAGTCACCGAACGCAAGGTGAAGGTAGATGAGAATCGGTCTAGTCCAGGTGGACCGGCCGACGCCAACAAGTGGAGCAACAAGAACGGTTTCCGTCTCGACGAGGAATTGCTGCAGCGCTATGTCTTCACGCTGGATAAGCGCGAGAATCTGAATGGCCGGCCGACCTTCATTCTGAGCTTCGTCCCCAAAGATCCACCGCCGGCCGTGCGCCAATTCCAAGACCGGCTCCTCAATTGCGTGGTTGGAACCGTTTGGGTGGACGAGAATGACTACGAACTGGCCAAGGCGAGTTTGTCCCTCCGCGAGTCGGTCAGTTTCGGCATCCTCGGGGCCGTGCATTTCTTCAACTTCAGCTTCGAGCGCGCTCGCGTCGATGATGGCAGCTGGTTGACCCGCTGGACCGACACTTACGTTAAAGCCCGCAAATTTGTGATTCCTTTCCAAACACGCAAGCGAGTCGATTGGACCGATTTCAGGAAGCTGGTTGCGGAGCGGCAGGTGCCTTAGCGAAGAGCCATTCTCCACACGACCATGCAACGGATTCTGGGGTTGGCTTGTGTTTTGTCTCTCCTTTTGGTCACGACGGCCTGTCGCAGCACCTATTACGCAGCCTGGGAAAAGCTGGGAAAATACAAGAGGGACTTGCTGAAAGAGAACGTCACCAAGGTGCGGGACGACCAGCAAGCTGCGGTGGAGCAATTTAAGGACGCCTTGACGCGGTTGCGGGAACTCTACCGCGTGGAAGGTGGGGACCTGGAAAAGATCTACGATCGGCTCAAAGCGGAGTTGGATCGATCCAGCGCCCGTGCCACCGCGGTCAAAGAGCGGATCACGAAAGTAGAGCAGATTTCTTCGGACTTATTTGACGAATGGGCCGCCGAAGCCAAGTCGATCACGAAATCCGCGGCTGCGGCAGGATAGCGAGCAGAAGCTGCGCGAAACGCAACGGAAATATGAAGGCTTGCATACGGCCATGAAGCGGGCTGAAGGCAGCATGGAACCGGTGTTGGTGCAATTCAGGGACCAGGTCACTTATCTCAAGCACAACCTCAATGCCCAAGCGATCGGCGCGTTACGGGGGGAAGTCTTGGACATCGAAAAGGAAGTGCAGGCACTCATTCGTGACATGAACAGCTCGATCTCGGAGGCGGAGTCGTTTCTGAAGACTATCCCCTGATTCTCAGGGGCTCCTGGACCGATCTGGGTCGGATGGGGGGAGGGTCTCTCGGCGCACCTGCGCCTGAAATGATTCGGCGACGATATAGCCGGCGCATTCTTTGGCCCCACAATAGCACGGGTATTCGCGATAGTTGTCGAGGTCGAATCCGTAATTGAACGTTACTTCTTCGCCCACTTGGATGTTCCGTCGGGCAATGATCCAGATCTCGCCGCCGTGCAGCTCGGCATCGCAATTGGGCGCGCAACTATGGTTGAGCAGCCGGGCTGGGTTGGACGCGGTATTGCCGTCCAAATCGAACTCCTCATTCAAGTAAAAAACAAACGGATTATTGCGCTGGCATTCCCGCCGCGATTCCTTCTTGGTAATTTTGCGACCCACATACTGGATGACGCGCGCGCCGGCGGGGATCGGCTCGGACGCGAAAGCCCCTTCACCGTGAATCAACGAAGCACGTATTTCCAGTGACATGGAAGCGTTAAGAAACGACACCCACTCCCGCTTGTCAACGAAGCGGTTTTAGCTTGTGTGATCGCTCCGCCGTGCCATTAACTCGACCCAATTTATGAGTAACGTCGCTAAGCTCGAGCTGGACGGCGTCGTCCACGAGTTTCCGGTCCTGGCCGGAACGGAAAAGGAAAGAGCCATTGATATCTCGGGCCTGCGTCAGCAGACCGGGTATATCACTCTCGACGAAGGTTATGGCAATACTGGGTCCTGCCGCAGCCGGATCACTTTCATCGATGGCGACCGCGGTATTCTCCGGCATCGTGGGATTCCAATCGAGGAATTGGCCGCCGGCGCCACGTTCATCGAAGTGGCGCATCTGCTCATGATCGGCAAGCTGCCGAACGAATCGGAGTTGCGGCGCTTTTCCCAATTGTTGACGAAGAACGAATTGCTCCACGAGGACATGAAGTTCCATTTCGAAGGCTTTCCTGCGAACGCCCACCCGATGGCAATCCTGTCTTCCATGATCAACGCCAGCAGTTGCTTCTACCCGGAGTTGCTCAACCCGGAGCCGACCGAAGCGTTTGAGGTCCAGGCCGCCCGGTTGCTATCGCAGGTCCGGACGATCGCGGCTTTTGCCTATCGCAAATCCCGCGGCCTCCCCATCATCTATCCGAAGCCGCATTATCGTTACACGGCCAACTTCCTCCACATGATGTTTTCCGAGCCGTACCAGGACTTCGAATTGGACCCGGCAGTAATCGAGGCGCTCGATTCGATCTTCGTTCTGCACGCTGATCACGAACAGAACTGCTCTACCTCGACCGTCCGGATGGTCGCCTCAAGCCGCGCCAACCTTTTCGCCAGTGTCGCGGCGGGCGTTTGCGCTTTATGGGGGCCGCTGCACGGCGGGGCGAACCAGGCGGTCATTGAAATGTTGGCGGAGATTCACCGCTCCGGGGACGATGGTTCGAAATTCATTGCGGCAGCTAAAGACAAAAAGAGCGGTAAACGTCTGATGGGCTTTGGCCATCGCGTTTACAAGAATTACGACCCGCGCGCCAAGATCATCAAACAGCGTTGCGATGAGCTGTTGGAGCGGTTGGAAGTCAGCGATCCACTCCTGGATATAGCCAAGAAGCTGGAGGAAGCCGCTCTCCAGGACAGCTATTTTGTCGAGCGCAAACTCTATCCGAACGTCGATTTCTACAGCGGCATCATTATGCGCGCCATTGGCATTCCGGTCGAGATGTTCACGGTCATCTTTGCCATCGGCCGGACGCCGGGATGGATTGCCAACTATCGCGAGGTCCGGGAACAGGAAGCCGGCCGGATCAGTCGCCCCCGGCAGGTTTATATTGGCGAGATGATTCAGCCCTACGTGGCTCTGAAGGATCGAAAATAAATGGCGGCGCCGCAAAATAGTCATGGAAATTCGCCAAAAAGGTTGAGACGCTGCCTAGCCAAGCCGCTAACTAAACTGATCACGACATGAAAACGCTCCGCTTGAAAACGTTCTGCTCTTGCCTGGCCTTGATCCTGTTGGCCGCCTTTGCCCCCGCTGGTTGCTCCAAGAAGATTGCGGTCGATACAGTCAATCTCCAATACAGTTTCCAGACAGCGGATGACGCCACCCAAACGACGCTGAATCAAGCCATTGAAGCGATTGACAAGGGCGACCGCAGCGCCGCGCTGGAGAGCCTCAAAAAACTCGCGGCTGATCCCAAGACAACCGCCGAACAGAAGACCGCCCTGACCGGGGTCATTGCTCAATTGGAGAAATAGCCGCGCGTCCCCTTTCCTCCGGGAGGCGTCCCGGACCCGGGTTGCCATGATCCACTTGGCGGACAAAGTCCGCCTCGGCCCGAATGTTGACGAGTGAGAGCTGAGTGGCGCGCAGGAGATTGACGCTGCCTAAAACCAGTCCTCCGACGCCGACAAATCCAAGCACCAAACCCAGGCCGACGAGGAATCGGAACCAGAGCGCACCCTGGAAGGCGGCCAAGCTCGTGCCAAGCAAGGTGACCAGCGTCGCAGTCACGAAAGCAGCCAGGGCCACATAAATCCCGTGGAGGGCGCGAAGGAGCAAAACGGCTTGCTTTTCCACTCGGTTGACTTGTTCGAGAAAGAAGACGCGCCGGTTTGGCGGCAGTTGCCCTGATTCCGACTGGATGAAGAGCTCATGCATGCGGTCGCGGGTGCGCAAGAGCCGATTGATCGTGCTCATGGCGAGGACGGTTGTCGCATTGGTGAGCAAGGCCGGGGCCGCGATGAAACTCAGGGCGGCGAAGGGACTGTGAACGAAGATCGATTGTTCCATAGGCCGAGCGGCACCTTCTCATGCGCTTGATGCTTGGCAAACTGAAAAGAGCTTCAGCTTCGGCTGACCGGCTTTGACGAACCGGATGACCGCTCGTATCATCTGGCGCAGACCAGAGGGCAGCACCGAAGGCCAGTTCTGAGAAGTGAAGCTTCTGATTGTCTGCTTTTACTCGCATCTCAAGCGAAACGCGCCGAAGTTACCTGAATGCATTCGGAACGAGATAACACAAGCCGTCAGTCCGCACCTAATCGGTCGGACACGGGTAGCTCTGATTTAGACTTCCAGCGACCAGTTCGGCCCATTGCTGAACTGCTCGTGAATCCTGAATTCCCAAAGAGCGCTTTGGGTGAACACGTCGATATCGGCGGCTATGCGGGTATCGTCGTCGATATCGTCAACCTGTCGCTGAAGGTCCGATCCCTCGAAGGCGTCACCAAAAGCTTCAATGCCAATGGCCTCCGGCGCATCTACGGACCCCGACCGGAGCCGCCTCCAATGCCAACTCCTCCCTCCTCGCCACCAGAGCGCACGGAAGTGGACTCTCCACCTTCTAAGGAAAAGGCGGAACCGGCGTTGGAACCCGATTTCACTCGGCCGGTAAAGAACATTGCTTCGGTTGTGGGGCAGCCTGGGTTTCCCCAGTCAGCTCTTGGCGAACACGTTGATATAGCGGGCTATCTTGGGGTCGTGGTCCAGATCGTCCATCGTTCGCTCAAGGTTCGTTCGCCCGCCGAGACCACCCGAAGCTATAACGCCGACACGCTCCGTAAGCTGTACGGCAAGCCTGCGGAGAAATCTTCGTGAGTGCTGGCTCCATCTGGAGCTGGCCTTGTTGAGTGAGCCACTAAGGTCCTTTGCCGCGCCCGCGCCCGCTTCCCTCCGAGCGACCGACAAAAGCGTTGCTCGACAACCCGCTTCGGGTCAGACTCTGCCGCAACCAGAGACCGGATGGCCGACCCGACAACCGACCCCGCTTTGAAAAGTTAGCCAAAGAACCAAGGAAAGGGTGAATCCTTCTTCCAACAGCACTCATCCAGCACGGCGCACTTCCCAGCCGGCCAGAGCCAGGGCCTGGCAGAAAATGAGCGCGATGACCTGGGCAGGGCTGTGCCTCGCGATTTGTCTGACCAGAGTTAGCGCCCCGGCGGCAGCGGAGCGCCTGATCGAGCATCGGCAACTGAGTTCCGACCGGCTTCCTGAGGCTTTGTTGGCGTTCAGGCAGTCAATGGCCAAAGCCCCGGGTAACGGACAGGAGGCCACCAACCGGGCGGCCTTGGCGGCAGAATTGGCCACGTGGCTCGCACCAGAGACCAGCGACGAGGCCAAAGAGTTCGCTTTCAGGCATCTGGCGCTCATCGGCACAGAGAACCAAGCGCCAGTTCTGGCCGAATGGCTTCTCGATCCCGAACGTTCGGACTTGGCTCGATTCGCTCTGGCCGCCATTCCACATCCGCAAGCAACTGCATCCTTGCTCAAAGCGCTCGAACGAAGCCAGGGCGCGATAAAAATCGGGCTGATCAACAGCCTAGGGAATCGTGGCGCAAACGAGGCGATCGATGTTCTCGGCAAACTTCTGTCCGATACCGAATTTCAGGAACCCGCCGCCGCCGCTTTGGGGCGAATCGGAGGCGAGGATGCCTGCCGCTGGCTGCGGCAGGCCCTGCATTCCTCCAGTGGCGACACGACCGACCGCCTCGCCGATGGATATCTGGCTTGTGCGGAAGACTTCATTGCCCAAGGGCAATCCGAGAGGGCGGTTGCTATCTATCGCGAGCTTCTGGTGAAGAGATTTGACATCAGGGTCCGAACGGCGGCCATGCGCGGTTTGGTTGCCTGTAGCCCGGAAGGCATTCGAGTGACGCTGTCTGCGCTCCAATCCGACGAACCGTTACTGGTGCGGGCCGCTCGCGGTTGCATTCAATCCATGCCCGGGGCTGAAGCAACCCGACGTTTCGCGGCGGAGCTGGTCTTTTTACCTAAAGCCGCCCAGATCATGTTGGTTACGGCGTTGGCAGCGCGTGGCGATGGCGCAGCCTTGCCAGCAGTCCGCAATGCGGTGAACAGCCGCGATCCGGAGTTGCGGGTATCGGCTTTGGAGGCACTCGGCGTGCTGGGTGACCGGTCGGTCGTGGAACCGCTGGTGCAAGCAGCCAGCGAGGCCACCGGGATAAGTACGGTGGCATTGAGCAGTTTGCGCTCTCTGCGCGGAGATGGCGTCGACCAGGCCATCGTCCGCCAGTTGAACCAGGTCGAGCCCAGTCTCGCGGCCCGCTTGATCGCGGTCCTCGCCAGCAGGCACGCGATTGCGGTGGTTGAGTCCTTGTTGCCGCTGGCGAACGTCGCTGACCCCCAGGTCGCCTGTGAGGCTTCCGCTGCTTTGGGTCAGATGGCTGAGCCTTTCCACTTGGTTGAACTGCTCAAAATGCTGTCCGATCCGCCGAACGAGCTCACGCGGGATTGTCTGGAACAAGCCATTGGATCGATCGCCAGCCGTAGCGGCGATGTGGCGAGTCTCTCGAACCTGATCGTCGGCCTTTTGGAGAAGGAAGGGAGCCAGGGCGTCCGCGGTTCGTTCATCCGGGTGCTCGGCCGCATCGGAGATGGAACGGCGTTGCAGGCTGTGACGGCGGCCTGGGCAGCCTCGAGTGAACCGCTGCGGGACATTGCATTACACGCGCTGGCCGAGTGGCCCAACCCAGGTGCATTGCCTAGCCTGATGGAAGTCTTTGAGCAGACGCAGGATCCCACCTGTCGAGGTCTGGTCTTGAAGGCTGTTGTCCGGCTCACGGACCCGACCGCCAATCCCCCGACGCTGCCGGACAATTTGCAGGTATACGAGCGGCTGATGAGTCGATTGCGAGACCCGGGCGAGTGGCGGCTGGCGGTGAGCGGCTTGAGCAGCCTCAACGACAGTGGCGCTATCAATGTGATCGCTCCGCTTCTCGATCTCGAGCCAATCAAGGAGGAGGCCGCATCCGCCCTGGTAAAGCTTGCAGTCTCGATTGCCTCATCGGACCCCGCCTCCGCCGCCCATGCGTGCGAACTCGCGCTCAAAGTCGTCGCTAATCCTATCACGGAAAAGCGGGCGGCGGAACTGCTCGGCGAACTGCAGAGAAGCAGAGACTACATTTTCACTTGGCAGCTGGCCGGTCCTTACTCCCAGCCGGGTAAAAGTGGTCAAGAGCTCTTTGACGTCGTTTTTCCGCCGGAGCTGCCGGAAGACTCGCGCACCCATTGGCGGCTCGTCAATGGCACGTTCAAACCGGGAGAGCCAGTCGTGTTGAACTTGGCGGAGATCGTCGGGGGCATCGAGCGCGTCGTCTACCTGCGAACGGCGGTATATTCCGATCGGCCGCGTCCTGTTCGATTACGCTTGCGAACGGACGATGGGGTGAAAGCGTGGGTCAACGGCCGTGTGGTGCACACGCGTAACGTGGTGCGGTCCCTGACCTCTGGCGAGGACGAAGTGCCGGTCACGCTGCGGACCGGATGGAATGCACTCCTCTTGAAGGTCACCCAAGCTGAAGGTGAGTGGGGGGCTTGCGCCCAGTTACGAACTGTCGATAGGCCCGAGCCAGACGGGCTCCGGTTTGACGCCGAACGCGCGGCGGGTTTGCCCACGGAATAATGGCCGAAGAGTCCGTTTCAACGGACCTTTGGCCAATGAACGGTAGATGGCGACGTGTCGGACTATGATCAGCTACTCCAGTTACCGAAACATACCAGCCTTGGCCGGCCTGTGTTCCATCTCGGAGGCAGCGCGTCCAGGGCTTTCCGTGGACGAATGTGTGGCCCGTTTGAAGCGCTATCATTACGCTTTGAAGCGGCTCCGCATCATCTCTTCACCGCGCGGATTACCGCCGAGCCGATCTATGAACTAAAATCCGCCTGGAGCCTCCACGCGCACCTGTGCGCCGAGCATGCCAGCGCCCTGCGCAAGCGCATCGGCGAAATGCGCGAACCGCCGCTTGGCCTCGAGCAGATTCCCCATCCCGCGCTCGAGGTCTTCTTCGACGAAATTCTCGCAGCTCCCGACGCCGAACGGCTCGTTCTGGGTATATACGAAAAGGCTTTGCCGGCCTTGAAAGTCGCCTTCGGCCGGCATATGGACGAGACGAATCCGCTGGCGGACGCACCCTCCATTCGCCTCTGCCGATTTGCGCTCCTTGAACTCGACGACATGCTGTGTTTCGGCCAAAAAGCGGTCGCCAGTCTGGTGGCCTCGGAGACACGGGCTGAAGCCGAGGGGTGGATGAGGTTATTGGACGATTGCCTGGCCACGGCCGGAGACCTCGATGGCACCCAGCCGCCGGCCGCGACGGAATTGGCGAGGCTCTACTCCCGGAAGGCATACGTGTACGATGGAAGTCCCCGACGGGACGAGCGGTTTCCCGACCCCTACAACATGGCGGTCAACGCGGAAGTTTTCCTTTATGACGAGCGCTTTCCGCCTGCCCCAAAAACGTTGATGATGTTTTACAAGCGGCTGCGGGAGATTGACGTGCCCGAGATGATGGCCAGCATCATCGTCGAGACCCCTGGCAAGCCCTGGGATTACTACCGCGACATGACCCGTCAACTGTGGGACGAGGCTCGACATGCCATGATGGGCGAGGTCGGTTTTGTTGCCTTGGGCGTGGATTGGCGCAAGGTTATGGTGAACTTCACTTGGTCCCTGGCACTGAACACGCAGCTCAAACCAATTGAGCGGCATGCGGTCCTTTATTTCATCGAACAAGGATTGATGCCAAAGACGGGCAAGCGCTTCGAATGGGAAGTTGGAATCGCTTCCGGCAACCCTCTTGCCGCTGTCTTTCAGGATTACGATTGGGCAGATGAAGTCCTTCACGCACGCATTGGCCGCGACTGGTATTTAAAGGAATTTGAGGATGCGCGTGCCGCCGTTAGTTACGGTGACCAATGCTGGTCGAAGGTCCTGATGGATTGGGGCAAATGGCGAGACCTGCAGCTCACGGAGCATCGGAATTGGTGGCCCGACGTCTACCGCGAGGCCTGCCGCCGGTGGGGCATCGAACCTGATCCGGACGTCTTGGCCTATTCGACCAGCTATGAAGCGGTGCGAGCCGACCTCAAGACAATCTCAAGCTCGGCCTGATCCCGCCCGTTCCGTCGCTACTGTAGTTCTTCCTCGCGCAATTGAGGTGGCGGAGTGAAAAGGACCTCGCGAACCGGTCGACGGGGCGTCAAGCGACCCGGCGCGCTGTAGCCGACACGCAGCAGCAGTTGCGGCATTCCTGAACACGACAGTGTCTGCCGCAGTTGATCCCGCAATTCGGGGATTTCGATCGGTTGGTTGAGGAAAGACGTGGACAGACCCTCCACCTCCGCCCGGAGAAGAAATCTGCCGAGGGCCTGGCCGACCGTCAGCCAAGCGGCCGGGTCGTCCTGCGGCGTGATCAGGACGGCTAACAGAGGCGAATACAGCGCGATCTCTCGATCTTTGGCCGCGTGGCCTTTGCCCAGGTCAAAGGTGCGGATCATAAACGGTCCGGCATGCGACATGAGCGTTCCTAGATCCTGGCTCGCGACGGAAAGGCCATCGTTATTCGGACTTTGATCAGGTCGCACCCAGGCAGCAAGTTCCTGCCGGAACGGTTTGTCCGCCCATTGCCGCCGATCGGCTTCCGCCACCAGGTTTGCCAGAGCCCACCGGGTTTCCTGGTCTTCGATCGTCTGGAGGGCAGCGCCTTCTTTCTCAACCGCGTTTTGCAGTTCCGCTAACGCCACGCTGGGAACGGCCTCATCTCGAAACCGTTGCCGGTTGGTATGGCGCGTCGGGATCGCCTGCATCAGAACAACCGTTTCGGAATCGGTCTCGGCGTGGAGTCCGATATGGACGCGGGCGAGGAAATCAGCTTGCGTCGGATCGGGCAGCAACTCGATCCGGGGAGCGTGCCCGAAATAGTGCAGCGCGAGACGGAGTTGCAAGAGCTGCTCCGCAGCTGATGGTCAATTCCCGCTGGGCAGGATCCACCACCGGCAATGTCCGACGATGGTCCCGATACAGATCCACATGCTCGCCATGGAGATGGAATCGCCACGGCTGAGTATTGTGGCTTGAAGGTGCCAGGACAGCGTAGTTGAGCGCCAACCACAGCTTTTCCTCCGGCGATGCCTCAGTGGAGAACTCCTCCGTAATGACTTGCCGGGGATTGCTGCTTTTGAGGCCACCGGCTGCGGAACGCGGGGTTGGGACTCCGGTTGAATGCAATTTCATAAAACACCCAGAGTACCTCTATTGACCAAGCGGCCGTGTGGCAGGTTACAGGACAAAGGTTGCTTTCTGAAATAGTCCCGGAGACGGCGGCGGAATAGCCTGAGGCCGTTGCCAGCCGTCGATGGCTGCAGCAATCAGTCGGCTACTGATCGTCCTTGCGCGTTTCCCCTACGACCTTCTATCGCCCCAACTGGTCATGCAGACCACCTTGCTAGCGAGGTTCCTTCATCTTAGCCTGAAGCGGGCGGAACGGGTGTTCCCGAGGCTTTGGCGTGGCTGCGCGGCCTCAATGCCCAAAGCAGCTCAAGGTCTCAAGTCGCAGCAAAAGGAGGGTGCATCTATGTCGGAATACAGCCGGAACGGAATGAAGTGTCGCGTCGGGGCCCTGGCTCGCGGGCTGGGGTGGTTTAGCATCGGATTAGGTCTCGCCGAAATCCTGGCGGCGCGGAAGTTGGGCAAATTTCTGGGCATAAAAAAGGACCACGAACTCCTGATTCGGATGCTCGGTGTTCGGGAAGTAGCCAGTGGGATTGGTATTCTGACCTGTCGCCACCCGACTGCCTGGGTTTGGTCAAGGGTCGGGGGAGATGCGATTGATTTGGCTCTCCTGGGAGCCAGTTTGAGCTCCGATACTGCTCATCTTACGCGAGTGGCCGCCGCAACCGCGGCAGTGGCCGGGGTCGCAGCTGTTGATGTGTTCTGTGGCACTGAATTGTCCCGAGATGGCAAGGCCACTGCTGGCGGAGCGGTGCATTTCGAAAGGAGCGTCATGATCAACCGCGCGCCGGAGGATCTGTACGGCTATTGGCGCGACTTCGGGAATTTGCCGAAGTTTATGTCGCATCTCGTTTCCGTCAGGGTAATCGATGCGAGACGCTCCCATTGGATCGCCAAAGGGCCCGCCGGCACGATGGTCGAATGGGACGCGGAAATTATTACCGATAAGCCCAACGAAGCGATCGCCTGGCGTTCCCTTGATTGTGCTGATGTGGATCATGCTGGCTCAGTTCGTTTCGAACGGGCTGCCAAGGGCCGCGAGACGCGGGTTTGCGTCAAAATGCAATATCGACCCTTCGGTGGGGCCGTCACGGCTGCGCTCACCAAAGTGTTCGGCCGCTCCCCGGAAAGGCAAGTCAGGCTCGACCTCTTTCGCTTCAAACAAGTGATGGAGACAGGAGAGATCGCCCGGACGGAGGGGCAACCCGCGGGCCGAGCGAAGAGCACGTCGCTCAAATACGATGACCTGGTGCGGTTCTGAAATCGCCCCGCGCGGAAGTTAACTCAACGCATTAATACAGAAACAATTATGAAAGCCACGTGCTGGTATGGGAAGCGTGATATTCGCGTCGAAGATGTGTCTGACCCTCAAATCCTTAATCCTCGCGACGCCATCGTCAAAGTTACGGCCACCGCAATTTGCGGGTCTGACCTTCACCTCTACAATGGCTTCGTCCCCACCATGGAAAAAGGTGATATCCTGGGACATGAATTTATGGGGGAAGTCGTCGAGGTCGGCCACCGAGTCGACAACCTTAAAGCTGGCGATCGCGTGGTGGTGCCGTTTCCGATCTCATGCGGGAATTGTTTCTTTTGCGAACGCAGCCTTTTCTCTTGTTGCGAGAATTCGAACCCGAATGCTCCTTTGGCAGAGGAAATGTGGGGGCAGTCGCCGGCGGGCATCTTTGGCTATTCACACTTGCTCGGCGGTTATGCGGGCGGCCAGGCGGAGTATGTGCGGGTGCCTTTTGCCGATGTCGGCCCGATCAAAATCGAGAATGGTTTGACCGATGAACAAGTTCTATTCCTTTCGGATATCTTTCCGACGGGTTACATGGCGGCGGAAGCATGTGGTCTCAAGCCTGGGGATACCGTCGCTGTCTGGGGCTGCGGTCCGGTCGGACAATTCGCGATCAAGAGTGCCTTTCTGTTCGGGGCTGAACGTGTCATCGCGATTGATCGCCTTCCCGAGCGGCTCCGCATGGCTCAAGAAAAGGGAGGGGCGGAAACTGTCAATTACGAGGAAGCAGGTGTCTACGACACATTGATGGCCATGACCGGTGGGCGAGGACCGGATGCCTGCATCGACGCCGTCGGTTTAGAGGCCCACGGCCACGGCTTGGAATATGCCTACGATCGCGCAAAACAGGCGTTGATGCTCGAGTCGGATCGGCCCATTGCCCTCCGCCAGGCTATCATGGCATGCCGCAAAGGTGGCACCTTGTCGATTCCTGGCGTTTACGGCGGCTTGGTCGACAAGATTCCGTTCGGCGCGATTGTCAACAAGGGGCTGACGCTCAAGACCGGTCAGACTCACGTCCAGCGTTATCTCAAACCCTTGTTGGAGAAGATCGAGGAGGGGGTCATCGATCCCAGTTTCGTGGTCACCCATCGCATGTCGCTGAAGGATGCGGCCAGAGCCTATGAGATTTTTTCCAACAAAGAGGAAGAGTGCATCAAGATCGTGTTGAAGCCATAGCTCTCGTCGTCTGTCACTTTCCCGGTGGCTGTTGACGTCCCAGGGAAGCGACCCTATTTACGAGGAGTGTCCGACACGACTTTTACACTGGCTCTCGGAGATTGCGTCGCTGGCATGCGGCAGTTACCCAACGAATCGATCGATTTGGTCGTTACTTCGCCGCCCTACAACCTTGGCATCAAGTATAGCGTCTACGACGATCGGCGGCGCTGGGACGAGTACCTCCGTTGGTCCTTGGTATGGATCAGGGAGGTTCGTCGAGTTCTGAAGGCGGATGGCTCCTTTTTTCTTAACCTGGGCGCGTGCCCTTCCAATCCACTCTTGCCTCACGAATTGATGGTTGCGCTGAAGGATACATTCATTTTGCAGAACACATTGCATTGGATCAAATCGATTACGATTCGAACGCGCGCCGGGGCGGAAGTGTCCGCCGGCCATTTCAAGCCGATCCGATCGAAGCGTTACGTCAACGACTGTCACGAGTATGTGTTCCACCTGACTCGGACAGGCTCGACGTTGGTCGATCGTCTCGGAGTTGGCGTGGCCTACATGGATAAATCCAACATTGCCCGCTGGGGACATACCCGAGGGCGGGACCTCCGTTGCCGAGGGAACAACTGGTTCATCCCTTACGAAACTATCTGCCGTCGCGCGACCGATCGACCCCACCCAGCTACCTTTCCAGTTGCCTTGGCGGCCCACTGCATCCGTCTTCACGGCCATTGTTCCAAACTGGTGATGATGGATCCCTTTCTCGGCATCGGCCACGCTGCCCTCGCCGCCAAAGAATGCCGGGTCAAAGAGTTCATCGGTTTCGAGATCGACCGGGACTACCTGCAGGTGGCCCAAATGGCTTTGCAGGCCTCCGGCTCCACTGGCGCCGCGCGCCCTCCGCGGAGGCATCTCAAGGCGCGAAAGGTGGATTCGGATCAGCCTTTCTTTCCGGAGATTGGAGGTGACTCCTAGGAGGGGGTGCTTTAGGGTGACAAGCTGCAGGGCAGTTCTGTATGCGCTCCAAGTTCATGGTGCCGATGCTCCACGCCGTTCCGACGCTCGTCGGTCTCGGCCTCGCAACCGGCACTCCAAGATCGGTCACTCCCATCGGCGAGCCAGGTCCGCAGAACCCCGCTCGGTCCGATTATGCCAAGTAACACCTGCAGGTTGCGCTCGAATTGGAGAGAGCGGCAAGGTGCCAATGCTGTCCCTCGACGCCTGTTCCCGAGTGCGTCATGGAGTTGGCTGATCTGTTGCCTCGCTTCCCTTTGGGGTGTCGGCCGCGTTTGGCTCGCCTTGGCTGCTGATGCCGGCCCGCAGTTGACGACCTTTCAACTGCAAGGTCCGCGTCAACTGAGCCTGAGTTGGACCGGCAGCGCCCCGGCGTATCAAGTGCAGGTTCGAGACAAGTTGGACGCGGGCAGTTGGCAGCCTCTCCTGACCAGTTCGCATACCGCCGCGCTGGTTGGCTTGGAGAGCTCGGCCGGCTTTTTCCGCGTCGTGGCCCTGGCATCCGGTTTGGTTGGGTCCATCTCGGACGAGAGGCGGCTGGCGGTGCTGGATGCTATCCGGGAAAGCATCGCGACTTTGCCGGGCGACGATCCGGCTGTCGAAAGCCGACAATTGGCCGAGTTTGTCGCCGGGTTCGAAGAAATTCAAGTTGCCGGGGTTGACCGCGATACGTCGGTCTGGGCACGGTTCGTCGATGGCCGCCCCCTCCTGATTGTCAACAATCGACGGCCGGCGCGGGACGACGAACTCGAAAGGTCTCCAGCAGCGACGGTTTCTCAAGCGGGTTTATTGACCGAGTCCGGTCCCCAAACGAAAGCGGATCTGGTGCCGGAGCGAGGGTTGGCCAGTGTTTTGCAGAGTCCAGGTCAGCCTACTCCAACTGGGATCCCGGCTTCGGCCCGTGCGGTCCTGTTCCAGGCCACGCTGCCGGGCATCAAAGCTCCAATGCTCGCTTCCCTCGTTCCGGCCTTCCAATCCAGGGGATACGAAGTTTCAGGCGGAGAGGCAAGCTTGCCGAATTTCCTGGCGGTCGAGACGGTTGGCAACGATATCGGCGTACTTTACATCGACAGTCACGGGGGATTGCTCCCAGTCCAACTGGAGGTCACAAACGCGGTTACTCAGGTGGTTCAGACTTACGCGTTCCGGATTTTTGTTGTCGCCACGTCGACGGTGGTGGATGCGGCCAGCGAACGGATTTATCGACCGTACTTTGAACGGGGGGAGGTGGGCTATACCTTGTGCGGTCCGAGCGTGCTGAAGGGACTCTCGCGTGACGCGACGATCGTCGAACGCCGCTCGATTTATTTCATCACTCCGGCCTTCGCTCGGCATCATTGGACGTTCGGGCCGAACAGCTTTGTTTATATCGACACCTGCCACAGTGGCAGTGACGTGGCCACTGATTTTGCCGAGGTCTGTTTCGATCGAGGGGCGGCTGCCTATGCCGGTTGGACCGATTCTGTTCATGACGCTTGGGCCTTCAACAAAGTGACACGGCGATTGTTCGATGGTCTCATCGGAGGCAGCCCCATCTACCCCCAAACCCCTAAACAGCGCCCTTTCGACCGCGTTGCCCTGAGAAGCTACTTGCGGCGGCAGGGATTGGACAAGGATCAGACGCCAGGGTTTCCCGGCGCGGAGTTGACCTTTCTTTCCCGGCCCAACTCCGCCGCGCAATTTGGTCTGTTGGCTCCAAGCATTCAATCCATGAGCACGGACGAAATCAAAGGTGAGTTGCGCCTTGTCGGGCTATTCGACCTGACCGCACCGGCGCAGGTCCGAGTGGAGGGGCAAAGCAGCCAAGATGTGGACGTGACGCCCATTAGGATCGAGGGCGCCGCTTCTCAGCCGGCTCCGACGCAGATTATCTGCCCGCTGCCAGCGGATCGGCAGCCCTCCGCGGGGATGGTCACGGTGATTCAACGCGGTCGGCGCAGCAATACGGTGCCGCTGACAGAGTGGCGGGTCCAGGGCCGCCTCGAACGCTCCTTTGTCTCGGGCCTAACGCAGCCTTCCGCCTTTTACGACTTCAAGGTGCACTTGCGGACGGACCTGCATGAGTATCGCCGCATCCCTTATGAAACTCCGATCTTTCCAGGGAATTATGCCCAGATTGGCCGCGACTCGACTTGCCGCCTGAGCCAGGCCGCGGGCATCTATCACGATCCCAATCAAATCCGCACGGTCGAGTGGCTCCTGAATGCGCCGGCCGATCCCCCGTTGCTCTACATGCCGCCCTTGGAGCAGGACAGCACCTGGTTCAATGGGGCCACCACCTTCCTGGCCGATCGCTCGATTTATTTCGTCGTCAGCGCGCGCGTGAAGGATTCGGTCACCGTCGTGGAAAAGACGATCTCGTCCATTACCGGCGAACCGATCGAGTTCCGGCAGCTCTTCAATCCAATCGTCCGGACGTTCAGCGGGAGCGGACGGAATGGGACGGTCGACCGAACTTCGTTTGCGATCCCAGCTGGACAAGGCACGGTCGCTGGCGACGCCGGGCTGATCCGATGGGAAACAGCTCAGGCCAGCTTCGCGCCGGCCCCTGCCGACCCGGAAACAGAGGAATGAGCGGCTGCGGTGTTCCCGGACTCACCTCGATTTGATCTGGGTCCAAATTTCGTTGTAGAGCTTATTGGCGTCCCCGAGATCGTTCGCGTACTCCAGCTGACTTCTGATCGCCTGTGGCGGGTAAATGGCAGGATTATTCAGATCGGTCGGATTGATGAAGGGCAGCGAAGCCTGATTCGGAGTCGCAAACTGGTTGAAGTTGGAAAGCCTGGCTCCAACCTTCGGATCGAGGATGAAATTGATAAACTTTTCCGCCAACTCGCGGTGTGGTGCCTGGGCGGGAATGCTGAGGGTGTCGAGGAAAATCTCGCCGCCTTCGCGTGGAACAAAATAATACGTTTCAGGATCCTCGGTGACGCCCCGAGCGGCGTCGCCGTTGACCACAAAGGCCAGGACGGCTCCTCGGGCCAGGACGCGGTTCTTGCCACCGACAGTGCCCTCAAAGCCGAGCGACCGCTTTTTTGCTTCCAGGATCAGGTCCCGGGCTTCCAGGAGTTCGGCCGGATTGGTGCTGTTCAGGCTGTGTCCCTTGTATTTCAGGGCACCGCCCAGGCAATGGCGCGCATCGTCGATCATGAGAAAGGGACCCGCTTGCCTGCTCGCTTCGAAGAGCAGGCCCCAGGTTTCTTCCACCGGCTTGGCTTTCGATCGGCGCAGGTACAACCCGGTCGTCCCCCATTGGTATGGGACGCTGTAGGCATTCTCCGGATCAAAAGCCAAATGCCGAAACGCCGAGCTCACATTGGTCAGATTGGAAATGTTCTGGTGCCTAAGTGGGGCCAGCAAACCGCGCTTGACCAGGCCGGGAACGGTCAGGTTGCTTGGAACGACAATGTCGTAGAGCGAAGCGCCACCCGCCCCCAGCTTTGCAATCATACTGTCGGCATCCTCGTAAAGGTCGACGGTCACTTTGCAGTCAAACTGACGCTCGAAATCGGCCACGATCTCGGGATCGATATATTCGCTCCAAATGTAGATGTGCAGTTGTTGTTTGGGCTGTCCGCAGCCCGTCAACAATAAGGCCAGAAGGAAAACGCAGCGCAGAATCATGACTGGTGGGGATCAGGATGGCCCGCTTTGCCGCTGCAGCCACGTTACGACGACGGTGGCGGCAATCGAAGTCAGGACGATCAAAGTGGACAAGGCATTCACATCAGGCGTAATGCCGCGCTTGACCGAGGAATAAATGAGAATGGGCAAAGTGGTGGACCCTGGCCCGGCCGTGAAGAAGCTGACCACAAAGTCATCGATGCTCACCGTGAAGGCCAGGGCTGCGCCGGCGAGAATCCCTGGTAACATCAGGGGCAGCGTCACGTGCCGGAATTTCTGCCAGAGATTTGCCCCGAGATCGTGGGCGGCCTCTTCGATCGTCGGGTCGACGCCGGCGAGGCGGGCGCGCACCACAATCGCAATCAGCGGGACCTGGAAAGTGATGTGGGCAATCGTCATGGTCGTCAGTCCGAGCTCAAATCCGCCGAGCCAGGATCGGAGCAAGGCGAAAAACGTCAGCATGGCGACGGCGGCGACAATATCCGGAATGACGACCGGAATGTACATCAGCCAGGAGAAGAGCCTTTTACCCGGAAACGAATAGCGGCTCAGGCCGTAGCCCAGACCTGTGCCGAAAACCGTGGCGATCGATGTGCTGGCCGTCGCTAAGACAAGGGTATTGCGGACGGCGGCCAATTTGTCCGGGCTTTGGAAGAGAGTCAGATACCACTCAACCGTGAACCCTCTCCAAGGGCCGCCATGCTTGGCCGCATTAAACGAATAGACGATGACGACGGCAATGGGAATGTAGAGAAAACTGTAAAGGAGGAGAGCGCTGGCCCAAAGTGGCAGACCGGCCTTCTTCATAGGAGGGCTTTCCGGCCTTCCTCTCCAGCGGTTCGGGCGAAGAGCCACAGCCCGATCAGCACGATCATCAATCCAACACACGCGATCGCCGAACCAAAGGGCCAGTCACGGCTGAAGCCGAATTGCTGCTGAATCGCATTGCCCAGCAGGACGGTCTTGGCACCACCCATGAGGTCCGGAATCACAAACTGGCCAGTGGCCGCGATGAAGACGAGGATCCCACCGGCGCTGAGCCCAGGGCGGATTTGGGGGAGGAGCGCATGCCAAAACATTCCCCAGCGATCTGCCCCCAGATCGCTGGCCGCTTCTGCGATCGTCCAATCGATCTTCTCGACCGAAGCGTAAAGTGGCAAGGCGAGCATCGGCAAGAAATCGCAGGCCAGCACAATGAACACTGCCATGGTGCCAGGGTAAAGGGCTTCTCCGGGGCGAACGAAGCCAACGGCCGCGGCGGCTCGGGCGAGCCACCCGGTGCCGGCGAAAACGATCTGCCAGGCATAAGTGCGAATCAACATGTTGGTCCAGAACGGAATAACGATCAGCATCAAACCGAGTGGCTTGGCCCGCTTAGGCAATGCAGCCACGAAAAACGTCAGCGGAAGCGAAGCGGCGACGCATAGGGCGGTCGTCGCCGCGGCCATGACCAGGCTGCGTCCAAGAATGCGGGGGTAAAGCGGATCAAACCCAAACGGGCCGAACCCGAGGAAGCGAGTGAAGTTGGCCAAGGTGAACTTCCACTGCACGTCTCCGTAGGTGCCACGACCAGCGAAGCTCAGGGCCCCAATGTAAAGCAAGGGGACCAGCATGAATAACGTCACCCAGACAATCCCGCCGCCGCTCGTCAGCGCGGAACGCGCGACCTCCTGCCGCGGAGTCAGGTGTTCGCCGAATTGGACCCTCGCCTCGTTTGCCTTCACGGTTACTTCCCGGCACTGGTAGCAAGCGGCCGCGGGAAAAGCAGCTAAAAACTAACGGCGACCGCCGGCTCTGGGTGGGGTGATGGGCCCTGGGGGACAGCCCTCCAGGCGCCCACGTGCGATAACCTCGCGTTGGAAACAAATTGCGCCGGGAACAGCTGAACGCATAAGATTCGAATCCAATTTAACGTGACAAGCCCAGGCGACGCATATCCGCTGACCATCCTATGAGCGTGACCTATCTCGAGGCCATTCGCGAAGCCCAGGCCCGCGCCCTGGCGGACGATCCTCGGGTCTTCATCTATGGCCAGGACGTGGGTGCCTTCGGCGGCGCTTTCAAGGCAACTAAAAACCTCGCCCAGGAATTCCCCGGCCGGGTTTTAGACGCGCCGATTAGCGAAGACGCAATGGTTGGGCTGGCGATTGGAGCGGCGATCGAGGGGATGCGTCCGATTATCGAGATGCAATTTGCCGACTTTTCCACGGTCGGCTTTAACCAAATCGTCAATCAAGCAGCGACGCTTCATTGGCGAACGCAAGTGCCGTGCCCGATCACGATTCGTTTGCCTTCTGGCGGGACGTCTGGCAGCGGGCCATTTCACAGTCAAAGCATGGAAGCGATCTACGCCCATTACCCGGGCCTGATCGTGATGACTCCGGCGACGGTGGAAGACGCTTATTCCATGCTGCTGGAAGCGGTCAGCATCGATGATCCGGTCGTCTTCTGTGAGCACAAGTACCTGTATTACCATCTCAAGGCGGAGAGGCTCCCGACCGAGGCGATGCCCGTCGGTAAAGCCCGCATCGCCCGCGAGGGCCGTGATTTAACCATCGTCGCTTATAGCGCCATGGTCCACGAAGCTTTGGCGGTCGCCGAAGAGTTGCGTGGTGAAGGCGCCGAAGTGGAAGTCGTCGATCTCCGTTCGGTGAAGCCTCTGGACACGGACACCATCATGGCTTCCGTCGCGCGGACGGGGCGCTTGTTGTGTGTTGGGGAGGCCTGGCCTTGGGGTGGGGTCACAGCGGAAGTAATCGCGCGGGTGGCCAGCGAAGGTTTTGGTCTCCTCGATGCCCCCCCGCAGCGTTTGAACGCCAAGGATACCCCCATCCCGTATCACCCGAACTTGTGGGCAGCTCATCGGCCCACCGCCAGGAGCATCGCTGGCGCCGCCCGCAACCTCATCCGGCTCTGAGCTGTTTATGCCGCAAGTGCCTATCATCATGCCGCAACTCGGCGAATCGATCGCTGAGGCCACCGTCATCAATTGCCTCGTCCGGGAAAACCAGGCCGTCGAGACGAACCAGGACGTTTTGGAAGTCGAAACGAACAAAGCCACCATGAACGTGACGTCGCCCTGCCGCGGTCGCGTGCAAAAGCTGCTGGTCCAGTTGAATGAAAGCTACCCAGTGGGCGCTGTTCTCGGTTTTCTCGAAGTCTCCACGGAGGACGCCGCCCGAGCTGGGCTGGATGTCAGCAACCCTCCTTTGCGGGCCGTCGAAGACCACCTCCAAGGGCCAGACAAAGCTCCTGAACCCACCAAACCGGCGGGGGTCGTCCCGACGGTCAGGGGGTTGCCGGTGCCGGCGCATGCGGCCGGCGCCACCTATATGTCGCCGCGAATGCGCGCTCGCATGAACGAATTGGGATTGCATGCGGTTGACCTGGCCGGGATTGCCGGCAGCGGCGCGGGCGGACGGGTCACTATCCAGGATTTCGAGAAGTTCATCACCAATCTGGAAAAGAGCAAACTGACCCACGCTTCTAGCATGCGCGTCGCCGTGGCTGATGCGATGCGGCGGAGCTGGAGCCGACCTTTAGCTACCGTCGCACTGCCTGCTTCCATGGACGAGGTCCTGGCGCATCGCCGGCAGTGCGACCCAAAGCCGGGCCCTGCCCTGTACGGTTTGCGCGCCCTGGCGTTAGCCCTGGCAGAGAACAGCGCCGCCGCCGGTCGCTTGATCGGCCATCAGATTGTTCATCCCACCGCCATCGACGTGGGCTTCGCGGTTGAGGCGGAGGAGGGCGTGTTGGTGCCGGTGCTGCGTCATGCGGATCGAAAGCCCCTCCAGGAACTCGTGGGCCGATACAACGAATTAGTCAGCCTCGCGCGCCAGCGGCGTTTGCCGACCGATGCTACCGGTGGTTCGATTGCCACTGTCACCAATTTCGGAACCTTCGGCCTGACCTGGGCGACGCCCATTCCTCTGCCCGAGCAGACTTTGGTCTTAGGGATGGGCGCAGCCAAGAAGGTCCCCCATTGGGATGAGGAGCGCGGCCAGTTCATCCCTCGGATGGAAGCCAACCTCACGCTTAGTTTTGATCACCGCGTCCTGGATGGCGGCGCAGCTGGTCGGCTCTTATCCCGGGTGGCGAACTTACTCAACAACCCGGGCCGGCTCTGAGATGCCCGAGGCATACCCACGCGGACGAGACCGCGCTTGAAAGCAGGGATCGGGGCTGCGGCCAGGAGACCCGCCGCCCGAGGGGTTCGAGGAAAAGGCCGCCCGGCTTTGTGGCTCGCGCGGCCGCAACACGCTCTGCCGGTGTATCCTCACTGACTCCTGGCTGTCGCGGTTCCTCGAAGGCACCCGTCGGCAGTGCTCAACAGACTCCTAGACAGCACCGCTACCCCTCCCTATCTTCCCGCCATGCATTTTGGGGCGCATTGTTCAACCGCGGGCGGCCTTCACCGCGCCCTGGAACGAGCCGCCGCAATCGAGGCGGCTTCCTGCCAGATATTCGTCAAGAACAACATGCAGTGGTTCGGGCGGCCCTATCAAGCTGCGGACGTGGCGCAGTTCCGCGCCTGCCTGGCCCAGAGCAAGCTGCGCCACGTGTTTGGACACGCCGGTTACTTGATCAATCTGGCGGCGGCTTCGGGCGATAACCGAGACAAATCCCTCAAGTCCTTGATTCAAGAAATTGAATTGGCGACGGCGATCGATTTGCCGTTCCTGGTGTTGCATCCCGGAGCCCATCTCGCTGCCGGTGAAAAAGCCGGGCTGAACCAAGTCATCGCTGGGCTGAACGAGGTCATCAAAATCACGAAAGCATCCCGCGTCCGGATCGCCCTCGAAAACACCGCCGGCCAAGGGAGCTGTCTCGGCTGCGAACTGACCCAGTTCGCTAGCGTCTACGACCAGGTGGACCATCCGGAACGCCTCGGCATCTGTTTAGATACGGCCCATCTCTTCGCGGCCGGTTATGACATTCGGACGGGCCAAGGTTGGGAAAAGACTTTGCAGCAGCTCGCCGCCGCCGTGGGGCTGGATCAAGTCGTGGCATTCCACCTCAACGATTCGAAGACGGAGTTGGGCTCACGGATCGATCGCCATGAACATATCGGACGCGGCAAGATTGGGCTCGAAGCTTTTCGGCACATTGTCAATGATGCCCGTTTCACGGCGCATCCCGGCTGCCTGGAAACACCGAAGTCGGATGATCTGCATGAAGATATCAGCAACCTTCGCCTGCTGCGCTCGCTGGTGGATCCGCCCGCTCCCGAGCGGCGTCCGAAGCGACGCAGGCCCGCTTCTGGCTCAAAAGGCGCCTGAGCTGTCGACCATCATTTAGCCACTCATCTATACACCTCGCACCATGACCTCCCCTTTAACCACCTTTTCCTTTCCCACCCCGACTCTCTTCGGGCCGGGTGCTGTCCGTGACTTGCCGGCCCGGTTGGACAAGCTCGGCGTTCGGCGGCCTTTGGTCGTGACCGATCCGGGCTTGCTCCAGACGGACGCGTTTCGGCTCCTGAGCGCCACGCTCAAGGAAGCGCAAAAAGGGCAATCCTGGTTTCTCTACTCTGGCGTCCATCCCAACCCGATCGAAAGCGATGTGCGGGAAGCGGCTGACGCCTTTCGCCAGCATGGCTGCGACGCGGTCATCGCCATTGGCGGGGGGAGCCCTCTCGACGTTGGCAAAGCCGCCCGCATTCTCTTGAAACGCCCCAAGCTCGATCTGGCCAGATTTTATGACGAGTCCGAATGGTCCGGTCTGCCTCCTTTTGTTGCCATTCCCACGACCGCGGGCACAGGCAGCGAAGTTGGCCGAAGTTCGGTCATCACCCTGGATGCGACCAAGCGAAAGGCGGTCCTGTTTCATCCCGAGTTGCTCGCGAAAGTGGTCATCCTCGATCCGGAACTGACCGTCGGCATGCCGTCGAAATTGACCGCCGCCACTGGCGCGGATGCCTTGACGCATTGCATCGAGAGCTACACCTGCCCAGCTTTCCACCCTATGTGCGACGGGATCGCGCTGGAAGGGATCCACTTGATTGTCGACGCTCTGCCGCGCGCCTGCCGGAACGGCGCCGACATCGATGCCCGCGGCCGGATGCTGGTGGCAGCCGCGATGGGCGCTGTGGCCTTTCAGAAGGATCTGGGCGTGGTCCATTCCCTGGCGCATCCATTGTCGACGCTCTTCGGCATGCACCACGGCCTTGCGAACGCGCTTTGCCTGGTGGAGGGGATGCGCTTTTGTGCCCAGCGCAAACCCGGACTCTACCGGCGCGTCGGCGTGGCCTGTGGCCTCAACGTCCTGGAGGTCAGTCCCAATGATGCGGATCAGCGGACGATCACATTCATCCAGCAGTTCCTTGGCGGGATCGGCCTCAATCAGAAACTGCGCGACCATGGCGTCAAACTGGAACAACTCGACGCGCTCGTGGCTCAAGCGGTCGATGATCCGTGCCACAAAACGAATGCCGTGCCGGTGACGGCCGACGATTTCCGGAACCTGTATCAGGCGGTCATTTGAAGAGACCGACCAGCGGCTGAGCACGGCCGTGGGGCAGCGCGGCCTCGCTGCCGAGGCGACTTGGACGGAGGCGGCTCGCGGCCGATCAACGACGTGACCGTGCCGCGTGTCTCTCCTTGACAAACGGCCGGGCTCGCCGGGAGATTGGGCCGCCTTATGATCCAGCCCAACGATCTGTTCATTGACGGCGCTTATCGTGCCTCCTCCTCTGGCCGACGGACATCGCTGGTCAATCCAGCGACCGAAGAGCCGTTCGTGGAAGTGGCGGCGGCCAGCGGCTGACGTCGAAGCGGCGGTTGCTTCCGCCCACCGGGCATGGGAACGCGGTTGGCGCGACCTGGCCCCGGCCAAGCGCGAAGCCCTCCAATGCGGTCGCGCGCAAACTCCGGGAGCACCAGGAAGAGATCGCGCGTTTGGAAATGCTTCAAGTCGGCAAGCCCATCAGCGATGCTCGCGATGAAGCCGGCCTGGGCGCGCGCGTCTTCGAATACTACGCCGGCGCCGTCACGAAATTCTGTGGTCAGACCATCCCCGTGGGCCGCGGCGGCTTCGACTTCACGTTGCGTCAACCGATGGGCGTCGCTGCCTGTGTTGTTCCCTGGAACTTCCCTTTCCCGATCGCTTGCTGGAAGGCAGCGCCAGCCTTGGCCGCCGGCAATTGTGTGGTGATCAAGCCGGCCTCCCTGTCGCCCCTGACTGCATTGAAGCTAGGTGAGCTGGCGCACGCGGCCGGCCTCCCTCCAGGTGTCCTGCAGGTCCTTCCCGGTTCCGGAGCGGCCATGGGCGAGGCGTTGGTCACTCATCCGCTCGTCCGGAAAATCTCATTCACCGGTTCGACCGATGTGGGGCGCCGCATCATGGAGCTGGCCGCCCGCGGCCTGAAGCGGATATCCCTCGAACTGGGCGGCAAATCCCCCAACATCGTCTTCGCTGATGCTGACTGGCAGCGCGCCGCCGAAACGTCGCCCATGAGCGTCTTTGCGAATACCGGTCAGGATTGCTGCGCACGCAGCCGGCTGTTTGTTGAACAGAGCGTTTACGAACGTTTTGTGGAACGATTTGTCGCCGCCACTCGGAAACTGGTCGTGGGCGATCCCGCTCAATCCGAGACGCAGCTCGGACCGCTCGTGTCCAGCGGGCAACGCGCCACGGTGGAGGATTTTCTGGCGGACGCCCGGAAGTGCGGGACGGACTTTGCCGTGGGCGGGGGAAGGCCGGCGCCGAAGGGTTATTATCTCGAACCGACGGTGCTCTTGAACGTCGGCAAACAGGATCGTTGCTGGACGGAGGAGATCTTTGGTCCGGTGGTTGCCATCACCCCGTTTGAGGACGAGGCCGAAATGATTCGTGAAGTCAACGCGTCTCCTTATGGACTGAGTGGCTCGCTCTGGACAAACGATCTGCGCCGCGCCCTGCGCGTGGCCAAGGCGGTCGAGAGCGGCGTGTTGAGCATCAATTCGCACAGCAGCGTCCACACCGAGGCGCCTTTTGGAGGCTTCAAACAAAGCGGCCTGGGACGCGATTTGGGCATGGCTGCGATGGAGGGGTATACCGAGTTGAAGAACATCTACGTCGCCGAAGCATGAACCACGCTAAGCTCAAAGCCGATGATTGCCGCCGGCGAGATCGATACGGTGATCGTCGCTTTCCCGGACGTGTTCGGGCGCCTGGTGGGGAAACGGTGCACCGGTTCATTTTTCGTCGATAGCGTGGCTGAACATGGCACCCACGGCTGCAACTACCTCCTGACCGTCAATATTGAAATGGACCCCCTCGAGGGCTTCAAAATCGCCAATTGGGATAAAGGTTTCGGCGATTTCGCCATGCTCCCTGACCTCCAAATCATCCGCCTCCTCCCTTGGCACCCTACCTCCGCCCTCGTTATCTGCGATTATGTCCACCACGATGGCCAACCGGTCGCAGAGGCTCCTCGCTCCGTCTTGAAGCGCCAGCTCCATAAACTCGCCGCCCGCGGCATGACTGCCCGGATGGCGAGCGAGTTGGAGTTCTTCGTCTTTAACAACACGTTTCACGACGCCTTTAAAGCGGAGTACCGCAACCTGACGCCGTCCAGCGACTACCGCATCGACTACCACATCATGCAGCCGGGGCAGGATGAGCCGCTCATGCGAACGTTGCGCAACCAGATGTCCGCAGCTGATGTCCCGGTCGAAACGAGCAAAGGCGAGTGGGGCCGCGGTCAGCACGAAATCAATTTCCGCTACGACGAGCCGCTTGCCATGGCCGATATGCACGTCGTCTTCAAGCAGGGCGTCAAGGAAATCGCCACCCAGTTTGGCAAGTCGGTGACGTTCATGGCCAAGCCGTGGGCCGCGGAGGTCGGCAGCAGCTGCCATATCCATGTTAGCCTTTGGACTAAGGGCAAGGGCCTCTTTTGGCGCGGGCCAGCCCACGCTTCCCGCAGCCATTCCAGTTCATCCGGCACCGGCAGCAAGCTTTTCCGTCAGTTCCTGGGCGGCTTGATGAAGTATTCGCCCGAACTCTGCTACTTCTTCGCGCCGACGGTGAATGCGTATAAACGTTACCAGGCAGCCAGTTGGGCGCCGACCAAGATGGCTTGGGCCTTCGACAATCGGACCGTCGGCTTCCGCGTCGTCGGTGAAGGCAAGTCCTTCCGGATTGAAAACCGGATGCCAGGCGCCGACGCCAATCCTTACCTCGCATTTGCCGCGATGCTGGCAGCGGGCACGGCCGGAATTGATGAGCAGTTGGACTGTGGCGAGGTCTACGAAGGCAACGCCTATGTCGATCCGGCCTTGGTCTCGTTGCCCAGCAGTCTCCGTCAAGCCGCGGACCTGCTCGACAAAAGCGCTTTGGCCCGACAGGCCTTTGGCGATGACGTGGTGGATTTCTACGTTCGCACCGGCCGCTTGGAGTCCGAGGCCTACGAAAACGCGGTCACAGACTGGGAACGCATGCGTTACTTCGAGCGGATCTGAGGATGTCGGAGGGCGAGGGGATGTGAATGGGGAGACGCATTCACGCGGGATGCCTGCAAGTAGTTGGAGGAGAATCTGCTGGCTTTCACCGCTATGAAGACGTTGTCTCTCATTTCCTCGTGAAAAGCGGGCCTGGCAGAGCTTGTTTATCTCTGAGATCTCTTGCCGGGCGGGGCGTCATTCCTATAATGCGCCGATGCTGGATATCAAACTCATTCGCGAGCAGCCGGGCTTCGTGCAAGAACGCTTGGCCTCGCGTGGGGCGGGAGATGACCGGGCGATCCAAGCTATCCTGGATGCCGATGAGAAACGGCGCAAGGCGCTGGTCGAAGTGGAGACCCTCAAAGCGCTACGCAATCGAGTCTCCAAAGAAATCGGGGCCCTCATGGGCCAGAAAAAGGCCGCCGAAGCTGAGGTCAAGAAGCAGGAAACGCGCGAAATCGGCGAACGAATCGCCGCCCTTGACAAGGACTTGACGGCCACCGAAGGCGAGCGCGAAAGCCTCATGCTCAAAATTCCCAACCTGCCGCATGCGAGCGTTCCGGCAGGAAAAAGCGCCGAGGATAATCCGGTCATTCGCACCTGGGGCCAGCCTCCGGCGTTTGCGTTCAAACCCAAATCGCATCTCGAACTCTGCGAGAGCCTGCGTCTGGTGGATTTTGTCCGGGGAGCGAAGCTCTCAGGGAGTGGCTTTTTGCTCTACACCCATTGGGGGGCGAGGTTGGAGCGGGCGCTGATTCAATTTCTGCTCGACCTCCACATTGCCGAACACCAGTACCAGGAGGTTTCACCGCCCTACATCATCGGCCGCGAATGCATGGTAGGTGTCGGGCAATTCCCCAAGTTCGAGGACCAGGCCTATGCCGTTCAGGAGGGCAAGGACACCACCACGATGGGCAAACTCTATTTGCTGCCGACTGCCGAAGCGCCTGTCGCCAATATCCACCGCGACGAAATCCTTAAGGAAGCCGACCTGCCCATTCGTTATTGCGCTTACAGTCCTTGTTTTCGCGCCGAAGCTGGCGCCGCCGGCGTGGGCAGCCGCGGCCTCATTCGCGTCCACCAGTTCGATAAGGTGGAATTGATCAAGATCGTGACGCCGGAAACCGGCTACGACGAACTGGAGCGACTGGTGGCCAATGCCGAGGCTGTTCTCCAAAAGCTCGGTTTGCACTATCGCGTCATTCTTCTCTGCACCGGTGATATGGGCTTCGCCAGCGCCAAGACCTACGACCTGGAGGTGTGGGCCCCAGGCCAGGGCCAATTCCTCGAAGTGTCCAGCTGCTCGAATTGCGAGGATTTCCAGGCTCGCCGCATGAATCTGCGCTTCAAGTCGGGCAGCGGCGAAAACCGTTTCCCTCATATCCTCAACGGCAGCGGCACCGCTTTGGCCAGGCTCTTTGTTGCCCTGGTCGAGACGTTCCAACAGCCGGACGGTTCGGTGCTCATCCCGGAAGCGCTGCAGCCGTATCTGAGGACCGACCGTCTGGCGCGTTAGCCGGTTACAGAATCCTAGCGACGCCATGAGAATCCTTTTGGCCAGCAGCGAGGTTTTTCCGTACTCCAAGACCGGCGGCCTCGCTGATATGGTCGGCGCCCTCGGCAAGTATCTGGCCGAGGCGGGGCATGAGGTTGTGCTGGTGACGCCGCTTTATCGGATGGTGCGCGCGGCCGTGCCCGCCCTGGAGAAACAGTCGATCCGCCTCAACTTGCCTCTCGGCAACGAGATGGTCCGGGCGGAATTGCTCATGTTGAAACCGGCCGACCGCCTGACGGTCTACTTCGTCCAACAACCGGCCTTCTACGATCGGCGCAGCCTTTACGGCGAGGCCGGTCAGGATTACCCAGACAATGCGGAACGATTCATTTTTTTTGCCAAATGCGCCGCCCAGCTGGCCCGACGGCCTTCCTGGAGGCCCGACATCGTCCATGCGCACGATTGGCAAGCGGGCTTGCTCCCTCTCTTCCTCGCCCACGGCAAATGGCGAGAAGGTTGGGCCAATCCGCCGCGGACTTGCATGACCATTCATAACCTGGCTTACCAAGGAGTCTTCCCGAGTTCCAAATATCTCCTCACCAACTTGCCCTGGGATTACTTCAACTCCAAAGGGCTGGAGTTTTACAGCCAGATGAATTGCTTGAAGGCGGGCATTGTCTATGCCGATGTCGTTACGACCGTCAGCCCGCGCTATGCCCGCGAAATCACCACGGAAGAGTATGGCTGCGGGTTGGATGGCGTCCTGCGGGAACGCCTGGCTTCGCTCTACGGCATCCTGAACGGCGTCGATTACAGCGAGTGGAAAACGGTCGATAACCCTTTCCTCAAAAATTCCTATTCCGTCGCAGATCTATCCGCCAAGCGCCTGGCCAAGCTCGATCTCCAAGCGGAATTCGGCCTGCCTCAAGGGGAGCAAGTTCCTTTGTTTGCCAGCGTGGGACGGCTGGTCGACCAGAAGGGCAGTGATATCCTCTTGGGGGCCCTCGAAGAAATGTTGGGCGCCAATTTGCAGTTCGTTCTCCTGGGGAGTGGTGACCCGCTTTTCGAAGCTGCCTTTCGCGATTTGGCTCGGCGCTATCCCAACAAGGTCGCGGTTCGGATTGGCTACGATCACGCCCTCGCTCATCGGATCGAAGCCGCCGCTGATTTTTTCATCATGCCGTCCCGCTTCGAACCCTGCGGCTTGAACCAAATGTATAGCCTGCGTTACGGGACCATCCCGATCGTTCGCGTCACCGGCGGCCTCGATGATTCCGTGACCGCTCCGGCCGATGATGTGGCCACCGCCGACGGCCTCAAGTTCTCCGAGCACTCCCCGCGCGCTTTGGCTCGAGCCATCCGCAAAGCCCTCGTCCTCTACGAACGACCCGATCTCATGGAACACTTTCGCCAGAACGGGATGGAGACGGACTTTTCCTGGACCCGAACGGCGGGCGAGTATCTCCAGCTCTTCCAGGACCTGCTGGGTTAGGCCTACGCTTTGGAGGATTTCGGGTTCTTCTTGCGGCGACGCCGCTTTTTGTCTTTGGCAGCGGGATTAGCCACCTTGCTGTAAGCTCGCCGCACTTGCTCGGGCAGAGCTCTCAACCCCCCCAACAATAGACCCAGATCGGCCCGGTTCGCCTCTTTGCCATTGATAAAAAACGCCCGGTGCAACCCGTCATCGACACGCCTGACTCCCACGAAAACACCGATCTTGAAATGGCGCAGGATGCGATCGTCGAGCTTCACGCTTACGATGTTTAATCGATCGCCAGCTGAGCGCGAGTAAAATCACGTTGCAATCGCTCCCGCTTCCAGATACGCGGGCGCCTTGCCCGTCCCAGCGGGTCCTCCCGCTTCCTGTCGGAGGTTCAGCAGGAACTCGCATTGAGTTTCGAGCAACTCCCGCATCAATCGGCTGCGTGTCCGGAGGAGGGCCACAACTTGCGCGGTCTCATGCCTGGCAACGGCTTTGCGATAGGCAGCGGTCGCCTGATCTAAATCCCGCCGAACCCGAGCGAGGCGCCGCAAATCGAGCGTTCTGTCAGTGTTGCATACGCCGCCTCCTGCCGTCGTTCGTTGATTTAGGATATCACTTCTTTTACTTGCGCGCACGGAATCCCGCTCACCTGCTGGCGGCGGAAGTGCGCCGTGACCGGCCTGGCCATGCCCCGGTATTTTGCCGGTCTCAAGGACAACGCTGGGCGCCTATTCCCAACCAGCGATCCTCCAGCCGGGGGCGGTGACGCCCGCCGACCAACGCCGCAGTCAGGCCGCCGGCGCGCCGAATTCCACTGTGAAAGACGGGCTCTGCTTCACCATGTCGCGTCTCAGCGATGCCTGCAGGCTCATCCAGCGAGACCCCGAGCAAGGCAAGTTGCTCCAGCGAGACACCAGCTATTTGTGAGACAGGACAGTCGACTTCGATTATGGCGGACGGTTATTTGTGTGCACGACGATTCGTTGAACCATCTCAAGTCCGAAGGTGATCTCGACCGTGTCGGCCTGGTACCGTCACGCCCGGTCCAAGACTCAGCTCGATCCGGAGAGCTGCTACCGGCTGGAAGAGGATGCCAACATCTTCCACCAGTCGCTTTCCACTCCCTGCTTGGATGTTCTCAAAGGCTGTGCCGGCGCAACGACCTTCAAAACCTCCAAGGCCGCAGCCTTCTCGATTTCCATGGCAACAACGTCCACCAGGTCGGTTTTAGCCATCCGCGCGTCATCGAAGCGGTGATTCAGCAGCTCAACGAACTCGCTTCTTCTGCACACGCCGTTACACCGAAGCCATTCCCGCCATCAAGCTTCGCCAAAAGCTGGTCGAACTCGCCCTGGCCATCTGAAAGGTCCTCACTGGGCGGGACGACGGCCATTGATGGCGCCCAATTACCGCGATATTGCCCGCCGCCAGCAAAACCATCTCCATGTGGATCTGTTTCGGCGAGCTCGCTGACAGATTTTCCGCAGCGGTGCTGGCCTGCCTGCCCGATGCGAAAGCGCCCCGCGGATCCACGCCACCGTCCTTTAGGTGCGGCTCTGCCCGCGCAATTTGCTTTGCGCCGATTACATCGAATATGTCCTGGCGAAAGAAGGATGCGTGGCTGCCGTCATCGGCGAAACGGTCCGGAACCTATCCCGTTTGTGCCGCTCAAGGAGTATTGAAGAAAATACGGCATGCGATCAGCGCAGTGCCTTGCTGATCCTGGATGAGATTCCACAGTGCCTTGGCCGCACGGCAAGATGTTCACCCGCAGCACCACGACATCGTTCCGGATATGCTGGTCCTCGGCAAGGGGCTCGGCGGCGGCGTGTTTCCCATGGCTGCATTACTCGCGCGGCGACCTCAACCGCGCCATGCCCGAACGCTCTCGGCCACTACACGCATGAAAACCTGACCGCCTGCGCCGCTGCTCCCGCCACCATCGGTCGAGAGTGAAGGGTTGATCGAACACGCCTGGGACTTGGGAGTCGAGACCCTGCCCCAGGAAGCACATGATGCAGCGCATCCATTGATCGGAGACGTGCGCGCTCTGGGCCTGTTGCTTGGCATCGAGCTGGTGCGGGATTCGGCCACCAAAGAGCCCGCGCGCGACGAGGCCGAACAGGTCATGTATCACCTGGCGCGCGGCCTCAACTTCAAGATCACGATGGGGAACATCCTCACCCCCACCCCCGCTGACAATTACCCAGTCCGAATGGGACAGGCGCTCGACATCCCCGACCAATGCTCATCGAGGTCGAGAACGCGCTTCCGGTTTGATCAGCGCGCGCGAATCGAGGCTCATCCGCTTGCCTCTCCAAGGGCTATTGGTGAGATCAGTCGATCCGGTCGTTGCTCGCCTGGGAAGTAGACCTTGAACGGGCATCGCTTTCCATCGGTGAATGATCGACTGATCCACTTTTCAATGAAATCAGCGGTTTCGCGCCGCCCTGTCTCCTGCACCAGCGGCACGTTGTCCTTCGCGCGGAGAATCGCCAACGACGTAATGGAACTCTTCAGGTTGTTGATCGCCTCAGCCGATCCAAACGCCCCTTTTAGACCTCATAACTGAGAGCGAAACGTCGACTGCTGGTTTGTTCGCCCGAATGGCAGGCGCGTACGCATGCAGGACGCCATCGCTCAGGACGAACTCCCATTTGGCCTTCAAATCAAGGTAATAGGTGTATTCTACCGGCGCGCGCGCTTCCACCACAACGTCCGGAAGAGGGACATACCCGAAGGCTGTGCTGGGTTCCTCGGTGCGGGTAAACACTTCCATCTGCTCAGGGTGGGCAATTGCAGGTGCTGGCTGTTGGTCAGCGTCGTCGCATAGCTGATGAAGGAAGTGGTAAAAGTGCCGCGGCGGAAGGCGCCCGCAATGGTCGCCAGCGATCGCCGGCCTTTTTCGGCCGTCTCACTTGTCTTTTGCAGCACGCGTTCGGGCAACGCCAAACACGAGCGGAAGGCGAGTAATCCTCCTGCGACCACGATCAGGCTTATCGCCGTCCACATCGCTGCCTGGGGCCAAGATCGGGACGCCGATATGCCGTCGGGGGCGGTAAAGTCCTTCGGCGTTAGCGGGTCGGAATCCATAGCTGGGTTTTGACGTTCATTCCCAAAGCCTACGCGTCTTTTCAGAATCTGCTCTCGCGGGCGCAGCTATCCGGCCGTTTCCTTGAAGACAGCACACACCCTTGTTTTTCAGCGGACTCAGGGGCAAAGTCAATCCGGGAGCAAGGTGGATGTCGGCTGTTTAGCGCATCAAGTTGTTCCACCGTAGTTACGTGTACTGGCATTGACACGTGGCCATGTTTTTCAGACCCATCGGCCGCCTGCGTCTTCCAAGCTTCACGTGACGACGTAGCCGGATTGGGGCATCTTCCGTCTATGCAAGCGTTTGGCACCGTTCAATGCCCTTATTGTGGCGAGAGTATGGAGATCGGCATCGACACCACCATTGCCGACAAGCCCTTCCACCGGATTGCGAGCTCTGCTGCCGCCCTTTCGATGTCCAGGTCGAATGCGAGCCGGGTGAAATCATCAGCGGGCAACTGGCTAAAACCTGATAGGGCGCGCCTGAGCGCGCCGCCTTTTGGGGAAAGATGAATCCGGGAGGCCGGAATCGAACGAGCCGGCTCGCTACGGAGCGCGAGCGCCCGCTTCCACTCGTTTTCTTGATGTCCTTGCACGAACCCCATTACACTGCATGCGGTCTTTATGGCTAACACTATTCCTGATTTACATCGTTCTGTTGATCGGTATCGGCGGCCCTGGGCATTTTCCTTCGCCAAAAGCAGGTGTCGCCGATCACGTCGCTGATCTTTGCGGCCTATTTCGCCCTGTTTGCCGCCATGCCGATTGCCGATGCGCGCTGGACCTGAGGTCCTGATGGTGGTCCTTCTGGTCGTATTCATCATTCGCTTCGCGAAGACGAAGATGTCTATGCCCGCCGGCTTGATGATTGTTCTCACCCATCGCCACGCATGCGCTTGAGCGGGTCGGCGAGTTGAGGCGGCGGGGATGCCGGCCTTTCCTTGCGGCCTGGCTGCCCCATCGCCAACTAACCTTCGTGGTAGGCCTGCACGAAGCGGCGGAAACCGTTCGCTGGCGGGTTTGAAGGTCCGCTGACCATGCCATTGCGGCCCAGGACGCTTACTTTGACATTTTCGCATTGCATGATCGCGCAGTTGCTGTCCGCTAGCCGGGTAATAGCGCGTTCGGTTACGTTTTCGTCGCGGGTTTTGCGCGAATTAACAATGCCAAGCGGAGCCGTTGAACTTCAATCTGGCCGTCGGCGCTGAGTACGACGAGTGTTTCGTCAATTTCAAGATAGCCGTCCCTGACCGCGCTGAATCCACTCCAGATGCATCGGCACCGCGCTGTTTTGGAACATGCGCGACGCGTTGAGCCAGACCAGCTCGACGGGCTCGGGGCCTTCCAGCGTTCTCCCCCATCAAGTCCGTCCGCGCTCGTGTATATGATCGATGTGGCGGTGACGTCCGGCCGTTGGGTCGCGCAGCCAGCGAGCAGAACGGCCGCCAGGAAGAGAATTCGTCTTCTTCACGTAGTGCCTTTCTTGAGGTCTTGTAACGCCATCACGTTGTGGCGGACGTTCTGGTTTAGCACGAAGCGGCCTGGGCCGTAAACACCGCTTTAATCATCGACGCCTGAAATGAGCTGCTGAACGTCGCGCCTGTATCGTCGGGCCGACCCGCCTTGGGTCTGCTTCATCAGCACTCCGCGATCGGCTTGCTCGCGGATCGGCAGCATTGGCGTTGAAGTAGCCGCCCCATTCAAATGTGCCGGCGCCGTTCTTTGCCTCCCTTGCTCTGCCCAACGTCCGTCAAAACGCCGAAGGATCCAGAAAATCGCCACGTTGCCCCGCCAACGGCATCAACCTGCCGGTTTGATTCGCCATTAATCACCTCTAATCGTCTTGCGGCTCAGGATACGTTTACCTTCGAGTTCACCGCCGTTCAGATACATCTGCAGAAAGGTCGCATAATCCCGCGCGCTACTGGAAGGCTTTGGCCTCGCCCGAAAAGAAGGTCCGCGCCCCTTTGATTGGGTAATCCGGATCAAAAACGACGGATATCGCACCCACTGGCCTGGTTCCAATGCTGCACCGGAACAGGCGGTGAGCCGTTCCGAGATAGACCAGGTGTCTCATGCCGATCGGTTCGAACAGATGCTCGCTGGAAGACATCAAACGGCTGCCCTGACACCACCTCGATCAGGTAGCCCAGCACGTCCAGGCCTGCCAGCATAGTGGGTCCCCGGATCATGATGCAGCGCAGTTTCGCCGCCGTTTACGACTTCGCTTAATCGATACCGTCTGTAAATATGGGTTCGTGCACCTCTTGCCGCCGGTAGAGGTCGAACCGGTTGCCCGCGTCGATCGTCCCCGTAAATCAATCCTGACGTTAATTTAGCAAATGCCGAATGGTGATTTCGGACGCGAAGCCGGTCACGAAATCTGTCCTCGAGGTAACTTTTCAAGATCAGGGTATAATCTTCGGGAATGCACGGAGACGGATCGTCCAGGTGAATCCGCCCATCTCCACAGCATCATCATCGCCGTGGCCGTAATTGCGTTTTGGATTTATGCGATCTGAAAATGCTCGCTCTGGAGCGACCGTTTGGCCGGGTTGTCCGCCAGGCCGAATGCCTTGCGGATACACAATCGTGCCGCGCGGGCGACGGCTACGCCAGGCACAGCTCCATCCTTTACCGCCGTGGCGCACATGGTGTCGATGCGCCGGCAGCCGTTCCGTCGACATCCCCACACTCCTCCGGCGATCCCCTCCGCCAGGGCAGGGGGAGTATCGACGAGGCCGATGCTCCCTGCGCCGCCACCGTGCTGGCGGCAACGAGCAGGCCAAGCAAGCCGTGGGAAAATCTGCAGAAGAGCGACCATCCTGGCGATGACATCGATTCGGATACATGGCATCGGCATGGCCGTCAGGTTGAATCTTGCCCTATCTCCGCACAAGGACAAACACCTCTCCTGCCGCTTCGTCCGTCCTCCTCGCAATCGTCCTCGAAGAGAGGAGGAGGATCACCGCGAACTCTGACTTTCATTGGTCCTTTCGGAGGAGGGCCGCTACGCTACAGCACGATGTTCCGACCTTGCCGTGATTTTTATGGCCGTCCGCTTCCATTGTGCGCCTCGTCTGCTTGGGCATTGGCTCATTCGCGCGACCCCCGAAGGACCGTGCGGGGGCCGATTGTCGAAACGGAGTTTTCCACGTCACCGGCGACCCAGCTTGCCACGCGTATGGCGGAGAGACGGCGCGGAACCGCGTCATGTGGGGCGCCCCCGGGCACGCCTATGTTTACTTCATTTACGGCAATCACTCCTGCGTGAATGCTGTCTGCCGGCCCAGAGGCATCGCTGAAGCGGTGCTGATCAGGGCGGTCGAAGCTGCCCTGGGCCAGGACTTCATGCGCCGCCATCGATCTGGCAGGGCCGGGCACGAGCTGACTAACGGCCCGGGTAAATTGTGCGCCGCCATGCAGATCACCCGAGCTTTGGACGGCGCCGATCTATGCGACCCGGCTTCACCTCTATTCATCGCAGAAAACGGCGATCTGTCGGCGTTCCTGCATGCCGCCGGGGCAATCGTCACAACCGAACGCATTGGCATCACCAAAGCAGCGGAGCTGCCCCTGCGCTTTTATCTGTCCGGCAGCCCGTACCTCTCGCGAAAGCACCGTCAACTGCGCCGATGAGGCGCAACAGCGGCCGAGGTCTATTTGTTCGGCTTCACCTGCAGAGTGGAGATCACCTCGCGCGCGCCATCTGTTTCCAGGGCCAGGGAGATCGCCTGACTGACTTCCTCCGCGCTCGAAACGCTGCCGGATAGCGTCACCACTCCATCGGTCGTGCTGACCGAGATCTTCAAAGCGGAAAGGCTGGGGTCTTTGACTAGTTTGGCTTTGATCGTGGTGGTGATCCTGGCGTCCGCGGTAGCGTCGGCAATGACCGACCCGACTTCCTTTGCCTTCTTTCGCACCACTTTGCCGGTCCGTTCCAGTTCATCCTTGATAGCGGGAGCGCTCAGCGACAGATCTTTCAATTTGTCTTTGACGGCGTCTTTGATTTCGCCGGCCTTTTGGGCGGTCTCTTGCTGTGCTTCCCTGAATTCCTTTTTGTGGGAATCGTCGCGGAGATACCAGTATGCTCCCGCGGCGATGGCGATGATCAGAATCAAGCCAAGCAATGTCTTCATGGGGGCAATTTAGCAGCCGCTGTCCAAAAGGAAACTAGGGGAAAGGCATGGCGATGGAGTCGTAGGCTTCCCGGATGGCAGCACTGCCGTATTTCCGCTCCAAACGCCTCACAATGAAGTGCCCGCGAGCCATTGCCTGGAAGTGGTCCATAAACAACACGTTCACCAGCGAGCCTCCGGCCGCGCCGACGATTGGCACCGCTTTGGCCGCTACTTGTTCCGAAACCACCACGCCAAAACGGGATGCGATCGCCGAAACGAGCCGCGCCACGGCTGGCGCTGTCTTTTCCAGCACACCCTTCTCCGCGAAGTAGGAAGCGGCTTCGGCGACCGCCCGGCTCAACGCTGCCCGAACGGCCCAATACGAGCTATCAGTGGCGTCGTCGGTTTTGGATCGGCCACCCAGGGCGAAGACTTCCAGACAATCCAGCTTGGTGCGGATATCATTGAGGTTGTGGCCCTCGGTTCGGGCGATATCCGCAATCGAACGAAGCATGATCGTGGTCGAGATCGGCAATTCAACGATCAGCGCCGGCAGACCCAAGGCCCCGCCAACTCCCCCGGATGCCCCTACCATCACCTTGTGGAGGAACTCCGAACCTCGCTTGCGGCTCCGCGGATTAATTGTCGTCACCGCCAGCTCCAAGCCCCGAAACAGGGCTGATCGCACCGCTTTCTGCACGGTCGCGGCCCAGCCCTCGGGCAGCATCGCGAAGCCCTTCTCAATCGGCGTTCCCACGACGTCGGCCAACCTGGCCGTCAACCCAGGGTTCTCCAACAGCTTCTTGGCGAACATCAGATCCTTCAAGTCGTCGGAACTGATAGTGACAGGTGGAGTCGGATCGCTCATACCGCAACCTACTCCAGGTCTGGTTGGGATTCACGGGGCGCGGAGTTGGACCGCGGCAGACTTCCTGGCGTCTCCCTGGCTGCTTCCTGGCTGCGCTTGGCGAGGTTCGGCCAGCCAGCAGCCAGGCGCCTGCAAGTTGTCTGCGGCCCCCGCGCTATCGAGGCATTGGGCACCGCAGATAGGCGCCTGAACCCACCACGTCGAGGGAGAGAGAGTCCTACTGCGGCAGGAGAAGTGCCTTCCGGTAGTTGAGATTGAGGCGGGATGCTTACTTGTCCCAATGGTGCGCCCGTTTGAGCGCTTTGCTCCAGCCCGCGCAGAGTTCTCTTCGAACGGAGGGCTTCATTGCCGGCCGAAAACGCCGGTCCGCTTTCCAACGGACAGCGATCTCCGATTGGTCCTTCCAGAACCCGACCGCCAGGCCGGCCAAATAAGCGGCGCCTAAAGCGGTGGTTTCAATAATCTGGGGGCGAACTACCGGCACATTCAGCACATCCGCTTGGAACTGCATCAGCAGATTATTGACACAAGCGCCGCCATCGACTCGAAGCTCTTTGAGTTTGATGCCGGCATCCGATTGCATCGCGGCAAGCACATCCATCACTTGGAACGCGATCCCTTCCAACGCCGCGCGAGCCAGATGCGACGCCGTTGCGCCGCGCGTCAGTCCGGCCACGACGCCACGGGCGTGCTGGTCCCAATGCGGAGCGCCCAGGCCGGCAAACGCCGGCACGAAGTAGACGCCGCCGTTGTCGGTCACCTGGGCCGCAAGGGCTTCCACGTCCGCGGAACTGCGAATCAGGCCTAGTCCATCTCGCAGCCACTGGACGACTGCACCGGCAATAAATATGCTCCCCTCCAAGGCGTATTCGGTCCGATCGCCAATCTTCCAAGCAACCGTTGTCAGAAGCTGGTTTTTGGACGCGATTGGCTTCGTGCCAGTGTGCATCAGCATGAAACAGCCGGTGCCATACGTGTTTTTAACGAGTCCAGGCCGGTGGCAAGCTTGACCGAACAGAGCCGCTTGTTGATCGCCAGCCAAGCCGCTGATCGGAATAGGCCGTGCGAACAAAGTCGCCTGACCGTAAACCTCGCTCGAACTTCGCACCTCCGGCAGGACGGACCGGGGCACCTCAAACAACTCCAGGAGTTCGTCGTCCCACTCGCCGGTGCGGATATTGAAGAGCATGGTCCGGGAAGCGTTGCTGACGTCGGTGACGTGGCATTGGCCGCCGGTCAGATTCCAGACCAGCCAGGAATCAACGGTGCCAAAGGCCAGATCGCCCGCTCGGGCCTTTTGGCGCGCCCCCGGAATATGGCGGAGGATCCACTGCAATTTGGTTGCAGAGAAGTAGGCATCGATGACCAGCCCGGTTTTGCGGCGGATGAGCGGCTCGCGGCCTTGCGCTTTCAAGCGATCGCACGCCGCCGCGGTCCGGCGGTCCTGCCAAACGATTGCGTTGCAGATCGGTTTGCCGGTTTTCCGGTCCCAAACGACGCAGGTCTCGCGTTGGTTGGTAATGCCGATGGCCGCCACGTCCTCGGCGGCTGCCCCCGCATTCGTAAGTGCTTCGGCCGCAACCCCGGCTTGAGATGACCAAATATCGTTCGGATTATGCTCCACCCAGCCTGGCTTCGGAAACAGCTGGGGAAATTCTTTTTGGGCAACAGCGACGATCTCTCCCGCCTGACTGAATAAGATGGCGCGGGAGCTGGTTGTCCCTTGGTCCAAGGCGAGGACGTACTTCATGATTTAACTTCCCCAAAAGAGGCGATAAACGAAGGCTCCGAAAACCCCGCCGATAACGGGACCGAGAATGGGCACCCAAGCGTAGTTCCAGCCGGAGTCGCCTTTTCCTGGGATCGGCAGGACCAGGTGTACCAGGCGCGGCCCCAGGTCGCGAGCCGGATTGATCGCGTAACCTGTTGGTCCGCCAAGCGAAAGCCCGATCGACAAGACCAACAGACCATTGGCATCGGCCCTATCCCAGCTGGAAAACCTGTGTCCGGGTTCAGGTTCTTGGGCGAGAGGATAGCCAGCACGCCCACGACCAGCACAAACGTCCCGATGATCTCAGTAAGCAAGTTCGTGCTTGGATGGTAAATCGCGGGGCTGGTGCAGAAAACGGCTCGCTTTGAGGCTGGGTCAGAGGTCCCCACCCAATGGGTCATGTAAGCGAGATAAACGATCACCCCGCCGAGAAAACCTCCGAGCAGCTGAGCGGCAATATACGTCGGCACGTCTGCCCAAGGGAATTTGCCAATGGCAGCCATTGCCAGGGTCACGGCGGGATTGAGGTGGCCAGTGCTGACCCACCCGACCGCGTAGACCGCGACGGCGACGGCCAGGCCCCAGCCGGTGGCAATGACGATCCATCCTGAGTTGTGCCCTTTGGTTCCGCTCAGGACCACATTGGCGACAACGCCGTCGCCGAGTGTGACGAGAAGCGCTGTGCCGATCAATTCCGCTGTGAACGGCGTCATACGTGCAATAATGCGGAGGGAATCTGCCGGTGAAAATATCAGGTGGCCCGGGCAAGTCCACGAAATTCAGGAATAGTTAATCTCTTGTTGTAATATTAAGTATGAGGTGTTAAAGAAACGAACGAACCATTTACCCAACAGTCCAACATGAACTGTCGATTGCTATTTTGAAGCGTCCAGTTCAAACCGATAGAGAGGTGTCGCATGACGATCGTGAGTTCTGTCAGTGCCGTCTTGAACCAGAAAGGTTCTCAGGTCTGGTCCATCTCGCCGGAAGCAACCGTGTTTGACGCCATTCAACGGATGGCCGACAAGAACGTCGGCGCGTTGCCGGTGATGGATAACGATCAAATCGTGGGCATCGTCTCAGAACGGGATTATACGCGCAAAGTCGCCTTGAAAGGTAAAGCCTCCAAACAGACCTTAGTCCGCGAAATCATGTTCGCCCCGGTCATTTCGGCCAACCTCGACGATACCGTCGAAGATTGTCTGCGCTTGATGACCGAACACCGCATCCGCCATTTGCCCGTCTTGGATGGAGATGGCGTGGCGGGTATTGTCTCGATCGGGGACCTGGTCAATTGGACGATCTCAGCCCAAACGGCGACCATCAGCCACTTGGAGAGCTACATCGCCGGCCAATACCCAGGCTGACGAGGCACACCAGGAAAGCGCAGCGACCGGCAGGACAAGGCGGTTTAGCTGCCCGGCGCAAAGGAGGGACTTCGCTGCGGATGTCGGCGGGGTCAGGGCAAGTTGGTGTGGCCCATCAGGTAACGGTCGCATTCGCGCGCCGCCCCACGTCCTTCATTGAACGCCCAGACCACCAGGCTTTGTCCCCGCCGGCAATCACCCGCGGCGAAAACGCCTTTGATGCTCGTGGCGTATTTGTCGTACTCGGCCTTGACGTTGCTGCGAGTATCACGTTCCACCCCAAGTTTCTCCAGCAGCGGCTGCTCCGGTCCGAGAAAGCCCATCGCAAGCAGGGCAAGTTGAACCGGACGCACCTGCCCGCTGCCGGGGACCTCTTTGGGGGTGAAGCGGCCGGCAGCGTCCTTTTCCCAGGCGATTTCGACGGTGTGCACAGCTTTGAGCCGGCCTTGGGCATCGCCTTCGAACTTCTTGGCGGTGGTCAAATAAACGCGGGGATCCTGGCCGAATAACGCGGCCGCTTCTTCTTGTCCATAATCCAGGCGATAAACCTTGGGC
>JAXMHN010000028.1:0-77535 GCA_046346765.1 Verrucomicrobiota bacterium | reverse complement strand
AAACCGAATCGGCTCCTGGGTTCGCAGCCTCTCAAACGGGGTGGTACGGTTGTATGGCAAAGGCGCCAGAAGCATCGTGGCGCCCAACGCGTTTGACCGCAGTCGGGACCCGTGGTTCGTGAGGGACTTTGGCACAGGCAGTGTGGACCAACTCGCATGCAGTCGGCGGATTACCGAGTTTAACGCCGCCTGGGCAGTGGCCCTCGAGAACATCGATCAAGCCAAACCCGATCTCCGGCTCTATCGGTTGAACGCGCGAGCGAAACTGGACGATTTCCATACCAACGCCGCCAGCTACGGATTCACGAAAACGTTCCCCGGTGCGGTTGAAACCAGGACGGGGGAAATTGTGGATCCCTCGCTTACAGATGCGAGCTTTACCGGCCCAGGCAAGGATTATCTTTTCTGGGACCAGCAACACTTGACGAGCAAGGCCCATCAGTTTATTGCGGCCTGGAACTTGGAAGCGATCACGAGTTCCGTGCTGGAACGGCTGACCGTCTCCACGAGCGCCAATACTTTCTCCCTCCGGATGAGCAAGCTTCTGATTCACCGCGACTACGCGCTGCAACGCAGCTCCGATTTGACCTCGTGGCAGGATATTCACACGTTCACCGCCAGTGCAGGAACGAATGGGTGGGTTGTTCCCGTGAGTGAGATGTCACCCGCTTTCTTCCGCCTGAAATGGACGCCGTGAAAACGTTGTGGTTCGACGAGATTGAGTTCAACACCAAATTGGAATCCTTAGCCAAGGAGAAACAATGTCAGTGGGGAGCTCGCTCCCAGAACGAGTGAAAGTCATAACATCCTCATAACGCCCCGTAGGGTCAAATGTTTCATGCGGCTTCGCGGTGGTAAAACTTCAGCAATCCGCCAAGTCTCTCCCGGCAACGCGCTTGGCCGTCGCGCGCTCCGATCCGATCCTCCACCGCCGGAAACAAAATCACGTCGCCCTTGCCTTGGTGATTTCGTTCTGGCTACCGTCTGGTGGCTGACCTCGTGTCCCAAATTACTCAGGGCACCGACTAGCCGCCTGTATCCCCATCGCTTGTTTTGGCAGGCCAACTCCACCACGAGTTGCTCTATTTCCTGGCTTGGCTTGGCTTCAGGATGGGGCGGTCGGTTTCTGGGAACGTCCAACTTCCTGGCGATTAACTTCCGGTGCCAGCCCAGGATCGTCTCGGGCCGAACGATCTGGGCCACTTCCTCCAGGGCTTTTCGTCCCAGGCGCTTGCCGATTTCAGCCAAAGAGATGCGCTCGGGATCGCTCAGCCACAGGCGACCTTGGATCTGGCTTCTGAGAATCCGGTTCTCGGCGACGAGGTATTCGTTGCGCAGAAGGAGTTCCTGATCGACTGAGCCAGTCACGTAGCTCAGCAGTTTCTTCCATTGCATACCCGAGTCGATCCGAACGGCTGCCAACGGTCAATCCAGCACCGGCTCAACCTCTTCATTCCCAGTGCATTCGAGGATTTTGACCTCACGGCGTTCAACGGATGTTCGCCAACAAGTCAGGTTGGACCTCATTGGATGCACGCCGTTTCAAACCTCCAAAAGTCGAACAGAAACCGGACAGAGAGATTTTTCTTCGTGATTTTGCAGGCAGATTTCAGTCGAAAGTTGTTGTCTATAAACGTGGCGCACCCGCAAGGAGTTGAACCTTGAACCTTCTGATCCGTAGTCAGATGCTCTATCCAATTGAGCTACGGGTGCGTCCGCGCTGGCGGCCGAAAGAGAGCTATGGGCTGTCCCGAAGGGGCTCACCTCGCCGCAACGCCCGATACTATGGGGGCGGTGTGCGAAATGGCAAGAGCGATCCGCTCAGACGCTGGGCCGGCTCAGTGAAGCTCCGTTCGGTTGGTTTGCGTCGACCGTCAGGGCTGGCAGTGAGCTCCATCCAGAGAGGTACTGTCCCCTGAAACTGGAGCATTCCAGCCCCCCCCAAGTGGGCCAGCGACTGCACAGAACAGCCGCGCCAGGAGGCTCATCCAATCGAATCCAGCTTGCTTTGGAGACCGAGCGAAAACCTCGTTGCGTCATTTTTGCTTGCGGGGAGAGCGCGGAGCATGGCATTCCCTCGGGGGATTCGATTGCAGCCGAGTTCAACGCCTGAGCGATGAAAATGCCGAAAGAAACCGTGCGGCTGGCCCTGGTAGTGCAGAAATGCGGCCAGCCTGAACCCATCATCCTGTGGACGGACCCGAGCCAAGACGATGGATTCCGCGCCGCCGCCGAACAGAATCGCGTCCTGACGGTGAAACAGCCGGCGATCGGCACCAGGAAAGATTTCGGAGTGGTTGGGTTTTGGCGGGAGAAGCATGTGAGCTACTGGGTGTTCCCGAAGCCACTGGATGCGTTCAGCGGGAAGCGGGTGATCGGCATCAACTACAAGCTGCTGCGTTCCCCCAAGGCCGAAGAGGCCGCTGGGTTTCGAGCTGGGGCGGAGCTGGCACGTTCGAAACGAGCCGCGTCGAGCGTGGTCCAAAAGGGCGCCCTGAAATTCCAGGTCACGATTCGCTGTATGTCGGTGGTTGACGTGAAACAAACAGTTGAAGCGCCAAGCCGGAAAGCAGCCAAGCAAAAGGCTCTCAGAGCTCTGGCGAACGAGCGGGTCGATTTTGCCAAAGGGATTCAGTCACGGCGAGCCATCCGGGCCGAGAAGCTTCAGCCTGGTCCCTCTACAGAAGGGGGCGACCCCTTTCAAAGGCGGCGGCGGTTTCTGGGCGAGGCCGAGTAATCGCCAGTCAATCGCCCGGATTTCCCCAAGATTCTCCCAGGAGAGGAGCGCAAAAAGAATTGTCCTGCCAGTTAATTCGCGGCAAGCTCTCCCTTCCTATGAAGCAGGTTAACCTGGGAATCATTGGCGGCGGCACGGTTGGGAGCGGCGTTTTTCTGCATTGGCAGCGGAACGGTGCTCTGATGGCGTCGCGCCTGGGGGTCGAGCTGAACCTGGTCAAGGTGGCGGTAAAGGCGTTGGAGGAGCCACAAAGGAAGGTGGAGATCCCCCGCTCTTACCTGACGTTAGACTGGCGAAGTGTGGTCAACGATCCGCAGGTCCACATTGTGGCGGAGCTTGCCGGAGGCACAACCGTCGCCCGGGAGATGATCTTGACGGCGTTGAAGCTGGGAAAGCCCGTCATCACCGCGAACAAAGCTCTGCTTTCGGAGCATGGTGAGGAGCTGTTCAAGGCGGCGCAACAATCCGGAGCCAACCTTTATTATGAAGCGAGTGTGGCGGGTGGGATTCCGATCATCAAGGCGTTGCGGGAAGGCTTTGTTGGCAACCGGTTTACCGACATCTACGGGATCGTGAACGGCACCTGCAATTACATCCTGACCCGGATGAAGCAGGAAGGAGCCAGCTTTGATGCTGTGCTGAAAGATGCCCAACGCCTCGGCTATGCCGAAGCGGAGCCGTCGCTCGACGTGGATGGGCTGGATTCGATGCACAAAATCGGCATTCTAGCCTCGCTCGCGCACGGTTTCTGGGTTCAGCCCCGACAGATCCACGTGGAAGGTATTCGATCGATAACGCCGACCGATATTCATTTCGCCGGCGAACTGGGTTATACGATCAAGCTTCTGGGGGTGATCAAGAAAGTCGGCGCGCGCGTCCAAGTCGGGGTCTATCCGACTTTAGTTCCGAACGAGCACGTCCTGGCAAGCGTCAATGGTGTGTTTAATGCCGTTTTCGTCCGCGGAGACGTCGTTGGGGATACTCTCTTTTACGGGCGCGGGGCAGGTCAGGACGCCACCGCCAGCGCCGTCTTGAGCGATTTGGCTGATGCTGCCCTCGACCTGAAATTCGGCACCAAGAGTCGCATTCCGCCGTTTGTTCCGCACGAACCGGACGGGGACATCTTGCCTATCGATGAGGCGGTATGCCGTTATTATGTTCGCCTGAGTGTGGTGGACAAGCCAGGCACTCTCGCGCGGATCGCCACGATCCTCGGGGAAGGCAACATTGGGATTTCATCGGTGATTCAACCTGAGGGGCATGTGGGAGAAAGCGTCCCTCTCATCCTGATGATTCACGACGCGCCTAATGCCGCCTTGCGCAAGGCGCTCGACACGATCCGACAGCTGGACGTGGTCAAAGCACCTCCCATAATGATTCGGGTGGAGAATTTCGAACCGGCCTAAGACCATGGCTCTTATTGTTCAAAAGTTCGGCGGGACCTCCGTCGGCAACACCGATCGCATCAAAAACGTGGCGGCGCGCGTCGCCAAGTATCGCGCCCAAGGCGACCACGTCGTGGTGGTCGTTTCCGCGATGAGCGGCGTGACAGACAGCCTCATTCGGCTGGCCAAGGAGATCATGCCCCTGCCGAGCGAGCGGGAAATGGACATGCTGTTAGCGACTGGGGAGCAAACGACCATCGCCCTGACAGCGATCGCGCTCCACGCGCTCGGAGTGGACGCGGTCTCGCTGACGGGCGCCCAAGCGGGCATTGTCACGGATGGCGTCCACACCAAAGCCAAGATCCAAAATATCACGCCGAAGCAGGTCTACGCTTTGTTGAACGACGGCAAGGCGGTGATTGTTGCCGGGTTTCAGGGACAGACGATGGACGGACAGATCACAACGTTGGGGCGGGGCGGGTCGGATCTGACGGCGATCGCGCTGGCCGCTGCGCTGAAGGCTGATTTGTGCCAAATCTACACGGATGTCGATGGCGTCTATACGGCCGATCCCCGGCTTGTGCCAACCGCGCGCAAGCTGAGCGAGATCTCCTACGATGAAATGCTCGAACTGGCGAGTCTGGGAGCGAAAGTCATGCAGTCGCGGTCGGTTGAGTTTGCCAAGAAGTTTGGCGTCGTTTTCGAAGTGCGCTCGAGTCTCAATGATAATCCCGGAACGATTGTGAAAGAAGAAACCCAAAGCATGGAAGACGTCGTCATACGCGGCGTGTCGCTGGACAAAAATCAGGCCAAGGTCACCCTGGTCGGAGTGCCGGACAAGCCGGGTGTAGCTGCCCGGATTTTCAAAGCGCTGGCCGACGGCGCGATCAACGTCGACATGATCGTGCAAAATGTCAGCCATGGTTCCGGCGCGCCGGCGACCGACCTTTCCTTCACCGCCGACAAGGCGGACCTGCTCAAAGCCCGCAAAGTGATCGAAGGTCTTCAGAAGGACGTTGGCTATCGCGAGGTGTTGGCCGATGAAGGCATTGGCAAGCTCTCGATCGTAGGTGTAGGCATGCGCAGCCACTCAGGCGTTGCGGCGAAGGTGTTCGAGACGCTGGCCAAAGAAGGCATCAACATTGGCATGATTTCGACCAGCGAGATCAAGATTTCCGTGGTGATCGACGTCGCCAAAGGCGAGCAGGCGATGCGGCCAGTCCACGACGCTTTCTTGGGTCAGGCCGCCACCGTTTGAGTGCCATCGATAGTGCCTGTACGGAAATCTCAGGGCTGGGCTATCCGTGGGAAGTAGTCCGGCAAGGGCGCCAAGACTCGCAGCTTAACCAGGACAAGGATCAACACTGTGTAAAGCAGCGAGATGGCCAGGTCCCTGGCCCACTGCTTCCGCCTCGACGCAATCGACGACTTCCCCAGCATGACCTCTCCTCCGCGCTGCAAAAGAACCAGGCCGAGGATATTGGTGAGCCAATAACCAAGGACAAAGCTGACGGTGAAGGCATCACGGTAAAACCAGCTGACGACCCAGGCAAAGCCAAGCGCCAGCGGCACGTTGATGAACAGGTCGTTCCACCAAGAGAGCGGTGAAAGCAGGAATCCAACGACGGCGATGAGCGCGCCGAGGCTCCTGCGCTTGATGACTCCTGGCGGGATGGAATTCACCGGGCGGCAAGCTTCTCCGGAACGGTGGGCATGTCAAACTTCTAATAACTTCTAATGGACCGGCGGCTGTGTTCTTGACGGACATGGCTGAGCTGCGAGAAACTGGCATTCACTATGAACCGCGTCCCTCTCGGCATGCTGGCAGTCCTTCTCTCCTTCGGCGCATCCGGTGCAAACGGCCAGCCCGCAAATGATTGGCAACTGATCTGGTCAGATGAATTCAATGCCGCCAGCGTTCCTGATTCTGCCAAGTGGGAGTATGAGACGGGTTTCGTTCGGAATAACGAACTGCAGTATTACACCAAAGAGCGCCGGGAAAACGCTCGCATCGAAGACGGGCACCTGGTGATTGAAGGACGACGCGAGACTTTCCCCAATGCGGCTTATGATCCGGCTGGCGCTACCCAGCGGAACAAGTCCTCGGTTCAATTCGCTCAATATACGGCCGCGAGCTTGACTACCCAAAGCACGGCCTCGTTTCTCTACGGTCGGCTCGAAGTGCGGGCGAAACTACCGCAAGGCAAAGGGGTCTGGCCGGCGATTTGGCTGTTGGGCACCAACATCACCTCGGTGGGATGGCCGCGGTGTGGTGAGATCGACGTAATGGAGTTTGTCGGCAAGGAACCGAGCCGCGTGCATGGGACGGTCCACTTCACCCGAGAGAAGAAACACGCTTCGAAAGGCGCCAACCTTGAGACCAACGCGCCCTATGGAGATTTTCATATCTATGCGCTCGAGTGGGACACCGATCGCATGGACTTTTACTTCGACCAGCAGAAGTACTTTAGCTTTGAGGTAGAAGGGGCCGGCACCGGGTCGGACAATCCGTTTCGCAAGCCGCACTATTTGATCTTGAACCTTGCCCTGGGCGGTTCGTGGGGCGGCCCGATGGATGATGCCGTCTTGCCGCAGCAATTTCAGATCGATTACGTGCGAGTCTATCAGAAGAAGCAGCCATGAGTCTCGCGGCGCGGTTGGTCCAGGCATCGTCGCGGCGATGACCGATAGTCAGCGCCGCCGAACGTTCATCCCCTCCAGATAATTTTGTCCATGACCCAAAAAGACCGCCGCTTTCCAAACTTTCCGAGGCAGTCGCTCATCACCCTCCTGTGGGGCAGCCTCTACCTCCTCAGCCCGAGCCGCCTCCAGGCGGGCTGGCTGGAGCTTACCAATGCGGTCGTTTTCCTCCCTCGGGCCGCGTCCGCCCTCGAGTCTGAAGCCGGCCGCATGTTGGTTGAGGAAGTGGAGAAGCGCTCCCAAACGAGTTGGCGGATCGTTCAAGAATGGCCCGCAGAACCCATACCGGTGATCAGCCTGGGCACCCTAGAAGGTCTGAGGACAGCTGAGAGCCGCCTGGCCGAATTCCTCAAAGAGCGCCAGGCCGGCGCTCGCGAGGGTTTTTACCTGGCGGTGAAGGCAGCCACGGCAACGCCGGTAGTCATCATTGCGGGTAACGACGCCCGCGGTGTCATGTTCGGCGTTGGACGTTTTCTGAGAGAACTTCGGCTGGGTCGTGGCCAGGCACGAATCGCGGACTCTTTCGAAACGGCAAGCGCGCCCAAAACGCCGCTGCGCGGTCATCAACTTGGCTACCGTCCCAAGACGAACTCCTACGACGCCTGGGATGTGAAGCAATGGGAACAATACTTCCGAGACCTGATCGTCTTTGGCTGCAATGCCATTGAGTTGATTCCACCTCGGTCCGACGACGCCGCGGACAGCCCTCATTTCCCGCTGCCGCCGTTGCGTATGATGATCGAGATGTCACGACTGGCAGACCGTTACGGCCTGGATGTGTGGGTTTGGTACCCTGCGATGGACAAAGACTACGGCGATTCTGCAACGGTCGCTGCGGCCCTACAGGAATGGGGAGAAATCTATCGATCCTTGCCGCGAATCGATGCTGTGTTCGTGCCGGGAGGCGATCCGGGCCACACCGCACCTCAACACCTCCTTGACCTGCTCCAGAGACAAAGCCAGAACCTGCGGGCTGTGCACCCCAAAGCTCAAATGTGGGTATCACCGCAAGGGTTCACCCGGGAATGGTTCGAACAGTTCATTCGCCTGCTCCACGCGACCAAGCCCACCTGGTTGAACGGGGTTGTGTTTGGCCCTCAGGTCCGAGTTGACTTGCCTGTGCTGCGCGACGCATTGCCGTCGCAGTATCCGATTCGCCTCTATCCGGACATCACCCACTCTCGCCAGTGCCAATATCCCGTGCGCGATTGGGACGCAGCCTACGCGATGACGGAGGGCCGCGAATGCATCAACCCACGCCCGATGGATGAAGCGGCGATCTTCCGGGCGACCTACGCGCCAACGATTGGTTTCATCACCTATTCGGAAGGGTGCAACGATGACGTGAACAAGGCGGTCTGGAGCGCCCTGGGTTGGGATCCGGATGTGCCGGTTCTCGATATCCTGCGTCAGTACAGCCGTTACTTTATTGGCGACAACTTCACCGATGACTTCGCGGACGCGCTTTTGAGCCTGGAGAGAAATTGGCGGGGCGCGTTGAGCGCCAATCCGGATGTGACGAGGACTCTTCAACAATTCCAGGCCCTGGAAAGGGCAGCTGATCCGCGCCAGCGGCACAACTGGCGCTTCCAGCAAGGGTTGTTTCGCGCCTATTACGATGCCTACACGCAACGCCGATTGATCTTTGAGAATGAATTAGAGCTGGAGGCGATGGAGCGGCTGAGGCGAGGCACAACGGCGGGCACCTCGACGGCCATATCCGAGGCCGAGTCCGCTTTGGATCGAGTCCGCTTCGAAGGAGTCAGCGCCGATTGGCGTCAGCGTATTCTCGAACTCGGCGCCGAGCTCTATCAGAGCATCGGCATGCAGATGAGCGTGGCCAAGTACCAGGCGATCGCCGTCGACCGCGGGGCCTGCCTGGACACGCTCGATTTCCCGCTCAACAATCGGCTCTGGCTGAAGCAGCAGTTTCAGCGGATTCGCCAACTGGCGACCGAGACTGAGCGGGAGCAAGCCTTGCGGGAAATCGTGGAGTGGGAGGATCCCGGCCTGGGAGGTTACTATGACGACCTGGGCCATCCAGGCTCGCAGCCGCACTTGCGTGGCCGTCGACCGGTGACGGAGGATCCCGGCTTCATGGCTTCTCCCCGAACCGGCTTCGCCGGAGAATGGGATGCGCGGGAAGACGCGGTCAGCCCGCCTTTTGGCCAGCGCCGCCGCTCGTGGCTGGACCACGCCGAATCCCTCTACGATGCTTCCCTGCAACTGCAGTACGCCGACTTAGATCCGACCGCGCGATACGAAGTGTTCGTCGTCTACGCCGGCGACAGTCCGAAACGCCGCATTCGGCTGGTTGCGAACGAGACGATGGAACTGCACCCATTGATGGAGAAGCCCGTTCCTTTTCAGCGACTGCGCTTCGCGGTCCCGGCAGAGGCAACGGCGACCGGCCTGCTCACGTTGACGTGGTCCGGGGAACCGGGTCTGGGAGGCAACGGGCGCGGCTGCCAGGTATCCGAAGTGTGGTTGAAGCGGAAATAAGAAATCCGGCCTCCGCGGCGCTCGCCGAGAAACCGGACGCTTTCAACTGATGCGAAGGCCAGAAGCAGATCGGTCGATCGACGGATTGAGCCCGACCTGCGCCCCGCCCGATTCAAAAACGGCTCCGCTATTTTGCTTTAGCAACGCCGATCACACCGCAGGCGAGGCGCGCGCCGGCATTGCCGACCGGCTGACCGCCGTCGTCGACTTTGGCATGCACGATGACGCCGCGGCCAATGATGGGATTTTTCGTTCCGGCAATGCTGATGTTGTCGACGGTTATTTCGTAATGGGCATGGCCGTCGTTGTCGGCCTGCACATTGCCAAGATCACCGGCGTGCCGTTGCGCAGTCTCAGGCAACGCGTGCGCATGGCCTTCGGGGTTGTAATGGCCCCCGGCGCTCATCCCGTCCGGGGACGAACAATCGCCAAACTCATGAATATGCATGGCGTGCTTTTGTCCGGGGTTGAGCCCTTCCAGATGAGCCGAGACCTTGACGGAATCGCCAACCTGCGTGAAGCGGACTTCGCCGTGTGCCTTGTTGCCGGCAGTCGGATGAAGCACGGCCACCGCCTCTTTGATCGCCGCCCAGGAGGCGGCATGAGCTTTTTCGGTGTGGGGAGCATCCGCGGCCCGCAACCGGGAAGCAGTTTGGAAGCTGAGTGCACAAGCGGCGGCGACAGCGAGAAGCAGTTTTGCTCTATTCATAGTCGTTGGTTGCAATGAGTGTTGTCGAAGTGTTTTAAAGCCTTACCGGGCTCAATAGTCGACCCGCCTGATCAAAAACTCAAGCGTCAGCACGATTCCGAGAGACCTTGCCGCCGGGAATCGGCCTGGTCAATAGCCAGCGTTTTCTTTGGCAATCGGGCGGTTGCGACCGGCGGCTCTACTTTTCCGTCTTGTGGCCGGCTTTTTCCCAAGCGGTCACGCCGCCCTCCAGGTTGTACAACTTGCCAAAGTTCAACTTTTCCAGCTTCTCGCATGCTCGAGCGCTGCGCGTTCCCGCCTTGCAGTGGACCAAGTAGGTCTTGCTGGCATCCAAGGCGCCGACCTTCTTGTCAAAGTCAGGAGCGGTCACGTCGATGTTAACGGCCCCGGGAATGTGACCAGCCGCGTATTCCGCTGGTGTCCGGACATCGAGGACAACGTTGGTCTTGCCGGCCCGGAGTTTTTCGAACTCAGCCACGCCGACGTTCTTGAACGTTTTCGTAGGGGCGTTGAGGCCCCCGTGAGCAGGCGTGGGATGTTGTGTTTCAGCAGCGTTCAACTGGCCCAAGGCGCTGAGAACAGCAAGCAGAGTGACGAAGATAGGCCGTTTCATCTTGCAAGTCGGAAGGAGCCACGGAGTGAGTGGCGCGGTGAGACCGCGTTCCCCTGCCCTATTTCTTGGGAGCAGCCTGATCGGGTTTGGCCGCCACTTGCTTTTCAGCCGTCTCAAGCTTCTTAATGAACTTGGTCGGGTTCTTATCGAAATCTTTGCGGCAGTCCTTGCAGCAGAGCTTGATCTCGCGGTCTTTGTAAGCGAAGACGTACGGTTCGCCCATGTCTCCCCCGAGCTTCTCGTCGCTCACCAGACAAGTCTTAAGCGCGTAGGTCTTGGGTTTGACGGCTTTCTTTCCGGCGTCCGGGGCCGGTGCGTTATCAGCAGCGAAGGCTCCCAGCGGGGCGGCCACGAATGCAGCGATCATCAGTCCAGTGACGGCGACTTTCATTTGTTTCATAGATCGTTCAAGGGAACTCGGTGACAGCATACCTCATTTATGCTTCAACGCACGCGAAAAGTAGAACTGCGCGGGCGTCGACCAGGCGTCGACCAGGCGTCGACCAGACGTCGACCCACGAGGCCCGGTGATCACTCGTCGTGGTCGTCGGCAGGACTGCCCCGACGGCCTCACGAGGTCTGCAACAGGGCGTTAAGCTTGTCCATGACAGCAAAGGCATCGGCTACATAGAGCACATCCGCCTTGCCGCGGGCCCACCCGCAGTTGGGATCCAGGCAAATGGCCCGCCGCTCCGTGATGAAGCGCCAACCTACCGTATGAGGCTCTTCTCCATGACAACAGGTCGCTAGCCCTTTCAGATGCCGCGGAGTTGAGCCGGTCTGCCCCACCTGATTGAGGTGGGTCAAAAACGGCAAAACCGCCTCGCCCTCGGCGCTCAGGTCAACCAAAGATTTGGTGCTGCCGAGCGAGGCCTGGGTCAGTTCGAGGAACCGGACAATGGCTTGTTCGGCCTCGCGGACATGCCATTGTCCGTCCGGCTGCTTTTTGGTCCAGCCGGCCCCGGCGACGAAGAGCAGTTTGGCATCGGGTCGAATCGTTTGGTGCGTAGTCGGCGGTTCGCGCAGGCCGATCACCTGGGTGCGCCGGCAGGAAGACGGGAGATCAACAGACAGCATCTCAACAGAGGCCTTACCCGCCGCGCCCTCCCAAGCCTGGTGGATGCCTGGTTCGGCCAAGAGAAACCAGGGGCGCTGCGAGCGTCGAATGGTCGCTTCGATTCTTTGGCGATAGAACCAACGCTGAACCGTTAGCGGGTGGTCGGCGTCGTTTACCCCGGTGATGTGAGTGTCAATGACGCCGTGCAAGCGGGAGGCGACGCCTGGCAAAACCCGGTTCCATCGACACGTCGCCGGAGCGATGACGAGGGTTGGAGTCGCGGCTCGGCAGATCGCCTCGGCGGCAGCGGCATCGCTGCCGTAGCGCGGGGCAGCGAAATCCACTCCCTGGACTCCGAAAATCCGGGTTGGCTGGGAGGCGGCAATAAGATCGGCGGCCGCCGCCACTGCCGCGCCGACTAGTCCGACGGTCAGAGTCTCGGTAGCAGGATCCAGCACAGATTGAGCTAAGCCGAGCGCTTCCAAAGCTGCCGGCGCCAGCGAACCGTCCAATTCGGTATGCAGTAGGAGGAGGAGACGTTCCATAGCACTTTATCTTCGACCATCCACTCGATTACTGACGAATCCAGGCGGCCAATTCCCCGGCGATTTCGTCAAGGGACTTATCCTTCACGATCGCCGTCGCCCGTTGCTGCCTGGCCAAGCCGAGCTGGGTAAAGACCAATCCTTCGCCAGGGAGCTGCACGGCCTTTGCCTTCTGCAATGCCGGCATGACCGTGCGCATATTGGCCATGCCGATCTGCGGGTTGTTTCGAGGCTCAGGCAAATGGCCGGTGGCCCATCCTAAAACTGCGGGAGGCGCAGGGCACCGTGACACCTGGTGCTTGCCTCCAGGAACCCGCTCGAGGACTTCCAGTGAACCGTCCGGCAAACAACTGACTTGGTCCACGCCGTAGAACTGATCATAGATGCCGAGTCGCTCCCCCACGATTTGCAGTGTGACGCCGGCGCCGCGGGCAGCTGACTCCCAGCCTCCGAACAGGAGCAAGCGTGTCTGATCGAGCGAAGGAATGGTCTGAACCGCCTCGGCGAGGAGGAGAGCTGTCTCCGCGGCGTCGATGAAGCCTCCGGCCGGCCCGTCGAGGGCGACGAATTCGAACGGAACCTTCTGGGCGACGCTCATCATCAACTGCTGGAGTTTGGCTTTGGGTCCCAGACTGACGAGCCAGACCTTGCTGCCGGGCGATTGTTTGGCGAGGTGAGCGGCCTCGTAGAGCGCATGGGCCGCCCATGGGTCCAGGATCACCGGTAAGATCGACTCATTCTTAAGCCCGGCGCCGCCCGGACCCATAATCGGTTCGAGCGTTTGGAGCGGATCAGGCACCAGGCTCCCGCAGACGACGATATGAAGGGCAACGGACATAAAGTTTTCTCAGCGGTTCCGATCGATCAGTTCTCGCTCGAATGCAGGCCTCCAGGGGCGGGCCGAAAATCGATGTTGGTTCGATGAAGGTTGTTGGGCAAACGCTCCGCGCAGTTCCAGAGACATGCGCCGCAATGAATGCACTTCTCCCGGTCAAATGCCGGCACGCCATTGGTCCCCGGGCTAATGGCCTGACCACTGCACAGCTCAATGCAGACCTTCGTTCCGCATTGTTCGCAAAGATGAGGATAGAGGAAGACAACGTGATCGGCATAACCCGGCGGCGCTTGCACTTTGCCGCCCAGCAGGAGGGCGTCCTGGTGCGAAACGAGCAATTGCCCGTCGTACGGGATCGCTGGCCATCCACACCGCTGCATGACAGCGGCATGAAGCGAAGTTCCTTTGATGTCGCACTCCTTCTTCAACTGCCGCATTTCCGGTCGGGAGAGGCGCCCGGCGAAATAGTCTTCATAAGTTCGCACGCGTTCCGCAGCTGGAACCGGCCCGCGGAAAAGGGAAAACCGTCCGCCAGTGAGGCTGGCCAGGAGCACGCCCAACAGGCCGGGGATCAGGCCATGCTGAAACCCATCGCGCGAGCGTTCCGCCGCCCGGCTCTCCGCGTCGAGCCAACTGGAGCGGCGGCGTTGCACATAGGAGCGCTCGAGATTCTCTTTGGTGAACGGTCGCCGCTCTCGAAGCAACTCCAGAACGGCCTCGCCCAGTTGCGCGCCGCTCGCCCAGGCCTCGTCCACGCCCGAATTGGTCAGGACATTGGTCGTGCCGCTGCTCTCGCCAATGCGGGCAAAACCGTCGCCGACCAGATAGGGCTCCCCGCGCCGTCCTGACTCGCCCAACGTTTTGGCCCCCCAGGATCGGAGCTTGCCTCCGCGCAGCTGCCGCCAGAGGAAGGGGTGCAGCATCCAATGTTGCATGTAACGGTAGGCCGTTCGGACCGGGCTATTAAACCAGGACGGGATAAAGATACCGAGTGATGCCACGCCACCGGGATGGACATAGAGGAATCCGAAAATCTCCGGCTCAGGGTAGCCGAGGGTATGCAGGATAGTGCCTGCCTTCAGTTCGGTCTCCGCCGGCAACTCGACCACGCATTTCATTCCCAAAGCCCACTCGCCGCAATGATGGCCTGGCGGCATTCCAACCTGTTGATCGAGCTGCCGACTAATCGCCCCAACCGGCCCGTCCCCAATCACGGTCAAACCAGCCCTCACTTCCATGCCTGGGGCGTAAGCGGCGCCCGGCTGGCCGGTTTTGTCAACGCCCTGGTCGGCCAAACGAATGCCCTCGACCTTACGATCCCTCAGGATCACTTCCGCAACGGGACTGGCTGGCCAAATCTGAATCACGCCTGTCCCCTGGATTTGATTGCCCACCCACTGCATGAATTGGCCGAGGGACAGGAGCATTCCGCCGTCCTTGCGAAGAAAAGCAGGCGTCCAGGGCAGAATAACGGCTTCGTCTCGATACGGCAGGAGCGACTTGCCAGCCCGAATCATTCCATCGGCTGACCTTAGCAGCCAAGACCGGCGACTGGCGCCCATCGCGTCCAGCAGATAAATGACCTTCTCCTCCTGGACCGCGGCAGCCATGGGAATCTCGGCCTGATCCAATGTGGGAAAGCTGGCGCGCAATGCGCGCGCGGCCGTGACCACACCCGAGACCCCAAAGCTGATATCATCGGCCCGCTCGTAGCACACCACCTGCGGCGGCAGGCCGGGCTGGACCGCGCTGGGCGCGACCGGCGTTCCGTCCGGCTTTACCAGGTGTTGGGAGAGCGTGGTGAGAAAGCCTCCCATGGCAGGGCCAAAGCCGACGCAGGCGATATCGACGTCGATCTTCGGCCGTTCAGGCGCGGGCGATGGGCTCATGCCGGATAGTCCAGCGCCTCGCGGGTCATGACCCTGGTGAGCGCCTCCGCCGCCCGATCTTTCGCCAGGCGGCAACCGGTCAGACAACCATCCAACTTGGTGCGGAGGTGCCGCAACGTCTCCAGGCCCGCATGAGCCGCGCAGGGGCCGGCTTTGAGCGCGTGTCGTTCGCCTTTTTCGGCCACGTCCGAATAAGCCCGCGCCGAGCTGTCAATTCCAGGAATGAAGCCCTCGAGCGCCTCCAGTTCCTCGGCGTCGTAACACGCTTTACAACTCCCTTCGTCCCACCCTGAATGCCGCTGGTAACCATAAACAAGCTCGGTGCAGATCCGTCCAACTTCACCGGCGGACCGGGCGCTTTGAACGTGGCAGAGATCCGTCAGGAAACTGATCGTCCCCGCCAGGCTTTCGGCCACGGCGGGGACGTTCGGACCTTTTGTCTCGAGTTCAACCACATCGAGGATGAATTGCTCGGCCGAGAGCAAGCTGGCCAAGGCGTCAGCGAGCGGAAAGGTGACCCCCTGGCGTGTCTTATGGAAGAGTCTGACGCCGTCCGCATCGGTCGCCGTTTGGACATGCTCGAGCGTCCAAAGCCACAAGGCCATCGCCGTGCTGAGCGCGCAAGCACCCGTTCCTGGCCGATCCGAAGCAATGCGCCTCAAGTCGAGCATCCAGTTGCCTCCACTGCGCCAGGAAGAGTGGGTCTTCGTGCTCGGTGACGGACAATTGAAGCCGCTGGGTTTTGCCTTGGCCCCTCGTGGTTGCCTCTAGCTGCGCGTCCATCCACTTTTTGCCTGAGGAACCCGGGACAGTCCCCGGTCACGCCGTAGCCGCCCATCAGACTGACCGCCTTCATCATGGTCGCGCCCTCGTCCTTGTTCCAAAGTTTGCAGGCGGGGCAAAGCACATTCGCAATCGAAGAATCGAGCCACATAGGTGAGGAGCGGATCGGCTTCTTGGGCTAAGTAGGCGCCGGGAGCAGGGCTGATCGAAGCGGGCGGCCGGAGGTCGATGGCTTGCTGCTGCATTTGGCCAATTTCGAAAGCGGCACGTCCGCTCAGTCCCTTCGCCGCGAAGGTGTCCTTTTGCTTCTCCAGCGGTTCCAGTTCGTCGAAGAGACGCGCAGCCGCACGGAGGCGAAAGGGCTTCGCCGGCTGCCCACCCGATCAACCGGTGCAGCGCATCCTGCTTCTGCTGGAGACCTAGATCGGCGCGGGGCGCCCGGGCCGCCTTCCCCGCCGCGAAAGCGTCGCCGCCGATAGAGGATCACTGGCTCCACAGCCGAGAGAAGCTTGGCGGCGGTCATCAGCCCAACAACAGTTACGCGAGTTCGACGAAGACAGCTTCGATCACCTCCGCATGGGAGTAATTGGGAATGACGACACCGTCTTTGATCGAATAGCCGCCTACAATTCGGCTCGCGGGCACGTGCAGCGAAAAGATCGGGTCACGCGTTGAGCTGAGCTGATGGACGAGTTTCTTGGTGGGAACTCCCGGATCCCAGAGGCCTGGGTCGTCCTTCTCCAGGATGATCATGCAGCTGCCTTTGATCCGTTTGTCGTCCGATTCAACCGCGGCTGTGACGACGTTGGCAAAAGCCATGTTAGTGATGAATCGGCCCCTCTTTTCCACATGAAGGAACGGTTCCTCGCCCGGGTCCCAACGCTCAACCCGCACTCGGCCGGCGAGCAGGCCTGTTTCGACCCCGACATACGGGATCGGCTCGGTCAGGGCAAAAGCTGCCCGCACCTGTTCCCGCTTTTCCCCGGGAAGCAACGGGGCCGATCTTTTCAAATAATTCTGCCGCTGCTCGGAGGTGCCCCGTTCGGCGATGGGAGCCAGGCCTAGGTTGCCCGCCAAACTGCAGGTCGCGGCGCCGGCGTCGACCCAGGAGAGTTCGAAGGCGATCAGCGCCAAGGCGAGGTTCTTTGGCCCAAGAATGAATCCACCGTGCTCCGGGTCGAGATAGGCGCCGGTGATGCCGCTCTCGTCGAAATGTTCGAGCAGGCTCGCTTTCTCTGTGGTCCATTCGTGAGACTGGCGGGCACCCTGGGCGACCAAACGAGCAACCGGTCCACGCGCCACGCTGCGGGTCGATTGGACGAGCAACTGCAAGTCGTAGCGCTCGGCAAAGCGCCAGAGGAGTTGGCGAATGTCATCACTTGGCAGGGCACGCAACTGGGCATCCTTTGTTGGCTCGAGAATTGTTTCCATAGCGACAGCCCGATTGCAGGACAACGTCCCGACGGGCAGCGATCCAAAACAGGATACCGGCAGGTCGGCTTCGAGGAATTGATGTTGGTCAAGAAAGCGAGCAGGCGCTCAGCGACTGCAAGCGCCTCAATCAGGAGGATTCAGTGGAGCAAGTTCGAAGGCAGGCGGCTGGCCGCCATCCGGCAGGGGCGATTGAGCTTGCTTGGAGGACGGACGAGGGCCCATAAGCCCCTGAGTGAACCAGCCTCGCGGCATTAAAAGCCGCCTTTACCACCGATTCGTCAGTTGCGCCACAAATCGGCCAGGAGGCGTCCGGCCGCTTCCGCCAACCTCTCGCCCGAGCCAGGCGCGCACCGGGCGCTTTCCGGTTCGTAGTTGCCCTCGGCGAAGCTGCGACGATCGGGGATATAACCGATACTCTCGTTCGCTAATTCGACCACGAACGTTTGCGGAAACGGCGACTGCTTTTTGATGGCGAGGCCAAGTTCGACAAAGATTTCGCCCGGCAAACTCAGCCAAGCGACGTCCCGCCCCAAAGCGATTGCTTGCACTTCCACCCGGTGCGGCTTGCCGTTGCGAGCGGCGACGTCAAGGGTCCGGTAGGCGCGGACGAGCTTCATGAAATTCGTGCCGCGATCGTCGGGGGTGGAAGCGAGCGCCTGCCTGGCAGACTCTACCTGCCCGGATGACACGTCCGGCAACTCCAGTTCCACCAGCTCCGATCTGGCTCGCAATGAGCCCGCCGCGACCATCCGCAGCTCTTTGTAGCTTTGAAACACAGCCGCGCCCAGAATGGTGGCGATGCGATGCTGTTCGATGGCGGTGCCTTGAGGCCAACGCCACCCCGTATCGATATGATTTAGATTCCCGCAAGTGCCATTGGCCACCAGGGTCAAGTGATTGGTCCCATGATAACCCGATAGAACGCGTCCCAATGCTCCCGGCCAATCCGCGCTGATCTTGCTCCCGCCGCACGTATCCGGGTGCATGGCGAAATTGATGTAACTGCCGATGGACTCAGTCGGTCCGGACGCCTGCGGCCGCTCGATGTAAAGCACACCCACCTCCGGATCGCTCGGCCCGGCTGGCAAAGTGACATTGGGATTGAGTTTGCCCGGGTTCCAGCCCGTGCTGCCATCGCGCATGAAATAACGCCGGTTAAAGCTCAGGTTGTCACACCGGCCCTTCGCCACGCTGAGCTGGGCAGGCTGAAGGCGTTCCCTGGCCAATCGCACGTTTTCGGCAATCTTGGCTGGAAGAGTCTGCGTGTATGCAAGCGCGAGCTGACGCTGACCACCGAGGTCGTCCAGGGAAGTGCTTCGTTGCGCCAGAACCGGGCCGGTATGGGCGTGGGTTGCACTGATCATGACATGATCGCCCCGGATTCCACTATTTTGCTCGATCGAAGCACGGGCCTGGTCGGTCACTTCACGCGTGATGCCAATCAGGTCCAACACCACCAAAGCCACCTGGTCTCCGCCGCTTTCCAGGACGAGCGCTTTACTGAACAGCGGGTCGAGAACCCCATCCGCGCCGCGTTCGTGATAGTAGCCAGCCAGGGGAATTCCCAGCGGGGGTGTGATATCGACCGAAGCGACGCCCACCTTGACAGCCGCTGGCGCCACCAGTATCGCCTTGCTGAGAACGGCCAAAGTCAAGGCAGTCGTGACCAACCGAGTGAAGCGCTGAAGAAGCGTTTTCATAGACAAGTCGATGCCCTCACCGCCGAAGCGGCCGGCTGGGATCATTTTAGATGCTCTTCGGTGTAAAGCGATAGTTCGATCAACCGCTCCAGCAGTTCACTTTGCGGGACCCCCGGGAAATTCTTCAGCACGAGTTCCTTGGCAAACAGTCGGGCAATGTAACGCAACTTTAGAGTCTGATGCCGCGACGCGAAAACAAAGTCACGATGTCCATTGTTGATCACAATCAGGTTCTGATCAACGTCGAACCGGACGCGCCAGAGCTCGCCGGGAGCTTTCTGAAAGGTGTAACTGGGAATCCCTTGCTTGGTCGTTTCTTTCAACTGAGTCCCGGGCACAAGCGTATCCGTCACGGTGATCAAAGCCTCCGCGGTGCACACCAATTCTCCCTGCCGCACCGTCACCTTCACTCTGACCAGGCCCGGTTCCTGCAAGGCACTGAACACGACAGTCTCGCGGGACGGGTCCTCCAGCATCCCCTGGCCTTCCAGGATCTCCCACTCGAAGGTGAGGTCCTGCTCGACCAACCGCCTCGCCCGATCGCGCGCCACCGCCCGGAATAACCTTGCCTGACAAACTGGAAGCGTGCTGGAGGACGGCGCGATCCGGACACTATAGAGCGGGCCGGCGAATTCAAAGAACTGCTTCTGAGCGGGCTCTTCCTCAGGCGGAGACTCAGCCAGCACCAAGGCAGCGCCTTCGGGTGCTTCGCTGTCAGCGGCCGCTTCGACGCTGGCCGGGTCGCTGGACGCGCCCGGCCCTGGCGCGGCGCTGCGCTTTTCCTGGTTGCCGTGGACCTGGAACCAATCGTACTCCTCGGCTGGCAACGCCAGGAGTGCTTCCCGCAAGGCGCGTTGAATGGTGCGGAGGACTTCACGGCTGGTTCGCTCCTCCTCCGCTCGCTGTTGCTCTTCAATGAGTGAGCGCAGTTCCTGTTCGATTGGTTCGAGTTCCTTGAGGAAGCGAACGTAGAATTCATCCTGCAAAAGCCCGGTCCGCGTGCCGGGGGTCAGATTCAGGAAGGGGGCATCGACAATCCCTTGGAGATAACCACTGGTCCAGGGCGATCGATTCAACTCGCCGAGGTGCGCGAGATTTTCCAAAACCCTGGTTCCCTGGCGATAGAGACCGACGGCATTACCAGCGGCAGGCGCGGTCAAATATAATTCGCAATAGAGCTCGGTCGCGATCGTCTTGCCGATATGATGCAGGAGGCGGCCTTCGAATTGGCGCGGCTCGACGTTGAATTCCGCCCGGGCAGTGCGATCCACCACCCGAATTTGCACACCCGACTTCCGAATCCGGTCGCGCAGTTCAGACGCAAGGTACCATTGAATCTTTTCGCCACTCAACTGCCGGATGCCCGGGAGCATCTTCTTGATCAGCAGTTCCGTCCCGGGTTCAGCGATCAAGGAACGTCTTTCGGTGATAGCGTAACCCGGTTCGCCGCGCCGCATATGCATCTGATAGGTCTTACCATTCGCGCTCGCAGTGACGTCAGAACCAGCTCCTCGCCGATAATCCAGAAACTGAGCAGGCCAATGCCGAACTCGCCCTGGATGCCAGTAGCCTCTTCGGCTTTCAGCCGCCGTTTCATCGAATCGCAAATGTGCGTCGCCACGTATTCGAAATCCGGCACGCCTGATTCCGCGCGCCGAATCCCCTCGCCGTCGTCTTTGATCCGGAGAAAAGGGGCTCCTTTGTCCTTGCCTCGGGTCAAAGTGATCCGGCGCGCTTTGGCGTCGATGCTGTTTTCGACAAACTCGGCGACCGCCTTCAAGGGATTGGACTGTGATAACGCGATGATCCGAATGGCATTCCAGTTGTCGCCGATTCGAAGTTTGCCTCGCCCGCCCGCGCTTCCGGAATCAGATTTTGACTTTGCCATGTAATCATTATGCGCCCGCTGGCGGCGTGAGACGGTGTTTCCGACCAGGGAAGCTTGGCCTAAGTCCCATTGCGCGTCCGGATTTTCTCCAGAATCGCGGTGATGACCTCGGCGCGGGGTTTAGCTCCCTGATGGCCTTTGCCATGCAACCGCAGGCTGACTTGGTTGGCTTCGAGGTCCCGCTGACCCACGACCAACATGGTATGGACCTTGGCCTCCTCCGCCCGGAGGATTTTGCCGTTGATCTTATCGGTCCCCAGGTCAGCACTGGCTCGAACCATTTGGCCGCGGAGTTCATCGACAAGGCCTTTCGCGTAAGTCACCAGTTTGTCGTCATCGCCGATCGTCAGCACTCGGACCTGCTCCGGGGCGAGCCAGAGCGGAAAATTGCCGGCGTAATGTTCAATCAGGAAGCCGATGAACCGTTCGTGCGTGCCGAGAGGCGCCCGGTGAATGCAGAGCGGAGTCTTTTCGGTGTTGTCCCGGTCCTTGTAAACCAGCCCGAAGCGCCGCGGCACGGCGAAGTCGACCTGGTTGGTCGCCAGGGTGAACTCTCGTCCGATGACGCTTTCCACCTGAACGTCGATCTTGGGGCCATAAAAGGCGGCTTCGTTGGGCACTTCCACATAAGGAATCCCCGAGTTCCTCAAGACGTCCCGCACCATCGTTTCCGTTTGAATCCACAAGGCGGGCTCATCCACGAACTTCTGGCCGAGCTTGGCCGGATCGTGGGTGCTGAACCGCATCACGTACTTTTCGATGCCGAAGATCTTGAAGTACTTCAGATACATCTGGTTGACCCCGTTGAATTCCTCGGCGAATTGTTCCGGCGTGCAGTAGATGTGGGCGTCGTTCATGCTCAATGAGCGCACTCGCATCAAGCCGAAAAGTTCTCCGGACTGTTCGTAGCGATAACACATCCCATACTCCGCCAGGCGCAGCGGCAAATCTCGATAGCTGCGCGGCTCCGCGGCGAAAACCCGATGGTGATGCGGGCAGTTCATCGCCTTGAGGTAGTACCGCTCTCTCGGTCCGGCGGTCGCCCCTCCTCGGTCGCTCTCGTCCCGGCTAGGGCGCGATTCCTCCAGTTCCATCGGAGGGAACATACTTTCGGCGTAGAGGACCGGCAGATGTCCGCTCGTCAAATACATCTTCTCCTTCGCAATATGCGGCGTCCGCACCCGCACGTAACCGGCTGCAAATTCGGTCTCCTTGGCGAGCTTCTCCAACTCCTCGGCGATGGCCGCGCCCTTCGGCAGCCAAAGCGGCAGCCCAGGGCCGACAAAGTCCGTGTCGATCGTAAAGAGGCCCATCTCCTGCCCAATCTTGCGATGATCCCGCTTCTTCGCCTCCTCGAGCATGTGGAAGTAAGCTTCCAACTCGGTCTTGTTTTTGAACGCTGTCCCGTAGATCCGCTGCAACTGCGGGTTGCGTTCGTCGTTCTTGTAATAGGCGCTCGCCACGTGGGTCAGACGGAAAGCGCCGATATTGCCCGTGCGCATCACATGTGGCCCGGCGCAAAGATCAACGAAATCGCCGTTCTTGAAGTAGGAAATCGGCTCGTGCTCAGGAATGCCCTCGATAATATCGAGTTTGAACTTGCTCGGCGCCGTCCGCGACCCCAACGCCGCCAAGCGGCCCGCCTTCGCATCCAGCAACGCCTGCTCCCGGCTGACGGCTTCCTTTTCAAAGACGTGATTCGCCTTGATCTCCCGCTTCATCTCCTCCTCAATGCGCGCGAAATCGGCCGGCGTGATCCGGTGCGCCAGTTCAAGGTCGTAGTAAAATCCATTCTCGACCGGGGGCCCCGCGGCGAATTGGGCGTCCGGCCATAGCTTGGCGATGGCCGTCGCCATGACATGGGCGCAGGAGTGACGAAGCCTCTCCAGCTCGGTCATCTTCTGGCGTTGGTCAATCGACTTGCGTTCGTTTGGTTGATTGGACGCTTCCATACGTGAGACCAATGACATTCAGCAAACTGCAAAACGGTAGTGTGAGGGTCCGTCTTCCGCTTTGTAAAACAGATTCGGAGCTTCTCAGGTTTTACCCCGATAGTGGAATCGGAGCCCGAGCCTATTGGCAGCAATTCTGGCACTCGCCATACTCTCCCCTAACCACAGGGGAGGTTTACGACGAAGGGTTCTTCTGGAACAAGGGCCTGTCGTTGGCGTCATTTCGGAACGCTTTTCCCGCCACCCAAGGAGGGGCGGACCACTTCAGGCTCCTGCCGCCGCATCCCTCCAACCGCAATCATCGTGCTTCTCAGAGCTCCATTTGGTATAGCTGCCGGCGCGCGATGAAACTTCAACCGACTTTCAGGCCGGCAACTGGCTAGCCCAGTCCTAGCTCCCCGAAATGCCCCCCGCATGGATCCAGGAATTGCCGCTGCCACAAGCCTTCCACAGCCGCAACGTCCAACTCTATCAACTGCACTTCGAAGCCGGGGCGATGCCGCCTTCGACCATCTGGAGCCTACTAAACGATCCGGAACGAGAACGAGCCGAGCGTTTCCGCCTCGACCAACCGCGCCGCAATTTTGTTGGGACTCGGGCGGCCTTGCGCCTGTTGGTGGCCGAGCGCCTCGGGATTCAGCCCAGCGAGGTTCGATTGGCCTACTCGGACAAAGGCAAACCGTCCCTGGCAGCGGATCTAGCTCTGCCCAGTCTGCATTTCAACGTGTCCCATTCCGGCGACGTCGCGCTGATCGCCTTATCCGTCGGCCAACTCGCGGGCGCCGACGTCGAACAAGTCCGACCCGGGCGGGATTTCGCCGATATCGTCCGCCTCTACTGCGCTCCGGGAGAGCATGCCGCCTTGCAACGGGCTGATCCCAGCGAACAGCTCGCGATCTTTTATCGCCTCTGGACACGCAAGGAAGCGGTTCTCAAAGGAGCGGGACAGGGCATTACCTCCGGCTTGAAAGAACCGGATGTGTCCACTGGCGGGCACGCCGCCGCGGCTGACGCTCCCTTTACAGTGAAACTGGGCGAAACCATCTGGCTGCTGCACGACTTGACCCCGCAGGAGGGCTACACCGGAGCTCTGGCGATTGAAATGGGCTAACGCTCGCAGCGGCGCGCTGCCATCAGAAGCGTCCATTCGCGCCAAGGTCGCGCTCGCGCTTCGCCGCGAGCGACTTCGTTCTTTCAACATCCGGAATTGGTCGTTCCCAATCGGCGAACCTTCCAGGTCGAAGCGGCGCGCTCGGAGAGCGCTCCCTACCTTCAAGGCGCCTGGCGGGGGCGTTCCGTGCCTTTCCTCTTCTGCGCCCATCGCATTTTGAGCCATGACATCTTGCCAAGGTTGGCAGATGCTCCCCGTGTGACTAACCCGCGGCCAGCCAGGGAAATCGCCGTCCGCGCGCTCCTCCAACGGGAGCGCACCGCGGAGTTCATCGAGGACCTGTTGGCAAAGGAACTGGCGCGCCAACCGGTCGATCCGATTGACCGTGGCCTGATCCAGGAGCTCACCTACGGCGCGACTCGCCACCAGGCGACACTTGATTGGCTGATCGCCCGGAAGACTCAAGGACGCACCCAAAAAGAGGCCCTCCAGATTCTGCTTCGGCTTGGTCTCTATCAACTCTTCTGGTTGACTCGAGTGCCTGATCATGCGGCAGTCCATGAGACAGTCGCGCTCGCAAAGTCCCTCGGCTTTGGCCCCCAAGCAGGATTTGTGAACGCCGTCCTGCGCGGCTACCTGCGCGAACGAGTCGCGACGACGCAAGTGCTGCAGGATTTGCGCGGCCAGGACCCGGCGCTGGCCTGCTCGCATCCGTCCTGGCTCTACGAGCGCTGGCAGCAGCGTTGGGGTCGGGACCGGGCGATGGCGTTGATGGAATGGAACAATCAACCGCCGACCACCTTCGCGCGCATTAACCGTCTGCGGGTGGAACCGGTGGAAGCAATCCAAGCATGGACCACAGAAGGCGTCCGATTCGAACCGGTGGCCGTTCCGTGGGTTCCCGCTGGGCTGATCTACCGCCTCACCTCGCATCCGGCTTTCGCGACCATGCCCAGCTTTCGCGCGGGCTGGTTCTACGTCCAGGACCCCCAGCACCCTGCTGGCAGTGGCGATTTTGAACCCCAAACCCAATGAACGAATTCTCGATTTGTGCGCCGCGCCCGGCGGCAAAGCGGCCTATACGGCGCAACTGATCCAAAACCAGGGTCACATCCTGGCCGAAGATTTGCATCCGGATCGCCTCAAACTGATCGAAGAAAATTGCGCCCGCCTCGGACTCAGTTGCGTCCGGACGCGGCTGATCTCAGCGCCGGAGCCAGACCACAGGTTCGATCGCGTGCTGGTGGATGCGCCCTGTTCCAATACTGGGGTGATGCGGCGCCGCGTCGATCTGCGTTGGAGAATCCAGCCGCGCGAATTGGAACGTTTGCAGGCAGACCAACTGCGTTTGTTGGAACGAGCCGCAGCCCAAGTGCGCGTCGGCGGCGCGATCGTTTACAGCACCTGCAGCCTGGAACCGGAGGAAAACAGCGACGTCGTTCGGCTGTTTCTCCAAAACCGAAGCGGCTACCGCCTCGTCCACGAACGTCAGCTCCTGCCGTTTGCGGATGGGTTTGACGGCGCCTACGTCGCACAAGTCGAAAAGCTCACCGAATTGTCCGAATGACTGCTGCGGTTCGCTGCGGAGTTGGCGCGCGGGCAATTCGAAGCGTAGGCAGGGTGATTTCCGCTTCGATCCGCTCCGTTCGGCGTTGAGAGTCGTTCGGCCGTCGCACGAGCGGGCCTGGGCCGACTAGTCTGCTGCCCGTAAAACCAGCGGGAGGTGTCGCCTTCCTCCTTAGACGTCCGGCCTCCGACTTTTGCCTCCATCCGATTCCCGCTCACCGCCAGCCGATCGGGCGCCCTTGATTCTCCTTCTGCAGCCAGGTCATCAGCGGCTGAAAATAGGCCACCATCGCCCGGGTGGACAACTCTTCTCCGGTCGCGTCGCGCAACACTTTGCGCCAATCTTCGGTGCCGCCCTTGGCCATCAAACGGCGTAGGAAATCGCCCACCTGCTTGCTGCCGGCATAATTGCAGCTCTGTGGGGCTTGGTGGAGAATGTCCCGGGCAATGTGATCGTGGAGCTGGAATTTCAAAACGGTGGCGATGGCATAGGAATAGTAATAGCAGGGATTGTCATTGATATGGGTCTTGGTGGCGGCGTCACAGAACTGTTCCCCACGCTCGGTCGGTGGCTCAACGCCTTGAAAGTCGCGAACGTGCTGCCACCAGCGGCGGTTCCATTCGTTGGTCGAGAGATTGCCGGCGTAAACATCCGCTTCCCAGTGGGCCATCGTTCCCGAACTCCAGAAGATGAAAGGAACTGAATTGGCCAAGGCATCGTTGAGTTGAAAGGCGATTTCATCCGGTTGCAGATCCGCCGGCAGGATCTGGAGCGCCTTGAGGTATGGCACTTGAATCGCCGCCATCGCGATTAGCTCGCCCATCCCTTCGTGGAAAGCCGGGTTGGCCCCCAACCGCAGGAGCGGCGGCACCTCTGGACGCGTGTAGGTCATGAAGTAATAACCGTGCCCCAGCTCATGATGCGACGTCGTGAACCATTGTTCGTTAGGCTCCACACTCATCAGCGACCGGATATCCCGCTCCAGGTCGACATGCCAGCAGGACGCGTGCGTGTTCTTCTTCCGCGACTCGCCTGGCTTCACCGGATACAGGTCGGATCGCGTCCAGAAGGATTCCGGAAGGGAGGCAAACCCAAGGCTGGTGTAAAATCGCTCGGCCGTCTTGACGATCCACTCGGCTGATTTCCCCTGGAACCGCTCGTCCAGGTTGGCGGCTTCGATCAACCCGGTCCAATTCTGGCTCCAACGATTGTTCAGCCAATGCGCCGGAATGCGATTCGGCACTGGCTGCCCGTAACGTTTCGCCAGTTCATACTTGGTCCACGTGTGCAGTTGTAGATAGAGCGGGCGCAAGTCGCGCACAAATTGGTCCTGCAGCTGAATCATCTCCTCCGTGGTCATTCCATAGCTCGCCACTTGCAGGGCGAAGTAGTCGGGATACCCGACCTCGCGAGCCACTCCGTTCCGCAACTCCCGCAACTGGACCAGGCCGGGCCTCAACACCGGCCCCGATTGCTTGGAAGCTTCCCAAATTGCCTGGCGGTCAGCCAGGTTGCGATTGGTCTGCAAGGCATTGTCAATCTCGTTGGCTGTGATCGGCTTCCCATCAAGTCGGAACGCAAACGAATTGAGGATGGAAGCTTGCCTGGTTTCCGCCTCGATCCGAGCTGAGACCAGGTCGGGATTGGTCATCGGCCCCTCTGCCGCATTCAGCAGGGCTCGCTCCAACTGCCGGACCGTAACAGGCTGCAGCTCCGCCCGGCTCTGCAAAAGGTGTCTGGCCTCTTGGATCAAAGCCGGGTTACCGACAAAGGCCGCCCGGGCTTTTCCAGCCGTCTCGGATGCTGCATCGTGTGCCGGCGTGACGTCCGTGGCCGCCAACCATTGCGCCTCGGCTTCAACCCGGTAAAGCCCCTGATAACCGGCGTTGACCAAAGCCAAAAAACGATCAGCCCGTTCCTGTATGGGCGTGGCAGCGATGCTGCCGCTCTCGAGCCGCGCGGCCCCTAACCACATCAGTCCCAAGAGAAAAAAGCGAAGCCGATTCATCGCTGCGACAGTAAGCAGGAGCCTTTGAAAGTCAATCGAAGCATCGGCTCCGCGTTGGCCGCGCGCCCGCTTCCCTACGGACACATGCCCGCGGAAGGACCACAGCCGGTCTCCAACACTCTGATTTGAGCCGTGTTATAAAAACATGGCCACGTGTCAACGTTTTTGCTGTCCTGGGCTGCTGACATGGCCCCCGGGCCGGCTTTTCCGGCGGCCATGACTTCTGCTTGAGGTCTTGCCCGCTTGGTCCTAGCGTCGGCACATGAATCCTCGACTTGCCAGCTTGATCATCATCCTTTTAGGCATCGCTTGCCGTCCCGGTTTTTCCGCTGACCTGCGCGTGGGCATGATCGGTTTGGACACGTCGCACGTTGTCGCGTTTACCAAGCTATTGAATAGTGATCAGGACCCGAATCACGTGCCTGGAGCCAAGGTGGTGGCGGCGTTCAAGGGAGGCAGCCCGGACATCGAAAGCAGCGCCAGCCGGGTCGACGGTTATACCAAAACCTTGCGCGAAGAGTATGGGGTCAAAATCGTCGATTCGATCGAGCAGCTCTGTGCGGAAGTCGATGCGGTTCTGCTGGAAAGCGTTGACGGCCGGCCGCATCTGGCTCAGGTCCGCCCCGTTCTCGAGGCGAGAAAACCGGTTTTCATCGATAAACCAGTGGCCGGCACCTTGGCCGATGCGATTGAGATTTATCGACTGGCGAAGGCCAAAAATGTCCCGGTTTTCAGCTCATCCTCCTACCGTTATTACCAAAGTCTCGTCGAAGTGAAGTCGGCCAAGGTGGGCGATATACGAGCTGTGATCTCGTATGGTCCGGCCCATGCCGAACCTCATCATCCCGACTTGTTTTGGTATGGCATTCATCCGACGGAAGCGCTCTTCACTATCCTGGGACCTGGTTGCCAATCGGTTGCTCGCACCACGACAGCGGACACCGATGTCGTTACCGGCGTGTGGGAAACCGGCCGGATCGGCACACTGGTCGCACTTCGCAAAGGCCCTACGCCGCACAAGGTTATTGTATTTGGGACCACTCAGACCGTGGAGCAAAAAGGCAGCGGCGAGTACACGCCGCTGGTTCGCGAGATCGTTCGGTTCTTTCAAACCGGAACCCCACCAGTGTCCATGGAAGAAACCCTGCAGATCTATGCCTTCATGGAAGCGGCAGACGAAAGCAAGCGCCAGGACGGCCGCTCGGTTACCATCCCTGATGTGCTGAAGAAAAACGGCTGGTAAAGCCCGCTCGATCCTTACCTGCCCCATCCTCGATCCGCCTCACGTTCAGCCTACGTTCGTCTCCAGCCGAACAAGGGACGAACGAAGGACGAACGAACCTCGAACGAAGGACGAACGAAATCCCGTGGCAGTTGCCGCGAATTGATGGCAGGCGCCCCGGCGGGCAACCGCTGCGCCCGAAGACCAGGCGCTCTCCGCCCTAAAACCTGGCCACGTGTCAATGTTTTACAAACAACTGCAAATGAGGATATTGCGCGAAGAACCCCTGAGATAGGGACGTTTTAGCGGGGTAGGAACCGGCCGGGCAACCTTTCCGCGGGCCGGCTATTGGGCGGTCCATCCGCCATCGATCAAGATATCGGTGCCGGTGATGAAGCCAGCGTCGTCGGAGCACAGGTAAACAGCGAGTTTGCCAATTTCTTCGACGTTGCCCCAACGACCGATCGGCAGCTTGGCAATGAATTGCTGATTGAGCTCAGGGTTCTGCAGGATGGGGGTGTTCATCTCGGTGGCGATAGGACCCGGGCTAATGCCGTTGACGGTGATCTTCTCTGGGGCAAGCTCCAGCGCCAGGGCGCGAGTGAAGCCGAGCAAGCCTGTTTTGCTGGCGGCGTAGGCGGTGCGACCGGCCAAGGCGACATGGCTCATGATGGAGGTCAAGTTAATCACTCGACCATAGCCATGGCCTTGCATATGAGGGACGAACGCGCGGCACATCAGGAAGGCGCTGGTCAAATTCGTGTCCAAGACCTGTCGCCACTCCGCCAGGGTGAATTCGGTGACGTTTTTGCGATTGTTGATGCCGGCATTGTTGATCAGGATCTGGACGCGGCCGACTCGGTCGATCACGCTGCGTTGCAGCTCCACCACCTGGGCTTCGTCGGTGACGTCGGTAACAAAGACATCGGCAGTCGCGCCGCGATTGCGCACGTCATGGGCGGTGGCCTCTAATTTTGCCCGGTCGCGGGAGACGAGGACGAGCCGCGCGCCGGCGTCAGCGAGGGCAAGGGCCATGGCTTTGCCAAGGCCTTTGCTAGCCCCGGTGATCAGCGCTAATCGTTGCCAGAGAGGTTGGGTGTTCGTCGTCATACGTTCCGCCATTGCTTGGTTGAGAGGGCTTCCGGGTCGCTCGCGTCACAACAAACTGGCGGAATCAGCATCGAGGAACAAGCTCGCATGTGCCTGGCGCCGGAGAATGGATGACGGACAAGCGGTGTCGATGGGGCCTTGCAAGGCAGCCTTGACGGCCTTCGCTTTGCGCCGTTCCGGAACGATGGCCAGGATGCGCCGGGCGGCGCACAAGGTGGGGATGGTCAAGGAAAAGGCATATTGCGGGACGGCTTCGAAAGTCGGGAAGGCACCTTCGCCGACCTGTTGTTGCCGGCAGAGTTCATCCAGCTTCACGAGCTTCACGGTCAAAGGGTCGTCGAAATCAGCCACGGGCGGGTCATTGAAAGCGATATGGCCATTCTCTCCAATCCCGAGGCAGCACAGGTCGATGGGTTGCTCCTGGATCAGACGGCCAAAGCGCTCGCATTCCTTGATTGGCTCGAGCGCTTCGCCCTGCAGATAGTGAAACGCCTGCGGATTCACCTGGCGGTCGACGCGTTCGCGCATGAACCGCCGGAAGCTGGCTGGGTGCTGGTCCGTGATCCCGAGGTATTCATCCATGTGAAAGAGGGTGATCCGCGACCAATCCAAGCCGGGCAGAGCGGTCAGGGCTTCCAGGAATTTCACTTGAGAGGCGGCGGAAGCAAGGATAGCCCTGGCGTGCCCATGCGCCCGGACAACGGTCTGCAGGTACTCATAAGCCTCGCGCGCCGCGTCGATTGCCAGGTCCTGTTGGGTGGCGTAGACCCGGACGGTCAGGGCTTCGGCAGCAAAGACTTTGAGACAACTTGAGGACATACCGAAGTGTCTCGCGAAGGGCGTCCCGACTCAAGCGCGGAGCGCCACGGAAAGGCTGTATCGGTGCTCCACCAGGACCACTCACTCCTGCCGGAACAGTTCCCATTCCGGTTCGTTCTCGAAAATCCAGCGGTAGTACTCCGAGCCCTGCAACTTGCGGGCGGCATCCTCGTCGACAACCACGGTGCATCGGGGATGGAGCTGGAGGGCCGTTGCGGAGATCATCGCTGTGATGGGCCCCTCGACGGCGCGGGCGACGATGTCAGCTTTCTCCGCTCCGGTCGCCAGGAGGAGGCACCGGCGGCTCTCCAGGATGGTGCCGACGCCCATGGTGATGGCTCGACGCGGCATGATGTTGGGATCATCGAATAAGGGCGCATTCTGCGCGAGGGTAGCTGGCGCCAGCGCCTTGACGCGGGTGCGCGAACGCAGGGCGGAGAGCGGTTCGTTAAAACCCAGATGTCCGGCGCGGCCGATGCCCAGCAGCTGCAGATCAATGCCGCCAAACCGCTGAATGACGGCCTCGTAATGGGCGCACTCAGCGTCCAGATCTGAGGCGGTGCCATCGGGCAGATGGGTATTGCGCAAGTCGATGTTCACCTGCTGGAAGAGGTGGTGGTTCATGTAATGCCGATAGGAATGCCGATCACTTCCTGGCAATCCGACATACTCATCCAGGTTAAAAGTACGACAGAGGGAAAAATCCAACGGCAAGTCGCGATACAATTTGACGAGTTTGGCGTAGACGCTCTCCATCGTGCGCCCGGTGGCGAGGCCAAGCGCCAGATGCGGGTTGGCGCGGAGTTCGCGCGCGATCATGCGCGCAACCAAGTCCGCGGCGGCGTCGGCCGTATTTCGGATGATGACTTCCACGGCGCCCACTTAAGCAGGAAGCCGGGACGATGAACACTCTGAAGCGGCGGGGAGACGAGGGCTGGGCATATCGAGGCGCGCAAAGCCCTGGCGAGGCAGGCAGGCTGCCAGGGATCAAGGTCTCTAGGGTGCTTTCCCTTAAGTCCGTAGGCGTTTGCGGCGAAGTATTTGGCACGCTCGCAAGGCGCGAATGAGGCGCATCCCCGCAGCGGTCTATCACCAGCGAGCAACGCGGCGAGCGTGCCAAAGAACCGCCGCTACCAACAGCGGCGGGCCGTCACGATAAGCCGAACTCTTTTTGTTTTGCTCGCAGGACACGAGGACGGGTTTGTCACCACCCTCGCTTTTGAGGAGCGCTTCCGCTCATCCGCGCCGGCGGTCAGGGGGAGCGGGACTTGACCGCCATCGGCGGCACTGCGCGCTGCAGGGCGAGCATGATTTCCGCCCCGAGACAGGCATGGTCGAGATTACATTGATGGGGCTTCGGCATCGTCCAGCCAGGGCTATCTCCTGGATGTAAGGGGGCATATCCAGGTCATAGTTCATGGCACCTTCGCCCGATTGGTAACCGCCAGACTTGCTGCTGCGCGCCAGCCGCCGTTGGTCAGAACTTCCGCGAAAGTTCCCCGGTGCCCTGGGCTCCAATCCGGTTTTTGCCCCACCACTTGGCGACCTCCGGCTGATCCGGCGCCGGCGCCGCATTCATAAACGCCACGGGACGCCGTTGGCGAACTGGACGAAGCCGGCGATATAATCGGGCGAGGGATGGTTATCAGTGAACTTGCTGCGTCATGCAAGGTCAGCCATCGCCCACGTGGCCGGGGCGTAATCATTGAACCAGCAGGTGTAATCGATCAGGTGCGACAGCATGTGGGTCATCCACCCGGTGGCGGTGCCATAAATCGTATGGACGCGCCCAAGGGCGCCACTCGCGACGATTTCCTTCACCTTGCGATAATGGACGCCATAGCGGTGCTGGTGGCTGACGACGGCCTTGGCGCCGGCTTTCCGCACCAAGTCGCGCACCTTGAACAGCTCCGCGCTGGTCAGGGCCACCGGCTTTTCGAAGGCAATCAGCTTGGCGCCGCTGTCCAAAGCCGCCTGGATCAGCGGCGTGCGCAAGTTCGGCAGGGTGCAAAAACAGAACACGTCCGGTTTGACGGCTCTGGCCAAGGCGCCCGCGTCGGTCCCTTTCTGCGGGTGGCCCAATTTGGCGGCGGCGCCGTCGAGGCGGGCCGCATCGATGTCGCAAATGCCGGTGACGCGAAAGCGAGGATTGGCGTTGAACGCGGCGGCGTGGTGCATGCCGCGTTTGCCCATTCCCACGACCAAGACGCTGTATGGATTCATACCTGAGGCTTGTAAATTTGAACCCTCACCCGCCCGGGCGGGCGCCTCTCATCTGATCGAGAGGGTTGGGGTGAGGGCGCTTTGGATAGTTCTGGATTCTTCTCTCCTGGGACGCTTAGCTTTGAGCCTGATCCCATTCCTTGACCTTGGCGATGACGTAGTCGACCTCCTCGGCGGTCAGCTCGGGGAACATAGGCAAGCTAATGCAGCGAGCGGCATTCGCCTCGGCATTGGCGATCGAACCGACGATGCGCGCGCCTTTGCCCCACGGGTAACCGGCCTGCTGGTGAATCGCGATCGAGTAGTGGGTCTTGGCATCGACGTTGTTCTTCACCAGGAAATCGACAAAGGCGTCGCGCTTCTCGGGGCGTTTCGTCTCGATGACGTAAAGATGGAAAACGTGGTGGTAGCCCGGCAACTCCACCGGCAGATCGAAGGACTTGCTGCCTTTGAGGCCGGCGGTATAACGGGCAGCCCACTTGCGGCGCAGGTCGTTCCAAGCGTCGATATGTTTAAGCTTCGCGCTCAACACACCGGCGTGCAGATCATCCAGGCGGCTGTTAAATCCGTAGCTGTGGATGTTGCGGGCATTCGAACCGTGGTTGCGCAGTTTTCGGATCTTGGCATCGATGTCCGCGTTGTTAGTGACCAGAGCGCCGCCATCGCCGAAGGTGCCGAGATTCTTCTGGATGATAAAGCTGGTCGTGGCCGCGTCGCTGAGGTGGCCGATTTTGAAATTCGGGCCGGACGCGCCGATGGCCTGGGCGTTGTCCTCGATGATGTGGAGCTTGTGCTTATCAGCGATCTTCTTGATCGCGACCATGTCCGCGCACTGGCCGTAGAGGTGCACGGGAATGATGGCCTTCGTCTTGGGCGTGATGGCCGCTTCGATTTTGGAAGGATCGATGCACTTGCTCTTCGGATCGCAGTCGACGAAGACCGCGGTGGCGCCGGCAATCCAAATGCCTTCGGCCGTTGCGAAAAACGTGTTGGGATGTGTGATGACCTCATCGCCGGGGCCGATCCCGAGGGCCATCAAAGCCAGCCAAATCGCATCGGTGCCATTGGCGACGCCGATGGCATGTTTGGTGCCGTGATAAGCGGCCAACTCGCCTTCAAAGCGCTTCAAGACAGGGCCCTGGACGTAGTTGCCGCTCAGGAGCACCTCCTGCATGTTGGCATCAATTTCCTTCTGGATATTCCGGTACTGCCGGACGTGGCCGTAAAATTCGACTTTCATTGAACGCCAAAGCTAGCCGGTTCAGGGCTGATATTTCAAGAAGGTATTTCGCTTCTAAACTGCCGCACGGCTGGTACCTTGCGGGTCGTGAAACGCGTTCCCGCGGCGGACCGGGACGGCCCGCACTCGGTCAATTCCCTGACGCGGAATACGGCTAACCATGAATAGCGGCGAGATCACCGGTTTGCTCTATACCAGCAACCGGGCTGTGCGGCTGCGCTGGGAAAAGGGAGTCATTTCGGCTCTCGAAGAGACTCGCCCCCCCAGCGGAGCCGAAGCCTGGATTTGCCCCGCGGCGCTCGACTTGCAGGTCAATGGTTACGCCGGCGTTGACTTTCAGCAGGATGGCCTGACCGAAGGCGATTTATTGAGGGCGGCCACCGGCTTGCGCGCCGCCGGTTGCGGGCGTTTTCTGCTCACCCTGATCACGGACGAATGGGAACAAATGCTCGAGAGAATCCGCCATTTGCGCCGCTTACGTCTCAGTTCGCCCGCGCTCCAACGGGCCATCGCAGGCTGGCATCTGGAAGGCCCATTCCTTTCCTCGCAAGCGGGCTTTTGCGGGGCGCATCGACCCGAGCTCATGCGCGATCCGTCTCCAAAACAGGTCGCGGCTCTGCGAGAGGCTACCGGGGCGGACCCCGTTCTGTTGACGTTGGCTCCGGAACGCCCGGGCGCCCTGGAGGCCATCCGGGAGGCGGTTGTGTCTGGAATGAAAGTCAGCCTAGGCCATACGGACGCTTCCTCCCAGGTGTTGCGCGCCGCAATCGCCGCCGGCGCCACGGGATTCACCCACTTCGCCAATGCCTGCCCTCAACAATTGGACCGGCACGACAATATTCTGTGGCGGGTCCTGGACACATCCGGGCTGACGGTCAGTTTGATCCCCGATGGTTACCACGTGTCACCGGCGCTGTTCCGGTTGGCGCACCGGGTCTTCAACCGCGAAGCCATTTACTATACGACCGATGCCGTCTCCGCCGCGGGCGCCGGCCCCGGGCGCTACACCGTCGGTCCCCACCAGGTCGACGTCGGCCCGGACCAGATCGTCCGCCAGCCGGGCAAGACCAATTTTGCCGGTTCCGGCTTGCGCCCGCTGGACGGCGCTTTCCGGGCAGGCGCGATCCTCGGGCAAAGCTGGCGGGAAGTGTGGGATTGGTTGTCGGTGTCTCCGGCTCGATTCATGGGATGGCCGCACGGATTGGGAGTTGGCGCCCCGGCCGATGTGACCTTGATCGAAATGAACGGAGGTCAGCCAGGCCGGGTCCGGACCTGGGTCAGAGGAGAGGAACTCAGCCTCCCGGTCAGGGCCAAGCCGTGATTTTCCAGGCTCAAGCCCCATCGATCGCATCGGATCGGAACAGAGCCCACCCGTCCTACGGACGGCCGCTCCCATCGGAGGGGAGAAGGCTGGGCTGAGCGGGCGGCATGGCGACATCCATGCCGACCAGGCAGACGTCATCAACGAAGGTGGAGAGTCCGGAGATCGCCTGGATTTCGGAGAGAAGTTCGTCAAAGAGAACCGGGCCGTCGCAATGGATGCGCTGTCGAACGGCCGTAACGAGCCACTCCGGGCTGATGCGCTCCTGGCTTGGCCCTTCCACGTCATAAAGCCCATCGGTGAAGAGCATCAGAAAGTCGCCGGCATGGATAGGCCGCTGAGTGGTGGGATAACTGGCGCCTTCAAAGAGTCCCAAGGCGGGGCAACATTTCCCGTTGGCATTGGTCAGGCTCTCGACCTGCCCAACCCCGCGGTGAATGAGCAGCGGCTTGGGATGACCCGCATTGGCAAAGCAAATCTGCTTTTGCTCCAGATCGGCCACGAGGTAGAAAGCCGTTGTAAACATCGGCGTCCCCGATTGCCGAAGGATCGCCCGCAGATCGCGATTGATCTGCCCGAGCAACTGGCCGGGTTCGGTGGCCAATTCGGCCAACTCCTCGACCAAAGCGCGCATGATAGCCGTCACGAGGGCTGACCGCACGCCATGTCCCATGACGTCACAAATGAAGACGCCCGCCTTGGTGTCGGACAGAGCCCGGACGTTAAAAAAATCGCCACCGACGGCGCCTGTGGGCAAATAGCGGTGGCAAAACCGCAGCCAGGAATCTTTCGAATCCGCCGCTTTGGGAAAGCTGGGGTACTGTTGCGGGATGATGGCTTGCTGGATCTCGCGCGCCATGCGGAGATCTTCCTCCATCTGTTCGTTCTTGATGCGCAGTTCTTCGCGGCTCTTTTCCAATTCCACCGTGGTGCGGCGCAACCCATCTTCGGCCCGACGCCGTTCGGTGATGTCCCAAAAGATGCCTTGCAGGCCGACGATGCTTCCTTCGGCATCGTAGATGGGCGTTTTGCTAACGTTGACGTAAAGCTTCTCACCCGTCGGCGGGATATGCTCTTCGACCGTTTCGAAGGGGAGACCGGATTCGAGGATCTTGCGATCATCCTGTTGATACTTGGCCGCCAATTCCGGCGGGAAGAAATCGAAGTCGGTCTTGCCGATGATTTCGTCCAGCGGCTTGCCAAGCGTCTGGCAAAAGCGCTGGTTGGCAAAGGTAAAGCGTTCGTGCAGGTCCTTGCGGAAGATGTTCTGCGGCAGATTCTCGACCAGGGAATGGTAGAGGTTTTCCGAATTCCGCAACTGTTCTTCGCCGCGCTTCCGGACGGTGATGTCTTCGACTGTGCCCTCGTAATAGAGGAGTTGATGCTTGTCGTCGCGGACGGCCCGGACATTTTCGGAAATCCAGATGATGCTGCCGTCGCGGCGCTGGACCTTGGATTCGAAATCCGTCACGACGTCGTGTTCCTCCATCAAACGGACGAATTCCTGGCGGCGCTCCGGCTCGACATACAATTGATGGGCAATGTCGGTCAGGTGGGAAATCAGTTCGGTCGCCGAATCGTATCCGTAAATGCGGGCGAGGGCTGGATTGGCGCTGATGTAATGGCCATCCGCGGTGGTTTGGAAGATGCCTTCGACAATATGTTCAAAGATGCTGCGGTACTTCTCTTCGGCCTGGACCAGGGCCATCTCAGCGCGGCGGCGCTCGATCGCGTAGCGAATGGCCCGGATCAGCAGGGAATTGGTGATTTGTCCTTTGACCAGGTAATCCTGGGCGCCTTCCTGCACGGCCCGGAAGGCAAGGTTCTCGTCGTCCAGGCTGCTCAGGACGATGAGGGGGAGGCGGTCGCCCAACTGAGCCATGCCCTGGCTGTCGGTCAGGGACAGATCGAGCAAGGCAACGTCGTAGCGGGCATGTTCGAGTTGGCGGAGGCCAGAGGCGAGCGATTCGGCGCAATCGACTTTAAAGTGCACGCCTTTGGCGGCGTGAAGCATCTCCTGCAACCAGCCGGCAAATTTCGGCGCGTCGTCGATCAGCAGAAGTCGGATCGGATCGGTCTGTTCCATGTGACTTCCAGAACAAGTTCTTGCGCTCCGGGCACGGCGGCTGGATCCGGCGCTTCGTGGGCGAGCCCTGCAGGGCACAACTGCAAGCCACAACTCCAGACCACTGCACCTAGCCATTCACGGTGGCGACGCATGCTCGGAACGTCAGCAACATAAACGCTCCATCCCCCGGAGCAAACGCAAAGTGCGCTCCAGACCTCCGCGCGCCGGTCAGCCAGCCCCGTTGCCGTAACCGCGCGGATGCTTCTCGTGCCAGCGCCAAGCCGTCGCCACAATATCCTCCAACTTGGCAAAGCGCGGCTTCCAACCCAACTCTCGGATCGCTTTGTCCGCCGACGCCACCAACCGCGGCGGATCTCCCGGACGACGCGGCTTCTCGACAGCGGCAATGCGCTTCCCGCTCACTTCTTCACACGTCCGGATGACCTCGCGGACCGAGTAGCCGGCCCCGTTGCCCAAATTAAAGAAGCCGGCTTTCCCCGGCTGCAGGGCGAGGATGTGTGCTTGGGCGAGGTCGATGACGTGAATGTAGTCGCGGACGCAGGTGCCATCGGGAGTCGGGTAATCGGTCCCATAAACGTAGCACTGGGGCGATTGTTCGAGCGGCACTTTCAGCACATTCGGAATCAGATGCGTCTCGATGCGGTGATGCTCCCCACGCTCCACGCTGGCCCCGGCAGCGTTGAAATAACGGAAGGCAACGAACTCCAGCCCGTGAATCTGGGAGTACCAATGCAGAATCCGCTCAAACATGAGCTTCGATTCGCCGTAAGGATTAATCGGCCGCTGGGGCAGGTCCTCCGTCATCGGCGCCCGGTCCGGGGTCCCATAAGTCGCGCAGGTGGAACTGAACACGATCTTCTTCACGCCGGCTTCAACGGCCGCGTCCAGCAAGTTCACTCCCCCTCCCACATTATTCCGAAAGTACTTGCCCGGGTCGGTCATCGACTCCGCCACGAGGGCGCTGGCGGCAAAGTGAACAATGGCGGCGGGTTGGCTCTGCTGGAGTGCCCGGCGAATCGAATCGACGCTGGCGAGATCGCCCCGAACGAAGGTGGCCCGCGGGTCGACGGCCGCCGCATGGCCTTCGCTCAGATTGTCGAATACCGTCACGTCATGGCCTGCATTGAGCAGTTCCTCCACGCAAACCGAGCCGATATAGCCGGCGCCGCCGGTGACAAACACTTTCATCGCGACTAGTTTGCATGGACCGGCCCTGAATGCAATCCAGCCCCTGACGGAGGAAACCTACGACTGGAAGGGTTCTTTCTCCTCGCGAAGCGGCGCGCCCGGAGGAATCTCCCGGCCGCAGGAGGAATCCGCCTGGATCGGGCAAAGCGCTCCAGACCGCGGCCGACCTGCGGCGCGTCGCGCATCGGTTCACTTGTCAACCCAACGGTTTCATGATGATAATCTCGAGGTCACAATGAAAAAGTCGAAAACCAATTCCCCGGATCGTTCGCCAGCGGCCAACGCTTTGCGCCCCTACTCGAGTTTAGTTTTGGATGGGCCGGATCGCGCCCCGAGCCGCGCGATGCTTTATGCGGTTGGCTTCAAGCCGGAGGATTTCCAAAAGCCGATCATAGGGATCGCCTCGACCTGGAGCATGGTCACGCCGTGCAATATGCACATCGACGCGCTGGCACGCGAAGCGGAAGCAGGCGCCAACGACGCCGGCGGCAAGGCGATCGTCTTCAACACGATCACGATCTCGGATGGGATTTCGATGGGCAGCGAAGGAATGAAATACTCCCTCGTCTCCCGCGAAGTGATCGCTGACTCGGTCGAGACTGTCGTTGGCTGTGAAGGCATGGACGGGTTCGTGGCCATTGGCGGATGCGACAAGAACATGCCCGGCTGCATGATCGCCATCGCGCATTTGAACCGGCCGGCGGTCTTTGTTTACGGCGGGACGATTCTCCCTGGTTGCCTCACCGGAACGAGCCGCCTGCTCGACATCGTCTCGGTCTTTGAAGCTGTCGGCGCTCACGCCAATCAGAAGATCGACGACAAGGAATTTCAAGCGATCGAGTCCTGCGCTATCCCCGGGCCGGGATCGTGCGGCGGCATGTATACCGCCAATACAATGGCTTCGGCCATCGAGGCGCTTGGGATGAGCCTGCCCAACAGCTCGGCTCAGAATGCAACTTCCAAAGCCAAAGTGGAAGATTGCCGGCGAGCCGGCGCCGCGGTTGTCGAAATGATTAAGCGAAATCTCAAGCCGCGCGACATCATGACGCGAAAGGCCTTCGAAAACGCCATCACCGTCGTGATCGCGCTCGGCGGATCAACCAATGCCGTCCTTCATCTCCTGGCCATGGCCCACGCCGCCAAGGTGAAGCTGGGGCTCGATGACTTTACCCGCATCGGCAAACGCGTGCCAGTGCTGGCCGATCTCAAGCCCAGCGGCAAGCATCTCATGTCCGAATTGGTCGGCATCGGCGGTATTCGTCCGCTCATGCGCACGCTGCTCGATGCCGGGCTGCTGCACGGCGACTGCCTGACCGTCACCGGACAGACCATGGCCGAGACGCTGCAAAGCGTTCAGCCGTACCCCGCCAGTCAAACCATCATTCGACCGCTGCAGGATCCGATCAAGAAGGACAGTCACCTGGTCGTTCTCTATGGCAACCTGGCGGCGGAAGGCGCGGTTGCGAAGATCACCGGCAAAGAAGGACTGCGCTTCACTGGGAAGGCGCGCGTTTATAATTCGGAAGAACAGGCGCTCGCCGCGATCCTCGACGGCACGGTTGTGAAAGGCGACGTCATCGTGATCCGGTATGAAGGTCCGAAAGGAGGCCCGGGCATGCGCGAAATGCTGTCACCGACTTCCGCCATCATGGGTAAGGGCCTGGGCAAAGAGGTCGCCTTGATCACCGATGGACGTTTCTCCGGCGGAAGCCACGGGTTTGTGGTGGGCCATATCACTCCAGAAGCTTACGTCGGCGGATTGCTGGCCCTCGTCAAAAACGGCGACACGATCACCATCGATGCGGAAAAGCGCGAGTTAAACCTGGGGGTTTCGGCGTCTGAACTGAAAAAGCGCCGGGCCGCCTGGACCGCGCCGAAGCCACGATACACCCGCGGCGTGCTGGCCAAATACGCGCACCTGGTCACTTCCGCCTCCCTCGGTGCGGTCACGGACCTGGATTTGAGCTTGTAGCGGTTCGCGTTCGGTCAGCGCGACCATCAACCAGAGCGAACCCGCGGCCGAAGTGTGCCGATGGCGCTCGAGCCTTATCTCGGCGGCAAGGCCGCCGCCCATTTCTCCAGATATGCCAGGACGCGTGTCGGATCTTTGTAGGCGTCGTCCTTGAGACGTTCGGCAGGATCTGAATTCAGCAGCTTGCCGTCCGGGGTCAAGACGAGGAGCACGGGAATGCCGCGGCCGATGGGATTGCCCAGGCTCTGCACAAGCGCCTCGTTGCGATTGGCGTTGTCCTTTTGATTCACGTCGACCATCGTCAGCACGTAATGCCTCTTCAGTTCGCGACGGATGGCTGGGTCCGTCCGAAGCAGCCGATACGTTGCCTGGCTGTCCGAACACCAGTTGGCCCCAAGGTCAAGCAGCACCAGTTTATGCTCTTTGCGCGCCGTGGCGGCAGCCCGGGCCAACAGCCGCTCGCCATCGACAGCCGGGTCGTAAATCTCGCCGGATGCCTGGTGGCGGCCCCCGGAACTGGCACAACCCATCTGCATCGCGAGCAAGCAAGTCCCAATTAAAGCTAAGCTGAGTCTCTTCACGGGAAACATAGTTGGATGAAAAAAGCATCCCCCAACTCATTTGGCAACTCTCCATGGATGGGGCTTGGTGAACGCAAAGAGGGGGGTGATGCGCAGCAACGTTGAACCGCAGCGTCAACCGCGCAGGGCAGAAGGAGCAAGGCCGCCGGATGGAGACCACGCAGGGCTCGGATGCCGTTGGCCATCGGCAGCTGTGGTCTCGAACAGCAGAAGGACCAGGGCAGACAGCCTCTTTCTGTCCTCGAGCCGACTTCAACACTCGGCCGTCTACTCGGATCCCGTCCAGGATGGCACTTGGTTTGTCGAGAGAACGGCTGAGCGCGATTCCTGCCGGCGGCCTTATCATCCAGCCTGAGTCGCCACCTTTGCCCGAGACGACACGGATGCGGTCGTGCAAACGCTTTTCCCGCATTCGAGCACGGTGACGACGGCGTATGGCCATCGCGGTCGCCATCACTTGGCCGACTAAACCCAGTTGCCGGGGGGCGGCGAATCCTCTACCGTGCCAGCATGCAAGCCACCGCCCGTCTTCCCGTTTGCCTGATTGGCCTTCTCTCGCTGCCCTCGATGTTGGCAGCGTTCGGCGCGACGCCTGATGCGTGGGAAAGCGCTGCGCCGCGCGATGAGATTCGGCCCATGTTTGAACGTGAATCTGGCGGAGGACATCGTGATCAGCCCGCGCTCGTGATTCAACACGATGCGCGTGAAGGGCTCGACGGCTACTGGACCAAGTCATTTCCGGTTGAGGGTGGCCACTTCTATCACTTTGCCGCCTTTCGCAGGCTGAGCAGCGTGGTTGATCCCCGCCGCAGCTGCGTCGTCCGCTTGCTCTGGCAGGACGAACATGGCCATCACGTGCTCCGCGACGAAGCGGGCGACCCCGCCGCCGATCCGCTAGCGCATTACGCCCGAGGCGTGCTCCCCGGCTTCACCCCGACCGCTGAAGCAGAGTATCCCACCGACAAGCAAACCGATGCCGCTGGATGGACCGAGGTTTCCGAAACGTATCGTGCTCCTTCCCAAGCGGCCCGGGCCATTGTCGAGTTGCATCTCCAATGGGCTCCGGGCGGAAAAGTGCAGTGGAGTGACATTAGCTTGGCGCAGACTCCCGCCCCGGCGGGGAGGAAGGTTCGATTGGCCACGGTTCACTTCCGGCCACAGGCTGGAAAGACTCCGGCCGATAAATGCCGCCTCTTCGCGCCGTTGGTCGAAGAAGCCGCTCGGCAGAAGGCCGATCTCGTCGTCTTGCCGGAGACGCTGACTTACTTTGGAACCGGACTGGCCTTCGCCCAGTGCGCCGAACCGATCCCCGGACCATCAACCGAATACTTCGGCAGCCTGGCCAAGCAGCATAACCTCTACATTGTCGCCGGGCTGGTGGAACGAAGCGGCCATCTCATTCACAATGTCGCCGCGCTTCTTGGGCCAGATGGGCAACTGGTCGGCAAATACCGGAAGGTTTGCCTGCCGCGCGATGAAGTCGCTGCGGGCATCGCTCCCGGATGCGAATACCCCGTCTTCAACACCCGCTTTGGCAAACTGGGGATGATGGTCTGTTACGATGGGTTCTTCCCCGAAGTCGCCCGGGAGTTGAGCAATCGCGGCGCGGAGGTCATTGCCTGGCCGGTATGGGGTTGCAACCCGACCTTGGCCAGCGCCCGCGCCTGTGAGAATCACGTTTACCTGGTCAGCAGCACTTATGAAGACGTCTCCAGGCAATGGATGTTGTCGGCCATCTGGGATCACCAAGGCAACGCCTTGGCTCGAGCCGAGAAGTTTGGGACGGTCACGCTGGCGGAGGTCGATCTCGACCAACGTCTGCATTGGCCCAGTCTCGGCGATTTCAAAGCCGACCTGGCCCGACATCGCCCGGGGACTGGGATTCGTTAAGTTGCGCTCCGCGCCCGACGGCCATTCGACCCGCACCATTCTAGCCAACGGTGCGTCTCCCAAGCCGAGGCTCGGTCGCAGGTCACTTGGGCCACTTCATGGCCGCCGGAGACTTCCCGCAACTGCCAGGTTTGCTGACTTCGGATAGTCGCTCTGACTCTCACTTTGGTGCCAAATCGCCGCTCGGTTCGAAGTCGTTCCGGTGAGCTTCAACTTGAACCAGCCAGCGAAGCGGCTTTCACACCGTGGCATTCCGCCCCTCCTCGCCCACTGGGCATTCACCCGCGATTGGCCGGACTTCGATGCGGATGCCATAAGGCAAGCCTGGGCATTGCTGCGCGATGGCCAAGGCCTCGGCGAGTGAAGTCGTCTTCAACAGGAAATAGCCGCCGATGGTCTCTTTCGACTCGACGAACGGACCATCCGCGACCAGACCACCCCCTTTTCCGGAGACGACCTTGCCCGTATGCTCCAAGGGATTCCCCGCGACGACCGTGCCCTCTTCACTCAAACGCCTGAACCAGGCCATCCAGTGATCGGCAATTTCCTGGATTTGGGCCTGCGACAGGCCTTTGTACCAATCGGTGCTCCGAAAGACGAGAAGGTATCCACTCTGCGGCTGATTACTCATAAGTCGATGGGTATAGTGATGACATTGACTGTTCTGCTCTAACGACGAACGAACCATGCTGGGCAGGACAACCGCCTGGCGGCGGCCGACGAGCGGCATTCCGCTGGTCGACTCATTGCATGCCGCTTGTCAGCTCGGCCTCAATCTTCTATCGTGCGCGGGTGTGTAAAGGCCGGTAGTTAAGCGGCCTTCAGTCGCAGGCGGACAGCCAAAGCCCCATACTTCATGAATGTCAAGATCACCTATTTCCTCGATGTAACATCGTCCTGGTGTCTTTGGGCCGAGCCTGCCTGGGCCGAACTGAAGCGCCGATACGCCGGTCGAGTTCAGTTTGACTGGCAAATCGCTTTACTGGACTCAGCCGCGCTACCCCTCTCAAGGGCCCAAGCCGATTGGTTCTATCGGCGCAGCGGCACGATTACAGCATCGCCCTTCATGCTACATTCGGGTTGGATCGAGGCCGGGCTGAAAGAGTATCTCGCGGCCAACTGTGTTGCGTTGGCGGCGCGCGATCTCGGCGCGGAGGGCGATCGGGTGCGGTTGGCCTTGGCTAACGCCGGCGTCCGGGAGGGCCGCAAAATCGGACAATGGACGGAATGCGTCGCCATCGCAGCGGCCGCTTCCGGGTTGACCGAGCAAGCTCTGCGGCAGAAAGCGCAATCCCCCGAGATCGAACGCCGGGCCCGGGAGACAACGGCTGAGTTTCAAGGGCTGCGAGTGACCCAGCGGCCCACCTTCGTCTGCGAGAGCAATATTGGAGATCGCGCCGTCCTTTCAGGCTTTTGGCGTCTTGAACCAATCGTCGCAGCCTTGGACTCGATGCTGACCGACGCATCCGCCTATGCGACTTGGAAGGCGCATTTCGGCGATCCTCCCCAACAATAGTCCCGCCGCTCTCGCGCATGGCAGATCTCGGCAAACCGAGGTCAGCCGGCTCCAGATTGTCGCGTGGTCGCCCACACACTCTCCAAGCCGGAGGGCGCTATCGGAGGTCGCCCACGGTCAAGGTCACGTGCCAGGAGACGGGACTTCCCGGTTCAACCAGTCCGCATTGTTTTCGAACGATTGCTTCCGCCAAGGCATCCGGCTGACCGTTCGTCGGCTCTATTGCAAAATGTTCGTGCCCATGCCAGCCACCCCGCGTCAGCCAGATGCCCAAGCTGCCATTCTGTGAGGGAGCCCATGCGAATTGCAGACTGTCTCCGGTCGCCGGGTTCCTCACCGCCGCCGTTCCCAAACAGGACGCGGCCAGAAACAGTTTGGCGCATGACCCAGGCGACACCGCGGCGAGAATCGGTCCAGCCCATTCCGGGCCCGGCAAGCCCTTGCGGATATCTGCAGGCAAAATGAGGTGGTCGGATGCCTCTAAACGCAATAGCGGATGCATGGCCCAAAGAAAAGGCTCAGCCCTCTTTCCGGTATTGCTCAACCGGTAGTCGAACTGCACCTCGTTGTTCCGGAGACGAATGCGGCGTTCGAATGCGAATGGCGATACGGGCAGGCACACTCGGGTCGTCAAGCAGCCGTGCGTCCAATCCGCCTCGTCCAACTCCCACGGAACGCTCCACACCTCGCCGTGATCGGGCAAGTTCCGTCCGCGAAAGGAGCAAGGCGCGATCGTGGGCAGACATTCATCCATGCCCAGAAGGGGGCTGAGGGCAAAGTCGTCGCCGACGGCGTTGGAAAACAGCCGCCGGGCGCCGGCCGGATGCCACATCCACTCCCGCCCGGTTCGCAGGTTCCGCAATGAGATCACCTTCGCGCCCAACTCGGGAACGAGGCCGAGGGAGACCCGTTCATTGTGAAGGACGTAGGCGGCATAGCCCAACTCCCTTTGCGTCTCGCGCTCCACTGCGCCACCGTCGTGGGTCGTGCTCATCGCGTCGCCTCCGCCCTTCAATCCACCAGCTCGCGCTCGATTTCCTCGAGTGATTTGCCGTTGGTTTCCGGAAGTCGGCGCAGGATGAAGAAGAAGCCAACGAGGCAAAAGGAAGCGTATAGCCAGAAGGTCCCTGCCGGCCCAAGCGTCGCATTCAGGAGGGGAAAGGTGTAAGTCAACCCAAAGCAAGCGATCCAAAGGGCGGCTACGGCCACCGCCATGGCGGCGCCGCGCAGCCGATTCGGAAAGATCTCGGCGATGATTACCCAGGTGACGGGTGCCAACGACATCGCGTAGCAACCGATGGCAGCCAAAACCAGAAGCAGCATGGTCAAACCATGCACCCCCATGCGGTAGCACACGCCAAGTGCCAGGTAGATAGCCGCCAGCCCAGCAGCCCCAAATAACATCAAGGGCCGCCGTCCCCGCCGGTCGACCGTTCCAAGCGCCACAAAGGTAAAACCCAAGTTCACCGACCCGGTCCAGGCGATGTTCTTCAGAACGCTGGAAATATCATAGCCAGCCGCGCGGAAGATTTCTTCCGCATAATTGAAAATGACATTGATCCCGCACCATTGCTGGAAGACGGCAAGGACAACGCCAAGCACGAGGACTTTGCGCAGGCGGGGGGCCAACAACTCGGCCGGGCGCACCCGCACGGACCGCTCCTGCGCGAGGGTTGTCTGAATCTCGGTCATAGCCGCTTTGGCATAGGGTGCGCCTCCGAGCCGTGTCAAAACGGCGAGGCCCGCCTGGCTGCGACCGACTTTGGCCAGCCAGCGTGGACTCTCCGGCACAAATAGCATCCCGAGGAAGAATGCCAGGGAAGGCGCGGCCGTCAGCCCAAACATCCATCGCCACCCTTGTTGGCCAAACCAGGAAGAGCGAATGAACTCATCAGTGGCGCCCGCTGGCAAATGGCGGACGAGGAACCAGTTGATCACCTGGGCTAGAAGTATACCAATCACAATCGTGAGCTGATTGACCGCGACCAGTCGCCCGCGGAGGGCCGGCGGCGCCACTTCCGCGATATACATGTGCGACAGGCTGGACGCCAGGCCAATGGCAACCCCACCGGTCATTCGCCAGGCGACAAAGGTGGTAAAGCTGCCGGCCAGACCGTTGCCCACCGAAGTAACGCCGAAAAGGAGCGAGGCGGCAATCAGCAGGCGCCTTCGCCCGAACCGGTCGCTGAGCAATCCGGCGCTTAGCGCGCCCACCAGGCACCCGATCAAGGCACAGCTGTTCGCCCACCCGATTTGGGATTCGCTCGTCAGGTTGAAGTAGCGTTGGAAAAAGGGTTTGGCGCCCCCGATCACCACCCAGTCCCAACCAAACAGCAACCCGCCCATGGCAGCGACAATACAGACGGTCCAAACGTAGGTGAGGGACACAAGGGGTTCGGACTGAGCAGCAGTCCGTGGCGGCTCGGGCGAAGTGAACATAATTCATTAGCCCACGACCCTGGATATTCCCGATCGTGGAGTATGCGCTAATGATCATAAGCGGCAGTTACGCTCATTCAAGCCTGGAGGATCTGTCGGCCGCCGCTCGCGGCCAAAGGATTTGCCTGTCAGGCGAGGGCCTTCTCTGATCCGGTTTCAGACCTGAGGTCGTCGCCCGGCAGCCCACGATCCTCAATTCAGGGAGTGCCGCGATTGTGGTCATGCTCATTCCGTCCTTAGACTTCATCTTATGAACCAGAGCCAGCGTGTGCAGAAGTTACTGAGGGACCATCCGACTGCGGTGTTGATCACCCATTTACCAGATGGCGGCTTGCGCGCCCGGCCCATGGCGATCGCCGAGGCCGAGGCCAACGGGGATTTATGGTTCATCACTGCCGGCGAAAGCGCCAAAGTGGCGGAGATCGAAACCGACCCGCGCGCAACCGTCGTATGCCAGAAGGAATGGAAGAGCTGCGTGGTTATCTCAGGCCACGCCCGGCTGGAACGCGACAAGGCCAAGGTGGCCGAACTCTGGAAGGAGAGTTTCCGGGCATGGTTTCCCGAAGGCAGGAACGATCCGAGCATCATGCTTATTCATCTGGTTGGCGAGGAAGCGGAGTTCTGGGACAATACCGGCCTCAATAAGCTTCGCTATGCCTTTGCCACCGCCAAGAGCCTGGTGACCGCCACCAAGCCATCGATCAAGAAGGGCAAACAGCATGGCCGGGTCAGATTGGAGAAGCGCCGCCTCGGATCCCAGCCGGCGCTGGCGCACTGAAAATTCGGGCCGTTCAGTTCGGGACGGCCGGACGCAAGTCGAGTAATTCAAACGAGCCGACCCGACGGCCGCTGATGTCGCGAACGTTTCGAAAAGCCTGGCCCTTGGCAGACAAATCCTGGCGAACAGCGTCGGCATCGTTTTTTCGCACCAGAAGGTAATGGACCTCCGGGGTTAATTCGGCCGAATTGTTGATAAAACCAAACGGCATTCGGACGTAGAAAAGCATCGGCAACGACTCCGCCTGAAACACGTAAAGCTTCTCCCCCGGCGGAACGGTGCGGTTAAGCAGTTCGGCCGTGAGGCGACGGCTCTCCTCCTGGCGGATCAGCGGAATGCCGAATTGGTCAAAGGTGAGCATTCCCAGCACAGTCAATATCCCTGTGGCCACTGCCAGTCGCGGCCAACCGGTCGGTCTTCGCCGACGGATCCAGAGCAAAAGAGCCAGGGTCGCGAAGGCCAGCGCGACCAGAACGCTTGTCATGGATGCCCCCCACCGGACCATGGCGGCGACCGACGCAAGACTTGCCAGGGTGGCAATGCCGCACAGCAGCCATCGCCAAGCCGCGAGGACGCCTGGCAGCACCTGGGCAACCAGGACCCACCCGAGCAATAGAGAAGCAAGCGGGATCAAAGGCATGCTGTAACGCGGCAATGAGCCCGGCACGAAGAAAATGATCAGGTAACAAGCCGCCAAGGACCAGCGGCAACCGCGAAATAGGTTCCACCACCGAGCTGGAATGGCCGCTCTTGTCGCTGGCGACCAAAGCATCGGCAACAGGACCAGCCAGGGCATGAAGTTTCCCAGCCCCTTGAGCAACTTCTCGCCCCACTTCATCAGGTTCAGTCCGGAAGCGGGCAGAGCCTGCCCTTTCAACTCGTGCATCCACGCAGCCACCATTTGCTCCGACGAAGCTTGACGGGCGGCGGTCCAGGCCCAAGCGCCGAACAGCCCGACCGCGAGCAAAAGACCGGCCCAGGCCGCTGGACGGGCCAGATCGCGCCAGCGACTGGTCAGGAGAAGCACGGGGATAGCCAAACCATAAAAGAACAAGAGGACGATTGGGCCTTTCAAGAGCAGACCGGCGCCCATCAAAAGCCCGGACCATCCCCAGAGCGACCACGTCGACGCGCCGCGCGCCAAAAGGTATAACCACACCAAACTGGTCAGGCCCATCAGACTGATCAGAGTCGCCTCGATCTCGATCAAGCGTCCCTTGGTGATCATGCCGATATTTGTCAAAAGATAAGGGCCGCCAGAAAACGGCCCTCCAGGCTCAACCAAGGCAAAGGCAAACAGACCAAGGCGAGCGCGAAGGCCAGAACCGCCAAAACCGAAGGCAGCCGCGCGCTGAAATCCGACCTGACACCGGTCAGCTGAAACGAAGCCGCAATCAACCATTGGATCAAGGGGGCTTCTTGAAGTAGAACTCCCCGCCGACCTGGGGGACCATCCAGCGGCCGCTCTCGATCATCGAGATGGCTGGCAAGATGCGACGGCCTTCTTCTCCACGGAGTTCGATCCCTCCTAAGGCCGGCAGGTAGATGCCCGCCCAGATCAGCGCGACCAGGAGCAAGGCCGTCCAGCGGTTCCAGAACGGCGGAGCCGCTGAGCCGCCGCATCCGAACTCAGCGCGATCCTTTGCCGGGATGTGCGAGACAGGGTCCATCGCGCGGCTACACTCATCTTACGCTCCAGCCGCACGATCCAAGCTGACCGAAGCGGGGGCGAAGATCAAATTGCCGTAGGTGTAGGTCTGGCGCATTTGATGACGCTGAAAACGGCCGGATCGGAATTCCCACGGGGCATAGCCAAGGGCGACCAGATCCTCATTCAGCAATCGACTTTCCTTGACCGATTCCCGGTCCCCGACCTCAACGGAGATCACGGGCTGATCGCGCTGAATGAGCTGCCGACCGCCCGCAATAATGTCGCGTTCGGCCGATTCTGCGTCGATTTTCAGAACGGAGACGCGCTGCTCCTGGGGGAGGGACGCACGGAACTGATCGAGCGTGATGGTCTGCACCTCGATCTCCTTGGGTCGTGCCGGCTCTTCATCCAGTTTGGCGGAGAACAGGCTATTGAAACCCATAAACTCGACGCCGTAGTCACGGAGTTGGAGAGTCCGGCTCGAAGACCATACTGCCAGCGGATGGACGGTGATTTGAGGAAACCGGCTGGTGTTGTGCCGGGCGAATTGCCGGGTTGAAGGTGTTGGTTCGAAAGCATGCACTTGCCCCCCATGACCGACCAGCACCGCGAACAAGGTCGAATAATAACCGAGGTGCATGCCGATATCGATGACCGTCTCGCCGGTTTCGACCAGGCGCAGGAAGGCTTCGGTCAGGTCCGGCTCGAAGAGGGAGTAACTGGCGATCTCTTCACTGACCAATTCACATTGGACGCTAGTGAATTCAGGAAAGTGAAAGGTGGGCGTTACTTCCAACGCTCCCGCGGTCCGCTTCGGAATCCCGTGCTTGCGCAATTGATTCGCGAAGAAGCGCCGGGGATCGATGAGCGGCTTTTGCCACGAACGAGCGCGCTTGTATCTCAAGCAAGACTGAAAGCGTCCTAACAAGTCCGGTGTGGCCATGGTCAAACTCGCCGGCGCGCCGGCCGATGCTGATCAGGCAGCGGTGCCGGCAGCCAGCGGAAAAGGTTCTCAGCGGCGGCTACTTGTATGCATGCAAAACGATGCGTTCGGTTGAGGCCAGGTCGAAGAACGGGTGGTTCCATTTCCATTTATAGTAAAGCGCCTTGGCCCAGCGAAACCAAAAGGGTCGCACGCCGGAAACGATCTGGACATCGCGGAACCCCGCTACCTTCAGCATCGCGATGGTCGCGGCTGGGTTGGGCGCGCACCAGTTTGACGGGTCGCGGTAAAGCTCCCCGCCCGGGTAGAATGGGATGACCGGCTTTCGGCACCAAAGAAAACCGCAGACGGTCTCGAGGATGGCCAATTCGTTGGTCACGCTGGCTAGTTTCTCGAGGGAGAGCAAGGGGTGCTTCATGTGATAGAGGACGCCACAGAAGAAGACCACGTCAAAGGTGCCGACGGTTTCGGAGGAGATATCAAGGACGTCGATATGCTTGTCTTCCACTTTGGACTTTAAGACCTTGCGGGCGAGCAAAAAGCCTTGTTTGGAGCCCCAAGTGCACCCGTCCCAGACAAAGTGATCGGTGGCCAGGACCCTTTTGGCCCCACGCCGTTCTGCTTCGAAAGAGAAGAAGCCGTCCCAAGCCCCGATATCGAGGACGGACTTGCCGTCCAACCGCGCTGGCAACGCGAGGCGCTGCAGTTTCCGGGGGCTATTGTCCACCCCAGGGGTCACCAGGCCGTTCCCCAAATCGATTTGATGGTACCACTTAATCCGCGCCACTTCACTTCGCAGCGCCTCGAGATTATCCATCCGCAGAGCAGTAAGCTACCGCCGGGGAGGGCGCAATAAAAAACACCCGTTCCCCCAACCGAGCCGGCACTTGCAGTCCAGAGCGGGTCTCGCAATACTCTCGGGACAACGATGTCGCGATATCTGACTGCTTTGAGCGCCAGGATTGCCGCGCTGGCCTCGAGTCTGGTGTGCGGGCTGATGGCGCTGCGACTGTACGGACACCTGTCCAAGGAAGCGTTCGGCGTGGTTGGTGGCGCGCTTACCATCATGGTCTACCTTCCGCTGTTGGATGGGGGCTTCCGCACGACGATCAATCGGGCCATTCTGGCCGAACCCGGCGCCGACGAACGCGGCCATCTGCTGCGCTTCGGCCAAATCCTCTACTCCTGGCTCGGTCTGGCGATTGGTCTCGCTGCGCTGGTGCTGATGACCGGGTACGCCTTCACGCCGGCGGGGCGAAGTTCCGGGCAACCGTTTGCCTTTTTTGCCGCGCTCGCCATTTCCGGGGCGCTCTCGGTCATCAGTTCCATCCAGGCGGGGGTATTGATCGGGCTGCAAGCCCAAGCCGCTTCCTATTTCCTGACCGCACTTTCCTCGTGGGTGAACTTGGGCGTGCTGTGGGTGGTTCTGAAAGAAGGTGGCGGGGTCTGGGCCTTCCCGATCTCCACGGTGTGCGGCGTGCTGTGCGTTTACCCGATGGTCCTGGTTCTGATTCGGCGATGGCAACCTGGGCTGACAATGATCAGCTTCCGGTTGAATGCGGACTTTTGGCGTTTCTTCGAGCGGTTGCGGAGCGATGCGTGGCACTGCTTTCGCAGCCAGGTGTCAATTGTGGTGCTGTATACGGTCGATATTGTCCTGGTCGTCCTGTTCTGCACCCCGGGCGAAGCGGCCGTTTATATCGTGCTGTCGCGTATGTTCGCCATCCTGCGCGGCTTTTTGCAGTCCATGAGCGAAATATCCTGGCCGTTCATCGCGCAGCGGGGCTGGGGCAATAAACAATTGAACCACGTGCTCAACCGGATGAATGCCTGGGCGGTGGGCAGCGTGACAGGTGGGCTGCTTTTCACCCTCGGCCCTTTCTGTGGGTGGTACATCAAGAAAGACTGGTCCCCGCCGGATTTCTGGGTCTGGTTGATGGCCGCACGGTTTCTCATTACCAGCCTGGCCTCGCCGGCGGCGTACTTACTCTACGGTTCAGGAGACTTCCGAGGCATCAGCCGCTACCTCGAAAAAGAGTTGCTGGGAGGTTGTGTGCTCGCGATACCGCTCGGGTGGTCCCTCGGCGTGGCCGGGATTGCGGCCAGCTTTGTCCTGAGCACCGCCTTTGGAACGCTCTTCCCGATTTACAGGGCGTATACGGCGCGGACGGGGGACGCGTTGCCCGCCACGTTGGCCGAGATCTGGTCAAGAGCGGTCGCCGGCTTGACCATCAGCGTGCTCTGTACGAAGCTGGCGCTCGGCTTCTGGGCTGGTGGCAGTCAGTTAATAGTAGCGGGCGCGCTCGGAGTTGTCGCCGGCTTGGGGACGTGCTGCCTGTGGTCGCTATTGCGCATGTCTCGTGCGGATGCCACCGTCAGCTCGAGAATGATCCTGCGATTCATGAACGGCATTTGAGATGACCGACGGCAGACGGGATGAGGTTAACCCTACTATCGCATTTCATCGGGCGCGGTGGCAGCACTGCCTTCTTCATTCAGATCCGCGACTTCATGGCTTCGCGCGGGCACCAGGTTTCGTTGGTGGTCGGTCGGGACGCGCCCGACCCGATGGCCGAGCAGTATCAGGTTGTGCCTTTCCAACCGAACCAGCGCTGGCGGGATCGGATGCGGGAGTACGTGCGAGTCATCCAGGCAACACAGCCGGACGCGGTCTATACTACCTCCGGCCAGGAAGAGTTCGAGGTTCTGCGATTTTTGAAGTGCCCGCGGGCGCTGCACTGCTTGTGCATTGAACAACACGAGTATTCCGACCTGCCGTTGTGGCACCGACAGCTCCAGCCCTACACCGAACTGCGCACCGCCAATACGCCCGACTTGCTCGAAAGAGTGAAGGGCACCCCGCCCCACCGGATCCAGCTGGCTTGCGCCCCTTACCGACTGCCCGAAGTCTTCCTCCGCGCCCCCGACGTTAAACCATCGCGGCCTGGCCCGGCTCGTGATGCGATTGAGGTCTGCTTTTTGGGTCGGCTCGATAAGTTCCAGAAACGCGTCCATTGGCTGCCGGAGATCATGTCCCGATGTCAAAGCCAGGGCGTCAGGATCCGCTGGCACATTTACGGGAGCGGTCCGGCAGAACCCGAGCTGCGCGACGGAATTGCCAAGGCCGGCCTAGGAGATGAAGTGAAATTTCACGGCTGGCAAGGCCCTGAGCTGCTGGCCGCGACCCTGGGAGCGCACGATCTGTTCTTCCTCTGCTCGCGCTGGGAGGGATTGCCGGCCGCGATGGTGGAAGCGATGCTCTGCGGTCTGGCGTGCGTCGTTCCCAACTGCCCGGCCGGGATGACTTACATGCTCGAAAAAGGTGGCGGCCGGGTTTACGAAGCCGAATCGCCGGCGGCGGCCGCGGCCGCGCTGGCGGAAGCCGCCACGGATCCCATCCGCTTGGCACGATGGCGAAGTGAAGCCCAGGCGATCGCCCGGGCGCTGAATGCGCGGGAGGTCGTCGACGGGCAACTCGGTCACGTGGCCGACTTGCTCGAAAAGCTCCCCTTTAACGGCAACGCAGCCGATTTAAACTCGGCGCGACCCATGAAGCTGGTGACCTTGCCGGTGCTGCTTCGGCGCCGCTGGACGCACCTCAAAAACCGCCTTTGGCGTTCGAACCCGTGAGATTGTGAGCACTCGCGTTGCTTCGCCAGCGAAAAGGCCGGAAACGATCGGAACTGATCCGTCCAACGGACCTGATTGCCTCCTTTGCGGTAGTGTGCAAGTCGGCGCGGCCGAACCGTTTGCTTGCGATGCCCTGGCGAAGTCATGGCGATTGTTTGGCGTCACGTTCTCGCCGGAAGTATGGAGCGTTTTCGACGGCATGCGCGAAGTTCGCCTGTTCCGCTGCGCCGCTTGCGGTTTTCAGTTTTGTGACCCGAAACTCGCCGGGAACGGTGCTTTCTATGCCGAGCTGGAACGGCAGAAGACGGTTTATTATCCGCCCGAAGTGCCGGAATTCATTCGCACCCTGCAATGGGCCCAAGAGCGCCATGCGCGGACCGTGCTGGATATCGGCTGTGGCGACGGAGCCTTTCTTGACTTGGCGCGCGGGGCGGGTCTGACCACGATGGGAATGGAGCTCAATCTGCAGGCTGCGGCAGAGTGCCGGCGCAAAGGTCACGCCGTGCATACCGGCACCATCGCCGAACTCTTGGAGCAACCCGACGCCCCCCGATTTGATTTCGTGACCATGTTCCAGGTCCTCGAACACGTGCCGAACCCAGTTGGTTTTTTGTCCGAAGCGGCCCGATTGCTGGCGGTGGGCGGGTGCCTTTCGGTGGCGGTGCCGAACGAAGATGGCATTTACCGGATCTGTCCGAAAGAACCGCATCAATGGCCGCCCCACCACATCACGCGCTGGCGCCGGAGGGATCTGCACGCGATCGGCCGGATGTGCGGACTCCAGGTGATCCGGGTGGGAGCCAATGGCCTTTATGGAGCGGAGATTGAGCATTTTTGGAAGCTGCGCAATCGAATTGGAGCGGTGCTCGGGGAGAAGGCGCTGCCGGGAGGTGACCGGCTGCCGCAGCTGCTCTCCTTGATTTATCGCAAACTCGGATTGCGCTATATCCTTCCGAGCCTTGGCACGAGCGTCTATGCCCTTTATCAGCGGCCCGCGTCATGAGCACAGTCACGATTTCTCAACCTGAGTTGGGCGACCTGCTGGCAGGCGACGACTACGTTCGGCAACGTCTTCGCCCGCGATGGCGGGACATGGATTATCTCGTTCTGAAGGATTTGCGCGATTTGATTCAAAGCCAGGCCCCTCAAGCCTCCGGCCGACTCTTCGATTACGGTTGCGGCGCGGCTCCCTATCGCTCCTTCTTCCAGCATTGCGCCGAATATGTCGCCGCAGATGTTACTCCCGGTCCGCGCGTCGACCGGCTGCTCGAAGCTGACGGACTGACAGCGGAGCCTTCTGAGGCCTACGACGTCGTTCTGTCCACCCAGGTCCTCGAGCACGTCCGCGACCCGGAAGCTTACCTCCAGGAGTGCTATCGCATCCTGCACCCGGGTGGACGGCTAATCCTGTCCACCCATGGAATGGTCGAGGAACACGGGTGCCCGTATGACTTCCACCGCTGGACCAGCCGCGGCCTGGAGAACGTGGCAGCGGACGCAGGATTCACGGTCTTGGAAAGCGTCAAATTCACCGCCGAAATCAGGGGAATTGTGCAGTTATTGCATCAGTTCGTCGGCCATCTTCGCTGCCGCCAAGGCTTGGTCGGGAGGGCTTTTCTGGCTGCTTTGCGCCGCGCCTATTACCGGTTCTGCATGCCCATCCTCAATTGGCTCGGCGACCGGTTCCCCGAACAGGCGGTGCTCCCCGCGTCTCATCCCGCCACTCTTTACGCCGGGGTCTGCATCGTGGCGGAGAAGCCCAGGAGTGGGAGCAAGGATCGACTCTCTCGCCGGTCGTGAACTGGCGTCTGACCGGCCCCGGCTGATCCCTTTCATGCGAATCCTCTTAGTTCACCACGAATCGGAGTACTTTGCGGGTGCCGAGAAGATGCTCGGGTATTTCCTCCAAGGCCTGGCGGCCTCGGCCTGCGAAGTGACTGTCGCTGCCGTTCGCGAAAGCCGCGTTCCGGAGACCATCCCGGCAGGCATGAAGATCTGTTGGCTCCCGGAAAACCGCCGGTTTTCCGCCCGGAAGCTGGGACGGCAGCTTGGGGCGCTCGCCGATCTGACGAAGAAGGACCCTCAGGACGTCATTCACGGATGGGCGGCGCGTGATTGGGAGCTGACTTCGCTGGCCGGGCGCTGGCTCAAGCGCCCAACAGTTGGGACACTGCACGACCACCCGCAAGCGCCTTTTCTCTCGCGCGGGCGGCAACGATTGATGTCGTGGTGTGCGCGCCTGGGTCTGGACAGGATGGTTTGTGTCTCCAAAGCCGTTCAGGACGTTTGCGTGGCATCCGGTTATGCCGAACGCAAGCTGCGAGTGGTGCACAACGGGTTGCCGCTCCTTCCAGGCGCCCGCGCGCAGCCGCGAGCCGGCGTTTTTCGCCTGGGCTTTCTCGGGTTGTTTTCCGAACGCAAGGGGCTCCGCGGTCTCTTTCAGATCGTGGATGAACTGGCCCAACGAAGCCGCGCGCCTTGGGAACTCGCTCTTGCCGGCGACGCGCAAGAGGCGGAAGGCCGGCGCCTGGTCGAGGAACTGAAAGCCGCCTATGGGCAGAGGACTTGGTGGCCGCAGGTTCATTGGCTGGGGTGGGTCAAGCAGCCCGCTGCCTTTCTCAGTTCCCTGGACCTGATGATTTGCCCCTCGTCCGAATTTGATCCGTTTCCGACGGTCTTGCTGGAGGCCGGGCAGACGGGAGTGCCGGTTCTGGGGGCGCGGGTTGGCGGAGTGCCTGAGATCATTGAAGACGGGGTCACCGGCTGGCTATTTGAACGCGGCGCCTGGAGTGAAGGAGCGCGCCGTCTGCAGCTGGTTTTGGAATCGCCTGAACTAGCTTCAGCCGCGGGGGAGCGGGCGAAGAAAAGAGTTGAACGCGAGTTCGCGATGAAGAGAATGGTGGACGGTTACGTAAGAGTGTACCAGGAATTGTTGGCGAGTTAGAGCATTATGTCGCGAGGATTGTTGATTTGGTTGTTGGTCCTGCCGATGGCGGTCCTGATGGGCTATATGCTCGCGACCCCAACCGATTTCAATAGCTTTGCCATTCTCCTGCTTGGCTTTGCGGCGATCTCATTGCCGATCTTGTTGAAGTCCCACCACCTCCTTCTGGCCTGGACGTGGAATGCAGCCTTGATCGTCTTCTTTCTCCCAGGCCAGCCGCAGTTGGGCACGGTGCTCGCGTTCACCAGCCTTGGGATCGCGATCGTCACGCGCACCATGAGTAAGGAGAAACGATTCATCTCCGTGCCAGCCGTCGCCATTCCCATTATCTTTCTAACCACCGTGGTGTTGATCACCGCCAAGCTGACCGGCGGTATCGGCGCGCGCGTGTTCGGCGCCGAAACCTGGGGCGCCAAACGCTACTTGAGCGTATTCGGGGCCGTGGTGGGCTACTTCGCCTTTACCAGCCAACGCGTTCCGCGCGAGAAGGCCAACCTTTACCTGACGGCGTTCTTCCTGGGCGGATTAACGCTGATGATCAGCGACCTGACTTTCATGGCCGGACCGCAATTCTACTTCCTCTATATTCTCTTCCCGAGCGATTACGCCTCCATGCAAGCGATCACCTCCGAGTCGCTCATGCGCTTGAGCGGTATCGCCTTCGCCGCCGCCTGGGCGTTTTACTTCCTGCTCGGCCGGTTCGGAATTGAAGGCGTCTTTGATTTGAGGCGGCCGTGGCGGTTGATCCTGCTGACGCTCTGCGGCGCGGGCACGTTGCTCGGTGGTTTCCGCGGGCTGACGATCCTTCTGTTCCTGGTGTTCATCACCCAATTCTTTGTCGAGGGAGTCTACAAAAAGCGAGTTGGCCCAGCGCTGATCTTTGCCACTTTGATTGCCGTCGCCGCGACCGTCGCCTTGATCGACCGGCTCCCGCTTTCGGTCCAACGCGCCTTTAGCTTTCTGCCTTTGGAGAACATCGATCCGGCCGCGCGTTTGGACGCGCAAGGGACACTCGACTGGCGCTTGAAAATGTGGAAGACGGTCGTTCCGGAGATTCCCAAGTATCTGTTTATTGGCAAAGGATACGGGTTTAGCGGCACGGACTACTATCTGACGCAGGAAGCGGTTCGGCGCGGTTATTACAACGCGTATGAAGACACGCTCGTCACGGGCAATTACCACAACGGGATTCTGACCTTGTTGATTCCCTTCGGCGTTTTTGGTTTGGCGGCGTTCGTCTGGTTTTGCGGTTCATCCATGTGGCTTCTGGTGCGCAATTTCCGCTATGGCGCTCCGGCCTTGCGAGCGACGAACACGTTTCTTTTGGCCTATTTTGTGGCGCGTTTGTTGTTTTATATCGTCTTCTACGGCCAGTTTGACGCTGACTTCTATCATTTCACCGGGATTGTCGGCCTGAGCATTGCGCTCAATGGCGGCGTGTCTTCTCCTGGAACTTACGAGGTGGAACAAATGCAGGAGGAGCCGGAATTGGTGCCGGCCTGAGGAGCCGGGCAGCTGAACGGCGGACATGGACACCATCGAGACACTGAAGCTCGCCCGAATCGAGTGCAATTCCGACCTGCCTGAGTGTCTCGGCGTCGTCATCCCTGTTTATAACGAAGCCGCCACCATCGATCACCTCGTCAAACTCGTCGCGGCCCAAAAGCCTGTCCGCGAGTTAGTCATCGTCGACGACTGCTCTTCCGACGGCACCTGGGCTGTGCTCCAGAAGCTCGCCAGCCAGGACAACCGCATCAAACTCTTCAAACACGAACGCAATCAGGGCAAAGGAGCCGCCCTCCGCACCGGGTTCGCCAAAGTGACCGCACCCATCGTTCTCGTCCAGGACGCCGATCTGGAGTATGACCCGACCGAGTATTACCTCCTTCTCAAACCCATCTTGATGGACAAAGCCGACGTGGTGTTCGGCTCGCGCTTCTTGGGCCACGGCGCGCATCGGGTCTTGTACTATTGGCATTCGCTGGCCAATCGCCTCCTGACCACACTTTCCAACATGGCCACGGATTTGAATCTCACCGATATCGAGACCTGTTATAAGGCCTTCCGCCTGGAAGTCCTGCAACGCATCTCTCTCCGCGAAGACCGGTTCGGCTTTGAACCCGAGATCACCGCCAAAGTGAGCCGGTTGAAAGTGCGCATCTTTGAGGTGCCGATCTCCTATTACGGGCGCACTTATGATGAAGGAAAGAAGATCACCTGGCGCGATGGGCTGAGCGCCTTGCGCTGTATCATCCGTTACAACTTCTTTCCCGGATGAAATCCACCGCGAGCGATTCAGCAGCCTCCGCCCGCGAGTTTGAATTTGAGCCACTCGAGCATGCGCGTAACTACCGGTTGGCCCTGCTGCGGGAATTCGGGCCCGTCCTGCAGGGCAATGTTTTAGAGGTCGGGGCTGGCGTCGGTCATTTCACCGAACTTCTCACTCAACTCCCTGGGGTCCAGCGCGTGGTGGCGGTTGAACCGGAGGCGAGCTTCCTGCCGCGGCTCTCGCGGATCCTGCCGGAGAACGGCATTGTGTCGGGCGGGGTGCGCCAGGTCCAGGAAGACAATTGGGACGGCATCGTCTGCGTCAACGTGCTCGAGCACATTGAGGACGACCGTGGAGAATTGGCCGCGTATCGCGGCCTGCTGCAGCGGCAACAGGGTCATCTTTGTCTATTCGTCCCGGCACGGCAGGAACTCTACGCGCCGATCGATCGGGACTTCGGGCATTTCCGTCGTTATCACCGCCCGGAGCTGAAACAGAAGCTGACTGAGGCAGGTTTCGACCTTGTGCGGGTGTCCTATTTCAATTCGGTGGGCTATCTCATCTGGTGGCTCAATTTCAAGGTTTTGAAACACCGGCAGTTCGATACCAGGAAGGTCGTGCTCTTTGACCGGGTCATCTTCCCTGTCATTCACGCTTTGGAGTCGCGGATTGCGCGGCCGCCGTTAGGGCCGAAGCTTGCTTGCCATCGCGCGCGCGCGGCGGCCATGAGCGAGGCTTCCTCCAGGTTGCCCACACCGGACGGCGCGGATGTCCCCTGGCAGGATGCGCCGGACGCCGGCCGGCGCAGGAGCCAGGTCGTTCGAGGACTCCTCTGGCTGGCCTTGGCAAACGTGGTCTTAATCGGCTTCGTTTTCCGTCAGGCGCTTTGGGGCCAGCGCCTGCTCGTCCCTTTGGATATCGCGCCCGCCTGTTTTTCGCATTTCCGCTTTGTAGACCCGAGTTCGAGCGGAGTCATTGAAGGCAACGCGCAATTTGATCAAGTTGTCTACGACTTGCCTCTGCAGCATGGGATCTATCAAGCTTACAAGCGCGGTCAGATACCTTGGTGGGACCCTTACGGCTATGCGGGACGCCCACTGCTGGCCGACGGCCACATCAACGGCACTGACCCGGTCCGGCTCCTAGCTTACCGCTTGCTGCCCTTTGAACTCGCCTATAACTGGACGTTGATCGGCCATTTCGTCCTGAGCGGCCTGACCATGTTTTTCCTGCTGGCCTCCTGGCGTTTGTCTAACTGGATCTGCGTGTCGCTCGCCTTGACTTTTGAATTTGCCGGTTCCCACGCCTTTTTCTTCGGCTTTCCCTGGCTGCACGGTTCGATGCTTTTCTACCCGCTTATTTGGCTCAGCTGGCATGCCGCCCTCCGGACCGGGCGCCTCCGCTGGTGGGGATTGGCTTCGCTCGCGATTGGCGCGGTTTTCTATTCCGGCAATTTGCAGTCCCATGCTTACCTGGTTCTGTTTGGCGGCGCCTTCGCGATCGGCTACGGCGGCTGGCGCTTGGGCGCCTGGGCCCGGATCCTGTCGATGCTGCTTGTGACCGGGTTGATCGGCGGCTGCTTGGCGGCCCCGGTCCTCTTCAACCAGATCGAGTTCTTTCTCCAAGGGGTCCGGGGCGTGAAATCCATCGGCACTTCGCGCGTCTACTTCACTGGCCTGGCCACCCTCACTTCCATCTATCCATGGATGTTCGGTGACTTCAGAACCATGGACGTGCGCAGCGCCCTTTTCCAAAGCATTGGCTTCGGTCAGAACTACGGTTTGGGCTTCCACACGTTCATCGGCTCGGCTGGAATGATTCTGGCCCTCATCGGCCTTGGGGCGAAGGACAATGCTGATGGCACCGCGGAGATGCGCCGCACGGGTCTGGCCCTGGTGATCCTCTTTCTGATCATCATTTCATCGCCGCTCATCGCGGTCTTTTACACACGCATGGCTGACTTATTCGTGCTCGGCGCGATTGCGTTGGCCGCGTCGGGTTTGCAGGCACTGCGGCGCGGCCGGCCGTATAAAAAGCTGGGCTGGGGCGTCGCCGGGCTCGCGCTGATGATCGGCCTTGGCACCAATATCGGCGCCTGGATTATTTACCCCAAAATGCTCCCAAGAGTGCGCCGCATCATGCTGGAACGCGACAGCACCACCGCGCCCGGGGTCATCTTCAAAATGCCGCTGGCATACCGCGAATTTCAACTCACGAACCTGCCCAACGAAGTGTCGTTCCGTAATCCTGAGGCCTTTCTGGCATTCGCCGGTTTACTGGGCGTGGCCGCCGTTCTTATCCGTCCCCGCTATCGCGCGCATCCATGGGTGATGCCGAGCCTGCTGGCCTTGAACTTGTTGCCGCCCGTGCTTTTCGCGGCGCGCTTTGTGCCCCGTGCGCCCATCGAACAATGGGAGCGGCTTCGCGCCGGAGGCCCGGGGCAGCAGGCCGCGATGCGGAGCCTTGGCCCGCAGCACTTGCGCCTCCTCGAAACCGCGCCGCTGCGCAATGAATACCTCTTCCCCGACGCGCTGCAGCACTTGTATCAAGTGCAGACGGTGCATGGTTATTCCGCGGTGGTGCCCAAGAGCATTCATGGCCTCGGCCTGGCCAAATCCGCCGACTACCAGGACAAGGTGGCCGATTTTATCGCCGAGGACGGCCGACTCGTTCCAGGCAAACTGCCGCCCCCCGCTCGGTTTCGCTGGCTAACCGCGTCGAACCGACCCGTCACTTTCGACTTGGTCGGCTTGAACGAAATTCGCCTCCACACCGACCCGGGACCAGAAGGCGTTTTGCTTTGGACCGACACACGCTATCCAGGGTGGACAGCGCAGGCAAACGGTGCGGCATTGCCCCTGCTGCCGGAGCCGCCTTGTTTCACCAGGATCTCTGTGCCCGCCGGGGTCACAACCGTGACTCTCACCTACCAGCCGCGATTCCTGCGGGTGGCCTGTTTGGCTGCCCTGGCCGCTCTGGCCGTGACGGCCTGGTTGATCGTTTGGCCATCCTCGCGGAGCTGAGCGCATGCGTGTCGCGATTGATACCAGCAGGCTCTTCACGGGCCAGGCCGGGACCGCCAGACACATCCGCGGTGTCCTGCGCGGGCTCGAAGCTCTCACCCCGCCGGTCAATTTCTTTCGGCTCGCCTGGGAAGTCGAGAACCTGGCTTACCAGCAGCCAGCGCGTTCCTTCAAGACCCTCTATCGCGAGGTGATTTGGGCCAATACCGTCGCCCCACGCCGTCTGGCCCAGGAACACGCGACCATCTTTCACGCCACCGGCAGCTACTTCGTCCATTCGCCCAAACGAACGAAACAGATCGTGACGCTTCACGATTTGGCGGTGCTGCGCAATCCGGAACGATTCCGCCCCTGGCATCGCCTTACTGAAAAGCGACGGCTCGAACGCATGCGCCAGGCAGACCGAATCATTTGCATCAGCCGGTTCACCGCGGAAGAGGCCATGGCTCTGCTCGGTCTGCCCAGCCGCCAACTCGAGGTGATCCACTCTGGCTGCGACTTTCACGAAAACGAAAGCAAACCGCCGGAGGAAAAGCCGGCGTTTGACGTCCCGCCCGAATTCTTTCTCTTCGTCGGCTCGCTGGAGCCAGGCAAAAACCTGGCCCTGCTGCGGCAGACCTACGAATTGGCCGCCGCGCAACAGCAGTCCTTGCCGCCGCTCCTGATCGTCGGCGTGCGGCGCGAAGGTGTCGGTCAGGAAAAAAGCCCTTCCGCTGGGTGGCAGTACCTGGGCCGGCAATCGGACGGCGTGCTGCAATATCTTTATCGCCGCGCGCTCGCGCTCGTTTTTCCAAGCAAGTACGAGGGCTTCGGGCTGCCGGTGGCGGAAGCAATGGCGCTGGGTTGTCCGGTCCTCTGTTCCCGGGTCGCCAGCTTGCCGGAAGTGGGCGGAACTGCGGCCTGCTATGCGGACATGACACCGGGCGGTTATCTGGCCGCGATGCAGCGCATCGATCACGAGCGCGCCTATCGCGGTGAACTGGTCGCCCGCGGACGCGAACAAGCCGCTCGCTTCTCCTGGATTCGCTATGCGCAGGAAACGGTCGAGGTCTACCGGCAGGTTGAGTCCGGTGGCTAGTGTGGCGTCCCATCAGTCCGCAGGCTTTTGCGGCGAGGAATTTGGCTCTCTCGTAAGTCACGCCGCGCGGGCAAATCATCTGAGCGCAACATAAGCTTACGGACTTCAGGCACCGGACACTAGCTTAGCTCTAGCTAGCAGGCCCTTTTTTAATGAAGCCGCGCGAGCTCTTGTTCGAGAGTTTACATCCGGGGAAAAGGACCTAACATTTCACCCGGTGACTGCCAGTGTTAAGAACGTCCTCAAAAAGGTCCTCTACAAGCTCGGGTATGAGCTCTACGGAGTGCCGCGGCAATGGCAAGGCGACGCTCCCATTCCCGACCTGAGTTTCTACCGGCCTTTCTTCAGCCCCTGGCTTGGGTATGGAGCCTTCGCGGGTTTGTATAAGGAGGCCGCGCCCTTCACCCTTGTGCCGCCGGAACGTTGCTGGGTTCTCTTTTCCCTGGCTCGCCAGGCTCTTAATCTCCCCGGCGACTTCGCCGAATGCGGCGTCTACAAGGGCGGCACGGCGATGTTGCTGAGCCGCGTGGCCAGCCAGGCGCCACCCCCTGGGAAGAAACTCCTCCTCTTCGACAGTTTCAGCGGCATGCTCCAGACCGACGCCTCCAAAGACCTGCACCAACCTGGTCACTTCGCCGACACGTCGCTGGAAGCCGTCCAACAGCGCGTCTCCTGGTTTCATGGCGCTGAGTTCCACCAGGGTTGGATTCCAGAGTCATTTCGCGGAGTAGAACCGCGTCGGTTTTCGTTTGTGCACATCGACGTGGATCTGCATCAGTCGGTGTTGGATTGCTGCGAGTTCATTTACCCGCGTCTGTCTCCGGGCGGCTTCATGGTTTTTGACGACTATGGGCTTCCCTCCTGCCCCGGGGCCCGGCGGGCCGTCGATACCTTTTTCGACAAACGACCCGAAGTCCCGCTCGTGTTGGCCAACGGTCAGGCGGTTGTGTTCAAACAAGGTGCCTGAGGTCCCCCCCAAACCGAAGTTGCTCGTCTTCGAGTTGTGGCGAGTGGGGGACCTCGCCATCGCCACTCCTTTCATCCAGGCCGCCTCCAGGCAGTTCAACGTCACGGTCCTTGCCCAATCCGTCGCTCGGGTCTTCCAGAAGCGATTCTGGCCGGACGCCAACCTGATCGAGTTGACAGTGCCTTGGACAGCCTTTTACGGAAAATACCGTCTGCAGCAGTGGCCTTGGCCGCTGCTCACTCGAATCGTGCGCCAGTTGCGACGCGAGCATTTCGATGTCGCCGTTTCAGCCCGGTGGGATGTGCGCGAACATCTCTTGCTTTGGCTCTCCGGCGCGCGCGAACGCCTCGGCTATCCCAATCGCGGTAGCCGGATCTTGCTGACCAAGCGATTGAGTCGACTCGGGCGCCTCGCCCATCGCTACGAAGACTGGTGGGTCGCCGCCGAGGCCCTGGGCATCCCCATGCCAACTCGGAAGACTCTGCCCCTGCCCCCGCCAAGAACCGGCCGCAACCTGGTCATCCATACCGGCTCGGCCCTGGCCGTGCGGGTTTGGCCCTTGGAAAGGTATCGGAACCTGGCACGACGATTGCGCCAGGCCGGCTTCAATGTGCAGGTCATCTGCGACTCCGCCCAACGCGACTGGTGGGTCAGCCAGGGGGAATCGACCGCGCTCGTTCCGAAGACCCTGGAGGAATTGCTGACCGCCATCGACCGCAGCAGCCTCCTGATTGGCAACGATTCCGGCCCCGGACATCTCGCCGCGCTCCTGGGAGTGCCAACCTTCACCTTTTTCGGGCCCCAGTTGCCCGAATGGTTTGCGCCCATCCATCCTTTGGCCCAATGGATTGAAGGCAAGCCATGCCCTTTCAAACAGTGCTTCGATTACTGCCGATTCCCCGTTCCTCACTGCATCCAGGACATCTCCGAGCAAGAAGCCGAAGAGCGGATCAACGCGTTTCTCGATGTCTTGTTCGGTCACCCTCAGCCGCATCGTTAAAAGAGCGGGCGACGTCGCGCGCGAAACCCTGGCACCGAAGCCCGGCTGACTCCTCCATCCCGGCCAAAGCGAGCATCGCCCTAGATGAGCATCCCCTGGCAGGGACTCGTGTTCACAATTGTGGCACAATTGAACACGGTTCCAAAGCATTGATCCATGGTGTGCTGCGCAAGGGTTTGTCCATTTTTTCAAACCTGCCTGGCCAAGCCGCACCCTGGCCTGGCGACCGCCGCGCAGGCCGGTTGCCCGGGGAGCGTGGGATTTGATGCCGGCGGCAGATGCATTCCGGCGGCAAAGCGTCCTGTGGAGGCGCCAATTGCGAATTGAAGGGGGCCGGAGGCTGTGGGTTGCGTTTCCCATTGCCTGCGTTTATACCGATGGAGCGCGACACATGCATCGGGATGAAACAAACCGACCTCAACAATGATTTGGACTCGAGTGCGACCGCCAAAGTGGCGGCTCTCAAGGCTCCAAGCCACTATGGCGATCCAGCCGCGATTGGGACGGCGGTGGAGCGCGCGCTGGCAGCCTTGGCGCTGGCTCCTGATTTCATTCGTCCGGGTGATCGGATTGTCCTCAAGCCCAACTGGGTCAAGGAACACGACGAGAGGTTTCCCGGTCCTGATCGTTGGGAGCACGTAGTGACGCATCCGGTGGTTATCGAAGCTGTGACACGGTGGGCCGCGACCCGATTGGAAGGACGGGGTTCCATCGTCATTTGCGACGCGCCCCAGACCGATTCTTCCTTCGCCAAACTGCGTAGCTATTGCGCCCTGGACGAGATGTTGGCACGCTGCCGGACCGCGTTCCCTGGAATCAATATCGACCTGCTGGATTTGCGGCCCGAAGAGTGGAAAGCCATCGACGGCGTGGTTGTTGCCAAGACGAAGCTGGCGGGAGATCCGCTCGGCAGCGCCCATGTGCGGCTGGATGCCGCCAGTGAATTTGTCGGCTACCTCGGACAAGGTCGGCTTTACGGGGCGTCCTATGACATGGCGGAGACGAACCGGATGCATCAGGGTGAGCGGCACGAATACCTCCTGTGCGGCACGCCGATGGCCGCGGACGTCTTTATCAACCTGCCGAAGCTCAAGACGCACAAGAAAGTAGGCATCACTTGCGCGTTGAAAAACCTGGTTGGGATCAATGCGAACAAAAATTGGCTGCCCCATCATACGGAAGGAACGCCAGACCAGGGCGGCGACCAGTTTCCCAAGGCGACGACCAAGGCCCGCCTGGAGCATGCCTGGATGGGCCGCGCCAAGCGGTGGCTGAAAGGGCGCTCCGCCCTTTCCCGTTTGTTTGTGCCGGTCAAAAAGGCGGGACGCCTTGTATTCGGCGACACCCAGAAGGTGGTGCGCTCGGGCAATTGGCATGGCAACGACACTTGCTGGCGGATGGTTCTCGACCTGAACAAATGCCTGTTCTTTTTTGACCGGACGGGACAACCGCGAAAGAAGCCGATCCGTTACCTGGCAGTGGTGGATGGCATTGTCGGGGGCGAAGGCAATGGGCCGATGGCGCCCGATGCCAAACCCTGCGGCGTCATCGTCGCGGGAACGCACCCGGCGGCAGTCGACGCGGTCGCGGCGACCCTGATGGGCTTCGAATGGCGGAAAATTTGGCTGCTCAAAAACAGCTTTCAAATGCGCGCGATGAGTTTTACTCCTTTCACGGCTGAGCAAATCGAGGTGATCTCGGATCACGCGGCCTGGAGCGGCCAGATTGACCATTTGGAGGACACCTTTGATTTCCGCCCGCACTTCGGGTGGGCCGGAGCGATCGAACGCGATCGCCAATCGCTTTCTGTTTAATGAGCTTGGAAGACCGGCTTTACCCGCTCCTGAAGCTCTATGGCAGCTTGCCTCCGGGCGTCCAAAGGACGGCTGGGCTCGTCTACCGGCACCTGCCACCATCCTGGCGTTGGGGCAAGCATTACCCGGAGTTCAAGCGCCTGGCCCTGGAAGGCGAGCAGTGGAGCCGAGAGCAGATACGCGAGTATCAGCTCAAGGAACTCCGGCGGACCATGCATCAGGCCGCTAGTTACTGCCCTTATTACCACCGCAAGTTCGCCCAGGCAGGTTTTCGCCCGAGGCGTTCACACCTTCGACGATCTGAAACATTGCCCGTTCCTGGAAAAGAAGGATCTGCTGGAGCAACGCGACGCTCTGGTGGCGTCCGACGTTCCCGCCAGCCAGCGGCTCTATATCACCACCGGCGGGTCAACCGGCGTTCCGGTGGGCTTTTACCTGCAAAAGGGAGTCAGCCGCCCGAAAGAACAAGCGTTCTGGGAGACCATCTGGCGGCGCGCCGGCTATTTTGACGGGGCCAGGCTTGCGCTCATCCGGGGACACGTCGTCGGCTCGACCGCCGCGGGCAAAATCGCTTCCTACGACGCGACGCGGGACTGGTTGATGCTCTCTTCCTATCACCTCACTGAAGCGCGCTTGCCCGAGTACCTGGCAGCGATCGAACAGTTCAAGCCCGACCTGCTCCATGCGTATCCCTCGGCCGCGCTGCAGTTGGCCGAATATCTGGAGAAATCGGGCAAGCCTGGCGGACGCCGCTGCGCGGCCTTCTTTGCGGTTCGGAACGTCTGACCCTGCCGCAGAAGCGGTTGCTGAGCGAGTCTTTCGGTGCCGGGTCTATCGCTGGTATGGGCATTCCGAACGCATCGTGCTGGCAGGGGGAAGGGCAGGCCTCGGAACTCTGTTACTTCGTGCCCCAGTACGGCTTTGTCGAATTCGGCCCGGCCAATGAGGACGGGCTGAGGGAGGTCATCGGCACATCTTTCCATAACATGGCCATGCCGCTCGTCCGGTATAAGACAGGCGACTATGTCCGCATCGTCGAGGACTCCGTCGCCCGCGGGCCCTGGTCGAAGGCGATCGACTATCGGCGCGCGCCCGAAGCCGAACCCAGTGGCAACCTGGAGTTCCCCTGGCCGGCGGTCAGCGACGTCGCCGGACGCGAGCAGGAGTTTCTGGTCAGCGGCAGCGGCGGCGTATTTCACTGACCGCCTTTAACATGCACGATGCAGTCTTCGACGACCTTTACGCGGTCCAGTTTTATCAGGAAGAACCTGGCCAGGCCGAGTTCCGCTATGTGGCAGCGCCTGGGTTTCAGGCGTCGCGCCTGCCGGCGATGGAAGAAGCGATTCGCCGCAAGTTAGGCGACGACTTCCACGTGGAGCTGCGTCCGGTCAACGATGTCGAAAAGACCTCACGAGGCAAACACCGCTGGCTGGTGAGCAAACTAGCTCCGTGACAACGGCCCGGACTCTTAGTGCCCGTGGGATCTGGCCAGTCTGAGCCAAGTCTCGAACCACTCTGATTTCTCCCAGCTTGTCATACACCTTCTAGAGTTATTGAAGACCTGCGATGGGTGCTGCGGCGGGACTGGCGTCCCTCGGTCCTTCGCAGTCTCCACTGGAAGATACAAGGGGTCTCGCCGTTACTGACACGCATCGGGGCATCGAGGCGCGTCCCAAAAAGGAACGCGAGCCTCCCGGCCGCAGCCCGGGTCGGAGCAACGAAGCAAACGGAGCAACGGGTCCCCGCCGAAGCGCCGAGATCCTAAAACAGACTTTAGATAAAAGGCGCGAGAGCGGAGCCTTTGGCGGCGACGAGCAATGCGCCGAACAGCACCAGGAACATCACAATCGGCGTCAACCACCATTTCTTGCGGACGCGAAGGAAGGTCCAGAACTCTTTGAGGATGGAAAATCTTTTCACGGAGACAGCAGGTTGGTGACGGTTTGAAAGAGACGCGTGCCGATGATCTGATTGCCCTTCACATTAAAATGGATCGGGTCGGCGTCGAGGTAAAGCGGTTCGCCTGTGGCAGGCAGGTCCGGCGTTAAGTCCACGAAGGGGATGTGCAGCTTCTGGGCGATGCCCGCTTTGGCCTCGCGCAAATTGCGCTGCCGCGGACGGTTGGCTTCGTCCTGGGTCGGAAAATAAACCAGGACCGGTTTGACCCGGTTACTCAAGGCCAGCGTGCAGAGCTGGTCGATCGCATCCCGGAAGAAAGCGTCCGGGTCCTTCTGCTGCTGTTCCTGAAAAAGCTTATCTTGGCCGGGATCGACAGGGACAAACTTGACCCGGTACTTTTCGTAAACCTCTTTCAGCTTCACTTCGACGAAGTAATGGTAGAGGGCAAAGCGGCGCAGGAAATTCTTCAGTTGCACCCGACGCATAAACTTCCTCACGAAGTCGGGGCTGTTCTGTTCGGAGAATTGAGTCCAGAGGTTGGCATCGCCCACCAAGACCACGTCCGGCTGATACTTAAGCCCATGCTCGCGAAAATAAACCGTCATTTGCGGAAAAGACCAGGCATTGACGCCTGCATTGATCACTTCCACGTTCCGTTGGCCGGCGAAATGTTGCCGGACAAGCGATTCCAAGACGCCCGAATACGTTTCCGGTTCGGCCAAACCCCAGCCGAACGTGCGGGAATCGCCCAGAGACAGAATGCGCAGGGTGCCGGGAGGTTTGGCGGTCTGAAAGTCGGGACCGCGCGTGCCGTGAGCATTGATGTTGACGGGACGATGATCGACTTTGGTGTAACAATGCTGGTTGGGCTTGAGCTTCCAGTAGAGTTGCGGATCGGCCTGGTAGATTTCGACGTTGCCGTAGCCGAGGAGGCGGAAGGCGAGCTCGAGGAGGGCGACAAAGACGAGCAGGCTGGCGGCGGAAAGGCTTAGGTTGATGAGGAGAGCGCGCCGACTTTTGGGCTGGGCTGGAGGAGCTGGGTTTGTCTCGTTGTTTTTACTCATGGTTGCCGCTGGTCAGTCGTGCGCACGAATCGCCGTCTGGGAGTGATGGAAGCCCGGAGGGCGGAGAGACGCAATGACTGTGGCGGGGATGTTGAGGCCAAAGATAGGGTTAGTCCAACTCAAACTCCTTGAGCCAGTTGATGTCCTTGTCGAGTGGTTTCTGGTCCTTCTTTTCGAGCAGAAAGTTTTCCAGAACGAGATAGTCCATGTTGGTCCGCATGAAGCAGAGATAAGCGTGCTCGGGTGTGCATACAATCGGCTCCCCACGCACGTTGAAGGAGGTGTTGATGATCACCGGACAACCATACTTCTCCTCAAATTTCTTGATCATCCGGTAATAGACCCCGTTCTCCTCGGCCGTCACCGTCTGAACCCGGGCGGAATAGTCCACGTGAGTCACAGCCGGGATGGTCGATCGAATCCGCAGCAGCTTCTCCAGCCCAAAGAGCCCCTGGTCCGCCTGGGTCATTTCCCGTCGCATCGACGGGGCGACTGGCGCAACCAGCAACATATACGGGCTCTCCGTGTTCAGCTCGAAATAGTCCCCAACACGCTCGTGCAACACGGTCGGAGCAAAGGGGCGGAAGCTCTCGCGGAACTTGATCTTCAAGTTCATCGTCTCCTGCATGCTCGAGGAGCGCGCGTCCCCGATAATGGAACGTCCTCCGAGCGCCCGGGGCCCAAACTCCATTCGGCCTTGAAACCACCCGATCACCTTTTCGCTCGCAATCAAGTCCGCCACCCGCTCCGGAACCTCCGCGGGCGTCAGTTCGGTGAAGGGGACATTCTGCTGCTGCAGAAATGCCCTAATTTCTTCGCTGGAGAAGGAAGGGCCGAGGAACGAGCCGGTTTGTGAATCCTTCCGGCCATTGGCCTTCCGCTTGTTGCCGAGATACTGATGCCAAACGAGCAAAGCAGCCCCGAGCGCGCCGCCCGCGTCGCCCGCGGCCGGCTGAATCCAAATGCGGTCGAAAACTTTCTCGCGGAGGATGCGGCCGTTGGCCACGCAATTGAGGGCGACGCCGCCGGCCAGGCAAAGTTGGCGCGACCCGGTTTGCTGCCGAAGATGACGGGCCATGCGGAACATGATCTCCTCGGTGACCTCTTGAATGGAGCTGGCCAGGTCCATGTGGCGCTGCGTCAATTTGGATTCCGGCTTGCGTGGCGGACCCTCAAAGAGGCGGTGAAAGCGCTCATTGGTCATGGTCAGGCCCACGCCATAATTGAAATACCGCATGTTGAGCCGAAAGGAACCGTCGTCCTTGAGATCGATCAATTCCTTGAAAATCAAGTCGCGATATTTCGGCTCGCCGTAAGGGGCAAGGCCCATGAGTTTGTACTCACCCGAGTTAACGCGAAAACCGGTGTAGTAGGTGAAGGCGGAATAAAGCAGGCCGAGCGAATGCGGGAAGTGGAGTTCACCCTGAAGCTCGATCTGATTGCCTCGACCCAGGCCGTAACTGGTCGTGGTCCATTCGCCGACTCCATCGACTGTTAAAATGGCCGCCTCTTCGAAGGGCGAAGGCAGGAAAGCAGAGGCGGCGTGCGATTCATGGTGCTCGGGAAAGAGGATGGGACCGTCAAAGTCCAATTCCTTTTGCAGGTCCGCCTTCATCCAGATCTTGTCCTTGATCCAGAGCGGGATGGCCTTCAGGAAAGTTCGAATGCCGAGCGGCGCGTAAGCCAGGAACGAATGCAGAATCCGGTCGAACTTAAGAAATGGCTTCTCGTAAAAGACGACGTAGTCCACTTCCTTGATGGTGATCCCACCCGCGCGCAAACAATAGTCGACCGCATGCCGCGGAAAGTTTTCGTCGTGCTTCTTGCGCGTGAACCTCTCCTCTTGGGCCGCGGCCAGAATGACTCCATCCCTGACCAGGCAGGCGGCGCTATCGTGATAGTACGCTGAGATCCCAAGTATGTTCATGCCCGCTCAAAACTGCTGTTCGTACTCGTGCCGCTGCTTGGGGCCCGAACTCTTCCGCACGATCCAGTAACTGGCCGCGCCCGGTTCGAGCTTTTGGCTGAGGAAGTCCTTCCCAACCGCCCGGGCGATCAGGCCTACCGGGGTCATGATCACGTAATAGAAGACCGTCAGCAGCACGGTCGAAACGACGAACCCAAGGACCAGCGCCAGCGACATCCATCCGAGATACACCCACTTCAAACTGGTCGGCCAAACCGCGCCCAGGCCGACGAGCGGAACGCCCGGCACGAACGTGTACCAGTAAAAGGGCTTCCCCCGGTACCAGAACCACGCGCCGAGCAGAAGAAAGACCCCACCGACCAGCAGTCCAAATTTCCTCAATTCCTTGGGAGTCGCTTTCAGTTCGCGTAATTCCTGGCCAATCATCGGGACGGTAGCTTGCCCGACGCCGTTCGGATCAGTCGAGGTTAAACTGGACGGCCGAAGGGATGGCCGCCGAGAGACAGGAAAAGAAGCAGGCCGGGGCGGATAGCGGTCGGCGGGAGGCAACGCCTCGCTTGAGGGCTTGAGGTCCCGAATGGAAACGCGGAGGGAATGCATCCCGACTGGCCGCGCGACGCGATCCACTCAACCGGCCGACACTCCTTGCGCCCTCCGATCCTAGCAGTCGAAGCTGAGCGACTTTCAATTAGTCCTAGACAATATATATACTTTTCGTATAAGGTCATTTTATTTCCAGGCGGTCGCAGCGGAGCCCTTGGGGCCATCCGGCAGCCGCCTGCAGCGTTGAACGTGATGCACGAATTCAGTAGCTGGCCTGTCCGCCAGTAGACCGTTCGTCGCCATCGCGGACAGAAAGGCGACCATGTCAGGCGTTCGCGATTGGCCGAGGCTGAGGATGATCCACGGCGCTCTTGGCTTGCTCGTGGCAACCTCCACCAATACAGCTCTTCAAGCCCAGACCAACTCGGCGGCCGCCACCTTGCCCCCGCCCCCCAGCTCCTTCGATGCTTTTGCCAATGGCGTAAAGAAGCCGGTCGATTGGTTCAATTGGGGCGGCGACCTTCGGGTTCGCAACGAGTCTTACGACAACATCGTCAGCCTGACCAGCAGTGACCGCCTTCATGACCAGGATGTGATCCGCTACCGGGGCAGGCTCTGGGCTTCTTTGCTGCCGGTAGGCGGCTTGAGTCTCAACGCCCGCCTGTCGGCCGAACCGCGCCAGTGGATGAACCCGTCATTTGTCGGCGCTTACCGGGGAGAAACCGGAATGGAATGGCGCTACGGCATTGTCGACGTGCTGAATCTGAAATGGACGAACGCGTTTAATCTTCCGCTGACGATCACCGCCGGCCGACAAGACCTGGCGTTTGGCGACTATTGGAATTGGTGGCTGGTGGCTGACGGCACGCCAGGCGACGGCTCCTGGTCGTTCTTCCTCGATGGCGTCCGGCTGACTTATGACCTGCCAGAACTCAAGACGAAGGTCGATCTCGCTTACATCTACCAGAACGCGCGGCCGGACGAATGGGTCCCCACCATCGGCCGGTCAACGGATGCATATCTGACCGAGCAAAATGAGCAAGGGATCATCCTCTACGCTTCCAACAAGCAGCTCGAGCGAACGCAATTGGACGGCTACTTCATCTACAAGCGCGACGATCGCGAACTTGCCCAAGGCGACAATGCCGACATTTTCACTCTGGGTGGACGGATCGTCGGAACACCCGCGGAGCATTGGCTGTACTCGGTCGAAGGAGCCTACCAGTTCGGCCGGAAGCAGGATCCGACGCTGCGGGATGGGGCTGGAGGCAACCTGTGGCGAGAGCTGGATGCCTTCGGATCCAACGCGCGCTTGAGCTACCTCTTTCGGGATCCCTGGCAGAACCAGGCCCATTTAGTCTTCGAGTTTCTATCGGGCGATCATCCCGGGTCGAAGGACGACGAAATGTTCGACATCCTCTGGGGTCGGTGGCCGCGGTTTAGCGAGGGTTACATCTATTCCTACATCTACGAGACGGGCGGACGTGTCGCGCAGATCAACAACCTTGAGCGCCTCGGAGCCGGCTGGAGCCTTTGTCCCCGCAAAGACCTGAATGTCTCCGCTTATTACAACGCCTGGTTCGCGCCCGAGCAGACCGCAACGCGAGCACGCAACCCGGGCTTGTTCGGCGGGGGCGATTTTCGCGGCCACTACGTCCAAACCGTGATCAAACAGCAGTTCAGCAAACATGTCGCCGGCCACCTTTGGGGCGAGTTCATCTGGGCGGGAGACTACTACCAGGACCGTTCCTTCATGGATTTCCTCCGGGCGGAGATTCTATTGACTTTTTAGCTGCGCCGAGCAGCCGAAGGCACTCTCCGCTGGTTGGCAGGCTGCCGCTGCTCTGGACTTTATGTTCTGGGATCAAGCCATGGAAATGCTGGAGCGGCCCGCTTTGGAACAACTGCAACTGAAGCGGCTGCAAGAGACCGTCGGTCGGGTTAGCGCCCGAGTTCCCTTTTACCGGCGGCAGCTCAGCGAACGCGGCCTCCGGCCGGAGCACATTCGTTCCCTACGAGACCTCGCCCATTTGCCGTTCACCACCAGCGCGGACCTGCGCGCCAACTACCCTGACGGATTGCTGGCGATCGACCGCCATCAGGTCGCCCGGCTGCATACCTCCAGTGGCACGACCGGCAAGCCCAAGGCGCTCTACTTTTCCCGGCAGGACGTGGACAACGCCGCCGAGTTGATCGCGCGTTCGCTCACCATGACGGGCGTAACCGCCCGGGACGTCCTCCAAAACATGATGACGTATGGCTTGTTCACCGGCGCCCTGGTGATGCACTACGGCGCCGAAAAAGCCGGCCTGATGGTCATTCCAGCCGGGCCGGGCAATTCCGAGCGGCAGTTGATGTTGATGCAGGATTTCCGCACGACGGTTCTGCACGTGACTCCGAGCTACGCCCTTTATTTTGCCAGTTTCCTGGAGAAGCATGGAGTGGACGCGCGCCGGGACCTGGCCTTGCGAAAGGCTTTCATCGGCGCCGAACCGTACACGGAGGAGTCACGCCGCAAGATCGAGGAAGCGCTCGGTTTGGACGTCTACAATTCCTACGGTCTGTCGGAAATGAATGGGCCTGGCGTCGCCTTCGAGTGTGAGCGCAAGGCGGGGATGCACCTCTGGGAAGACAACTACTTGCTGGAAATCATCGACCCTGCAACCGGCCAGGCTGTGCCGGAAGGCAACTGCGGCGAACTGGTGTTGACGACCCTCTGTCGCGAAGCCATGCCGTTGCTTCGCTATCGCACGCGTGACATCACCGCTGTCATGCCGGAACCCTGTCCTTGCGGACGCACTCATCGGAGGCTGCGCCGGATTACCGGCCGGTCCGACGACATGTTGATTGTCCGCGGCGTTAATGTTTATCCGCAGCAGATCGAACGCGTGCTCATGGGCATGGCCGAATTGGGCCGCAATTACTTGATACATCTGGCGGGCCTGGACGAAATGACAGTTCAGGTTGAGCTGGCCGAAGCTGGATTCGACGGGCAAGTGGACCACTTGCTTCGCCTCCAGCACCTCATTACCGAAAAGATCCGGGCCGAGATCATGGTCAAACCAAAGGTCGAGCTAGTCCCGCCCTGCACGCTGCCCGTCACCGAAGGCAAGGCGCGGCGCGTGATCGACCAGCGCGTCCTTTGAAGCACCACACCTACCTCGTATGGAGAACGTAAAGCTGCTGGCGCTCTTCGCCGAAAACAAGATCGGGCAACTGGCGCGGGTGACCGACTTGCTCGCGGAAGCCAACGTCAATATCCGATGGGTCGCCACCACCGGGACGGGCGTGTTCGGCGTGGTCAAGCTGTTGGTCGACCATCACGACGTCGCCTACGCCCAATTAAAGCACAATGGGGTGCCGGTCTCGGCCCTCGATGTCCTGCCGATTGAGGTTGAGGACCGGCCGGGTGGCCTCCGTCAAGTGGCCGTCTGCCTGGCGCAGCAACAGATCAATGTGGAGAATGCATCCGGATTCGTCGCCAATCACCGGGCGGTCCTGCTCGTTGAGGTCAACGATGTCGCCGCTGCCGAAAAGGCCCTGCAAGCAGAAGGTTTGCGCGTCCTGACTCGAGCCGAAGTCCTCGCGCTGTGAAGTTGACCTCCACCGGCGTAAAGCGGCGCCCTCCCCGGGAAAAGTGGCAAGAAATGTCGCAAGATTGGCAGATAACGCCTGTCTAGTTAAACCGCTTTAATGGAAGATGCCCGGCACATAATGCGCCATTATTCTGAGACGAACCGATCGTTCGCCCAGCGCCAATTGTTGAGCGGGGACGAAGCCATCGCGCTAGCCGCGCTCCATTCAGGCGTAGCGCTCGGGGCGGGTTACCCGGGAACGCCCTCGACCGAGATCCTGGAGGCATTTGCGGAGCTGGGCGGCCGAGCGCAATGGTCTCCCAACGAAAAGGTGGCGCTGGAAGTGACCCTGGGCGTGGCGTTCGCTGGAGCACGGGCGATCGCGACCATGAAGCATGTCGGTTTGAACGTGGCCGCCGATCCGCTCTTCACCGCGGCTTATACGGGCGTCAAGGGAGGCCTGGTCGTGATTTCCGCGGATGATCCAGGAATGGCCTCCAGCCAGAACGAACAGGACAATCGCCGCTACGCCGTCGCCGCCGGCATCCCGATGCTGGAGCCGTCCGATTCCCAGGAGGCTTACGACTTTCTCCTGCACGGCATGGAAATCTCGGAGCGGTGGAGTTTGCCGGTGTTGTTGCGCGTCACGACGCGCGTTTGCCACAGCAAGACGATCGTGCGCCCGCGAACCGAGCACGCCCCGCCCAGAGTCGCCTCTTTTGAGCGCAACGTCCGCCATCTCGTGATGATCCCGGCCTACGCCCGGCCGGCCCACCGCCGCTTGCGCGCCAAACTGGCGGAGATAGAGGCCTGGAACGAGCAATCCGCCCTGAATGTTAAACTGGACGGAGATCCATCGCTCGGCATTATCGCATCGGGGATTGCGTTCATGCACGCGCGGGAAGCGGCTCCGACCGCGGCGATGCTCAAGCTAGGTTTCACTCATCCCCTGCCCTTTGGGGAGATTGCCTCGTTCGCCCGATCGGTCACGCGTTGCGTGGTGATCGAAGAAGGTGATCCCTACCTGGTCGACGCCATTCGGGCCGCGGGCATAGACATCGAAGGCAAGCCGGCGATGTATCGATTCGGCGAACTGGACGTCACGCGCGTCCAGCGCATCCTCGCCCGCGACGAAAGCGAGGAGACGGTCCGACCGGCGGGCAAGCCGCCGCAACTTTGCGACGGCTGTCAATACCGGTTGGTTTTCGATACCTTGCGCAAACACGACTGCCTCGTCGCCGGCGACAGTGGCTGGTACACCCTGGGAGTCTTGCCGCCATTCAGCGCGATGGACACATGCGTCTGCATGGGTGCGAGCTTGGGGGTCGGTTTGGGCATGCGGCACGCCTTGCCCGAATCCGAAGCCCGTCGGGTCGTCAGCGTCATCGGCGACAGCACCTTCGTC